>JAFUKG010000023.1 GCA_017467865.1 Clostridia bacterium
CATATCACCGGCAGTTAATAAAACTACCTGCACTACGGTCATAACAAAGTATATTATATAGAGAACTTTTGAAGTATCCTTGGCTCGGGGAGTGAGCTTTCCTACAATGGGGCCTGGCATCTCTGCACGAAGTATGTGAATTGAACGGTCAGATATATTTGAAATAAAGGCAATCATAAAGACAAGTACACCCATACCGCCTATCCAGTGAGTGAAGCTGCGCCAGAATAATATGCCGTGACTTAACGCTTCAACGTCCCCGACTATCGACGCACCTGTGGTAGAAAATCCGCTGCATGTCTCAAAAAATGCATCAAAGAAATTTGGTATCTCACCACTGATAACAAAAGGAAGAGAGCCGATAAGAGAAGTTGAAACCCAGGCGAGAGCTACTATCAAAAAACCCTCTTTTGCATACATCACGTTATTGTATCCTCTTGTGAGAAGCTTTAGAACAATCCCCACAATAAGAGAAATGAGTGATGTAATTAGAAAAGCCCAAAGAGATTTTTCCTGATATATAGCTGATATCAGTGCGGGGAGAAGAAGTATTCCCGATATAGCAAGAAGAAGCTTTCCCGTTACGTTAAAAACAAGCTTTTTATTCATATATCAGTTCCGCCTATTCCATAATGTCGGACAAATCACCAAGCTGTCTGCCCGATGCAACGACAATGACCTTGTCTGACGGCATTATAACGTCTGAGCCCGAAGGAATAATGGGCTTTCTGCGTCGGATAATTCCCGCGATAAGAATATTCTTCTTCAGCTTCATATCCCTGAGAGGAATATTAATATATTCAAAATCGGGCAGGACGTTGAATTCAAGCACCTCAGCCTTGCCGTCAACAAGCCTGTATAACGTTTCTACGTTACTTCCCATGGAGTTTTCAAGGGCTCTTGCGTAGCGTGATAATACGTTGGAAACGGTGTTCTTGGGAGATACTATTCTGTCAAGCCCAAGCTTCTCTGCCGTTGAAGCAAACTCGGGGCGGTTGACCTTTGTAATTACCGTCGGAACCTCTTGATTTACCGCAAAGAAAGAGCTGAGGATGTTTTCCTCGTCTGTTCCCGTGAGAGAAATAAAGGCGTCCGTGGAGCGCAGACCTTCTTCAAGAAGCACCTCTTGATCCATTCCGTCACCGAGAATCATTATTGCCTGAGGAAGATTTCTCGAGAATTCTGCACATCGCTCTGGGTCCTTGTCGATTATTTTTACAGTAATGCCGTCACACAGTAACCTTTTGGCAAGATAGTAGGCTATTCTGCTGGCACCAAGTATCATGACGCTTTTTACGTGCTTTTGCGTTGCCCCAAGAGAACGGAATAGCTTTATTATTTCATCGTGGCTTGCAGTAAGACCTACAACGTCTCCTTCTCTTAAAACGAAGTTACCGTCGGGTATGAAAACCTCGTCGTTTCTGACAACGTCACAAACAAGAAATTTTGCCTGATTTTTCCTTCTCAACTCAGAAAGAGACTGCCCTGCAATGGGTGAGCCTTCTTTTAAGTGAAAATCCACGATTTCAAGTTTTCTTTCCGAAAAGGTTTCTATCTTTGTGGCAGAGGGAAAACGAAGGAGATTGAATATTTCGTGTGCCACCGAAAGCTCGGGGTTGAGAGTTACCGAAATACTTAACTGTTGCTTCATGAAGCCTAAGTTTTCGTCGTTGTACTCGGGATTTCTTATGCGGGCAACGGTGTGCTTTGCTCCCATTTTTTTCGCCATGAAGCATCCAAGCATATTCAGCTCGTCCGAGCCAGTAACAGCTACAAAAAGCTCTGCTTCTTCAATTCCAGCTTCACTCATGGTGTCACAATCAATTCCGTTACCGCAAAGACCGATAACGTCATATATGTTGGTTACTTCTTCTATTATTTTAGGATTTCTGTCTATGGCAATTATGTCATGCCCCTCACTTGAAAGGCTTGAAATGAGCGTGGTTCCGATTTTTCCGCAACCGAAAATAATAATTTTCATACGTTGATCCTTTTTATTAGATTTTTTGCTATTGTAACACATTTAATTCAATACTTCAAGAGAAAATATAAAAGCGGTTCAATATGAACCGCTTTACACTTAGTGGTTTGCTATAACCTCTTTTAAGAAATCTGCCGCAGTCTTGATGTCCTTTGCAGGGTCATCGCCAACCTCACGTTCAATGGTGAGATATCCCTCGTATCCGATTTCTTCAAGAGCTTTGAGATATGCAGGGAAGTCAACTGTTCCCGTTCCGAGAGGAACTTCTCTGAAGGCTCTTCCGCTGAACTCTTCCTCGGCTCTTCTGATACCATAGATTATTTCAGGGTCACGGTCACAGATTTTGATACCGTCCTTTGCGTGTGTGTGAACGATATACTTCTTGAGATTATGTACTGCTTGAACAGGGTCGTCACCCGTTACCATTACAAGGTTTGCAGGGTCAAGGTTTACTGCAACACCGGTAGAGTGAAGGGAATCAAGAAATCCCTTGAGAACTGCAGATGTTTCGGGTCCCGTCTCTATGGCAAAGTGAGCGTTCATCTTGTCTGCATATTCTGCAAGCTCACCGCAAGCATCCTGCATGATTTTATATCTTTCGTGATTGGGGTCAGAGGGAACTACACCGATGTGTGTTGTTACAACGTCTGTTTCAAGGTCGAGAGCAAGGTCAAGAACTCTCTTTGACTTTTCGATAAGGTCGGGATTATCCTTTACAGTTCCGAATCCGTGTCCGAAATCTCCGCAAAGAGCTGAAATTGTAAGACCGTGACTCTTTATTATGTCAAGTACCTCTCGTCTTTTTGCACTGTCCATGTTTTCGGGAGCAAGCTCACCAACGGTGGTGAGAAGCTGAAGTCCTTGTGCTCCTACTTCAACAGCTTTTTTAAGAGACTCTTCAAAGGGAAGTCTGAAAGAATGAAGCATAACGCCTATGGGAAAATTATACATAATTTTAAATCCTCCGTAATAGTTTCTGTAACTAATGTATACAGTTTTTTTTATTTTGTCAATAATTTTTTATAAAAAAGCCAAAAAAATAAATAAAATGTCAAGATAGAACAAATTTTCAATATTTTTTGCCTTTATTCACTAAAAAAATTTAAAAAATAATTGATTTTTTTTCACTCTTTTATTATAATGTATGCATAATAAAAATTAGGGGGATTTTCTATGGACACAAACGTAAGACCCGATACAATGAAAAGAATAACTACACCCGAGCTTGCCCTGGCTTTTATCGACGAACAGGTAAAGGCAGTAAGAGAGCAGGTAGGGGATAAAAAAGTACTTCTCGCTCTGTCAGGCGGTGTTGACAGCTCGGTTGTTGCCGCCCTTCTTATAAAGGCTATCGGCAAACAGCTCGTTTCCGTTCACGTTAACCACGGACTTATGAGAAAAGGGGAGAGCGAACAGGTGGTTGAAGTCTTTGAAAAGGGACTTGACGCCAACCTTATATATATTGATGCAACAGACCGCTTCCTCGGAAAGCTTGAAGGCGTTTCAGAGCCCGAAAAGAAGAGAAAAATTATCGGTGAAGAATTTGTCCGCGTCTTTGAAGAAGAAGCACGTAAGCTTGAAGGCATCGCCTTTCTCGCTCAAGGTACAATTTACCCCGATATCCTTGAAAGCGACGGCGTAAAAGCACACCATAACGTAGGCGGACTTCCCGACGATATCCACTTTGAAGGACTCGTAGAGCCCGTTAAGCTCCTCTATAAGGATGAAGTAAGAGTTGTAGGTAAAGCCCTTGGACTTCCCTCGAATATGGTAGATCGTCAGCCCTTCCCCGGACCCGGTCTTGGAGTAAGATGCCTTGGCGCTATCACTCGTGACAGACTCCACGCACTCAGAGAAGCCGACGCAATCCTCCGTGAAGAGTTTGATAACTGCGGACTATCAAAAACAGTATGGCAGTACTTTATAGCCGTTCCCGATATGAAGAGCGTAGGAGTAAAGGACGGCAAACGCTATGAAGGCTGGCCCGCAATCATCCGCGCAGTCAATACTACCGACGCAATGAGCGCAACTATCGAGGAAATCCCTTATAGCGTACTTCATAAAATAACAGACAGAATCACCCACGAGGTAGAGGGAATAAATAGAGTCCTCCTCGACCTTACTCCCAAGCCCATAGGAACAATAGAGTGGGAATAATCCTCTGACAATTTAACCCCTCGTAGCAAAAACTGCGAGGGGATTTGATTATTTTAATGATAAAGGAGTTTAATCTATGTACAAATACGAATATGAGACTGTAAGTTATGATTTGGGAGGCTGGGGATTAGGTTCCGGCAATGTATATACAATAGAAGATTACCGTACTATAATTGATAAGAGGGCAGAGGATGGCTGGCAGTATGTTGGATGTATTCCAACTAAGCAGAGAGGGACGGGACATACTCAAGAAATGGACTTGATTTTTCAAAAGGAAATATAACAATAAACGCTTCGGTGAATTTTTCATCGAAGCGTTTTATTATTTTATAATATTTTATACAATTGTCTTTCTCAGCCACTCAAGTGTGCAGTTTACCATATGCTTACCGGTTTCCTCGCTTGCTTCCTTGGCACATTCTGCAAACCATTCGGTGTTGCGCTCACAGCGGTCAAGGTCTACAAGCTCGGGATAAGTTCCCATCATAAGGCTTGTTTCCCATTTTCCTGCATGGTCAAATCCACCGCACTTAATCTGTGCATCTGCGCCGATGAGGGGGATAACCTTGATGTAAGAGAAGGGATCGTCTTCACTGCCCATATCCTCATAATAGGAGGCATAAGCATCACTGCCCCACCAGCCCTTTCCAAGCTTTTCTTCCATGTATTCCATGGTTACCTTTTTGGCAGCCTTATGGCAGGCAATAGTCATGGGCATAAATCCCGCTCCCTCTGTCTGGTGATGTGCCACAAGGTATATATTCTTATGACCTGCATTGATCATAGATTTCAGTATGTAGTACAGATAGTTTGCATAAGCATCCTCGTCTACGTGGAAGTGACTGGGCTTGGGAGCGCATACTGCGTATGATGCTACACCGTACCAGATAGGGGGGCAAACGACGATTTCTTTTTCCTTTTCAAGCTCTCTCAGACAACCGGTAATAACAAGGGTGTCTGTTCCGCATGAAGCATGTTTAGCGTGATATTCGAGGGTACCAATCGGAATAATAAAGGGAACCTTTCGATCCACTGCGTCTTGGATTTCATCATATAACATTTCAAGCATTTGCATAGTTTTTCTCTCCTCTTCTTTTAGTTGATATGAACATTATATGCCAAATATCTCTAAAAGTCAAGAAAACAGACAATTAAATCCACAATAAAAATGACGACTAATTCCACCGTAAAAATTTCTTGCTGTACATTTGTATTTGTGATATAATGAATTTGTAAAGCTTGAAGTTGATGAGGTGAACGTATGGCAACAACAAAAGAGTATTTGGAATTTATTCTTGATGGATTATCCTGCCTTGACGGTATTACGTATAAGCAGATGATGGGGGAGTATATTCTTTATTACCACGGTAAAATTACGGCTTATCTCTGTGATAACAGATTTTTGGTAAAGCCCGTTCCCTCTGCTGTCAGAATGTTACCCGACGCAAAAAGGGAAGCACCTTACGACGGCGCAAAAGAAATGCTGGTTGTGGATGACGTAGAGGACAGAGATTTTTTAACCTGCCTTTTAGAGGAAATATATGAAGAATTACCCGAGCCCAAAAGGAGAAACAAATGAAGCTTTTGCTTAATGCAATTCTTAAATTTACCATTGGGTTACTTTTTGTTATGGTGCTATTGTTTTTACCAGCAGGTACTTTTGGCTATCCAAACGGTTGGCTTTTTATAGGACTGCTGTTTTTACCTATGCTTTTGCTCGGAGCCATCCTTTTTATAAAAGCGCCGAATTTACTCGAAAAGCACCTTAACGCTAAGGAAAAAGAGGGAACCCAAAAAGGAGTTGTAGCTTTTTCAGCACTCTTTTTTGTTGCAGGCTTCGTTATAGCAGGATTTGATTTTCGTTTCGGATGGTCGTACGTCCCTTCGTGGGCGGTTGCAGTAGCATCCATTATACTTCTTATCTCATACGCTCTTTATGCCGAGGTAATGCGTGAAAATGCATATCTTTCAAGAACGGTAGAGGTGCAAGAGGGACAAAAAATAGTGGATACGGGGCTTTACTCTGTCGTGCGTCACCCGATGTACGCAGTAACCGTATGGCTTTTCCTCGCTATTCCCATAGTCCTTGGCTCTTGGTGGTCTTTCGTTTGCTTTTTACCATACGCGGCTGTTATCGTTATCAGAATTATAAACGAAGAAAAAGTACTTACCGCAGGACTTGAAGGTTATTCCGACTATAAAAAGCGTGTAAAATACAGACTTATTCCTTTCGTTTGGTGATGACGCTTCAAACTCAACCTGCGGTTTAGTAAATTCTACCTCTCTTCGGTTTACTTCTTAAAAGCAAGACTTTATAATTTATACAACATCTAAAAGGAGGTAAAATAAATGGCAAACAAATCTATGGGAGAAATTATCAGCGCAGTTGCTTGTGTCTTTGCAGGCGTATTTGTTTCGGTGTTCTTTTTACTTCAAGGCTTTACAGTTCAGTTCCTTGCGATGCTTGGAGCCTCGTTTATTTGTGCAGGCGCTATTATTTTTGCTTTTGCACTAAACGAAGCGGGTTTTGACTTTACTAAGCTTGGCACTCAAAAGCTGGTCTCTAATACCTACGAAATCACAGATAGCTTTGAAAACGTAAAAATTGACGTGAATACTTCCGACGTGATTTTTGTATTGGCAAGTGACGGCAAATGCAGGGTGGAATTTATTGAAGAAGAAAAAGTAAATCATATTGCGGAAGTTTATGATAGCACGCTGAAAATAGGTGTTAACGATACACGGAAATGGTACGAGCATATAGGGATTTTTTCGGAAATACAAAAATGACAATTTATCTTCCCCTTGAAAAATATTCGTCCTTGCACGTTGACAACGATACAGGCGACATAAAAATAAAAATTGATTAAAAAATCAATAAAAAACAAAAATCCCCTTACGTTAGGTATTGCTTGTGACCCTGCGTAACGTTGTATACTATGAGCGAAGGAGGTGATAAGCTATGTCAAAATACACAACCGGTGAAATTGCAAAGCTCTGCGGAGTTTCCGTCAGAACGGTACAGTATTACGATTCGAGAAATCTATTGACCCCAAGTGAGCTTTCCGAGGGCGGACGCCGTCTCTATTCCGAAGAGGATTTAAAGAAAATGAAAATTATCTGTTTTCTTCGTGAGGCAGGAGTTTCTCTTGGAAGCATAGGAGAATTACTTTCCGACAATGACCCCGAAAGCGTTATTTCTATTTTGCTTGATGAGCATGAGAAACTGCTCCTTGAAGAAATAAATGAACGCAAAAACAAGCTGGAAATGCTTGAGGGAATAAAAAGAGAGCTGAAGAGTATTAAGAATTTTTCCGTTGAATCTATAGGTGATATAGCTTACGCTATGGAAAACAAGAAAAAGATGAGAAAACTTCATACCATATTGATATTGACGGGGCTCCCTGTCACCATACTGCAATGGGCATCAATAGCTTTATGGATTATTAAAGGAATATGGTGGCCGTTTATTTTGTGGGCAGTGATTGCAATTCCGTGGGGGATTATTATTTCCCTCTATTATTTTAAAAGAGTGGTGTATATCTGCCCCAAATGCCACGAAATTTTCAAGCCAAAGCTAAAAGAGGCTTTTTGGGCAAACCACACTCCCACGCTTCGCAAGCTTACGTGTCCATGCTGCGGACATAAGGGCTTTTGCGTAGAAACCTACAACAATTCAAATACGCCTACTGAGACGCCGAATTAACGGCGTCTTTTTTTATTGAAAAAAATAAAAATATCTATGGAATTTTCTGAAAAATGTGCTATAATATTACATAAAAAATCAGGAGACTAAAAAATATGGAACGCTTTTTCAAATTAAAAGAACGTAACACCTCTGTTAAAACCGAGCTTATTGCAGGAATGACCACCTTTTTTGCAATGGTTTACATACTTATGGTTAACGCCAATATGTTCGCCAATCCCTTTGGCGACGGCTCGAACCCCCTTGGTGTTTCATACGGCGCCATATATATAGCCACTGCTCTTTCGGCAGTTATAGGAACGTTCTTGGCAGGAATTCTTGCCAATCTCCCGTTAGCCCAAGCCAGCGGTATGGGACTTAATGCTTTCTTCGTTTATACGGTTTGCATAGGATTTGGACTCTCATACGCCAACGCTTTGGTTTTGATATTTATAGAGGGTATGGTCTTTATTCTCCTTACAGTAACAGGACTCCGCAAGAAAATTTTTGAGTCTCTTCCCGATGCGGTAAGGGCAGCACTTCCTGCAGGAATAGGACTTTTTATCGCTCTTCTCGGACTTCAAAATGCAGGAATAGTAGTACACGATAGCTCTACCTGCGTTGACCTTGCTTCCTTTAATCTTCTTTTGCAGGATTGGGGAAGCATAATGCCAATGCTTGTTACCCTTTGTACTTTTTTGGCTATCGTTATTATGAGCCAGAAAAAGATGAAGGGCGCGGTGCTTGTTGGAATTATCGGCGGAATGGTACTTTATTATCTTCTTGGCTTAACCGTTGACGGCTTTTACGAAAATCTCAATATAACTTTTATCAGTCCCTTTGAGGCATTCCGAGAATTCGGCACACAATCCTTTGGCAAGGTGTTCACCGAAGGCTTTGATTTTTCTCAATTTGTTAAAGAGCACGGAAGCGCAAACTTAATTCTTACCATAGTTACAACTGCATTAGCCTTCTGCATGGTGGATATGTTCGATACCCTTGGCACTCTTTACGCCGCTTGTGAAAGAGCTAATCTCCTCGACGAAAACGGAGAGCCTCTGAATATGAACGAGGGAATGCTCTCAGATGCTATCGCAACGACGGTAGGCTCGGTTTGTGGTACTTCAACCGTTACCACCTTCAGCGAAGTAAACGCAGGGGTTGCAGCAGGCGGAAGAACGGGTCTGACTTCGGTGTTTTGCAGTATATTTTTCTTTATTGCTATGTTTTTAAGCCCAATAGCTCAGCTCGTCCCAAGCTGTGCTACCGCCGCGGCGCTTATCTATGTGGGAGTACTTATGATAGGCTCTATCAGTAACGTTGATTGGAACGATTTTAAAAGCGCAGTTCCGTCATTCCTCACTCTTGCAATGATGCCCTTTACCTACAATATTTCCTACGGAATAGCCTTCGGACTTATTTCCTACATAGTTATTAACTCCTTCTGCGGTAACTTTAAAAAGATAAAGCTCAGTTCTTGGATAATTGCGTTTTTGTTTATTGCAATGCTCTTGTTAACACACTAAATATCCCCCGAAGCTTCAGCTTCGGGGTTTTATTTACATAAAGTTTATAAAATAGGGGAGTATATCTGTTGACAAGGTGAAAATATATGCTATAATTAAATTGTGCTCAATTTAATTTAACAAAATGAAAAAGGAGAATAAATATGTCAATTTACGATTTTAAGGTTAAGAAAAGGGATGGAAGTGAAGTATCGCTTTCTGATTACAAGGGAAAGGTGCTTCTTATTGTTAATTCTGCAACGGGCTGTGGCTTTACTCCTCAATATGAAGAGCTTCAGCGGTTATATGATGAATTTAACAAAGACGGATTGGAGATACTTGATTTCCCATGCAATCAGTTTGGTGAGCAGGCACCTGGAAGCGATGAGGAAATACACAGCTTTTGTACGGGAAGGTTTGGCATTACCTTTCCTCAGTTTGCTAAGGTTGACGTTCTTGGAGATAATGCGGATCCTCTTTTTAAGCATCTTTCTGAAAATACTGAATTTGGTGGCTTTGGTATGAGTCCAATGTCCGTCATGATGAACTCTATTGCTAAGAAAATGGATAGTGACTATAAAAATAACGGTAAAATCAAATGGAACTTTACTAAGTTTCTTATTGACAGAGAAGGTAATGTTGTTGCACGCTTTGAGCCTACTGATATGAAAAAACTGAAGGCTAAAATAAAAGAGCTTATTTAGAAAAATATATTGGCGGAAAATAATTGAAACCTTCAGCAAAATGTGTTACAATTAAGAAAACTCACTATGGAGGACAAAATGAGCAGTTCTAAATATGATGCATTGAAGCTCGAAAACCAGTTATGCTTTCCTCTTTATGCCGCATCAAGAGAGGTTATTAAGAGGTACAGACCCCTCTTGGATGAGCTTGATTTGACTTATACTCAATATGTTGCCATGATGGTTTTTTGGCAAGAAAAAGCAATAAACGTAAAAGCACTGGGTGAAAAACTTTTTTTGGACTCGGGCACGCTTACACCGGTACTGAAAAGTCTTGAAAAAAAAGGCTACGTTTGCCGACGCCGTTCTTTTGAAGATGAGAGAGTTTTGAGTGTTGAGATTACCGAAGATGGCGAGAAGCTAAAGGAAAAGGCGGTATCGATTCCCCAAAAGCTTGCCTCGTGTGTCAACCTTACTACAGACGAAAGCATAGAACTCTATCGACTTCTATATAAGCTTTTAGACAAAAAAGATTGACAAATGAAATAAAGCGTGATAACATAATAACGTTAAACTGCCACCGGGTAGTAGAATGCCAAAGCATTTGTGTGTCGCACCGTTAGGTCTTAGAAGGTGTGGCAAGCGAATGCTTTTTTTGTTGGAGGAAAAATGTTAAAAAGACTCAATAATTATTTCACAATCTTTGAGAAAATTTTATGGACTAGCTCTGTTGCTCTCATTTTGCTGTCCTATTTTCTTTTTGCTTCTACCGATGGCTTAACGCTTGCCGCGTCTGTTATCGGTGTTACCGCCCTTATACTCGGTGCCAAGGGCAACCCTTTAAGCCAGATTCTTATGATAGTCTTCAGTATCATTTACGGTATAATCTCTTATACCTTTGAATATTACGGCGAGATGATTACCTATCTCGGTATGAGTATGCCCATGGCAGCTTTTTCTCTCGTATCGTGGCTTAGAAATCCATATAAGGGTAAGAAAAGTGAGGTTGAAGTCGGCTCTTTGAAAAAGTATGAATACCTACTTATTTTCTTTTTGACTCTTTTTGTTACGGTGATTTTTTATTTTATACTCAAGGTGTTTGGCACTGCTAATCTTATTCCAAGCACCGTTTCTGTAACAACCAGCTTTTTGGCGGTCTATCTCACATTTAGAAGAAATCCATATTTCGCCCTTGCCTATGCTCTCAACGACGTTGTTCTGATAATACTTTGGATATTGGCGGCAATGACAAATATTTCCTACGTTTCGGTGATTATTTGCTTTTTAGTATTTCTTGCAAATGATATATACGGTTTTGTCAGTTGGCAGAAAATGAAAAAAAGACAAGAGGGAAGAACTGATGCTTGAAATAATTAAAAAGCTTTTCTTTGGTTTTGTTGCAAAAAGGAAGATACTCTTCGATCTCCTCGTCGATTATGAAGACTATGTCGGAGGGCAGAACGTTTCAGTAAGGGATACCTTGCTCGGCTCTATGAAAAATGCCGAGCAGTATGACGTGAACCTGAAGCATAATTTTTACCACGTTCCCGTTGGAGCTGTTGATAATCCCGAAGAGGTAAGGTTTGTGGCTCTCTATCGCTCCAAAAACTTCTTTGTTAATGATAATCCGGGCGTTACTCACTACGGAAGGGTTGTTTCTTTCAGTAAGGTAAAAAGGCGCGACATAAAAGAGCTGCCGCTCAATTTTTCTCAAGACAACGAATACTATCGCTTTGACGTGGCTGAATGGCAAACACTTGAAAATCCCATAAAAGCAAGAGATTTAGCACCGATGGCTTGCTATATGACAAGCTTCTATCTTTTAAACAATTCCAAATTCGTTTATGAGCTTTATATCGAGGATAACAACGAATTGAAGCTGTTCCTTGCACTACGGGATACAGTGAATAGAGTACACGATGGCTTCTTTGTTGGGGATATACGCGTGTTTATCGCTTTTTCAAGAATAATCGTTTTAACCCCAAAAGGTAGCTCTATATTTAAAATAAAGAACTTCAAACGCTTTCCCGCTAAAACCCTTACTATTATAAACGGTATTCTCTTTAACCGAGAATAACCTTGTCGGCATATAATACATCGGGTGAAAACCCAAATAAAATAAGGAGGTATTATATGCCGGCTTTTACTAATCAGGCAACCCTTACGTTCAACGATACCCAAACTAATTCCAATATAGTCACAGGTAACATAACCGAAGCCCTCAGCGCTTCTAAAAACGCTGTTGTTTCTACTTACACGAGAGGTGACACGATTACCTACGTAATCAATATTGTCAACTCCTCGCAGGTGGCATACAACGCTCTCGCTCTAAACGACGACCTTGGTGCATACCCCTTCGGTACAGGAACACTTACTCCGCTAACCTATATAGAAGGCTCTCTTAATTACTACGTTAACGGCGTTCTTCAGCCTACACCTGCCGTAACTACCGATGACGGGCTTACCGTCTCGGGTATAAACGTTCCTGCAGGCGGTAACGCTCTTATCATATACGAAGCAGAAGCAAATAGCTTCGCACCGCTTGGAGTAGGCGATAGCATCACCAATACCGCTACCATCAGCGGTGAAGCTCTCATAGAGCCTATCACCGTCACCGAAACGGTAACTCCCGAAGCTTCGCCACAGCTTTCTATCACTAAATCACTGTCGCCCACGACAGTCTTCGAAAACGGTGAAATTACCTACACCTTTGTTATTCAGAATACGGGTAACACTCCCACCGTCGCTACCGACAGCCTTACTGTTACCGACACCTTTGACCCCATACTGCGAAACATCACTGTCACCTACAACGGTGAAGCTCTCACAGAAGGCACGGATTACACCTATGAAAACGGTGTATTCACTACCGTTAACGGTGTCATAACCGTTCCTGCGGCAACCTACACAAGAGATCCCGCAACGGGTAACCTCGTCATTACCCCCGGTGTCAGCGTTCTGACAGTTACGGGAACAGTATAAAATCAATAGCCCGCCTAAAGGTCGGGCTATTGATTTTTTTTGAGAACTATGCTACAATAGGCACAAATAAACGTTGGAAGGAAAAAAGTATGAAATCAATTATTACGGTAATCGGCAAAGACAAGGCAGGTATCATTGCGAAAGTCAGCACCAAGCTTGCCGATAACAATATCAATATCGAGGATATTTCTCAAACTATAATGCAGAACTATTTTACAATGGTAATGCTTGTTGAGATTTCAAACAGTAAGCTTGACTTCACTAATCTCGTTTGCGAGATGAAAGCACTCGGCGAAGAGATTGGCGTTGACGTATACGTTCAGCACGAAGACGTTTTCAACAGTATGCACAAGATATAAGGAGATACTATGTTAAGTAATAACGAAATTCTTGAAACCATAAATATGGTCAAGGAAGAGCACTTTGACGTTCGTACAATTACCATGGGCATCTCTCTTCTTCCCTGCATCAGAGAAAGTGCTGAAAAGACCGCAGATGCCGTTTACGACACTATCTGTAAAAGGGCAGAGAATATTGTAAAAGTAGGGGAAGAGCTTTCCGCAATGTACGGGGTACCCATTGTAAATAAGCGTATATCCATCACTCCCGCAAGTCTTTTGACCGCCAACTTTGTGGGCGAAGAGATAGTACTCGCCCGTGCCCTTGACCGTGCGGCAAAAACCGTAGGAGTAGACTTTCTCGGAGGTTATTCCGCCCTTGTACATAAGTCTATGACCGCAGCCGAGCGTTCATTTATAAACAGCATTCCCGAAGTGCTTGCCACAACCGACAAGCTTTGTTCATCCGTAAACGTGGGAACAACCCGCTCAGGTATCAACCTGGACGCCATTAAGCTCATCGGTGAAATAATAAAGAAGAGCGCCGACCTCACCGCAGATAAAGACGGCTTTGGATGTGCTAAGTTCGTAGTGTTCTGCAATGCGGTTGAGGATAATCCCTTCATGGCAGGTGCTTTTCACGGTATCGGTGAGGGTGACACCGTAATAAACGTAGGTGTGTCAGGACCTGGCGTTGTTCATCATGCCCTTAAAAACGTTCCCGATGCAGATATTACCGAGGTAGCCGAAGTAATAAAGAAGACCGCTTTCAAGATAACGAGAGTAGGTCAGCTTATTGCAAAGGAAGCCGCAAAGCGTCTTAATGCCGAGTTTGGTATAGTAGACCTTTCTCTTGCTCCCACTCCCGTAGTAGGAGACAGCGTAGGACACGTTCTCGAGGAAATGGGAATTGAAACAGTAGGCGGTCATGGAACTACCGCCGCTCTTGCTATACTTAACGACGCAGTAAAGAAGGGCGGAACTATGGCAAGCCCCAGAGTAGGAGGCTTGTCGGGCGCTTTCATTCCCGTCAGCGAGGATATCGGCATGATAGAAAGCACTGCCGCAGGAGTACTCACTCTCAGTAAGCTTGAAGCAATGACTGCCGTTTGCAGCGTAGGTATAGATATGGTAGCAGTTCCCGGTGACACCCCCGCTTCAACTATTTCGGCTATGATAGCCGACGAAATGGCAATAGGTATGGTCAACAGTAAGACAACCGCCGTAAGAGTTATTCCCGTACCCGGCAAAACGGTAGGGGATTACGTTGAGTTCGGCGGACTTCTCGGACGAGCGCCCATAATGCAAGTTATGAACGTTTCAGCCGAGAAATTTATAAACCGCGGCGGTAAAATACCTGCCCCTATCCACGGAAATAAGAATTAAAGAGAGGCTCTGCCTCTCTTATTTTTGGAAAAGACTTGAAAAATTCAGAGTTATATTGTATAATACTTCGGTAATAAAAAAAATTGGAGGATTTATGGATTTTATTCTTGAAGGCATACTTGCCGTTACTTGGAAACAGTGCATAATGTATCTTGTAGGTGCTCTTCTTATCTGGCTCGCAATAAAGAAAGAATATGAGCCCTCACTTTTGTTGCCTATGGGCTTTGGCGCCATACTTGTAAACCTGCCCTTTTCGGGAGTTCTCAATCAGCCTAACGAGGTTATAGGAGAAGTCCCCGGCATCATACAGTGGCTTTTTGAAACCACTATTGAGGCAAGTGAAGCTCTGCCGCTTCATCTCTTTATAGGAATTGGTGCAATGATAGACTTCGGACCGCTTCTTTCTAACCCTAAGATGTTTCTTTTCGGTGCCGCTGCACAGGCAGGAATTTTCCTTACGATGATCATAGCCGTTATCTTCGGCTTCGGTCTTAAGGACGCCGCTTCTATTGGTATGATTGGTGCCGCAGACGGACCTACCGCTATCCTTGTTTCACAGGTGCTTAAATCCGATTACGCAGGACAGATAGCCGTTGCCGCATATTCATATATGGCACTTGTACCCATTATTCAGCCCGCTGCTATCAAGATGGTTACTACCAAAAAAGAGCGTGCAATGAAGATGGAATATAACCCCAAGAACGTTACAAAGACTATGAGAATACTTTTTCCCATTATCGTAACGGTTATAGCAGGCTTTGTAGCTCCTGCATCTGTTTCCCTCGTAGGATTTTTGATGTTCGGTAACCTTATCCGTGAGTGCGGGGTTCTTAAAACTCTTTCTGATACTGCGCAGAACGTTCTTGCAAATCTCGTAACCCTTATTCTCGGTCTCACTATTTCCTTCAGTATGACTGCAGAAGAATTTGTAAGAAAAGAAACACTTGTTATTATTCTCCTTGGACTTATAGCCTTTGTGCTTGACTCTATGGTGGGCGTACTTTTTGCGAAGGTACTCAACATCTTCTGCAAAAACAAGGTTAATCCCATGGTTGGCGCCGCAGGAATTTCCGCATTCCCCATGTCTGCAAGAGTTATTCAGAAGATGGGACTTGAGGCGGATAACCAGAATCACCTTTTGATGCACGCAGTAGGAGCTAACGTTTCTGGTCAGATTGCATCTGTTCTTGCAGGCGGTGTAATTCTTAACGTTCTTCCCACAATGCTCGGTTAAGGAGGATAACGATGAATAAGTTTTTGGAGCTTTTGAAAAATAACGTAAATATGGACGACCTTTTTGATGCCCTTACAATAACCTGGCAGGGCATGGCGGGAATTTTCGTAGTAATGGCAATAATTGCCGTTCTTGTACTTGTGTTTGCCGCCGTTTCTTCAAAGAAAAAATAATTTCAGAGTCTCCGCCTTTTTTAAGGCGGAGACTCTTGTCAAATTAAGAAAAGTATTGTATAATAACTCAGATAGGAAAAAATAAAACAACGGAAGGTAAAAAGTATGCAGCTTCTTAAAGATATGATTTCAAAAAAAGGCAAGGTTTTTCCGGGAAACATTCTCAAGGTTGACAGCTTTTTAAATCATCAGATCGATACAGGCTTTCTCAACGAGGTCGGCAAAGAGTACTACGAAAGATTTAAGAACGATAGCGTAAACAAAATTCTTACTATCGAAGCATCGGGAATAGGTATTGCTTGTATTACTGCACAGCACTTTAACGTGCCTGTTGTTTTCGCCAAGAAGAACAAGACCAAGAATATCGCAGCCGACGTATATTCGGCAAACGTTGTTTCCTATACACATTCAAGAGAATATACCGTCATTGTTTCAAAGGAGTTTTTGACTCCTGATGACAGAGTTATTATCCTTGACGATTTCCTTGCTAACGGATGTGCCATGATGGGACTTATTGATATTGTAAAGGCATCGGGCGCTACCCTTGTGGGAGTGGGTGCGGTTATCGAGAAAGGCTTCCAACGCGGCGGGGATATGCTGAGAAACGCAGGCATCAGAGTAGAATCTCTTGCCGTTATTGATAGCATGACCGATAACGATATAGCTTATAGGGACTGATAAAATGGATTTAAGAAAAATAGAGTACGTGTTCTTTGACCTTGACGGAACTATTACCGAGCCCTTTAACGGTATTACCAAGTCTGTTGAATACTCTCTTTCAAAATATGGGATAAAGGTAGAGGACAGAAAAGAGCTGAAGGCTTTCATTGGTCCTCCATTGAAGCCCTCGTATATGAAGTACTACGGCTTCGACGAGGAAAAAGCCATAGAAGCCGTAGCGTTTTACCGTGAGTATTATAGTGCGGGCGGTATGTACGATTGTGAGCTTTATAACGGTGCAGACAAGCTCTTAAAGGATATGTCCGAAAAATATAAGCTTGTTTTAGCCACTTCTAAGCCTCAGCCCTTTGCAGAAAAAATACTTGAAAAGTTTGACTTGAAAAAGTATTTTTATCATATTGTCGGCGCAACCTTTGACGATAAGGTTTCCGAAAAAGCGGACGTTATAAGAAAGGCTCTTTCTGACCTTGATGCTTCTCCTGAAAAGGCGGTCATGATTGGTGACAGATTTTACGATACCGACGGCGCCGCCGAAAACGGTATGCCCTCTATCGGAGTTACCTACGGCTACGGAAAGCGTAAAGAATTCGGCAAAGCTGAGAAGATTTTTGATTCAATAGAAGAGATATATAAATTTTTTTGCGAATAAGCAGGAGAAATATTGTTGAAAAAGATATTTTTACTTTTTGTGTTATTGTTGCTTTTGCTTGTATCCTGCACTAAGGATATAGCTTCTGAAAAGCCCGATGAGGTTCCCGAAGAAGAGGTTCCCGTTTCTGATGATATTACACCTGCCCCTGAAACGCCCGAGCTTCCCGAGATGCCCGATGAGCCCGAGATTGACCCTGCAATGACAGAAATATCACTCACTACGGGTCTCCCGTGTACCCCCGAGACAAAAGCGTCACGTCCTATCGCCGTTATGATTAATAATAACAAAGTAAGTTATCCGCAGGAGTCTGTTTCAAAGGCGGATATAATATACGAATGCGATATGGAGGGCGGAGTCACAAGACTCATGGCGATATATAGTCAGTGGCAGTTACTTGGCAACATTGGGTCAATGCGCTCTGCAAGAAACTATTTTGTTGACCTTGCAGACAGCCACGATGCCATATACGTCCACGCAGGAGGAAGCCCTTCGGCATATACGGAGATTGCCGACGCTGACATAGATAACGTGGACGGCGTTAATATGTATACTCTTCCCGATAAAACCTTCTGGCGAGATAAGGACAGAATAAGACAGTGCGGATACGAGCACTCTATGATGACAAGCGGCTCGAAACTTTATTCCGCTATAAATTCTTTGAAATACCGAACCGAATACAAAAATCCCGATACGTATAAATTCAATTCGGAGTTCATTACACCCAACCAAGGTGAGCTTGCAGAGAAAATAACCCTTGTACATTCAAATTATATTACCGTGGAATTTATCTACGACCTTAAAGCCTCACGCTATTTCAAGCGAAGCTTTGGTGCTGAGCATATGGATGGCTCCAATGCTGAACAGCTTTCCTTTGAAAACGTAGTTGTGCTTTTCGTTTCCGAAAGCGTTGTAGACGATGAAGGAAGACTTGACCTTGACCTGACGGGTGAGGGGAAGGGCTATTATTTCACGGGGGGTAAGGCACTTGAGATAAAGTGGTCAAGACAGAGAAAAGGAGAGCTTTTTCATCTGACACTTGACGGCGGAGAGCTTTACTTGAATCCAGGTAAAACACATATAACTCTTTTTAATAAAAATAACAGTAAAAACGTAATTATAGAATAACGGAGGACGTCCCCATAATGCAGAACTTTAAAAACAAACTTGCGCAAATACTGTCTGACAAAATCAAAGCGGCTTATGATGCCGATATACCTGCAGCAGAGATAGGTCAGATGTTTGAGTTTCCTCCCGAGCCTCATATGGGAGATATCGCATTCCCTTGCTTTAAGCTTAGTAAGACTCTTCGCCGTTCACCTCAGCAGATTGCCGAAAGCCTTAATGATGGTTTAAATGTGGAAGGCGCTGAAAAAACAGAGGTAGTATCCGGATATCTTAACGTGTTCATCGACGATAATTATACCGTCAACGGTATGCTTGCTTCAATTGTTGAAAAGGGAGATGAATTTGGTAAGCTTGATGTTGGAACGGGTAAAACCATGTGTATAGACTACTCGTCACCCAATATGGCAAAGCGATTTCACATCGGTCACCTCGGCACTACCGCAATAGGTAATTCCATAAAGAGAATTCACGAGTTTTCGGGATACAATTGTGTTGGTATTAACCACCTGGGCGATTGGGGAACACAGTATGGACGCCTTGCAGTTGCTTACAGTAAGTGGGGAAGCCGCGAAGAGGTTGAAAGACTTGGCGTTAAGGAGCTTGAAAGAATTTATCAGAAATTCTATATCGAAGCCGAGAAAGACCCCACCCTCAACGATGAGGCAAGAGCGGCATTCACCAAGATGGAGAACGGGGACGAGGAGCTTCTTAATATCTGGCGTTGGTTTAAGGAAATAAGCCTTAAAGAATTTATGAAGACCTACGACCTTCTCGGCATCAGCTTTGAAAGCTATAGCGGCGAAAGCTTTTATAACGATAAAATGGACGCAGTCGTTAAGGAGCTTGATGACAAGGGACTCCTTGTGGAAAGCGAGGGCGCTAAAATAGTACCCCTCGAGGACTATAAAATGCCTCCTTGTATCATTCTTAAAAGCGACGGCTCAACTATCTACGCAACACGTGATATAACAGCCGCCATCTATCGTAAGAATACCTATAATTTCGATAAATGTATCTACGTTACAGACGCAGGACAAAGCTTGCACTTTGCACAGTTCTTTAAGGTTATCGGCCTTATGGGTTACGATTGGGAAGATCAGCTTATCCACGTTCCTTACGGCAAGGTAAGCATCGCAGGACAGAAGCTTGCTACCCGTGCAGGTAATGCAGTTCTTCTCACCGACCTCTTCGACGAAGCTATCAGAAGAGTACGTGAGGTCATTGAAGAAAAGAACCCCGACTGCGAGGATAAGGACGAAATCGCACGTAAGGTCGGCGTCGGCGCGGTTATCTTCAATCAGCTTTCCGCAGGCAGAATTAAGGATATTAACTTCGTTTGGGATGAAGCTCTTAACTTTGACGGAAACACAGGCCCTTACGTCCAGTATACCTACGTTAGAGCTTGCAGCGTTCTTGAAAAAATTGAAGCGGCGAACAAGCCTTATCCCGAAACCGTTACAGACGACGAAAAGGAAATGATAAAGACCCTTTCTCTTTTCCCGCTTCGTGTACGCCAAGCACTCGACGATTACGAGCCTTCTGTAATATCGAGATATATGCTTGACGTCAGCCACGCATTTAACCGCTTTTATCATAACTGTCCCATAAGCAAGGCTGACGATAATATCAAGGCACTCAGACTTGATATTTGCCGTGCCACAAAGTCGGTGCTCGGAAACGCTCTTTGGCTTATCGGTATGGAAAAAACAGAAAAAATATAAATTAAAAAGAGGTACAGAACTATGTCAGGACATTCAAAATGGGCTAATATTAAACATAAAAAAGAAAAGACAGATGCTCAAAGAGCGAAAGTGTTTACAAAAATCGGTAAGGAAATTGCTGTTGCAGTAAAGGAAGGCGGCCCCAACCCGTCCTCTAACAGCAAGCTCCGCGATATTATCGCAAAGGCAAAATCCAATAACGTTCCTAACGATAATATCGACAGAATTATCAAGAAAGCAAGCAACGATGATGCTAACTACGAGGTTATTTACTACGAAGGCTACGGCCCCTCAGGTATTGCCGTAATAGTTGAAGCTACAACCGATAACCGCAACAGAACAAGTGCCGAGGTGCGCCATTACTTCGATAAATTCGGCGGAAATATGGGAGCTATCGGATGTGTTAGCTTTATGTTCTCCGATAAAGGCGTTATAGTTATCGAAAACGAGGATATTGACGAAGACAAGCTTATGGAGGATGCTCTTGATGCAGGTGCAGAGGACGTTGCTATCGACGAGGAAGCATTTGAAATCACAACAGCTCCCGCCGACCTTTCCGCAGTTGCAGAAGCGCTTACCGCTAAAGGCTATACACTCGCTTCTTCAGAGCAGTCCAAGGTGCCTTCCACATATTCGGCTCTCGAAAGCGAAGATGATATAACAATGATGACCAAGCTTCTCGACGCCCTCGACGATAACGAAGACGTTACCAACGTTTGGCATAACTGGGAAAACTAATATAAAAGAGTTGCAAATTTTTGCAACTCTTTAACTTTATTCGTTTAAACTTGACTTTACTCTTATAAAATGGTATAATTATCTAATAAAAATTCACCTTTCTCATCGAAATCGGGTATATACTTTTCGGTAGCCGAAGAACGCTCTTGTATATATCCTTCAAACCCAAGCTCTTCATACACTTCTCTCACCCTTTTGTATTCAAGAGAGGTCACAGAGCGGTTTATTTCGGGATAAAGCTGACAGCTCTCGTTTGGAGTAAATTGGCTCATAAGACTGACAAGAAACTTGTCATTTCCAAACCTTTTGTAAAGACTGCGGAGTATCTCCATAGAGTCGTTTTTATGAGAGGGAAGAATGAGATGCCGTAGGATAACACCCTTTTTCATAATACCATCGTCAAATATAGGCTTTCCTGCAATTTCCACCATTTTTTCAAGCGTGGTCATTGCAACCTGAAAATAGTCTGAGCAGTCGGAATATTTTTTAGAAATCTGTCCCGATTTGTATTTGAAGTCGGTTAAAAATACGTCAATAATCCCACGGCACTCGTCAAGAAGTGCCACGTTTTCATAGCCCGAACAGTTATAAACTATTGGTACGCGTATTTCTTTTCTTATGTCGGAAAGTATCTTTATAAGCCTCGGCAGATAATGTGTGGGTGTAACAAGGTTGATGTTGTGAACGTCGCTTTTTGAAATTTTGAGAAATAGATTTTTTACTTCACCGTCATCAAGCTCAATTCCCTTCAGACCACTGCTTATTTCGTGGTTCTGACAGTATACACAGCGCATATTGCAACCTGAGAAAAAGACAGTTCCCGAGCCCTTTTCACCGCTGATGCAAGGCTCCTCCCACATATGCCGTGACGCCCTTGCAATTTTAATTTTTTCGTGGCTTTTACAATAACCTGTTACACTGTTTCTTGCAATATTGCATTGCCTCGGACAAGCGTTACATAAATTTAATTTATTCATAGCAGTAAAATAATAACACATTTTAAGAGAAATATCAAATGAAAAAAGAAAAACTTAAAGAAATGCCCTCATCCTTTGCCGAGGGTGCTATATCAATACTGACAATACTTGAAACGGGTTCAAGACCCATAGAAGAAATTTTTCTTTCAAATCCCGATAAACTAAAATCCGATAGAAAAATTTCGAGAATAAAAAGGCTGGCAGATGAGAAGAATATACCGTTCACCTTTTGCTCGGAGAAATTTGTGGAAGAAAATACCGTAGGCTCTACACACGGCGGACTAATCGCAGTGGTAGGGGAGAGAAACTACGTTCCTCTTGAAAAGGTCTTTGACAAGAAAGACTCTTTCGTCTGTCTTATCGACGGAATAGAAGACCCCTATAACTTTGCATATTCCGTCCGCTCTCTCTATGCGGCGGGGGTAGACAGTATTATACTTTCTGCACGTAACTGGATGTCGGCGGCAGGAGTGTGTATAAGAGGCTCCGCAGGTGCCACCGAGCTTGTTGACTGTGCAGTCTACGATGATAAAGAAGAACTTGTTGCTTTTGCTAAAAAGCAGGGGTACAAAATCGTTTGTGCTGATATCGAAACGGATACTCCCTATACAGCACCCGTACTTAAAAAACCCCTTTTTCTCATAGTTGGGGGAGAGAAGCGCGGAATATCAAGAACCTTCCTCGATGCTGCAGATTTTACGGTTAAAATAGACTATGGCAGAGATTTTGATATGTCACTCACCGCAGCCTCTGCTACCTCAATACTTGCCTTTGAAGTGCTCAGACAGAATAAGAAAGGATAACCTATGTTTGATTTTTCAAAAGAACGTATAATTTCAATGCTTTTGTCCTTGCCTGCTATTCTTTTTGCCCTTTCGGTTCACGAATTGGCACACGGCTGGACGGCAAACAAGCTTGGCGACCATACTGCCCGCAACTTCGGACGCCTTTCCCTGAATCCTTTGCGACATATAGATCTCTTTGGATTTATTGCACTTTTGGTTGTGGGATTTGGATGGGCAAAGCCCGTTCCCGTAAATTCACGCTACTTCAAGAAGCCCAAGCGTGATATGGCGCTTACAGCCCTTGCAGGACCTGCGGCAAATCTTCTTTCAGCTTTTATCTTCGGATTTTTCTACGTTTTTGTCGGTAAAATGTGTATAAATTACTTTAACGCAAATTATTTGACTATAACCGAAGAAACAATTCAGCTTTGGTCAGCGCTCCTCAACATTGTATACGCCTTTGTGATAATCAATATATCTCTTGCTATATTCAATTTAATTCCCATACCTCCTCTTGACGGATCACGGCTTCTTGATTCGTTTTTGCCGGGGAAGCTGTTTGCCGCATATCACAAGTATGAGCAGTATATATCACTTGCACTTATGGCAATACTTATTTTCACCGACGTTATATCAAACCTGCTCGGTTACGCAACAAGCTTTGTAGAAAGCATAATATTGTATATCCCTCAAAAGGTGTTTAATATATGAGTGAATCATTTAAGTATCAAAACGAGGTCTTTTCAGGTCCTCTCGACTTGCTCTTAAGCCTGATTCAAAAGAATAAGGTAAGTATTTACGATATACCTATTGCCGAAATACTTGAGCAGTACGTTGACTATATGGAAAGCATGAGAGAGGCGAATATAGAGATAGCTGCCGAGTTTATCGTAATGGCATCCGAGCTTCTCTACATAAAGTCCAAAATGCTTCTTCCTCGCGAAGAGGAAGAGGAAGACCCGAGAGAAGGACTTGTAAATGCCCTTGTCGAATATCAGAAAATCAAAGTAGCCGCTGAGTTTTTGGGCGAGCGTATGGAGTTTTATTTTTCACGCTTTAATTCACATCCCATGCCCACAGTTGTCACAAAAGTAATCCCTAACGGCGACCCTAACGAGCTATACGAAATAATGCTCTATCTTCGCGCCGCAAGAAAGGATAAGAGAGATACAGATAAGAAAGCGTCAATTGGAACGATATTGAACGTTCCCGTTGTCACCATCGAAGAGAAGATTGTATACGTACTCAGAATACTTATAAGGTCATTAAGATTTGACAGACCCGTAAGTTTTAACGTACTTTTTGGCAATAATAAAGGGCGTTCGGATAAAGTTGCCTGTTTTTTGGCACTTCTTGAGCTTGTAAAATCAGGACGAATTTCAATTTCACACGACGGTGAAGACGATTACCGCGTAGTACTTAATAAAGAAAAACACACAGAGGAGGCGTAAATATGGCAAAGTTTTCCGAAGGATATCTCAGTTATGACGAAGAACAGTTGACGGGCGCTGTTGAAGCGGTGCTTTTTGCCGCAGGAGAGCCCGTTTCCCAAGAAAAGCTTGCTGAAATTTTTGGTATTACCAATTCCGAGGTAGACCTTGTTGTTACCCGCCTTGAAAATCGATTGAAGCTTACCTTAGCAGGCGTTGAAGTAGCACGAACAGAAAAAAGCTATCAGCTTTGTACCAAAGCATCGCATTCAGAATTTGTTACAAAATATCTTGAAATAAAGAGAACCTCTCCTATGTCCAAGCCTGCCCTTGAAGTACTTGCTGTCGTCGCATACAGACAGCCCGTAACCAAGGGCTACGTTGAGCAGATAAGAGGCGTCGATTGCTCGGGTATAATGAACACCCTTGTAGAAAAAGGCATTGTAGAAGAAAAAGGCAGACTTGACGCTCCGGGAAGACCTATTCTCTACGGAACTACCCTTGAATTTCTTAAGCGTTTCGGTCTTAATTCAATTTCTGATTTACCCGAAATTGACGACGGTCAAATGAAAATCAACGTAGAATGATGATAGTCTTATATATATTAATATTTTTAATTCTTTTGATTATTGCATTGCTTTTCTTGAATGTGTCTTTCATCTTTGAATTGAAGGAAGAGTTTTCCTTTAAAGTAAAGGTGCTTTTTATAACGCTAAATGCCGATAGAATAGCAAAGCTTATACCGTCAGATAAAAAAGAAGCGAAGATTCCTGAGAAAACCGAAGCGCTCAAAAAAAAGCATAAGAAAAAAAGCTTTTCGGATATAATCGAAACCCTTGCAGAAGTAGTTGACCTTGTAAAAGCAATTTTTAAAGAGCTTTTAAGGTACGCAAGACTCAAGGTGTGCTATCTTGATATGAAATTAGCCACCGAGGATGCCGCAAATACAGCCCTTCTTTACGGTGCTGTGTCATCTGCGGTTTATGCCGCTGTTGAGTTTTTAGATAACTTCATCACATTAAAAAAAAGCTACAAAAAAATAGCAGTTTACCCCGACTTTGCAGGAACAGAAACCAAGGTTAATTTTAAAATTGTTATAAGCATAAAACCAATACACGTGTTACTTGCGGCAATGCACGTTTTACCCGTCCTTGCCGAAAAACAGAAAGGAAAATAGTATGAATAACGAAATGCCACTCAAGCAGGTTATTGACTCCACCCTTGAAAATCTCAAAAATATTATGAGCACCGATACTGTTATCGGTGAGCCTATCCACGCAAACGAGGAAACCGTAATAATCCCCGTTTCAAAAGTTTCTGTCGGCTTTACGTCGGGAGGCGTTGACTTTGACAGTAAAAAGACCGACAACAAGCACTTCGGAGGAGGCAACGGCGCAGGTATGTCTGTCAGCCCTATTGCATTCCTTGTTATTGGTAAAAACGGAGTAGAGCTTCTCAATATCAATAAAGAAACTCAGAATACCCTTGCCGATACGGTAAGTGACTTCGTTTCCAAGTCTCCTGAACTCATTTCAAGACTCAAGGAAACCTTTAAGAAGGAAAAGAAAGAAGAGCCCGCCGAAGAAGCAACCGAAAGCACAGTAGAATAAAAATAAACTCTCCCGCATATATTTTTACAAAATCTTGTATATGTGAGGAGAATTACCTTGAAAAAAACGTGCTTATTTAAAATTTTGTCATGGTTTATATCTCTTGTAATTGCCATGAACTTTACGGCTTTTGCCGACGGCTCATTTTATCCCGCATCAGGAGAGGATAGCTTTCCCGATATTTCCGCTGTCTCTTATGCACTTCTCGACGCACGCACAGGAGAATTACTGTTCAGCCGGAACGAAAATCAGCGTATGCCTATGGCAAGTATTACTAAAATCATGACAGCCCTTGTTGTGCTTGAAAATTCAAAGCTTGACGAAATGGTAACTGTAACTTCCGACTCTTGCGGAATTGAGGGCTCATCTATTTATCTCTACGAGGGCGAAACTCTTTCTGTCAAAGACCTGCTTTATGCACTTATGCTGGAGTCGGCTAACGATGCGGCAGTCTGCCTTGCAATTCACGTGGGAGGCTCCGTTGAAGAGTTTTCGGATATGATGAACAACAGAGCTTCGGAGTTGGGAATTAAAAATACTAATTTCAATAATCCTCACGGGCTTGAAGACCCCGAGCATTATTCTACCGCCCGCGATATCGCTCTCATATGGCAGGAGGCTATGAAGAACTCAACTTTCCGCCAGATTGTCGCAACCAAAACTCATAGAATTGACCTTCCGGATGAAGAGGGATATAGATTTTTGTCTAACCACAATAAGCTTTTAAAGTCATATGAATATTGCATCGGCGGAAAGACGGGCTTTACTAAAACCGCAGGCAGATGCCTCGTTACGGGAGCCAAACGTGACGATTTGGAATTTGTTATGGTTACCCTTAACGACCCCAGCGATTGGCAGGACCACGAAAATCTATTGAATTATGCAATGAACTTGTATTCAAAGGTGGACGTTGCTAAAGAAGGCTCTCTCACCGTTGATATGCCCGTTGTCGGCGGAAGTGCAAAGAAGGTTATCCTTTCAAACATCGAACCGCTGACACTTTCGGTACGGGACGTGACGAAACTTTCCAGCAGGGTAGAAGCCCCAAGATTTATGTATGCCCCGGTTACCACCACCGAAAAGCCCGTGGCAAAGGTGGTTTATTCCTATGACGGCAAGGATATAGGGGAGCTTGATTTGTACCCTCAAAGCACAGTAAAAACAGTAAAAAAAGACAATTTTTTGAAAAGGATTTTAAATTCTATTTTTAAATAAAGGACTAATATGGATAATCAGGTAAGAATACAGAAGTTTATTTCGGACTGCGGTGTAATGTCACGCAGAAAAGCCGAGGAAGAAATTTTAAACGGCAATATTTCTGTCAACGGCAAGAAAGCCGTTATTGGGCAGAAGGTCAGCCCTACCGATGATATCGTTACTTATATGGGTAAGATTGTTGAGAGAAACGACAAGAAGGTCTATCTCATGCTCAATAAGCCTAGAGGCTACGTTGCAACTCTGTCCGACGAAAAGGACAGACGCTGTGTGGCAGACCTTGTGAAGGACGTTAACTGCCGCGTGTATCCTATCGGCAGACTTGACTATAATTCCGAAGGCGTTTTGCTGTTTACAAACGACGGTGAAATCGCTAACCGCCTCATACATCCCAAGGCCAACGTAGAAAAGGTCTATATGGTTAGAATTAAAGGGCACATCGAGGATTGGCAGCTTGAAAAATTAAATGGCAGTATGGTCATTGACGGCTACCACCTAAAGCCCGTTAAGGTTACTATTGAGGACAGCTCAGGGGAAAACGAGGTGCTTCGCTTCGTGCTCCACGAGGGCAGAAACCGCCAAATCAGAAAAATGTGCGAGCAGGTTAATTTGTTTATAACCCGTCTTAAAAGAGTCTCTGTGGGTAAAATATACCTCGGAGGACTTGCTCCCGGTAAATGGCGTCTGCTTACAAAAGGTGAAGTTGATTATTTGAAATCTCTGTGATTTTGGGAGGTTGAAATAATGAGAAGAATTGCTCTCATATGTGTATGTTTTGTTACCGCACTGACCTTGACGTCTTGCGTCTTGACTTATAAATTAAATGAGAACGCAGTTCCCGAAACAGTCAAGACAGAAGAAAATGTTGAAACGGTCTACTACGAAGAACTACCCGACCCTCAAAGGATAGAATATATCGTCCTCGATACCGAAGAGCATGTGATGACAACCGTTGATACACTTCCCGACGGTGGGTATAGAACAGTAACACCTTTGGGTAATAACCCCACCTTCTACGTCTATGACAATAGCTTGACTATTTACGGATTTGAGATATTTTCAGAAAAGTATTCCGTGTGTACTCTGAATATCCCCGAAGGATATACGGACGCCGAAATTATGCATTTGTCAAGCGGTGCAGGCAGCGGGGAAGTGGAAATGATTTTAACCGCCACGAAGAACAGCGAGACGGTATACCTCAGCTACCTCTTTTATGCAGGAAACGAGATGGGCTACCTCTGTCCCGTCACAGTGTGCGAACTTAATCAAAAACCCGATTATATACAGTAAAAAAATCAGGAGCTCTATGCTCCTGATTTTTTATTTAATAGTAAATTGTATTAAATCGACCTCGCCGTTTCACCTTATTTTAGTGTTAAAAGGGTAAGGATAGGCGAGCTATGTCAGCGGCGACTCGCCGCTTTTTAATATTCTAATCTCTTGTTTTCTATAAGCTCTTTTTTGTATTTTGCAATGTAGTATTTCGCCATACTAAGGTTTTGCTCACTGAAGTTTCCGCACTCCTCGGGCTTCGCACCGGGAATGTCCCCCTCAAAGGATAGTATAAAATCACACATATTTGTTATAAGAGGGAACACGTCACTCGAGGTCAGGTCTCCGAACA
>JAFUKG010000002.1 GCA_017467865.1 Clostridia bacterium
CAAAGAATATAACGCTTTTCCTTCTTCAAGTGTTGGTGCTTTTGGCGAAAGTATAGCATAATTTGGAGTATTATAGCTATTGAAGAAATAATCATTATATCTCACAAAAGGCACGTACTCGCCCCACTCAAATTCCTCGGGTGAGACAAGCTCGGGCTCGGTGTAAGGCTCTTCGGGGAAATCCTCGGGAAAGTCTATTGTTATCACTTTTGTGTTTTCGTCGGGCTCGGGGAGAATTATCACGTTATCGTCAGGCTCTTCTGTGGGCTCTATTCCATCGGGTTCTTCGGGTGTTTCTTCCACAGGAGCTTTAACTTCCTCGGTGTGCTTTACCTCGGGCGTGTCGGGCATTTTAGGCTCTTCTTTGCATCCTGCAAAGCACAAGGTCAAAGCCAAAACCAATATCAAAAGTCTTTTCATAATAAAGCTCCTATACGTTTATTCAAGTATATTCGTAGTGATATAATCCACGCCCATTTCGGCAAGCTTTTCGGCGTCGGTTTTGCTGTCGCAGGTCCAAACGTTTACTTCCAGCCCGTGCTCGTGCATTGCCGTCACAAGCTCGGGAGTTAAGTCGGGGTAATAGATATCAAGCCCAAGGCGGAGTGCGAACATCTTTTCAAGGGTCTCCTCGCTTGGTGTTCTGCAAAGGAACTGAATATTAGCTTCGGGAAGAAGTGCACGGAGTAGTCTGCAGTTTGAGAACATAAAGGAAATGAAAATCATATTGTCAAGATAGTTAAGCGCCTTTATTTCCTCGATAATGGCTTTCAGCTCATCCTCGGGGTGTACGTTTTTCAGCTCCAAAACACACTTCTTGTCATACTTCTTGCAAATCTTGACGTATTCGGCAAGGAGAGGCACTCTTATGTCCTGCCTTGTAAAGGAACCG
Source organism: Clostridia bacterium (assembly GCA_017467865.1). Lineage (GTDB taxonomy): Bacteria > Bacillota > Clostridia > Oscillospirales > SIG627 > RGIG6353. The sequence continues at coordinate 893 of JAFUKG010000002.1, forward strand.
TCCTTGTCGGGAAGAACGATATCCTTCACTTCGTCATAGGTTGATGCTTCCACGTTTGTGTCATACTTCCCCAGACTCACCTCGCTCAGCGTCTGATTGTGGAGAATGACAAATTTTCCGTCAGCGGATTTATGTATGTCGGTTTCAATTCCAAAGTAGCTTCTGTTACCCGCCGCAACAAAGGCAGGGCAGGTGTTTTCACGCTCTATTCCGCTCAGTCCTCTGTGAGCTATCATTTTCACGCCACCAAGATTAACTTTAATTGTATTCATAATACTCTCCTTGAAATTAATAAATAGTGAATAATGAATAATGAATATTGAATAATTGCGGACAATTTCGGCTTTGCCGAAATTCACAATTACATTCATCATTTTATTGTATATGAGCCCCGCTCATATACAATAAGCAATCGCTGCCATACGTTTTGCGCACTCGCTAAAGCTTGAGAGCACCATGCTTTCTTCCACTGAGTGAGCTCTGTCACCCTCCGGACCGATGGAGTCAACCGTGGGTATTCCCGCAATGGTAGTATATGCCGCATCTGAGCCTCCCAGTCCGTGATGGGCTGTGACGGTGGGAATTTTATTCTGAGAGAAAATTTCGTTTATTCTGTCAAGGAGTGCAAAGTTTTTCTCCGAGTACTCCATAGCAGGACGCATACTTACAATGCTTACCCGAGCGGTAGTATCTCCGATATACGACCTTTCTGCAATCTCTGCCACTCTCTTAACTGCCTCTTCGTATTCTGCCGAGGTATTGTATCTTATATCCACAAAGAAGTGACATTCCTCGGCAACTGTGTTGGGAGTAGTGCCTCCCGAAATCACACCGCAGTTATAGGTGACTCCTTCTTTTTCCTTTATCTTTTCAAGTTCGATTATCTTGTGACTCGCCTCGAGAACGGCACTCTTTCCGTTATAGCTTTGGGCGGAATGCACCGCTTTTCCCTTAACGTCGATGCGGTATCTTAAAATGCCCTTTCGGGTCAAGATGAGCTTGTCCTTGGAGTAGCCCTCGGCATTAAGGAAAGCAACCGAGCCCTTCGCCCTCTCACATATATGATTTATGGTACGCTTGTCACTGGGGGTACTGCCTTTTTCCTCGTCGCTCTGAAGTATGAGAAGAACGGGTCGGTCAGAGTAGCCTATCTCTTCCAAGGCTTCAAGAACGAGAAGTCCTGCCGCCGCTCCTCCCTTACAGTCGAGAACGCCGGGGCCGTACATATTTTTATCATCACGCCATACAACAGGCTCCTTGAAAAGCCCTGCGGGGTGCACGGTGTCAAGGTGGGCTGACATGGCGACAGGGGCTTTTTCGGCGTCGGGGTTAAGTATGACGGTTACAATATCACCCGACACTGCCTCATCAAACACTTCGTATTTCCATCCTTTTTTCTTTGCAAATTCAATAAAGTACCTGCCGCACCTGTCCACCGCCTCTTTATCGTCGGTGGGGCTTTCGATTTTGCATATGTCTTCAAGTACGTCAAGGTATTTATCCGACAGCTCGTCAATCTTTTTAAAAAGTTTTTCACAAACCATTTTATTCACCTCGGTTTATTCTAACACAAGGAGAAAAAATTGTAAATAACTGCGAGAAAAAAATTTTATTTAATTTACACAAAAAATGTAATCGTTTACAATATTTTTTTGGTAAAAACACCGCCGATTTTTGTAAACGCTTACTTGTGTTAAATGCACAAAGGGGAGAGAAAAAAGCAATTTAAAATGCCCCAAAAATACGAAAAAGTGCTGAAAAATAGATAAAACGGCAAAAAAGTCTTGATTTTAAAAAGATTTATTGTATAATATTAATTGAAAAAAAGCGTGTTTACACGCAAAAAATAAATTTTAATGAAAAGAGGATATTGCTATGAGTAAGAATTGGGCAACAGTTGACATCAATTCTATTCCTAATATGGTGTCACAGACAGTTCCCGGCCCCAAGTCTGTTGAGTATCACGAAAGATGCGCAAAGTACATGAAGGGCTATTCCAGCCAGGTTAAGCTTTTCCCCGTAACCTTCGAGAAGGGCTTTGGCTACACACTTACCGACGTTGACGGTAACACCTACATCGACTTTTCTTCGGGTATCTACGTAACAGGTCTCGGACACTGTCATCCCAAGATCAGCGAAGCTGTTGCTTTCCACGCTAAGAACCTTATGAACTGCCACGACTTTACCACAAAGGTAAAGATGGAGCTTATGGAAAAGCTTCACGAAATCACAGGCGGCAGATTCGGTGGTTTCCAGCTTTACGATTCAGGTACAACTGCAGTTGAAGCAGGTCTCAGATGTGCAAGAGCAGCTACCGGCAAGCAGGAATTCATCTCCTTCTTCAGAGATTTCCACGGTAAGACCTACGGCGCTAACTCTCTTGCAGTTGTTGGTGTTGACACACACATGAGAGCTCCCGGCTTCATGCTTGTTCCCAGACCTAATCCCTACCGTGACTTCTTTGGCAGAACACCTGAAGAAGCTTGGAAGGATTCCTCTCCCTATATAAACATGATCGAAGGTATGCTTGACAACGCTTGCGCTAACGGCGGTAAAAACGTTGCAGCTATCGTTCTTGAGCCCATTCAGGGTTGGGGCGGTTCTATTATTCCTCCCGATGACTTCCTTCCCGCACTTCGTGCTCTTTGCGACAAGAGAGGCATTCTTCTCTTCGCTGACGAAGTTCTTAACTGTATGGCAAGAACAGGTAAGTACCTTGCTATGGACCATTGGAACGTTACTGCCGACATTACCACTCTCGGTAAGGGCTTCGGTAACGGCTTCCCCGTAACTGCACTTGCAGTTTCCAAGGACCTTGCTCCTGCTATCGAAAAGATTTCTGCTTCTTCCAGCTACGGCGGAAACCCCATGGCTTGCGCTGCTGCTCTTGAATCTATCAAGGTTATCGAAGAAGAGAACCTCAACGAGCGTTCAGCTCACCTTGGCGAAATCATGCTTAAGAGAATGAAGGAAATGATGGACAGACATCCCATTATCGGTGACGTTCGTGCTATCGGTTGTCTCCAGGCTATCGAAATCGTTAAGGACAGAAATACTAAGGAAGCATTCCCTGAAGCAGGTACTATGATTTACCAGAAGGCATTTGAAAAGGGTCTTGCTTGGGTTCCCTCAGGACACATCCTCCGTATGTCTCCTCCTATGATTCTCGACGACGACGTTGCTCTCAAGGGTCTTGACATTATTGAAGAGGCTGTAGCGGAGACAGAAAAGCATTTCGGCTATTAATTCCGTTTGAAATTTCAGGTAAGACCGAAAAAACCACCCCTTATAATAGCCTTTAGTGGAGTAAATTTGCTTTACTGCTTTCTAAGGTAGAAATCTTACGATTTCAAAATTATTATATTGGTTTTTTCTATTGCCTCTTTCACAGCTCGACGTACCTTTGTACGCCTATCGCTGTGAAATAGACAATTCTTCCTCTGAACTTTCTGCACTTTTGAATAAATACTAAACAAGGGGTTGTCACGGCAACCCCTTGTTTGGTAGTGAAATTGACCTTCGGTCAGTGAAATTTCGACTCCGTCGAAGTGAAATTTTTGCCCAACGGCAAAAGCTTTGGAAAATTTGCTCACGCAAATTAAAATAATTGTATTTTATTATTGAAGTTTTTGAAGTTCTTAGAAACTTTTTACAAAAAGTTTCTAAGTGGGTACAGGGCAGAGCCCTGTCACAGAAAGGATTAAACTATGAAAACTGTAAGATTTGGTCTTATCGGTTGCGGACTTATGGCAAGAGAGTTTGCATCCGCTGCAGCTCGCTGGTGCCACCTCACCGACGACGTACCCCGTCCCGAAATCGTTGGTATCTGCTCGGTAGTTCCCAAGGAAATGGAATGGTTTCAGAAGAACTTCCCCGAAATCAAGTACTCTGTTGCAGACTACAAGGAGCTCCTCGAAAAGGACGATATCGACGCTATCTATTGCGCCGTTCCCCATAACCTCCACGAGCAGTTCTATATTGATATTATAAAGAGCGGTAAAGCGTTACTCGGCGAAAAGCCCTTCGGTATCGACAAGAAGGCTAACGAGAATATTCTCAAAGCCCTTGCAGAGAACCCCGGCACCTTCGTTCGCTGCTGCTCAGAATTCCCCTATTACCCCGCAATGCAGACAATGATAAATTGGTTCAAGGAAGATAAATTCGGCAAGATTCTTGAAATCAAGTGCGGATTCTGCCATTGCAGTGATATGGACGTGAATAAGCCTATCAACTGGAAGAGAATGGTTAAGTTCAACGGCGAGTACGGCTGTCTCGGCGACCTAGGTATCCACACTCAGCACGTGCCCTTCCGCCTCGGCTTCAAGCCCAAGACTGTAAGAGCACACTTCTCCAATATCGTTAAAGAGCGTCCCGACGGCAAGGGCGGTATGGCAGTTTGCGATACCTTTGATAACTGCACTATCTTCACAACTACCCTCAATAAAGACGGCGACGAAATCCCCATGACCTTTGAAACAAAGCGTATGGAGCCCGGCTCCACTAACCGTTGGTTCTTTGAAATCTACGGAACCGAGTGCTCAGCTAAGTTCTCCAGCGACGACGCTAACGCTTTCCACTATACCTCATCTTGGGGCAAGGAACAGTCTTGGAACAGAATTATCATCGGCTATAAGCCCATGATACCCACCATCACAGGTCCTATCTTCGAGTTCGGCTTTACAGATGCTATCCAGCAGCAGATTGCGGCATTTATGCTTGAATACTCAGGCGTTGAGGTTCCCTTCGGACTCTTCACTCCCGAAGAAACCGCCCTCTCTCATACAATGGCTACCGCCGCTCTCAAATCCTTCTACAATAAGACAGTAGAGATTATAGATTAACAAAAAGCACCCTTAGGGGTGCTTTTTTGAATGCAGATGAGCGGGAGATTTTCGCCACGAAGCGAATCAGCGTAGTGAGCGAAAATTCAAGCCATGCAGGGAACGTAGGTCGAATAGTGTATGAGACCGTAGTGAGTCGCAATGCAGAGTGCAAAATGCAGAATTATGGTTGAAAACGCTCTGCGTTTTCTTCATTTTCTCGTCCCGAAGGGACATATCGCATCTATAAGATATATCGCACCGCAAGGTATATCGCAAATTCTGTCAGGAATTTATATCGCTGATTTTGCCTTGCAAAATCTTCCTTAATTCCTAATTTCTAATTTCTCATTTCTAATTAAAAAAGCTTTCCCCGAAAAAGGGAAAGCTTTTTTCACGTATTAACTATGTTTTCGGTCTGACATTTAGGGCATCTTACTTTCACTTTGCCCTTGCCTGCGGAAATTCTCATTTTTGTGTGACAGTTTTCACATTCAACAATAATCTTTTCAGGCGTTTCCGCGTTTTTTGTCTCTATCACAGACTCTTTTTTCGTTTCGGTTACAGGTGCTTTTTTCGGCTCAGCCTTTTTTTCTTTAGGTATAGCCTCTTTTTTCGGCGCGGTATTGTTGCTGTCCGTGCTCTTCTTTACTGCGGGCTTTTGTGAATTCAATTTGTGTGCTTCGTAAAGACTCTTTTTGTAATTACAAAGATACGCTATAACAAGTATGGAAATTACAGGCGCAACAGCCAAAATCAATGCATAACCGCCCGTGGACGACTGCTTTATAAAAGCGTATATACCAAGTATTATAGGAAGAATAGAATGCATAACAAGAGAGGCTTTCGCATCGTCCTTTGCTCTTTGACGGTCTGCGTCAGAAACATTAAACTTGTGGATATCTGCTCTGACGGCAGGTGTTAAAAATGCTTTTACCACATAAACGAACATAAGTATAAAGCCGGGGAAGTTAAGCGCCGTATATTTTATCGTATTAACGAGACCAACTACTATAGCAATAATGAATATAAGAACGTAAATTGAAAAATTTGTACTTGCATCAGTATTAACGCTTGGAGAACTTACGTTTTTTGCGGTGGATTGTGATGAAGAACTGCCCTGGACGTTTTCGGCAGTGCTTTGGGAGCTTCCGCCCCCTCCACCGCCGCCAACTGCGGAACCAACGGTTTTGGCTACCTTTGCCACCTTGGATAAGTCGATGCCTTTTTTGTTATCCATACCAAGAAGATAATAAACTGCCGCTTCTCTGTAATAAGGCCCGCTGGCGTGTCCTACCTCGAAGCCGAGCTCGGAATTTGAGTGATTGTAAATAACGCCGTTTTCATCTACGTGACCAACACAATGCCCCGTCTTTGAGGTTGGATGGTCATATATCTTTCCGTTTTCATCCACGTGACCGATGCAATATCCTGCTTTTGAAGTTGGGTGAGAATAAACCCTGCCACCGTCACCTACATGACCGCAGGAATAACCTGCTTCATGAACAGGATGGTTGAATATTATACCTTTGTCGTTTATATGTGCAATATCACAATCAAGCTCTTTATAATAATGGTTATAAATAACTGTACTCATATTTTACTTCCTTATTCGTCATATTGGCGTGAAGAAAAACCGCAGGAGCAGGATATCTCATTGTCAGTGCAGTCAAGCTTTTTACCGCACTTGGGGCAAATTCCCGCATTTTCGGGTTGGAAGGACGAACCTCTGAAGGCGTCGGGGTGAATTGCAATTCCGTCAAGCCCTCCGCTGTGAGTAGTAACGCTTTCGAGCGAGGTACAATCCTTGAATGCGTCCTTGTGTATAGCCACAGTATCGTTGGCAAGAACTACACGTCGAAGAGAGGTACAGCCCTCGAAGGTCGTGCTTTCAATACCAACACAGCCGTAATCGAAAAAGCCGCTGTTCTTTGGGTGTATGAATTCCTTAAGTGACGTACAGTTTTTGAACGCTCCTCTGTATATATCCAGCTCTATGTTTTCGTTAAGGTCAACCCTTTCAAGAGAGGTACAGTTCGCAAAGCACTCTTGCTGTAAAAAGATGATAGAAGCATTTTTTACGGTAACACTTTTGAGCTTTTTACAGTCCTTGAAGTCAGATGCTCCGACAGTGAAATCTCGCTCACAAACAATTCTTTCCAGATTTTTCAGACCTTTGAAGCATTCGCCTTCGAGCCAAGCCATAGTGTCGGGGTAAAAGCCGGAAAAAACAAGCTCCACAATCTCGTCACGACCTGTAAACATATTTTTGTCTTTTATTTCCACACAATCGTTCGGGAAAATTACACGCTGTGCGTGACCGTTATATTCCACGAGAAGCTTTCCGCCGAATTTCTTTTTAATAACAAAGTCGCTTTCGCTCGTCTCGGTAAGCTCCCTTTCTTCTTCGATTTCCTCTACAATCTCAACGTCTTCGATAACTTCAATATCTTCAACGTCGAGAATTTCAGGCTCTTCTTCGGGAGCGGGAGGGGTTACAGCCTTACGAGCAAGCTCTTTTTTGGGCGTAGCTTTCTTGACGGGCTTTTTCTCCGTCTCTTGCTCTGCAATGCCAAGCATTTCCCTTATTCTCTCAACGGAATGCTCCATTCCGCAATTTTTGCAGGCACCGCCCTTACCGCCGGGGAGCATTACAAGCTCACCGCCGCATATGTCGCACTTTATTTTCATATGTAAAAATTCTCCTTTTTTCGTTTTTATTATTTTAACATACAAAAAAATAAAAAGCAACACCACAAATAAAAAATGATATGCACCCCAAAAGTTAGACACTTTTGGAGGTGCATATTTTTATGGCAAAAAAAGGGACAACTCAAAGAAAGTACTCGTCAGAATTCAAAATATCTGTTATAATGGATATGCGAGAACATCATTTAGCATATCACG
>JAFUKG010000003.1 GCA_017467865.1 Clostridia bacterium
GCCAACTTTACAAGCGGGCTGGGTATACTTTTCGGCATTGGAGGGGGCTTTTTCATTTCTTTTCCATTTATGGCATTTTTCTCTTCCCTGCTTCTTCGTAAGTTTGCAAAAACCTTTATCCCCAGATTTTCGGTTTTCTTTATTATGACTCTTGCCTCCTACGTTGTTGAAGCATTATGGCTTATCATCACAAAAATGAGCGGGCTGGGTGTTGGGGGCATTCTCGCAAGCTACGTTCTTCCTTTTATATACGTTGACGTTATCAAATGTGCTCTTGCGCCCTTTATTATATCAAAAATCGAAGGAATGATAAAGAAATGGTAAAGTGGCAGATTGAAAGGTTTGACACTCTTGAGTCAACGAACACCTATCTTAAAATCCTTGCTGAAAAGGGTGCCAAGGAAGGGCTGGTTATCGTTGCTGACAGTCAGACCTCGGGCAGAGGACGGCGTGGAAAAAGCTTCTTTTCACCGAGCAAAACTGGTCTCTACATGAGTTTTCTCATTCGTCCCAAGGCTTCTCCCGAAGAAACACTTTTTGTGACAACGGCTGCGGCGGTGGCTCTTTGCCGTGCCATTGAAAAAATATATCCTCACAAGCCCATGATAAAGTGGGTAAACGACGTTTATTTAGGAGATAAAAAGGTTGCAGGCATTCTCACCGAGGCTTCCTTTAAAAGTGCAGAGGCGCTTGATTTCGTTATAGTAGGAGTGGGTGTAAATGTCACCACCGAAATCTTTCCCGAAGAGATAGAGGACATTGCCCTCTCTCTTGGAAAAGAAGATAAAAGAGACTTACTTCTGAAAGCTGTTCTTGAAGAGTTCTCGGCAATATATGACTCTTTTCCCTCTCATGATTTTTACGAAGAATACAAGAGCCGTTCCATGCTTATAGGACGGGAGATAGAAATACTCGGTGACGAAAAGCGTTTCGGCAAGGTTATCGGCGTAGACAACCGCTGTCATCTGATAGTGGAGCTTGAAAACAAAGAAATAATTTCCCTCTCAACCGGAGAGGTTTCCACAAGGCTCAAAACAGTGTGATATATCAAACTTCCGCTTTGATATTTTATCTTGCTCTGAGCCTTTTATTTTGTTACAATGGTCTTATAAGGAAGTGTTTTTGTGATAATCGAAAATTATTTTGAAAATTCCAAGGTTTTGAGAATTGGCACGGAAAAGGACAGAGCTTATTACGTTCCTTTTTCCGACAAGAAAAATGCTCTTGCCCATACAAGACGGGAAAAGAGCGACAGACTTAAAGAACTAAACGGAGATTGGTCTTTTAAGTACTTCAGTGACGTACGGGAACTGAAAGAAAAGTTTTTTGAAGAAGACTATGACCTCTCCGACTTTGATACAATTGACGTACCGTCAGTCTGGCAGATGCGCGGGTATGACAAAAACAATTACGTTAACGTTTTTTATCCCTACCCCTTTGACCCGCCCTACATTAACTGTGAAAACCCCTGCGGTGCTTACAGAAGAGACTTCGCTTTAGAAAAAAGCGACATTTCGGGAAAGGTTTACGTTAACTTTGAAGGTGTTGACTCCGCCTATTACGTATGGGTAAACGGCGTCTTCATCGGTTATAATCAGGTTTCCCATTGTACAGGTGAATTTGATATAACCAAGGCGGTGCGTGAGGGTAAAAACAGCATAAGCGTTCTTGTACTCAAGCTCTGCGACGGCTCTTATCTTGAGGATCAGGACAAATTCAGAATGTCGGGTATTTTCAGAGACGTTTATCTTCTTTTAAGACCCGAAAACCACGTGAGAGATATAAAGATTACAGCTCTTCCCGAAAACGGCTATAAGGACGGAAAGCTTCAAGCCAAGGTTGATTTTACAGGCGGTGAACGTCCCGTCACATATACCCTTTATGATAAAGGTGAAAAGATTGCAAAGGGCGAGGGTAAAGACTTTTCGATAAACGTTAAGAATGCAACCTTATGGAATGCAGAAAACCCCTATCTTTACACCCTTCTTGTAGAATGTGAGGGCGAGTACATTGCGCTTGACTTTGGCTTCAGAGAGATAAAGATAAAGAAAAGCATTGTTTATCTCAACGGCGAGACCTTTAAGATAAAGGGTGTTAACCGCCACGACTCATCCCCCTTTGAGGGATATGCAGTTTCATATGAGCACGTTGTAAACGACCTGAGACTTATGAAAGAATGCAACATAAACGCCATAAGAACAAGCCACTATCCTAACGCTCCTTACTTCCCCGAGCTTTGCGACAAATACGGCTTTTACGTAATAGCGGAAGCAGACATTGAGAGTCACGGTACGGAAAGACTGCCCGTAGACGGCGATTATTCCCTCATGGCGTGTATGCCATCTTATAAAGAGGCTTGGCTTGACAGAATACGCCGACTTTATGAACGCGATAAAAATCATACGTCTATCATTATGTGGTCTATCGGAAACGAGGCAGGCTACGGAGATAATGCCAAGGCTTCTCTTGACCTTTTCCACGAGCTTGACGGCACCAGACTTACCCACTATCAAGCAGGATATACCAAACAGGGAAAAATGGAAACAGTTCCCGGCTCAGACGTACACAGCGAAATGTATGCAACCATCGACTATACCGAAAAATTTTTAAAGGATGACGGAAGAAAGCCTTATTTCCTTTGTGAATACATACACGCTATGGGCAATGGCCCCGGAGGTGCCGAGGACTATCAGAAGCTTATTTATTCTTATCCCTCATTCCTTGGCGGATGTGTATGGGAGTGGTGCGACCACGCGGTATACGCAGGTAAGACGGCTGACGGCAGAGATAAATACCTTTACGGCGGAGATTTTAACGAGGTAGTACACGACGGAAACTTCTGCGTTGACGGGCTTGTTTTCCCCGACAGAACCCCCTCTGAGGGACTTTGGGAATTTAAAAACGTAATACGCCCCATCCGTGCAGGAAAAGATAAAAAGAAGGATACTTTTGTTTTTGCAAATTACCTTGATTTCTCAGATATCTCAAAGATTTTTGACGTAAAATATGAAGTCAGAGACAACGGAGAGATTATCGACGAGGGTATGGTTGAGCTTCCTTCTGTCAAGCCTCACTCCAATGAAAAAGTTACCATCAAGCTTCCTAAGGTCAAGGGACACGCTTTTGTTAAATTCATCTACTGCACCAAAAATGCTGCTTCCCTTGTAAATAAAGGACACGAGATGGGCTTTGATGAAATCGAGCTTTCAGAGTGGAAGGCACCTATTATACCTATGGCAAAGGGCAAGGTAACATTCTCAGAGGACGATGATTTTATTGTAATTGAAGGTAATGATTTTACATACACCTATAATAAATTTAAGGGAACCTTCGATGCTCTTGTTTATAAGGGTGAAAACGTGGTAAACAAAAGAGTTGACTTTAACATCTGGCGTGCTCCTACCGATAATGACAGATGCATTGATTGGTTATGGCGCAAGGCAGGCTTTCATAGGGCTATGTCAAGGGCTTACACGACAGAGACCGAAGTAAGTGAATATGGCGTAAAGCTTACAAGTGAGCTTTCAATCACCGCAGTTGCTACACAAAAAATTCTGACCCTCACGGCAAATTACGTAATTGATGCAGAGGGTAAAATCTTCGTTTCCTTTAAGGTAAATAAAGACCCCGCCTTCTCTGTATTGCCAAGATTTGGAATAAGGCTGTTTGTAGATAAGAAAAAGAGCAGGCTCACCTATCTTGGAAAAGGTCCTTACGGCTCTTATTCGGATATGCAGAGTGCTTCTTATAATTCTCTTTTTGAGTCCAGCGCAGAGGAAGAATATATTGACACTATTAAGCCTCAGGAACACCGAGCTCACCTCAACACCGAATTTGTAACGGTTACCGACGGCAAAAGAGGAGTTACTGTCATCGCTCTTGATAATCCCTTGTCCTTCACCTTCTCCAAGTACACAGCAGAAGAACTGAGCACTAAAAAGCACAACTTCGAGCTTAAAGAATGCCCCGATAACGTTCTTTGCATCGACTACAAGGAAGAAGGCATCGGCTCAGGTTCCTGCGGTCATCCTCCCCTTCCTCAATATTCCTTCAGAGAAAACGAGTTTAAAACAAAATTTGTAATTAAACCATTTTAAAGGAAAAACGCAAGGTGATTTCACCTTGCGTTTATTTTTACTTTATTATTGCCTTTTCACTCATTTTTGTGTTTTCGTCCTGACAAACAACGTTAGAAGCCTTTATTTCAATTTCACTGTTACCGCCGAATACGTAGGAGAGATTCTTGCCTGCAACAACGTTTGAAATATTAAGGTTTTCCGCCTCACAGTTGTTAAAGTGGAAGGCGTTGAGGGTGTCAATCTTAACTCTGTGGAATATTTCCTGATAGCCGATATCACTTTCGGGTACTGAAGCGAGCATATTATACATAAAGCGGTTAATAAACACGTTCTTTATCGTACAGCCGTTGAAGTACATACCGATACCGCCGTCAGAGGTCATCATAAAGTTATCAAAAACAGAGTCAACAACAGTATTCGCAATATATGCACCAAATCTCGCTCTTGTAACAACGTCACGTACAATGATGTTTCTTGTTTCTCCCGGCTCGTTGAGACGAGAGGGATAATCGCATATATCACCGATACGGATAGCTGCCAGCGCTCTGTCCTTCTTATATTCGGGAGTAATGTCAACCACGTTCTTAATCTGTACGTTATAGATAACTCCGCCGCCTCTGTTGAGAATTCGGATGATATCGCAGTTGTCGCTCTGATAGGAACGAACGTTCGATATGATGATATCATGGATAGAGGTATCCATATCGCTGACTTCGATATAGTGTCCCGCAAAGTTGGTAAGTGCAATAGTGTCGTCACCTGTGAGACCGTAGATGTTTTCCACAAGGAAGTTATTACATCCGACACGAATGTCGATGCCGTCCTGATTGGGTACTTCGCCGAAGGCTTCAAATGTAATGTCTGCAATATGACCGAAGGAGCAGAACTCAAAGCACATTGCCCAATAGCGGAGATTTATAAAGCGCAGACCCTTTACTGTTATTCTCTCTACGTTTCTGAACTCAAGTCCGCGGTTAACCGCAATAGAAGGAAGCCCCTTGTAGTTAATGCTCTTAACGAAGTTTCCGTTTTCATCGTAGATGTTGAAGTCCTTCTCAAAAACTCCGTTATGCTTACCGCCGTCAAGAATTGCATTTCCCTTGCCTTCAAGACGTATATCGTACTGTCTTATTTCGCTCTTGTACCATTCACCAAAGTCGTCGGCAGAGTCGTTTTCAAAAAAGTGGATAAAGGTATCGTCTGCAAGGCGGATATGACAGTTATCCAGGGTTACAAAGCTGCCTGTATGAAGCTTAATACTTTCATCAAGTTCCCACTTGCACTCGCCCGTTCTTTCGTTTACTCTGGGTATAACTACTTCAGCCCCGTACTTTGCCGCCTCGTCAACGGCAGCCTGAATCATCTTGGAGTCGCTTCCAAGTGTCAGGTAGTCATTGGGTGTATAAACGCTTTTCATTTTTTCCTCCATTTTATGTTGGTTATATTTTACCTTTCCTCAAGGTATCTTTTCATAGCATCAAAGGAGCGGTCACTTATAACGTGCTCGATACGGCAGGCGTCATCTGTGGCGGTTTTTTCATCAACACCGAGAGCTATCAGCACGCTTGAAATAACCGTATGTCTCTCGTATATCTTATTTGCCGCTTCTATTCCCGCATCCGTCAGTGTAAGATAACCTTCCTTATCAGCCACAACGTAGCCTCCCTGCTTGAGAAGTCCTACGGCTCGGCTGACACTTGGCTTGGAATATCCCATATGCTCTGCCACGTCAATAGAGCGCACGGCTTTATTTTTCTTCGTTAAAACGTATATGGTTTCAAGATACATTTCTCCCGATTCCTGGAGCGACATGACCTCACCTCCGTTTTTTGTTTATTCTATCACAAAAAAATTATTATTTCAAGCCTTTACAGTATTCTTTTATTGCAAGACTCATATAAAATGCAGTACCTTTTCCGAACACGTCAATTTTATCCTTAAAGTCGTCGCCTGCGTACATTGCGCCAAGTGCTTCGAGAAGCTCGTCGGTGCACTCATAACAGTTTTCAGTAAGGTATATCTGCCATTTTTTTACAAGAGCTTTTACTTCCTCTTTTGCTACGGGCGTACCCTTATCTTTAAAATCGGCAAAAGCGTAAATTATGTCGGCAAGCTTTACATCAAAGCCGTGGTTGTCTCTTTTCATAACAGTTCCTTTCTTTTAGCGGAAGATTTTGCGACAGCAAAATCAAATTTACCTCTTCACTCTTAACTATTACCTATTCCCTCTGTGAAAACTCGTTTTCACGTCTGTTCCTTTCCACTTAAATAAAGCTCCTGATAGAAGCCTCCCTTTTCAAGAAGCTGACGATGTGTGCCCTTTTCAACTATTTTGCCGTCACGCATAACAAGTATGATGTCAGCCTCTCTTATAGTTGAAAGTCGGTGAGCGACAATAAAGCTTGTTTTATTTTCCATAAGGCGCAGGAATGCGTCTTGTATCTTCATTTCGGTTCTTGTATCAATAGACGACGTTGCCTCATCAAGTATGAGCATTGGCGGAGGTGCAATCATTACACGGCTGATGCAGATAAGCTGTCTCTGCCCCTCTGAAAGTCCCGTCCCCGAATCGGAAATAATTGTGTCGTAGCCTTGGGGGAGCTTCTTTATAAAGCCGTGGGCGTGAGATGCCTTGGCGGCTGCTATTACTTCCTCCATGGCAGCGTCGGGCTTACCCATTCTGATATTGTCGGCAACTGTGCCCTTCTTAATAAAGGTATCCTGAAGAACCATACCGAAATTGCGTCTCAGCTCGTGGCGGGTAACGTTTTTCGTGTTCACCTTATCAACTGTAATAGTACCCTTCTTGGGGTCATAAAAGCGCATAATAAGGTTAATAAGGGTAGTTTTACCGCATCCCGTGGGTCCCACTATTGCCACTCTCTGCCCCTCCTTAACGTCAAGAGAGAAATCCTCGATAAGAGTCTTCGCTTCGCTGTACGAGAAAGACACGCTGTCAAAGGTCACGTTACCTTCGGGGTTGATGAGCTTTTCGGTGTCACGCTCTGCTTCCGCCTTTTCTTCAATAAACTCAAATACTCTTGACGCGCAGGCAAAGGAATTCTGTAATTCGGTTATAACCGAGGATATTTCATTAAAGGGCTTAGTGTACTGTCCCGCATAGCTTAAAAAGGCGGTAAGAGCGCCTACGCTCATCCCTCCGGCAACAACGGTAAAAGCGCCAAAGCCTCCCACAAAGGCGTAGACCATACTATTGACAAATCGAGTGCAGGGATTGGTGAGAGATGAAAAGAATATAGCTTTAAGCGAATGCTTTTCGAGAAGAGAATTGACCTTATTGAATTTCTCTTCTGCTCTCTCTTCATAGGAAAAAGCACGTACAACCTTTTGTCCCCCTATCATTTCATCAATGATACCCGTAAGCTCGCCTCTGGTTTCAGTCTGCTTTTTGAACATACTGTAAGTATTTTTGGCAATAAAGGATGC
Organism: Clostridia bacterium; assembly: GCA_017467865.1. GTDB lineage: Bacteria > Bacillota > Clostridia > Oscillospirales > SIG627 > RGIG6353. The sequence continues at coordinate 7,527 of JAFUKG010000003.1, forward strand.
AACGAAAAGAGAAAGGGGTGTAAGGAGTATAACGATAAGAGAAATCTTTAAATTGATATTAATCATAAAGACGATGGTTGCCACAATGGTAACAACACCCGTAAAGAGCTGAGTAAAGCTCATTATAAGCCCGTCGGCGAACTGACCTGCATCCTGAATTATACGGCTGACAGTTTCTCCGTGGCGGTGCGAGTCGATATAGGAAAGAGGAAGGCGGAGAAGCTTCTGAAAGGCATCCCGGCGAATGTCACGGACTGTTGAAAAGGTAATCTTATTGCCGATAATACTGACAAGCCACTGTGAAAGGGCAGCGGCAAGGGCAAAAAATACCATCTCGCCGATTATGGGGATAAGACCTTCTGTGTCAACGTTGTCCTCCTCAACGATAAGGTCTATCGCCTCACCCACAAGGATGGGGATATACAATGAAATAAGGCTGAACGAAAGAGAAAAAATGATTAACATGACTAAGAGGAGCCAATAGCCCGAAAGGTAAGAAAGAACTTTTTTCAAGGTGCCGTTTTTCATTATTCTTCCTCCTCTCTGAACTGTGTATTATATATTTCTCTGTAAACCTGACAGTTTTCAAGAAGCTCACGGTGTGTACCCTGCCCTACCGCCGCACCGTCGTCAAGCACGATTATCTTGTCGGCGTGCATAACCGAGGATGCTCTTTGGGAAACGATAAATACTGTGGGGTTATATTCAAGAGCGGAGATACTCTTTCTCATATTTCTGTCGGTTAAATAGTCAAGGGCTGACGATGAGTCGTCGAGTATAAGTATATCAGGATTTCCCACAAGAGCTCTTGCAACAGTAAGTCTCTGTCTTTGTCCGCCCGATAAATTCTTGCCCCCCTGCTCAAGCCTGAAGTCAAGTCCGCCCTCTTTTTCAAGGACGAAGCCCTTTGCCTCAGCCTTTTCAAGGGCTGAAAATATCTCTTCGTCGGTGGCGTTCGGGTCAGACCATTTCATATTCTCACGGATAGTTCCGCTGAAAAGAAGGGCTTTTTGAGGCACTATTCCCATTTTGGAGAGCAGTGATTTTCTTGAATACTGTTCTATATTTTTTTCACCGACAAGCACCTGCCCGTCGGTAACTGAATAAAAGCCTGATATAAGATTTACAAGAGTAGTCTTTCCGTCGCCCGTACCGCCTATTATGCCAACGGTATCGCCCTTTTCTGCCCTGAAGCTGATATTTTTCAGTGAAAGGTCTCCTGCCCCCTCGTATTTGAAGCTCACGTTCTTAAATTCCACACTTCCGCCCCCTGTATATTCCTCACCCTCGGAGGAGCTCTCGGGGACAGAGAGCATTTCGGATATTCTTGAAGAAGAAGCAAGTGCCTTGGAAATCGTCACGATAAGGTTAGCCAGCTTTACAAGCTCCACAAGGATTTGGGACATATAGTTATAAAGGGCTACTACCTCGCCCTGACTAAGCGTTCCAACGCTTACTCTGAGTGCGCCTTTCCATATGAGAACAGCGATTGAAAAGTTAACTACGATAAAGGTTATGGGATTGGTAAGAGCGGAAATCCGTCCCGTGAAGCGTTCCATTCTTGCATAGAGGTCGTTCTTTTCGTTGAAGGACGTCTCTTCCTCGTCTTCCTTGCAAAAGGCTCTTATAACTCTCACGCCCGAAAGGTTTTCACGGGTGGCGTGGGTAAGGGTATCGAGACTTGACTGCACCTTTTTATGAAGGGGCATGGTTATAGACATAACGCCAAAAACAACCACAGAGAGCAGAAGAATCATGACAAGGAAAATAAGGGATATTTTCTTGTCAATTGTAAACGCCATTATCATTGCGCCAAACACTACGAAGGGTGAACGAAGAAGAAGTCTGAGGGCAAGATTCATACCAGTTTGTACCTGGTTCACGTCGCTTGTCATTCGGGTAACGAGAGTAGCGCTTCCCGCTTTGTCAAGCTGGTTATAAGAAAGCTTTCCGATATGAGCGAAGAGGGCTTTTCTGATACCCGTCACAAAACCAACCGAGGCTTTTGCGGCAAAAAACTGAGCGGTGACGGAAAAGATAAGTCCGACAGCGCCGAGAGCCACAAGCAGAAGCATCATAGAAAGAATATATCCCTTTCCTTCTTCTCCTCTTACAATTCCCACGTCGATAATTTCTGCAATAACAAGAGGCACAAAGAGCTCAAGAAGCGCCTCGAAAAGCTTAAAAAAAGGACCTAAAGCAGTCTCTTTTTTATATGGCTTCAAAAATTTCAGTAGTTTTTTCATTTGCTTTTCCTTTATAACGCTGATGAAGATTTTACATCAGCAAAATCAACCTTAATTATTCGCTATTCATTACAAAATGAGTATTACCTATATTTTACCACATAAAAAAATATAATCAATGATTTTTCAAAAAAACACAATTTTATTTGAATTATTCATACTTTTGTGTTATACTCGTAGCGTAGAAACGGAGGAGTTAATATGAGAAAGCTTTTATCTTTATTTTTTATACTGTTATTCTCTTTTCTTTTGGTAGGCTGTGCTGACAGCAAAGAGGAAATAACTCTTTATGATTATGATTTTACGCTGAGAGTACCGAAAAGTGCGGTAATAGGTGATGACTACAAAGCTCCCGATACCTCCTCTCCTTACTATGACGAGTATCACGTAACTGCAAAATCTGAGGACGACGTCATTATAGTAAACGTTGAGGGTGACTATTTCGAGCCCTTTGAGGTAAGTATAAATCCCGACGTAAAAGACGTTAACGTCACTTCCACCGCAATTTTAAAGGATGGCGAAGAAAAGAAGATAATTCAGTCTGCCTCTACCTACGTTATTGGGCTTTACTACGCCGCACAAAACGGCGAAAAGGATATTCCCCTTAGCTCTTACGTTTTTTCCACATTGCCTGACGAAACACACGAAAAGCTTGTAGGATACTACAACGACATACGTGCTTCCTTTTCAAAAATTTCGCCTGATGGAAGTATTATTTCCTACGGAATATACGACCTTATGTTCACCGACTACTTCGGAAACGTAACTAAAAACAGTGACGGCACTTACACCGCAAATATAACTTTATCTTATTCATACATCTACAAACAACAGGATTCAGAGGACAAAGAAGTATTTGATGATATTACCCTTGGCGTTGATATGACCTATGAGAATGGCAAGTGGGTAGTTGCAGATATTGAAAATCCATTGATTGTATAAAATATGGGTGGTGTAAAAAACTCTATTCGAGTTTTTTACACCACCCTAACTCATAGGAGATAGGAAAAAATGTTCAGAATGGGCAAACCGAAGCCCGTCAGCGTACGATTGTACGGTAGAGGCAAGGTTTGTTCATAGTCAAAAACATATAAATTTTCAGTAAAAACTCATTTTGAGTTTTTTCCTTGAAAATTATTTGTGCTAAAGTTATTTAAAACACTTTAATTTACTTTCTTTTTTGTTTTTGACGGTATGGACTTTTTTTACATCTCCTTTTCTTCTTTTGCGTCTTACTGAATTCAGGTGTCTTTCAAAGGCACCGTCTGTTATAAGCTTTGCTATTACAAGTTGTTCAAAGGTAGGTACGGTGCACGAATAAAAGGATAGCTTTTCCTCAAAGTCACGGTAAAGCGCCTCGGGAAGCACCATATACGCCACTCTGAAAGAGGGAGCAATTGTTTTTGTAAATGTGTTTATATATATTACGTTGCCGTTTTCCGAAAGTGAAAAAAGGGTATCAACAGGTTTGGAATGCAGAGTAAATTCCGACTCAAAGTCGTCCTCAACAATGATAGCGCCTCTCTTTTTAGCCCATTTCAAATACTCGTATTTCTTTGAAGGTGTAGCTGTAACTCCGCTGGGGAAGCTTCTGTATGGAGTGATATGAAGAACGTTGGCTTTTGAATTATTCAACTCAGATGTTTTTATTCCGTCCTTGCTAAGTTTAAGACGTTCAAGCTCTACACCTTTTGCAGTGTATACTTGCTCTATCTTCATATATGACGGAGTCTCTATTCCCCATATCTTGTCTTGACCGAGGAGCTCGACTACAAGACCATAGAGATATTCTGCACCTGAGCCTATAATTATTCGATCAAAGGGTACCTCTATTCCTCTGCTTCTTATGAGATAGCGGGATATTGCCTGCCTTAGCTCCTCTCTGCCCACGGATCGGATTTTACAAGTATTTCCTCCCCTTTTTCCGAAATAACCGCTCTCATTGTCTTAGCGAGAACCGAAAAAGGAAAGCTGTCGAAATCTTCTTTGTGAGGAATTGCGACTATCCTTTCTTCTGCTGAAACACTGAAATTTTCTTTTTCACTATAAATAACGATATATCCGCTTCTTTCCCTTGGTTCTATATACCCTTCGTCTGCCAGCAGAACATATGCGTGCTCAACGGTAACCACGCTCACCCCTCTGTCCTCCGCCATAACTCTTTTAGAAGGAAGCTTCTCTCCGTGTCGGTAAACGCCCTTTACAATATCTTCCCTGACCTTTTCATAAAGAGTTATATATGCAGGTTTATTATGTTTAATTTCTTTCATCTGGTATTATAAAAAACTCCTATTTTGGTTATTTTAATATGTTCAGTTGTATTGTATACTCTTTTTTGTAAAAAGTCAATAGGAGTTAAAGCTATGAGTACCACAAGAAAAATAATCACCGCTTCCATGCTTGCCGCCCTTACCTTTGTGGCAACAGTAATAATCAAAATCCCATCGCCGCTGAATGGATACATAAATCTCGGCGACGCCCTTGTTTTGCTGACAGGGTATCTTTTATCTCCGTTATATGCTTTTCTGTCAGCGGGAATTGGGTCTGCTCTTGCCGACCTTTATTCGGGATATTTTATTTACGCACCCATAACCTTTATAATAAAAGGTGTTATGGCGTTTGTTTTTTCGTTGACTGCAAGGTCGCAGAGACTTGTTAAAAAAACAATGCTTGCCGTAATCTGTGAACTCATAATGATTGGCGGGTACTACGTCTTTGAAGGCTTTTTATACGGATTTATTCCTTCCCTTGTTAACGTAGTGCCCAATATGATACAAGGCATTGCAGGAATGATAATTGGGATTATGCTTATCAGCGCATTTAAAAAATATAAAGTTATAAAAAAATCATAAAATAAAAGCCGAGGAAAAATTCCTCGGCTTTAATTATTTGTAAATTACTTTACAAGCTCGATGATTGCCATTTCTGCGGCGTCACCGCGTCTGGGTCCTTTACGAAGGATTCTTGTATAACCACCGTTTCTCTCAGCGTATGCAGGAGCGATTTCGTTGAAAAGCTTTGTTACAACGTCCTCTTTAGTGATAAATGCAAGTGCCTGTCTTCTGGATGCGAGTGTATTGGTCTTACCAAGTGTAATCATCTTTTCTGCAAGACTTCTTACTTCCTTTGCTCTGGTTAAAGTGGTTTCAATCTTACCATTTTCCAAAAGGAATGTTGTCATGCCTCTGAGCATTGCCATTCTTTGGTCGGTTGTACGACCTAACTTTCTTGTTCCCGGCATTTTGTGTTCCTCCTTTACTCAGTATTACAAACGATGTGCGCTTACTCGTCTTCCTTCTTGAGGGAAAGTCCCATAGTTTCAAGCTTCTGGATTACTTCCTCAAGGGATTTCTTACCAAGGTTGCGCACCTTGATCATTTCGTCTTGTGTACGATTAGTCAAGTCGCCCACTGTGTCAATACCTGCTCTCTTCAAGCAGTTGAATGAACGAACTGACAAGTCAAGCTCCTCAATGGTCATCTCAAGCTGGATTTTCATAACGGTTTTATCATCGTCTACCATTCCTACTGCAGGCGAATTAGCGCTGTCAGAAAGGTTGATAAACAATTCAAGATGATCGTTGAGAATCTTGGCAGCAATCGAAACTGCCTCTTTTGCGGAAAGAGTTCCGTCGGTCTCAACTTCAAGAGTGAGCTTATCGAAATCAATGCTGTTTCCTACACGTGCAGGTGTTACAACGTAGTTAGCGTTATACACGGGTGTGTAGATGGAATCAGTATATATCATTCCGATAGTACCGGCGCCGTTCTGCTTATTCTTATCAGAACTTACGTAGCCTCTTCCCTGGTCGAAGGTAAGCTCCATATAGAACTTAGTATCGGCTGCAAGGGTTGCGATGTGATGGTCGGGGTTTATAATTTCGATATCAGCGTCGGTCTTTATGTCGCCTGCCGTTACCTCGCCCTCGCCCGTCATATCAATTATTACTGTCTTGGGACAGTCGCAAAAGAGCTTAGCCGTAATGCCTTTTACATTAAGGATAATTTCGGTTACATCTTCCTTAACTCCAGGTACTGTTGAGATTTCGTGTAAAACACCGTCAATCTTCACACAGGTTACAGCAACACCCGGAAGAGAGCTGAGAAGCACTCTGCGTAAGGAGTTACCCAATGTTATACCGAATCCTCTTTCGAGGGGTTCAATTTCGAATTTGCCATATGATCCGTTGTCGCTTAATTCGACAGTCTCTATACTCGGTCTCTTAAATTCTATCATCATTTTCCTCCTAATAATTAGTTTGTGAATAAACTATACATGCTTTCACGCGGCACACTGAATTGTACCACGTAAATAAAAGCATCGGGCTCGTTGATGATATCTCTTATTTTGAGTACAATTCGACGATAAGGTTTTCCTGAATCTCAAAGTCAACGTCTTCTCTTGCGGGAAGAGCAACTACCTTTGCAGTGTAGTTTGTCTTGTTAACGTCGAGCCACTGAGGATTCTTCTTATTGTCAATGTTTTCGATAAGTGACTTAAACTTGGGAAGAGACTTGCTGTTTTCCTTAACTGCAATCTCGTCGCCGAGCTTTACAATAAGAGAAGGAATGTTTACCTTATTACCGTTGAGTGTGAAGTGACCGTGACGAACGAGCTGTCTTGCATCTCTTCTGCTCTCTGCAAATCCCATTCTGTAAATTACGTTGTCAAGTCTTCTTTCGATGAGCTTGAGAAGGTTTTCACCTGTCATGCCCTCCGTTGCATTAGCCTTAACGTAGTAATTCTTAAACTGCTTTTCAAGAACGCCGTAATATCTCTTAGCCTTCTGCTTTTCACGAAGCTGGAGACCGTAGTTCTTCATCATACCTCTGCGGGCTGCACCGTGCTGACCGGGTATTGTGCTGCGTCTTACTATAGCGCACTTATCGGAAAAGCATCTGTCGCCCTTAAGGAACATCTTAACGCCTTCTCTACGACACTGTCTGCATGAAGGTCCTGTATACTTTGCCATAATCTTGCACCTCCTTCTTTAATTATACGCGTCTTCTCTTGGGAGGACGGCATCCGTTGTGGGGGATGGGTGTTACGTCTTTGATGAGAGTAATGTCAAGTCCTGCTGTCTGAAGAGCTCTGATTGCAGATTCTCTTCCCTGACCGGGACCCTTAACAAAAACTTCAACAGTTTTGAGTCCGTGCTCCATAGCTGCTCTTGCTGCCTGTTCAGCTGCCATCTGAGCTGCAAAGGGTGTGGACTTCTTTGAACCCTTGAATCCGAGTTCACCGGCTGATGCCCAAGAAAGAGCATTTCCGTCTACGTCAGTAAGAGTAACGATTGTGTTATTGTAAGTGGAGCAGATATGTGCCGCGCCCTTTTCAATGTTCTTTCTCTCACGACGTCTTTTAACAGTCTTTTTAGCCTGTGCTTTTGCTGCCATTTAACTTGTCACTCCTTACTTCTTCTTATTTGCAATAGTCTTTGCGGGACCCTTACGTGTTCTCGCATTTGTCTTTGTTCTCTGACCTCTTACGGGCAGACCCTTGCGGTGACGAATACCTCTGTAGCATCCGATATCTGTCATTGTCTTGATATCATATGCAATTTTTCGTCTGAGGTCACCTTCTACAACGTAACCGTTTTCCAGTGTCTCACGAAGCTTTGCGAGTTCGTCGTCTGTAAGGTCTTTAACACGTGTGTCCGGATTGATACCTGTTTCTGCAAGTATTTTGTTGGATGCGGTTCTGCCGATACCGAAAATGTATGTCAGACCAATCTCAACGCGCTTTTCTCTCGGAATATCTACGCCTGCTAAACGAGCCATTTAATTTCCCTCCTATCAGCCTTGTTTCTGCTTATGCTTAGGATTTTCGCATATAACCATTACAACGCCTTTTCTTCTGATAATCTTGCATTTTTCGCAAATTTTTTTTACAGAAGGCTTAACTTTCATATCATTAACCTCCATTGTGTTATGATTTTTTAATTTAAGAATTACAGTCTTCTTGTAATTCTGCCTTTTGTGGTGTCATATACCGATATGTCAACCAGTACACGGTCACCGGGTACAATCTTAATATAGTTCATTCGCATCTTGCCCGAAATGTGAGCAAGGATTACGAGTTCGTTTTGGAGCTTTACCTTGAAGCATGCGTTGGGGAGTGTTTCCACAACCAGCCCTTCAAACTCCATTACGTCTTCTTTTCCCATAATTTATCTCCTAATCGAAAAGTAAATTTAACTGTTTAAACTTTCTTTTATTGCTCTCCAGAGCATTTTATTCGTAACCTCGCCTTTTAGAAGCAGGTCTTTTAAATTACTCTCAAGAGCCTTGTTCAAAACTTCAACATGCTTTGGCTTTTTGTGTTTTGGATTTTCTATCCTGCGGTGACGTCCGTCGGCAAGTATCAGGTGTGTGTCGTTTTCACCAATTATGGCAAAATACATTCCCTTATCTCTGCCCGACCTTGATAACACAATACTTCCGACAAGTGACATATTATGCCTCTGTCATTATCTCAACGCCCGTGGGGGTTATGAGAACCGTGTTTTCATAGTGTGCCGCAAGCTTTCCGTCTCGGGTAACAACTGTCCAGTCATTGTCAAGTGTTCTAACCTTGTAGTCTCCCGCGCAAACCATAGGCTCAATAGCAATTGTCATACCGCTGTAAAGTCTTGGTCCGTGACCCGCCCTGCCGTAGTTGGGCACGTCGGGTTCTTCGTGGAGATGCTCACCGACTCCGTGACCGATGTAGTCCCTGACTACCGAGTATCCGTTCTGTTCAACGAAGGTCTGAATTCCTGCGCCGATATCACCGACACGGGAGCCTTCCTTAACGGTTTTGATACCCTCAAAAAAGCTTTGACGGGTGACCTCAATCAGCCTTGCGGCGTCACTTGATATATCACCGACGGGGAAAGTGTCGGCGCAGTCACCGTGAAATCCATGAAAGTACGCTCCCACGTCCACCTTGACTATATCGCCCTCAAGCAGAACCCTGTCACCGGGTATCCCGTGAATGACTTCTTCGTTTACACTTATACAAGCCGATGCGGGAAACCCGTTATAGTTTAAAAACGAGGGCTTTGCTCCGTTTTGTTCGATAAAGCTTTTTATCTTTCGGTCAAGCTCGGCGGTTGTAATACCCGGTCTGATTGCCTCGCCTGCCATCTTTAATGCACCTGCCGTAATGCGGCAAGCTTTACGCATTTCATCAATATCTTTTTGATTCTTTACGTTAATCATTTCAGATCCAGTGCTTTCATAGTAAGTGCAGTTGTTTCAGAAAGCTCTTCCTGTCCAACTACATCACACAAAATGCCGCGATTTCTGTAAAACTCTTCAAGGGGAGCTGTCTGTTCGTGATAAACTCGAAGTCTCTCTTTGATGGTTTCAGGTTTGTCGTCAGCACGCTGAGTAAGCTCTTTACCGCAGTGGGTACAATGAACTCCGTCTGCCGAGGGGTTGAACACTACGTGATAGGTTGCGCCGCAGCCGCCGCAAGAGCGTCTGCCTGCAAGTCTTTCCACAATCTTTTCATCGGGAACGTAGATATTAACTACCTTGTCTATGGTTATATTCATTTTGTCAAGAGCTTCAGCCTGAGAAATCGTTCTGGGGAATCCGTCAAGGATATAACCGTTTGCGCAGTCAGACTCTTTAAGTCTTGCTGTCAGTATATCAATGACGAGCTCATCGGGAACGAGCTGTCCTTTTTCGATATAGGACTGTGCCGAAACACCCAAAGGAGTTTTGTTTTTGATTGCTTCCCTTAAAATCACACCGGTTGAAATTGTGGGAATTCCTGCCTTTGCTGCTACCAGCTCTGCCTGAGTTCCTTTGCCGGCACCGGGTGCACCCAAAAATATTATTTTCATATTTTATCCTTTCTGCGAGTCGGACACTTTCTTAATCAAGAAATCCCTTGTAGTTACGCATCATAAGCTGACTCTCAATCTCACGTACAAACTCAAGAGCAACACCAACAACGATAAGAAGTGATGTACCGCCGAATGAGATGTTTCCGAGAGAGGGAACAACCATTGCGAGAACCATAGGAAGAATAGCTATAAGACCAAGGAAGATAGCACCAATGAGTGTTACACGGCTAAGAATCTTCGCGATGTAATCCGCAGTGGGCTTACCGGGACGGATACCAAGTACCACGCCGCCGTTGTTCTTGATGTTATTAGCAACTTCCACGGGATTGAATGAAATTGCCAAATAAAAGTATGCGAAAGCGATGATGAGTATGAAGAGTACGATTGCATAAATGGGAGAGGTGTAACCTATCGCATTGAATATCTTGTACCATACTGTACCAGCTTCGGGTCTGAAGATGAGCTGAAGAGTAGCGGGGATAGAAACTATCGACTGAGCGAAGATGATGGGCATAACGCCTGACATATTCAGCTTTATGGGAAGTGATGAGCTCTGTCCGCCGTACATCTTTCTGCCAACTACCTTCTTAGCATACTGTACGGGAATTCTTCTTTCGGATTCTGTTACGAACACAACGAAAGCTACAATTGCGATTACGAATACAGCTGTAAGAACTGCTGCAACTATCTTGAAAATGAGGCTTTCGGGATTGAGTACAATACCGAGAATCATCGAAGGAAGACCTGCAACGATATTGGCGAAGAGTATCATTGAGATACCGTTTCCGATACCGTGCTCATTAATTTTTTCAGCCAGCCACATAACGAGTGCTGCACCCGCTGTGTAGGTTGCAACTATAACAAGTCCTGCAAAGAAACCTCTGTCAGTGAGAACACCGTCGATTGAACGAAGCCAAGCATAGTAGCCGTAAGCAGTAACAACTGCAAGTACAACTGTGAAATATCTTGTCCAAGTTTCAATCTTACGTCTGCCTGTTTCTCCCTCTTTAGCGATACGCTCAAGAGCGGGAATGGCAATTGTTAAAAGCTGCATAATAATCTGAGCTGTGATATAGGGTGAAACTGAAAGTGCGAAGAGTGTACCTCTTGCGAACGCTTCACCTGAAAGAATGTTCAAATACTGGAATACCGAGCCTTCAGCGGACTGGAAGGTCGCCTGAAGGATACCGGAATCGAAGTAAGGAACGGGAATAACGGAACCTAAACGGAAGAGTACAAGGATAATCACTGTGAACAGCATTTTCTGTCTGAGCTCAGCAACCTTCCATGCATTCTTAAGTGTGGTAAACATTTACTTCACCTCTGCTTTTCCGCCTGCGGCCTCAATTTTTTCCTTGGCTGCAGCTGAAAAGACAGTTGCCTTAACAGTAAGCTTTTTAGTGAGTTCGCCACTGCCGAGAATTTTAAGACCGTCATATGCTTTCTTAATAACCTTAGCATCAAGAAGAGTCTCTACGGTGATTTCATCGCCGTCGTTGTACTTTTCAAGATCACCAACATTTATTATTGCATATTTAGTAGCAAATTTGCTATTGTCAAAACCTCTCTTAGGAAGTCTTCTGTACGCAGGAATCTGACCGCCTTCAAAGCCGGGTCTTACTCCTCCGCCGGAGCGCGCGTTCTGTCCTTTATGTCCCCTTCCGGCAGTCTTACCATTACCGGAGCCGGCTCCTCTGCCCTTGCGCCATGCAGGTGTTGCAGAACCGGGAGCGGGTGAAAGTTCATGAAGCTTCATACTTTTCCTCCTTTGCTTTATGAAATTAGTTTGTTAATCAGCCTGTTCAACCTTAACAAGATGCTTTATTACAAATATCTTGCCCTGCAAAGCCGGAGAATCCTCAAGAACCTTAGAGTCTCCGATTTTCTTCAATCCAAGAGAACCGGCAGTTTTAACCTGTTTGTCAAGTCTGCCGATGAGACTCTTTACAAGTGTAATCTTTACCATAATTTTTCTCCTTATTTCAGAATTTCTTCGGGCGTCTTATTTCTGATAGCTGCTACGTCTTCAACAGTTCTCAGGTTTCTAAGACCTTCAAATGTAGCCTTTACAACGTTTGTGGGGTTGTTGGATCTAAGACACTTTGTTCTAACGTCCTTGATACCAGCCATCTCAACAACGCTTCTTACCTTACCGCCTGCAATGACACCGGTACCGGGTGCAGCGGGTTTGAGGAGGACTCTGCCTGCTCCGAATTCACCAACGATTTCGTGAGGAATTGTTGTTCCCTTGAGTGAAACCTCGATGATATTCTTCTTGGCATCTTCCATTCCTTTTCTTACAGCCTCGGGACGTTCTGCGGCTTTACCGAGACCGTATCCTACGTGACCGTTTTCGTCTCCAACTACTACAAGAGCTGTGAACTTTCTTACTCGACCGCCCTTAACTGTCTTGGAAACGCTCTTTACATCAACAACAACTTCTTTGAGATCGAGTGTTGCGGGATCTATTTTACGAGCCATGAATGAATCCATTCCTTTCTTAAACAATTAAAATTTCAAGCCGCCCTCGCGCGCTGCTTCAGCAAGTGCCTGTACTCTTCCGTGATATACGTAACCGCCACGGTCAAATACTACTTCTGTTATGCCACGCTCGATAGCTCTCTTTGCGATCATTGTACCAACAGCCTTAGCTGCTTCTTTGTTTCCGCCGTAGCCTTCAAATTCTTTATCAAGAGTTGAAGCAGAAAGAAGGGTTACGCCGTTTTCATCGTCAATAATCTGTGCATAGATGTTCGCGTTTGAACGGAAAACGTCAAGACGGGGTCTTGCTGCTGTTCCTGAGATCTTAGCACGAATTCTCTTATGTCTTCTAAGACGCTGTTTGTTAGTATCAACTTTACTAAACATTTAATCCCACTCCTTTCTTTATTTACCGGCTTTTCCGGCCTTATGACGAATAACCTCGTCAGAGTACTTGATACCCTTGCCATGATAAGGCTCGGGAGGTCTCTTGCCTCTGATTTCGGCTGCTACCTGACCAACGAGCTGCTTATCAGCGCCTGATACAACGAGCTTGTTAGGTGTAGGTGCTTCAATCTTGATACCTGCGGGTGCATCATACTTTACGTCGTGTGAGAAACCGAGGTTCATAACAAGAGTGTTACCGTTCATCTGTGCTCTGTATCCGCCTTCACTGATTTCAAGCTCCTTTGTATAGCCGTTTGTAACACCTTCAACCATATTGGCAATAAGTGTACGGGTAAGTCCGTGAAGTGAACGATTAAGTTTTTCATCGTTGGGACGGCTTACTGTGATTTCAGCAGCTCCTACCTCAACTATCATATTGCTGTGTACAGCCTGAGAAAGCTTTCCCTTAGGTCCTTCAACAGTGATAACACCGTTTGCGAAGTTAGCCTTAACACCGGCAGGAATAGCGATTGGCTGCTTACCAATTCTTGACATAGTCTATTCCTCCTTACCAAACGTATGCGAGCACTTCGCCGCCAACGTTCTCTTTTCTTGCTTTCTTGTCTGTCATAATTCCCTTGGGTGTAGAGATGATGGCAATGCCGAGTCCTCTCATTACACTGGGGATGTCCTCGCAGCTTGTGTAGATACGAAGACCGGGCTTGGACACACGGCGGAGACCAGAAATAATTCTTGTCTTGCCGGGACCATACTTGAGTGTTACCTTGATAACACCCTGCTTTGTGTCGTCGATAACCGTGTAGCTCTTGATGTAGCCTTCTTCGAGAAGAATCTCAGCGATTGCTTTCTTTACATTAGAGCAAGGGATATCAACAGTTTCGTGCTTTGCTGAGTTAGCGTTACGAATTCTTGTAAGCATATCAGCAATTGCGTCTGTGATTTGCATCTTTTTTCCTCCTATTAGCAATCAGTTTGTTACTTGGCTTTGTGCCTTTCGCACTTAATATGCTCTAACCCAATCTTGCGATTGGATACGGCTATTACTTTACCAGCTTGCCTTTCTTACGCCGGGGATTTCACCCTTGTAAGCAAGTTCTCTGAAGCAGATACGACAAATGCCGTACTTACGAAGATAAGCGTGAGGTCTGCCACAGATTTTACATCTTGTATATTCTCTTGTAGAGAACTTCTGAGGTCTCTGCTGCTTGATAATCATTGACTTCTTAGCCATTTACTTATCCTCCTTACTTCTGAAAAGGGGCGCCCATCAGAGCGAGGAAGTCACGAGCTTCTTCGTCTGTCTTTGAACTTGTAACAAATACAATGTCCATGCCTCTTATCTTGTCGATTTTTTCATATTCTATTTCAGGGAATATGAGCTGTTCTTTAAGTCCGAGTGTATAGTTTCCTCTGCCGTCGAAAGCGTTGGGGTTGATACCCTTGAAGTCACGAACTCTGGGAAGAGCGAGGTTGAAGAGTCTGTCTACGAACTCATACATTCTGTCTCCTCTGAGTGTAACCTTAGCACCAATCTTTGTGCCCTGACGGAGTTTGAAGTTTGCAACCGACTTCTTAGCAGTAGTAGGAACAGCCTTCTGTCCGGTAATTGCAGTGAGGTCTTCGATAACGCTGTCGATTACCTTAGCGTTTTCCTTTGCTTCGCCTGCGCCTACGTTGATTACTACCTTTTCAAGTCTGGGAATCTGCATAACGCTCTTATAGTTATACTTCTTCATAAGTTCGGGAGCAACTTCGTTCTTATAAACTTCTGCAAGTCTTGCCATTGTGTTTATCCTCCCTCATTATAAAGTCTCGCCGCATTTTGCACAAACGCGAACGGAATCACCGTTTTCGAGCTTATTGTGTTTAACTCTTACGCCCTTACCGCACTTGTTGCAGTAAAGCTGTACCTTTGAAGCATACATAGCTCCCTCAACCTTGACGATGCTGCCAGCTTCGCCCTGACGGCGAGGCTTAACGTGCTTTGTCACGATGTTAGCACCTTCAACGATTACCTTCTTTTCCTTGGGAGAAACTTCAAGTACCTTACCCTTTGTTCCCTTAGAGTTACCGGAAACAACGATTACGGTATCATCTTTTCTTACATGAATTTTATTCATCTTTTTACCCCATTAAAGTACTTCGGGTGCCAAGGACAAAATCTTCATAAAGTCCTTTTCACGAAGTTCTCTTGCTACCGGGCCAAAAATACGGGTTCCCTTAGGTGTCTTGTCTTCCTTGATTACTACTGCTGCGTTTTCATCGAACTTGATGTAGGAGCCGTCATTTCTTCTGATTCCTTTAACGCTGCGCACGATAACCGCCTTAACAACTTCACCCTTCTTAACCGCGCCGCCGGGAGCAGCCTTTTTAACAGATGCGACTACGATGTCGCCAATGTTGGCATAACGTCTGCCTGTACCCCCAAGCACACGGATGCACATCAATTCTTTTGCGCCGCTGTTATCAGCGACTTTCATAAGTGTTTGTGTCTGTATCACTGTGTGTATCCTCCTTTGGCTTACTTAGCTTTCTCAATGATTTCCACGAGACGCCAGTTCTTATCCTTGGAAAGCGGTCTTGTTTCCATGATGAGAACCTTATCGCCTACACGGCATTCATTATTTTCGTCATGAGCTTTGAATTTTACGGTTCTTCTTACTATCTTGTTGTAAAGAGAATGTTTAACGCTGGTTTCGATAGCAACTACGATTGTCTTGTCCATCTTGTCGCTTACTACTTTACCTACACGTGTTTTTCTAAGTGATCTTTCCATTTTCTATTCTCCTTCCCGCTTAATTCTTACTGCTTTCAGCAAGTTCTTTCTCTCTGATAGCTGTCATAATTCTGGCGATATCCTTCTTTGTTTCAACTATCTTGTGAGGGTTATCAAGCTGATTGATAGCATGCTGGAAGCGGAGATGTAAGAGCGCGTCCTTCTTCTCGCGAAGTTCTGCGTTAAGCTCTTCGGTAGTCTTTTCTCTTATTTCAGTAATTTTCATTCTGCTACCTCCTCAGCTTCTTTCTTAATGAATTTACATTTGATGGGAAGCTTGTGCGAAGCAAGACGCATAGCTTCTCTTGCGATTTCCTCTGATACGCCGTCCATCTCGAACATAATTCTGCCGGGCTTAACAACTGCTACCCAGTACTCGGGAGAACCTTTACCGGAACCCATTCGAGTTTCAGCGGGCTTTTCAGTTACGGGCTTATCGGGGAATATCTTGATCCATACGTTACCGCCACGCTTTGTATAACGTGTCATAGCGATACGGGCTGCCTCTATCTGATTAGAGGTTATCCATGCAGGCTCTTCTGCTACAAGTCCGTAGCATCCGTAGGTAAGAGTGTTACCTCTGTATGCACGGCCTGTGAGTCTGCCACGCTGCTGACGGCGGTATTTAACTCTTTTAGGCATTAACATTTCTTTTTCCTCCTTCTCTGGAAGAACGTTCTCTACGGCGAGGAGCGGGCTTTTCTACATCTCTCTTAACGGATGTGCCAAGCACTTCTCCCTTGTAAATCCATACCTTGATACCGATTTTACCGTAGGTGGTGTTTGCTTCCGCAAAACCGTAGTCGATATCGGCTCTGATTGTCTGAAGGGGTATTGTACCTTCATGATAATGCTCTGTACGAGCGATTTCAGCGCCTGCAAGACGGCCTGAAGCGGCAATCTTGATACCCTTTGCACCAAGCTTCATTGTTCTGCCGATGCACTGCTTCATTGCTCTTCTGAATGCAATTCTTCTCTCGAGCTGAGAAGCGATGTTCTCTGCTACGAGCTGAGCGTTGAGGTCAGGGTTTTTAACTTCGTTTACGTTAACTGAAACAGGCTTGCCAAGGAAGGCTTCGATGTCCTGTCTGAGTTTTTCTATCTCTGCGCCGCCCTTACCGATAACCATACCGGGCTTAGCACAGTGGATGAGAACCTTAACTCTTGCGCTGTCTCTCTCGATTTCAATCTTGGGAACGCCAGCGAGCTGGAGCTTCTGTTTGAGATATTTTCTTAATTTGTAGTCAGAAACGAGGGTATCGCCGATGTTCTTCTCGCCGAGGAACCATCTTGAATCCCAGTCTTTGATTACGCCGACACGGAGTCCGTGAGGATTAACTTTCTGTCCCATAAAACTGATTCAACCTCCCTTTCTTTAGTTTCTCTCTTTTACCGCGAGGGTAATGTGAGATGTTCTCTTTAAAATACGGTCTGCTCTGCCCTTTGCTCTCGGCATAATTCTCTTAAGTGTTCTGCCGGGGGTAGCAAAGCATTCAGCTACGTAGAGCTTATCAGCGCTCATGCCGAAGTTGTTTTCAGCATTTGCAACTGCTTCGTTTAATAATTTTGTTATATAAGGTGCTGCTGCCTTGGGAGTATTCTTAAGAATACCAAGGGCAAGCTTTGCATCTTTGTCTCTGATAAGGTCGAGTACTATCATGACTTTTCTGGTGCTTATACGCACGTCACGACGGTATACCTTAGACACTGCTTGTTCTGCCATGCAGATCCTCCTTTCGCGGCTTTAAGCTTGTTACCGCGTTTCCTTATTTTAGTTGTTTGATGTTTTAGATCCTGAGTGACCCTTAAAGGTTCTTGTCAGGGCAAATTCACCAAGTTTGTGACCTACCATATCTTCGGTAACATATACGGGAACATGCTTTCTTCCGTCATAAACCGCTATCGTATGTCCTACGAACTCGGGGAATATTGTTGAGGCGCGTGACCAGGTCTTTATAACCTTCTTTTCGCCTGCCTTGTTCATGGCTTCAATTCTATCATAAAGCACTTTTTGAACAAAAGGGCCTTTCTTTACGCTTCTACTCATTATTGTTTCCTCCTTTCGATAACAGCTTATTTGTCGTTTCTGCGCTTAACTATGAACTTATTAGTGCGAGCCTTCTTGTTACGTGTCTTGTAACCAAGTGCGGGCTTGCCCCAAGGAGTCACAGGTCCGGGACGACCAATAGGTGAACGTCCTTCACCACCACCGTGAGGGTGGTCTACGGGGTTCATTACAGAACCTCTTACTGTAGGACGGATACCGAGGTAACGTGTCTTACCTGCCTTACCGCGCTTAACGTTTTCTGCTTCAACGTTTCCTACCTGACCGATAGTAGCCTTACAATCCATACGGATGTATCTTACTTCGCCGGAGGGAAGTCTTACCTGAGCCATATCGCCCTCTTTAGCCATAAGCTGAGCTGCACTTCCTGCAGTTCTTACGAGCTGAGCGCCCTTACCGGGATAAAGCTCAATGTTGTGAATGAACGTACCAACAGGAATGTTAGCAATGGGGAGTGTGTTACCGGGCTTGATGTCGGCGTCGGGAGCAGACATGATCTTGTCTCCAACCTTAAGTCCAACGGGAGCGATAACGTACGCCTTTGTGCCATCCTCATGCTGGATAAGAGCGATGTAAGGATTTCTGTTGGGGTCATACTCGATTGCGAGAACAGTTGCAGGTGTCGCGTTCTGTCTCTTAAAATCGATAATTCTGTATTTCTTCTTGTTTCCGCCGCCTCTGTGACGAACAGTAATTCTACCGGTGTTGTTTCTTCCGGCATTCTTCTTGAGTTCTACAATAAGGCTCTTTTCAGGTGTCTTCTTTGTGATTTCCTCAAATGAGGGAACTGACATCTGTCTTCTACCGGGAGTTGTGGGATTATAAACTTTTGTAGCCATTTTTTCACTCCTCCTTCGATTACATCATACCGTCGAAGAATTCGATGGTCTTGGAGTCAGCTGTAAGAGTTACAACCGCCTTCTTCCACTCGCTTGTCTTACCGAGGTGAACACCCATTCTCTTGGGCTTAGCCTTAACGCTTACTGTGTTAACGTCTGCTACCTTCACCTTGAAGAGTTCTTCGATGGCTTTTTTAATTTCAATCTTATTTGCATTCTTTGCAACTTTGAAGGTGTACTTCTTGTCTGCAATGCCCTGCATACTTGCTTCTGTGATAATCGGTCTTATGATAATATCGCAGGATGTTTTCATTTTGCATATACCTCCTCGATTATTTCAATTGCCGGTTTTGCTATAACAAGACTTCCTGCATTGAGAATGTCATAAACATTCAGATTGTTTGCAAGTGTTGTCTTAACGCCGGGAATGTTAGCAAAGGACTTGATAACTGTTTTATCATTTTCAGGGAGTACTACGAGAGCCTTCTTACCTGCGTTAATAGCTGTGAGCATATTAACCATTGTCTTTGTCTTGAATTCGCTTGTTGCGATAGACTCAACAACCTTGATCTCTTCTGCAGCACACTTAGCTGAAAGAGCACTTCTGAGAGCGATAGCACGTACCTTCTTGTTGAGAGAAAGTCTGTAACATCTGGGCTTAGGACCGAGAGCTACACCGCCGTGTGTCCACTGAGGTGAACGGGTTGAACCCTGACGAGCTCTGCCTGTACCCTTCTGTCTCCAAGGCTTGATACCGCCGCCGGAAACTTCTGCTCTTGTAAGAGTAGACTGTGTACCCTGTCTCTGATTTGCAAGGTAAGTTCTTACCGCTGCATGAAGAACCGCTTCGTTAACTTCTGCTCCGAAAAGCACGTCGGAAAGCGCTACTTCGCCGGTTTCCTTACCTGTCATATCGTATACTTTAACGTTTGGCATTGTTGTTCCTCCTTTCTAAAAGTTACGCCTTAACGGAGTTGCGGATGAACACGATACCGCCCTTGGGTCCGGGAACCGCACCCTTAACTGCGATAAGGTTCTTTTCTGCGTCAACTCTTACGACGTCGAGGTTCAGTATAGTAACCTGTTCGTTACCCCACTGACCAGCCATTTTCTTATTCTTGAAGATTCTCGCGGGGTCGATAACACCCATGGAGCCTGACTGACGGTGGATAGGACCGATACCGTGAGTCTTGCCGAGCATGGAAAGGCTCCAACGCTTGATAGCACCTGTGTAACCGTGACCCTTTGAAGTACCTGTAACATCAATCTTGTCGCCCGCTGCAAAGATGTCAGCCTTAACTTCGTCGCCTACGTTATAAGCGCTTGTGTCGTCAAGTCTGAACTCTTTAAGATGGCGCTTGAGGGTTATGTTAGCCTTCTTAAAATGTCCCTTAACGGGGTTTGTTACCTTCTTTTCGGCAACGTCTGCAAAGCCGAGCTGGATTGCATCAT
Source organism: Clostridia bacterium (assembly GCA_017467865.1). Classification (GTDB taxonomy): domain Bacteria; phylum Bacillota; class Clostridia; order Oscillospirales; family SIG627; genus RGIG6353. Next base: position 27,631 of record JAFUKG010000003.1, read on the forward strand.
ATCCGTCATTTTCAACAGTCTTCTTCTGTACAACTGCACAGGGACCTGCTTCGATAACGGTTACGGGAATTACTTCACCGCTTTCGAGGAAGATCTGGGTCATGCCAATCTTCTTACCGATAATACCTTTATTCATTTTTTCCTCCTAATTATTGGTTGGGATTTCCCAACATGACTAGTTTTTGTTTGCCGGTCAGGACTTAAAATACTTTAAGTTCGATTTCTACGCCGGCGGGAAGTTCAAGACTTGTAAGTGCTTCAACAGCTGCTTTAGACGGCTTGATAACGTCAATAAGGCGCTTGTGTGTACGCATCTCAAACTGCTCACGGCTATCCTTGTACTTGTGTACTGCACGAAGGATTGTTACCACTTCTTTCTCTGTGGGCAACGGAATGGGACCTGAAACCTGCGCGCCGAAACGCTTAGCAGTATCAACAATCTTTTCCGCTGACTGATCGATGAGTGTGTGGTCGTAAGCTTTAAGTCTTACACGGATCTTTTCGTTTGCCATAATTTGCCTCCTTAAAAAATGTGTTTTTTTGGGAGCAGAAACTCAACACCGCCCCGGGTGTTTCATCGACACCCTTTACAAAAGGATTTTAAGGTTCCTCAAAATCCACAGGCGCACCTCACCCCTTGAAAAGGTCAGGCCGCAATACTGCCGCAACTCCGCTCACGCCCTTATATATAATAAGGAAGAAAGCAAGAACAGCATTGCATTATGTCAGTTTTACTGTCGCCCGTTTGTCGGACATACTCTGCGGAAATTCCCTACCTCACGGTAGCAACCTCCCGCTTCATCGCATATCAAGCTTTGATAGTATAATATATCTTGTAAATTTTTGCAAGAATTTTTTTCAAAAAATCGAAATAATTTACAAAATGTTCACAACTTTAAAGGCATTTTTATTTACTTTTCATTAATATTTCGCTATTGACAAAAAAGGGTTGTTAATGTATAATTTGTATGTTAGAGAAAAACCAAAGGAGATTACATAATGAAAAGATTTTCTTTCATACTTATCGCGCTTCTTATTATTTCGTCAACACTTCTCACCTCTTGCTCAGCTAAGACGGTAACTGTCAGAGTCCTTGACGGTGAAGGCAACGCTCTTTGCGAAGAGACGGTGGCACTCGGAGAGCCTTTTGAAGAGGGCGCTCACGACGGCGAGGTTTACTACGGCATCGACTGCCTTGAAGTTGCACTCAAGCAAGCAGGCATCGAGTACTACGTTAATAAGGAAGACTATGAAGCTTTTGCCGTAACCAACATCGGCGACATTGCTTGCGACAAGGAAAATCAGTTCAGCTATTACGTTAAGGCAAAGGGTGAAAAGGAATTCACCAATCTTAACGGTCTTACAGCTCAGCATGATGCAATGGAGGGCGGAGAGGTTCTCGAATTCAGATTTGAAACTGTTTCCACCGAAGAAACTAAATAAAGTAGAATAATTGACCGCTTCGGCGGTCATTATTTTTTTATTTTGTGTTGTAATTACAATACTTTTTTGATATAATATAAAAGTAATAAACATACAAAGGATGGACATATGAAATTTATCAAACGAGAGTCAAACTTACAAAAGAATGAAATACTTGCCATTGCAAAAAGCAACGTGGAAGAATGGCAAAAAATAACTGGTGAAGAAATTAAGCCTATGGCAGACGATGAGCTCATACTCAACTTCGCTTATATAATAGGCTTTGGAACTGCAGGACTCAGAGGAAAGATGCTACCCGGCCCTGCAAATATGAACAATGAAATCGTTTCCCTTGCCACGCGTTCTCTTGCAGAGCTTGTAATAGAAGCAAAGGGTGAAAAGAGCGGTGTAGTTATTGCTTGCGACAGCCGTAACAATTCCGAAGAATTTTCAAAGCTGGCGGCAAGCGTACTTGCTGCGGCAGGAGTCAAGACTTATCTCTTTGACTCTCTCAGACCTACACCCGAATTATCCTTTGCCATAAGACACCTTGGCTGTAAGGCAGGTATCAACATTACCGCCTCGCATAACACCAAGGAATACAACGGCTACAAGGTATATTGGGAGGACGGAGCACAGCTCCCCCCAGTTGAGGCGAAAAAGGTTGCAGACAAGTTTTACGAAATTGATATAGCATCCATTCCTAAGGCGGACTTTGACAGTGCAGTCAAGTCGGGCGTGATTAGCATAATAGGAAAAGAAGTTGACGATGCATATCTGAAAAACGTTCTCGCTCAGTCAAAATCTCCCGACATGATAAAGAAGAACTCGGACAAGCTTCACCTTCTTTATACTCCTCTGCACGGCGCTGGATACCGTCTTGTTCCCGAGGCTTTGGCTCTTGCAGGCTTTAAAAACGTAAAAATAGTTGAAAGTCAAGGTACTCCCGACGGAAACTTCCCCACCGTTGAGAAGCCCAATCCTCAGTTCATTGCGGCGTTCAACGAGGGTATCAAGTGCGGTGATGACGCAGACCTTATAATCGCTACCGACCCCGATGCCGACAGAATGGGAATTGCTCTTAAAAACAAGGATGGAAAATTTGAGGCATTAACGGGTAATCAAATCGCACTCGTCATCATAGACTATATTATAAAGTCAAAGGCTATTCCCGAAAATCCTGCAATGGTTAAGTCTATCGTTTCGTCCGAGCTTGCAGCAGTTATCTGCCGTAAGAACAACATCGAGGTATTTAACGTTTATACGGGCTTTAAATATATAGGTGAGAAAATTAAGGAGTTTGAAAAGAGCGGTGAATACAACTTCCTCTTCGGCTTCGAGGAAAGCTACGGCTATCTCACCGGCACATACGCCAGAGATAAGGACGGAGTAGCAGCATCTCTCATCGCGGCAGAGGCGGCTCTTTACGCAAAGCTTCAAGGTAAGACTCTTTTCGACGTTCTTGACGACATATACGAGGAATATGGATTTTGGGGCGAATATTGGGGTGAAACGGTTATAACCGCGCCCAACTTTGCCGAGGAAATGGCAAGCATAATGAAAAAACTGCGCCTTGACCCGCCCCATGATATCAGTGGTCTTAAGGTCGTAAAGATAACCGACTACGAAAGCGGCGTAACACGTGACGTTATGACAGGTGAAAGCGAGGCGCTCCCCTTCCCCAGCGAAAACGTGCTGACTTATATTCTCGACGACACAAGCTCTGTTACAATACGTCCCTCGGGCACAGAGCCCAAGATAAAGCTCTACTTCTTCATTTGCTCGGAAAGCAAAGAAGACAGCCTTGAAAAGCTTGAAAAATTAAAGTCGTTTTTCAATTTCTGAAAAGCTATTGACGAAGAGAGAAAAATAGTGTAAAATAAAGACAGATTAAAGAAATTATAAGGAGGACATACTAATGGCAGAAAGAGAAGAATTAGAAGCAGATATACTCACACTTACCGACGAGGATGGTGTAGAAAAGGATTTTGCAGTAATCGGCGATATGGAGCTTGACGGAAACAACTACCTTGCTCTCGTTCCCAGCGATGAGGATGGAGACGAGTTCGTTATTCTTAAGCTTGCAGTTGACGAGAACGGAAACGAAATGCTTGTTACCATCGACGACGATGACGAATTCGACAAGGTTGCAGACGCTTTCGAGGACGAGCTCATGGAAGAGTGCGACCACGACGGTTGCGACTGCGATTGCGAAGATTGCCACAAATAAATGAAGAATGCAGAGTGTAGAATGCAGAATTAAGGTAAATTTTCCTTCGGAAAATTATTATTAATTGTAAATTTCGCTTTAGCGAAATTATCCATAATTCAGCATTCATCATTCAGAATTCTGCATTCAATTAAATTCCTGCGATTCTCGTGATATCTTGTATATAAACCCACAACACTTAAAAGGATTCCCCTACTCGAAGCAGGTGCAGACCTCCCGTTGCGCTTTGACGTACACGGACGTTGGGAGCAAAAATGCCAGAGAGCGGAAACCGCCCTTGCTTATGCAGGGTTTTTATCTACGGATACACGGTCCCGTGGGAAGGATGTGTAAAAAATAGTGAGTACTTCGGTACTCACTTATTTTTTAATGCAGAATGATGAATGATGAATGCAGAATTATGGTTGATTTGCCTCAAGGGCAAATCTTCTTTTATTTATAAATTTGAGGGGAAAGCTTTTTGAAAAAAGTTTCCCCTCATACTCCCTTTTAAAAACTTTTACAATTAAGAGAAAAACACAATGCAATGCATTGTGTTTTTAAGTATAGTTTTCGGGTAGGTTTAAGGGAGGGGGCTTTTATAAAAAGCCTCCTCCCTTGAAAAAATTTATTCTGCGGTATAATTGTCAAAATAACCCTGAATATATACGAAAGGTGTACCCTTGTCGCCCGAGCCTGAGGTCAGGTCGCAAAGAGAACCTATAAGGTCGGTAAGTCTTCTGGGAGTTGTGCCCTGAGACGCCATGTTTCCTACAAGGCTTGAGCCGTCCTTAGAGGCAATCTTATCCTTAATTGCCTTTTTAAGCTCGTCGCCCTTAAGGTCTACAAAGTCGTTGTCGGCA
>JAFUKG010000024.1 GCA_017467865.1 Clostridia bacterium
GTCCTTGGGGGAAAGAAGCGCCGAAAATATAAAAAGAGACAGAGTTGTAAGAGTAAAAGGGGGATTTGTTGCAGGAAGTGATAACTCTGCTCCTAAAAAAAGGAGTACCGTTCCAACGGCTATTCTTGTTATTCTTGCAGCTTTCGTCATTTTTCTCACCTCATTTCAATTTTAACATATCGTGAACCCTCTGTCAACTTTAAAAACAATATTGACTTTAAAAGGAAATAGAAGTAAAATAAAGGCGAGGTGAAAAACGTGTCAAAAAAGAAAGCACAAACAAACTGTGATACCTGCCTTAACTTTGTGTATGACGATGAAGTGGGCGCAAACGTCTGTATGGTTTCTCTCGACGAGGACGAATATCTGAAATATATGGAAAGCTCCTTCGACTCCTGCCCATATTATCAGCTTTACGATGAGTATAAGACGGTAAGAAAACAGAATTGATACAAAATAGGCTGCGAGAGCAGCCTTTTTTAATGCAGAATGCAGAATTATGAATGCAGAATTAAGGTTAATTTCAGCTTTGCTGAAATTTTTATAAAATTTGATTTTTCAGGGTTTTGTTTTTGAGTTATATTATTTTTCAAAAACCTCTTGACAAAGCGTATTAACAGTATTATAATTTAGCATATTAAAGTGATAAAGTGAAGGAGAAAAAACGTGGATAAATTACACACACCCGAGGTTGACCGTCTTTTCGAGGCAATACTTACCCTTGAAACAATGGAGGATTGCTACAACTTTTTTGAGGATGCTTGTACGGTCAAGGAAATAATTGATATTTCACAGAGATTTAAGGCGGCGGAAATGCTTAAAAACGGCGAGAACTACGTAGTTGTCAGCAAGACAACGGGAATGAGCACCGCAACTATCAGCCGTGTCAATAAATGCCTTGAATATGGCTCAGGTGGATATAAAAAGGTTTTGGAGACTCTTGAGAAAGCAGGTAGCAGCAAGTGAGAGAAAAAGACATATTGAAAAGTGAGGAAAAGGCAGTTTTCGCCCTTCGCTCACTCTATAAGGAATATGGATACCTTCCCTTTAAAATGAGCAAATTCGAGGAGTATGACCTTTACGTGAGAAATAAGGACTTCCTTGTGTCTGACGCGGTCATAACCTTTAACGATACCAACGGCACACTCCTTGCCCTTAAGCCCGACGTAACTCTTTCCATAATAAAGAATACCACCGACAATAAAGGCTGTAAGGAAAAGGTGTACTACAACGAAAACGTATACCGTGTTTCGGGCTCTACCAGACGCTTTAAGGAGATAATGCAGACGGGACTTGAATGTATCGGAGATATAGACCTCTACGATAAATTCGAGGTAGTTTATCTTGCCGCGAAAAGCCTTGACACAGTAGCTGAGGATTTTGCGCTTGATATCTCCCATATGGGTGTGTTCAAAGCCATTCTTGACTCAACGGGCAAGGATGACTACTTCAAAAAAGAGGTTATCAGGCTTGTTACCGAAAAGAACCGCCACGAGACCGAGCGCCTTTGCAAGCTTTATGCTCTTGACGAAAAGAGTGAACAAAAGCTTCTATCGGTTATCGACCTTTACGGCGACCCCGATATGGTTATAGAAAAGCTTTTCACCATTTGCGAAAGCGTCGAGGAAAAGAGTGCACTTTCCGAGCTTTGTGCTCTGTGGGAGTTACTTAAAAAGACCGAGTATAAAAACCGCATAAGAGTTGACTTCTCGGTTATAAACGATATGAACTATTACAACGGAATAGTTTTCAAGGGCTTCCTTAACGGCATTCCCGAGGGCGTTTTGGCAGGCGGTCAGTACGACGCCTTGATGGAGCGTATGAAAAGAGTCTCGGGTGCTATCGGCTTTGCTCTTTATCTTGACCTGCTTGAAGGGCTCAATAAGAGCAAGAGAGGCTATGACGTAGACGTCCTTCTTCTTTATAAGGACACCACCGATACAGGGAAGGTTTTCGAGAGAGTCAAGACTCTCACCGAGGGCGGTTTTTCTGTCACAGCGCAGAAGAGCATTCCCGAAAAGCTCAGATATAAAATACTCGAAGAAATTGACGGGGAGGGAAAATAGAATGATAAATATAGCTCTTCCCAAAGGCAGACTTGGCGAAAAGGTTTACGCTATGTTTGAAAAGGCAGGCTTTGAATGCCCCTCTATTCTTGAAAACAACCGAAAGCTTATATTTGAAAACGAAGAAAAGGGAGTCAGATACTTTTGGGTAAAGCCCTCCGACGTGTCAATTTACGTTGAAAGAGGTGCCGCCGACATAGGTGTGGCAGGCAAGGATATACTCCTTGAATACGCCCCTGAAATATACGAGCTTCTCGACCTCAATATCGGCAAGTGCCGAATGGCGGTTGCTGCAAAGAGCGGCTTCTACGACGACAATGAAAAAACTCTTAAGGTAGCCACTAAGTTTGTAAATATAGCAAAGAATTTCTACGCATCCCGTTGCCGTGACATTGATATAATAAAGCTCAACGGCTCTATTGAAATTGCCCCCATCCTCGGACTTTCCGACGTTATTGTGGATATAGTTGAGACGGGAACCACCCTTCGCGAAAACGACCTTGAGGTTGTGGAGACCGTGGTGCCTATCAGCGCAAGACTTATCGCAAACAAGGCGAGCTTCAAATTCAAAACGGCGGAAATAGAAAAAATTGTAGACTCCATGAAAGCACAGGTAAAAACAGATGATTAGTATCTATAAATACGGAGAAGTCCCCAACAGCGAAATATATAAAAGAGAGAATATTGCCTCAAACGTTGAGGGCACAGTTGCCGAAATTATTGCAAACGTAATTAAAAACGGCGACAAGGCTCTTTTTGACTATGCTCGTATGTTCGATAAGGCGGAGCTTCAGGCTCTTGAAGTAAGTGACAAGGAAATAGAGGAAGCCTTTGAAAGCGTTGACGCCGAATTTATCTCTATCATAAAGGAAGCGGCAGAAAACATTACTGCATTTCACAAGAGACAGGTTACAAACAGCTTCTTTATTAACGAAAAAGAAGGAGTTCTCACCGGTCAGAGAGTGTCGCCTATTGAAAAGGTAGGTCTTTACGTACCTGGTGGCACCGCCGCTTATCCTTCAACGGTTCTTATGGACTCGATACCTGCAAAGATAGCAGGCTGTTCTGAAATCGTTATGGTGACACCCCCATCCAAGGACGGCAAGGTAAACCCTGTAATTCTCGCCGCCGCAAAGATAGCAGGCGTCGACAAAATCTTCAAGGTAGGGGGAGCACAAGCGGTTGCCGCCCTCGCTTATGGAACAAAAAGCATTCCGAAGGTAGATAAAATAGTCGGACCGGGTAACGCCTACGTTGCCGAAGCAAAAAAGCAGGTTTTCGGTAAGGTTTCTATTGATATGATAGCAGGTCCCAGCGAAATACTTGTAGTTGCCGACGCTACCTGCAATCCGAAATACATCGCCGCCGACTTACTTTCACAAGCCGAGCACGATAAAATGGCAAGTGCAGTGCTTGTAACCGATTCATTTGACTTTGCAAAAAAAGTGCAGGATGAAATCGAAGTGCAAATACCTCTTCTTCCGAGAAGTGAAATTGCCCGTGCTTCCATTGACAACAACGGCAAGATAATCGTAGCCGAAAATAACCTTATGCTGGCAATAGATATAGCAAACGAAATTGCCCCCGAGCACCTCGAGCTTGCTGTGGACAATCCCTTTGACTACCTTGACAGAATAAAGCACGCAGGCTCTATCTTTATGGGTAAATATACCCCCGAAGCCTTGGGTGACTACTTTGCAGGGCCTAACCACACCCTTCCAACAAGCGGAAGCGCAAGGTTTTCTTCACCTCTCAGCGTTGACGACTTTGTCAAGAAGTCACAGATAATATATTACACCGAGGACGCCCTTAAAAAGGTAGCTGACAAGGTTTCGTATTTTGCTCACAAGGAAGGACTTGACGCCCATGCGAAAAGTGCTACTGTGAGAGGGGAGGACAAATGAGCAGATTTTTTTCAAAGACTCACGCCTCCCTCACTCCCTATACTCCGGGTGAACAGCCGAAAGACAGAAAGTATATCAAGCTTAACACCAACGAATCGCCCTATCCGCCATCAGATTTGGTGCGCCAGAGGGTAGCGTCCGAGTGCGGAAGGCTTATGCTTTATCCCGACCCCGATTGCAGCGTACTGAGAGAAAAGCTGTCGGAAAAGCTTGGTGTGGACAAAGAAGAGATAGTTGTAACCAACGGCTCGGATGAAATACTTAATTTTGCTTTCCTTGCTTTTTCGGACTCCCAGCACCCCGTTGTGTTCCCCGACTTGACCTACGGCTTTTACTCGGTGTTTGCCCAGCTCTATAACCTTCCATACGAGGAAATCCCCCTTGACGAAAATTTCAATATAAGAGTGGAAGATTACATCGGAATAAACAAAAATATCTTTATTCCAAACCCCAATGCCCCCACGGGTATCACTCTTCCTCTTTCGGATATAGAGCGTATCGTGGCATCTAACCCCAATAGCGTGGTGGTAATCGACGAAGCCTACGTAGCGTTTGGAGCAGAGAGCGCTGTAAGGCTTATTGATAAATACGATAACCTTATCGTTACCCACACCTTCTCGAAGTCTCGCTCAATGGCAGGTGGAAGGCTTGGCTTCGGTGTGGGAAACCGTGGCCTTATGAGGGATATAAACACTCTCAGATATTCCACAAACCCTTATAATATAAACCGCCTTACAATGGAAGCAGGAATAGCGGTGCTTGACAGCGACAGCTACTATCTTGAAAACTGTGAGAAAATAATCGCTACAAGAGAAAAAACCGCCGAGGAACTGAAGAAAATGGGCTTTGAGGTTCTTGACTCAAAGGCTAACTTCCTCTTTGCAAAAAGCGATAAAATCTCGGGCAGTGAGCTTTATGAAAAGCTTCGTCGGCACGGCATTCTCGTAAGGCACTTTGAAAAGCCGAGAATAAAGGAATTCAACAGAATTACCGTTGGTACAGAAAACGAAATGAATACTCTTGTTTCGGTAATATCCGAAATATTAAAGGAGCGATAAAATGAGAACGTCAAACGTACAAAGGCAGACCGCCGAAACAGATATAAGCCTTACCCTTGACCTTGACGGAAAGGGCAGAAGTGAGATTGACACGGGAGTGGGATTTCTCGACCATATGCTTACCCTTTTTTCAAAGCATTCACGCTTTGACCTGAAGGTGAAGTGCCGCGGTGACGTGCAGGTGGATTTCCACCACACAGCCGAGGATATAGGAATAGCACTTGGTCAGGCTTTTCTTGAGGCAATAGGTGATAAGAAGGGAATTACCCGCTACGCCGATACAATTCTCCCTATGGACGAAACACTTATTCTGTCGGCAGTTGATATTTCGGGCAGAGCTTACCTCAGCTATGACGCCGAGTGTCCTACTGCAAAGGTAGGAGACTTTGACACCGAGCTTTCGGAGGAATTCTGGCAGGGATTTGTCAGAGAGGCGAAAATAACTCTCCATATAAAGAAGCTTGACGGAAGAAATTCCCACCACATTATAGAGGGAATATTCAAGTCGGTAGCAAGAACTCTGAGAGCTGCTACCCGAATAGACCCTGACCTTGAGGGAGAAGTACCCTCTACCAAAGGAGTAATTTAATGATTGCAATAATAGACTACGGAGTTGGAAATCTTTTCTCCCTCAGCTCTTCTTTAAAGGCGGTAGGAGCCGATACCGTTCTTACCTCTGACCCCGACGAAATAAGGGCGGCTGACAAAATAATTCTCCCCGGCGTTGGCGCTTTCGGAGATGCAAGACAGAAGCTTTGTGATACAGGGCTTGACCGTGTGGTTATCGAAGAGGTAAAAAAAGGCAAAAAAATCTTCGGTATCTGCCTTGGTATGCAGCTCCTTTTTGAAAAGAGCTTTGAGTACGGAGAGCACGAGGGACTTGGACTTTTAAAGGGGGCAGTTGTGCCAATGGAAGGAAAAATTCCCGTTGACTTTAAAATCCCCCACATCGGCTGGAATGCCCTTGATAAGAAAAAGGAGCACCCTATTTTCAAGTATATAAAGACGGGTGACTTTGTTTATTTCGTACACTCATATTTTGCAGCCGACTGTGACGACAGCCTTCTTGCAACTACCGACTACGGCAGAGAAATGACCGCCGCCGTAGCCTTGAATAACGTGACGGGAACACAGTTTCACCCCGAAAAAAGCGGTGAGGTGGGACTTAGTATTCTCCGCGCTTTTAACGAGTGGGAGGACTGACATATGAATATTTTTCCTGCAATAGATTTGTACGATAAAAAAGCGGTAAGACTGCTTAAGGGGGATTACAGCTATATGACAGTATATAGCCATAACCCCATTGAGATTGCCCGCGACTTTGAAAAAAACGGCGCAAGGTATATACACTTAGTTGACCTTGAAGGCGCAAGAGACGGCACTACCCCCAATATTGATATAGTAAAGGATATCGCAACCCACACGGGACTTTTCGTTGAGATAGGGGGCGGTATCAGAAGTCTTGAAACGCTGGAGAGCTATTTTGACGCAGGTGTAGACCGTGCAATCCTGGGCACCGCCGCAATAAACGATAAAGAATTTTTAAAGAAAGCAATAGAAAAGTATGGCGAGAGAATAGCGGTAGGCGCCGACGTCAAGGACGGCTATATCGCAATTAAAGGCTGGGTGGAAAAATCCGAGGTCACTCTTGACGCCTTTCTTGAGGAAATGCAGAAGGAGGGCGTGCAATACGTTATCTGCACCGATATTTCAAAGGACGGCGCCATGTCGGGCACTAACCTTGAAATGTATAAGGCTTTAAGCGAAAAGTATTCCATGAACATAACCGCATCGGGAGGAGTTTCTGCTCTTGAGGATATAAAGGCTCTTCGCAAAATGAATATCTACGCGGCTATTATCGGCAAGGCTTATTATACGGGAGCCATAAACTTAGCCGAAGCAATCGAGGTGGCAAAATGATAACGAAAAGAATTATTCCCTGTCTCGACGTAAAGGACGGAAGGGTAGTAAAGGGCGTGAACTTCTTAGGACTTGCCGACGTGTCCTCTCCCGTCAAGCTTGCAAAGTTCTATTCCGACAGCGGAGCAGATGAGCTTGTCTTTTACGATATAACAGCATCAAGCGAGGGACGCGCCCTCTTTACGGATATACTCACCCAGGTGGCGTCAACTATCTTCGTACCTCTCACGGTAGGAGGCGGTATCAATACCGTTGCCGATTTCGACAGAGTGCTTAAATGCGGTGCCGATAAGGTCAGCGTAAACTCGGGCGCTATTAAAAATCCCTCTCTTATTGAAGAAGCGGCGAAGAAGTATGGAAATCAGTGCGTTGTAATATCAGCCGACGTAAAGCGTGTTGACGGTGTTTTCAGAGTGTTTGCCAAGGGCGGAAGAGAAAACACGGGAATGGAAGCAATAGAGTGGATAAAGCACGCCGTAGACCTTGGCGCAGGCGAGGTGGTAGTAAATTCCATCGACACCGACGGGGTAAAGAAAGGCTTTGACCTTGAAATGCTGGACAGAGTACTGAATGCCGTCAGCGTTCCCGTCATTGCATCGGGAGGCGCAGGATCAAAGGAGGATTTTGTGTCACTCTTTAAAACTCTTCCCACAGTTGATGCAGGACTTGCCGCATCGGTGTTCCACTTCGGGGAAATAGACATTAAGGACTTGAAAAAGGAACTTAAAAAGAACGATATTAATGTGAGGATTTAATGAATGCAGAATGCTGAGTGCAGAATGCAGAATAATGGTTGATTTTCTTTAAGAAAATCTTAATTAATTGTATTTTATGTAAAGCGCAAAAAAGTATTAAAGGAATGGTAACGTAATGATTAATATAAACGAACTTAAATTTGATGAAAACGGACTTATCCCTGCCGTTGTCGTAGACGCTATTAACGGCGAGGTTCTGACTCTCGCCTATATGAATAAAGAGAGTCTTGAAGTGTCAATGGAGAAGGGACTTACTTGCTTTTGGAGCAGGTCCCGTAATGAACTTTGGCTGAAAGGGGAGACAAGCGGAAACTATCAGCATATTGTTTCCATTACCGCAGACTGCGACAAGGACGCACTTGTTGTAGCAGTTGAAAAGGACGGCCCTGCTTGTCACACGGGTAGCGAGAGCTGTTTTACGAATACTCTTTATCAGAGCGAGGAGCTCCACCGTTTCACTTTGGACTCACTTGCATCGCTCCTTGAGGGAAGAAGAAAGGACAGACCCGAGGGCTCATATACTACCTATCTTTTCGATAAGGGAATTGACAAAATTCTCAAGAAGGTAGGAGAGGAATGCACCGAGGTTATTATAGCAGGTAAGGCAGACGACAAGAAGGAAACTATATACGAAATAGCAGACCTTGCCTATCACGTAATGGTGCTCATGACAGAAATGGGAATTTCCGTTGAAGAGGTACACCGTGAGCTTGCTTCCCGCCACATCATCGACAAAAAAGTAAAGCAGGAGAAAATGACTAAATGACCCTTTCCGCCTTTCATACCCACGCAAGCTTCTGCCACGGCGCAAACACCGCCGAGGAAATGGTAAAGAAAGCACTGTCTCTCGGATGCCCCGAAATCGGCTTTTCCTGCCACTCATATATGGACGTTGAAAACGATTGGTGTATGACCCGTGACGGTACCTTAAAATATAAAGCTGAGATAGAGAGACTGAAAAAAGAGTACTCCGACAGAATAAAAGTGTATCTTGGAATTGAGCAGGACTATTTTTCTCCCGCTTTCCCCGAGGGCTATGACTACGTTATCGGGTCGGTGCACTTCGTTTCAAAAAACGGTGTCTTAATTCCTCTTGATATAAGTGCCGGTGACTTGAAAAAAGCAATAAACGAGCTTTATGACGGTGACGCCCTTGCTCTTGCTGAGGACTATTATGAAACAGTATCCGATGTTTATAATAAAACGGGGTGCAATATCGTAGGTCACATCGACCTTATTACGAAGTTTGAGGAAAAGGAGAAAATCTTTGACACCTCAAGCGAGAGGTACAGAAGAGCGGCGCTGACAGCGGTGGATGCTCTTATGAAAAAGCCCGTTGTCTTTGAAATTAACACGGGTGCAATTTCCCGCGGATATAGAACGTCACCCTATCCTGAGGACTTTATTCTCGACTATATAGGGGAAAGGGAAGGCACCTTTGTAATTTCTCCCGATGCCCACAGTACCGACACTCTTCTTTTTGGAATGAAAGAGGCGCAGGAGCTCATTAAAGCCAAAGGCTACCGCTATTTCCTGTCAATGGAAGAAATAGTGAAAAAATAATAAAAAAATTGAAAATTTGTCTTGACAAATTCCTTTTCTCGTGATATTATATATTGCGTTGAGTCGCTTATGCCTCTGTAGCTCAGTGGGTAGA
>JAFUKG010000025.1 GCA_017467865.1 Clostridia bacterium
AAAAACCTTAGCATACACGGATTCCGAATGGGGCGACCTTCTTACCTCGTTTAATGGAACAACCATTACCTATGACGATATAGGAAATCCTTTGTCTTATTATAACGGTAGTTCATATACGTTAACTTGGGAAGGCAGACGGCTTACTACCACAGTAAAAGACTCTTCAAATATGTATTTTACTATTGATGTAGTCATCACGAAACTATGAATTAATTTAAAACAAAGTTGACCACCGCGGTTAATGCCGCGGTGGTTTTTCTGTGTTTAGCAAATTAACAAAATAATGTTTACCCTATTAGTTTATAGCTAAACCAATAGCATTATTTTTTTGATTGTTTTACCCAACCGCCCTTTTGCTACGATTCGTTCCCTAAAGGCAATCAAATACAAATTCGAATAAATAACAAAAAGCCCCCGGCATAAAACCGAGGGCTTAAAAATTATTCATTTTATTAAGAGAACTTCCGTTCTACGGTCGCCATTTTCTCGTTCTGTTGCGTTTAAATACAAATTCAGAACAAATTATCTTCCTTTACATTATATAAGCGTTAGAAACAATGTTTTGACAACTGTAATTTGCAAAAAGCGGATGTTCTACCCGATTACCCCTCTTATTTGAGAGCAGCCTAAGCAGCAAGTAGCGAAGCGGTCTGAGGGTATTGAATGACAGTCCGGTGGACTGTCAGACCCCGAAGGTGACCGAGCCGCAGCGAGACCGTGCAATCGGAACTCTGAAGGTGACGAGAGAAAAAACTGTCGATGACAGTTTTTGACCGAGGATGAGATTAAAATAAGGAGAGATTCGAGTAGGCTTGCCTATGATGAATATCGACTATATTTTAACGAGGAAGAGCAAGATACATAAAAATGCGACCCCGAAAGGAGTCGCATTTTTATCAAGAATATATTAGTTCTTAAGAGCAGCCTGCCTCGCTATTATATTTGGACGTCGATTTTTATATATAAATATGAAATATTTATATATAAACTTCTATTTTTTCGTCTTTCCAGCATGAAAATTTGAAGTGATGAGCGCCTGAATTTTGAGCTAAAAAACTGATAGCAAATTCGCGATTTATCTTAAATTCAGCTAACTTAATGGGTTCGGTTTTGTCATCATCCTTCGTGATTTCGGTACCGGTTCTTAGATGCCATTCCAAGTGGTCTGGGCAAACAATTATTTTGCTAATAAAACACTCAAGCACGCTAGTTGGAATTCGTTTGTTCTTTTCGATCTCTATCGAAGAATCTATTAACTCATTCAACTGATTTAACTTTTTTGCAAGATCAACTCGTGAGTTGCTGCTAGATGAATTTTTAAGAGTAGCAAGCTTTTTGTTGATTTCATCTTTCTTCTCTTCTAACTCCCTTGTCTTTTTTCGAAAGATTGTTTTATCGATTTCAGCATCAGCACGCAGTTCAATTAACACATCAAACCGCTTTTCTATTTTTTGTAACTCGTTTTCTAAAGAACGTATTAAATCTTCTTGGTCTGGCATATCAGGTTTATCGTTTATATGCTGGGCAAGGATTTCTTTTGCTAATTTAGCAATGACGTCTCTTTTCGTAATGTAATTTTCAAAAATATACATCGCCATCATTTCGAGCCTTGCTTCGCTTAAAGTAGGGGACATACAGACATCATCTATAGGTAACCCTTTCTTTGTTCTGGTTTTTATAGATCCCTCCATTCTTTTTTTGTTGCATATGTAAGTATATACTTGTTGTCTACCTTTTTGAGAATAGTGCTGGCGGTTAAATCTGTGTCCACAATAACATTGAAGTAGTTTGCTCCAAGGATGCGAGGGGGTATTTACTCCTTGCAATTTTCTTTCTCGTGTTTTATCTTTGATAATTCTGGTTCTTTTACTTAGAATTTCTTGAACTTTATCATACTCTTCCTTAGTAACTATTGGTTCGTGTTTTCCAATGGTCTGCGTCAGTTCAAGAGTTCCTTTATTCTTAATTTTCTTTTGAGTAAGATAGTCTGGAACGTACTCTTTATGATAAGTCATTACACCATAGTAAAAAGTGTTTTTTAGAACATTTGAAATAACCGTAGCCGCCCATCTTTCTTTGCCTGTGGACGTCTTTATTCCTTTAGACTCCAGCTCGTGTTTTATTTTCATTATTCCGTAGCCTTGGAGGTATAAATCATAAATCAATCGCACTGTTTTGGCTTGTTCGGGGTCTATGACCATTTCTTTTCCAACACGTTTATATCCAAGAATGTTGCCGTTGCCGTACACCACGCCTTTTTCCATAGAGGTTTGCTGACCACTTTTTACTCTGATAGAAGTCTTGCGGCTTTCATCCTGGGCAAGTGTCGCCATAATGGTAAGTCTTAACTCGCCATCACCGTCAAAGGTTTTTATATTATCATTAAGGAAGAAAACCTCAACTCCAATACGGCGAAGCTCACGAGTATATTGTAGGGTATCTACGGTGTTTCTCGCAAATCTTGAAACCTCTCTTGTGATAATCAAATCAAACTTATGTTCTTTAGCATCAGCAATCATTCTCATAAATTGCTCACGCTTTTCGGCCGACGTTCCGGTAATACCTTCGTCTATGTACGTTCCGACAAGCTCCCATTCAGGGTGGGCATCTAAAATAGGTTTGTACCAATCAATCTGATTTTCAAGGGCAGAGAGCTGCGCTTCGTGTTCTGTCGATACACGGGCATAAATTACGACTTTTCTTTTTGCTCGAAAAAAGTCTTGTGAGTATGAGTACACTTTATTCTCCTTTCATTTTTGTTTCTTTTATGGTAAATTCGGATATATCAATTTTGTCTGTGTATTCGTTGAGAATGTTTTTGAATATATACGCCGGCAAATATCCGTCATGATTTAATTGCTCAATAAGCTTCAGGGCAGCAAAAAGCTTATTACTATTTAGTTCCTTCTTTGGCACGTAGCCCTCCTTTCTTCAGTATTTGCACTGATCGGAAGTGCAGTATTTTAACGATCGAACAGCTTCATTGTCAGTTTAGCATTTTAGCATTGTGATAAAAAAGGAACTATTGGGTAATCTTTTTGAGCTAATTAATTTTTCCCTCAAAAAACTCAACAAAAGAAAAAATCATCTTACGAAAAATTGTCAAGGACAATTAAAGTAAGATGTTCGAAAAAAAGATAATGATGTCTGTAAACTTGGAGTTTTCAGTCTTATTTTCTTGGAATACCCCTTGACAATTTGCAGAAGATGATTATAAAAAATATCACCACAGTGATATAAAATCAATATTTATACTCATAAAATAGCCTTCCGCTATTCTTTATCATTATGCTTGCGAATTTTGATAACACAAAAAAAGGATTGAACATCTGAATTGAGCTAAAAGAATACTGGGAGAAGGAAAATAGAGAAAAATAAATTATAAGAGTTGAAATAATTAAAAAAAATCGAAAAAAGTCGTCAAAAAACAAGAAAATGAAACAAAATGTGAAAAAAATAAAATTTATATTGACAAAAATGCATATTAATGTTATAATTACAATGCATCAATCATAAGGAGGCAGATTATGAATAATGCAATTGTTAGAATAATGGATATAACCATTAAAAATTTTAAAAATGTTGTTAATGGAACGTTATCATTTGAAAATACGAAAAAAAATTACAAAGCTAGTATTTTGGGCTTGTATGGACAAAATGGTTCTGGTAAAACCGCAATGATTGATGCTATTGCGCTTTTGAAATTTGCTTTGAGCGGATTAAAAATTCCAATTAAATATGCTGATTTTATAAATGTTGATGCAGAATTTGCGCAAATAAAATATACACTTAAGGTTTTTAATACAAAAGCAAACAGTCAATATGGTGTTACATATGAGTTTAAGATAAAAAAAGAACTTGATGAAACAACTCAAAATGTGGATGCCCCAGATAATAACGAGGAGAAATTTAGAACAGTAATTTATGATGAAATATTGAGTTGTTCTTATGAAGACGCTGAAATAAGGAAAATTCTGAAACCCTTAATTGATACATCTGTTGATTCGGATTTTGCATTCGAACCCAAAACAAAATATGAACTTTTAATTGGCAAGGATAAAAAGGTTGGAAATGATGTATATGCGTTTAAAACAATAGCAGCGCATACATCTAGATCTTTTATTTTTTCTAGAGAATTGCTTAATGTAATTAGAAAGAACACCCCATTAGATGAAAAATATCATTATTTGATTGAAGCGCTTGTATACTATGGTAACTATGGATTATTTGTGTTCAATACCACTAATACAGGACTTATTTCATTGAATGCTTTGCCATTTGCATTTAGGATTGAGGATAAGAATTCCGGCACAATTGGTAATTTGATGATAAAACTTGAGGGGGCTACATCAATACCTCAAGAGGCTGTACAAATTGTAAAGAGAGTTATAGATAATATGAATGTTGTCCTTAAGGAGATAATTCCTGGATTAACTATCGGTGTTAGAGAGGGAGCAACAGACATTCTGCCTAATAACAAGGTGGCATCAAAGATCTACCTTGTATCAAAAAAGAATAATAAAGAGATTCCTTTGAAATATGAATCTGACGGTATTAAAAAGATTGTCTCAATTCTTCAATTGTTGATTGTTGTTTACAATAAGCCTCATATTACTGTCGCAATTGATGAATTGGATTCTGGTGTGTTTGAATACTTGTTAGGTGAATTGCTTAGAATTATTTCTGAAAAGGGAAAAGGTCAATTAATATTTACATCACATAACTTACGTCCTCTTGAGACTTTGGATAAAGGATTTGTTGCCTTCACTACAACCAATCCATCACAGAGATACATACGATTTAGCAATGTAAAACCTAATAACAATCTTAGGGATTTCTACTATCGTGATATTATATTGGGAGAACAAAGTGAAATTGTTTATGAGCACACAAATAATTATGAAATAGCATTGGCTTTCAGAGAGGCTGGTGAATTCTGTGGCTCGTAAAAAAATAATTTTCGTTATTGTCGAAGGCCCATCAGATGATGAAGCTCTTGGCGTTATTCTTTCAAAAATTTATAATGCGAATCAAGTGCACATAGAGATTTTGCATCGTGATATTACTACGGAAGCGGGAGTTAATCCAACAAATATAATTAAAAAAGTTGTTGAGGTTGTAAAGGAATATGCGTTAAGAAACCCCTTTTCTGCTAAAGATTTTTCAAGAGTTATTCACTTGGTTGATACAGATGGTGCTTTTATTCCAAACGATAATATTGTTATAGATAACAGTGCGGATGGGTTTATCTATACCACAGAGCAAATCAAAGCGAAAGATCCGTCCAAAGTGATAGAAAGAAATAAGCAAAAAAGAGATAATTTAATCAAAATAAGCAGGACGCCTAAGGTGTGGACTATTCCTTATGGTGTATTTTACATGTCTAGCAATCTCGAGCATGTTTTGTTTGACAAACTAAATTGTTCGGACGAAGAAAAAGAAAAACTTTCGTATCGCTTTGCAAGGCAGTATAAAAATGATATTCCGGGCTTTTTGTCTTTGCTATTGGAGTCTGATTTTTCTGTTTGCGATGACTATTTGTCGTCTTGGGAGTTTATTGCAAAAGGAACAAATTCTCTTAATCGATACACAAATTTTGGATTGTGTTTCAAGGATGATTCAAATCCATAAAAATAAGCGATTCTCGTAAAAACGGGGATCGCTTTTGCTTTTTTATGATTACAACCTTAATGAATTATAATGTATAAAATAAGATGTTGCCAAATGACGACATCTTATTTTTTCTTTCAAAAACCACTTGACAGTTTGAGAAAAGAAGAGTATAATATAATCACCAAACAGAACGAGTGTTCCATTAAGGAGAACATGTATGAGATATAAAAATGAAGAAATTATCAAAGAAATACTTGAATATATAAATAATAAATATAACTCCTGTGGTGCAGTTCCGTCAATGCAGGAAATCGCAGACCATGTTGGAATGGCTAAGAGCTCGGTGAGTAGGTATATATCCGAAATGGAAAGCAGAAAGCTTCTTACCAAGAATGGCGGATATTACGGTATAGAGACAATGGAAATGAAAAGAATACCTAAAAATCTAACCGTAATGCCCGTTGTCGGTAGTATTGCTTGCGGTACTCCCATATTAGCAGAAGAAAATATTGAAACCTATTATTTCATTTCTCCTGAATTCCTCGGCCCCGGCGAGTTCTTCATATTAAGAGCCAAAGGAGAGAGTATGATAAATGCCGGAATTAATGACGGTGATTTAGTAATTATAAGGAAGCAAAGTACTGCAGATGAAGGTCAGATAGTGGTTGCCCTTACCGAAGAAGGGGAGTGTACTCTTAAAAAATACTATCTTGATAAACGCAGAAGAAAAATTCGTCTTCATCCGGAAAATGATGAAATGAAAGATATGTATTTTGATACAATACAGATACAGGGGGTGGCAGTCAAAATTATTCAAGATATAAAGTTGTAAGAAATGGTGTTAGTCTACCTTTTTATAGGTAATAAGGATGAGTAAGGTATCCTGAGAAACATTGTAATGTAGGATAGGTGTCCCCGTGCCTAAATTTCTTTATTACAATTTAATATGAAGACTAAAACGTTACAGGAGGAACGTTTCCCATCCACCATAACAATTAGTCTAAACCTTATCGTGACACATTAGGAGGTTTAGAGAATGAAAGGTTTATCTCAAAATCAGTTAATTATACATTGTTTTAGATGTGGTAAAAAGATAAGAAGCAACATTGAATCAGACGGTATTGCTAAACTACATTGCAAGTGTTGTAAGGTATTTATGTGCAGCAAACCTATGAATCAAAGGGAGTTAAGTATAAGAGTGATTATGCCTCCCCAAATTACCAATTAAATAATCAACGTTTATAATGAATATTAAGGTCGGGCTGAAATAGTGCCAGTGGTAAAACCGAGGTCACTTCATTATAAATAAGTGTTCGCATAACGCATAAGCGTAAACGCAGGGATATCAAGAAAAGCCTTGGCGAGCAGTTTTCCCATAACCGGGATTACTGTTTGTCAAGGCTTTTTTATTTTCTGGAAAATTGAAAAAATTTTCAAAAAAACTTTTTAACCCTGACAAAAACTGTCAGGGTTAACTGCGATAATGTAGACGTCAGAGGCAAGGAGGTGAGATAAGTGACAGCTTCAGAACGCAGACAAGCTATAATTCGAGTTCTCTGTAAAAGAAAAAGAGAGACGGTAGAAAACTTGGCTTTTGAGTTTGACGTAACAATGAGAACGATAATGCGCGATATCGTTGAGCTTAGCTTATCTTACCCGATATACACCCTTCCCGGGAAGTACTATGGTGGTGTGTACATAGCCGAAGATTATTACATAGGAAAGCAGTATCTTTCCGATGAACAGCTTCAAACGATTATCTCCCTCTTAGACAAGGCTGATGATGATCAGCGTAAAGTCTTAGAAAGTATAATCAAGGATTTCGGTAAAAGTAAAGGAGAAAAATGTTAAAGACAAGTCAAATAAGGGCAGACCTTAAGGAAATTCGATACTACTATAAGATGAAGAAATTATTCGATGATGCAGAGAAACACGTAAAGCCGGAGATAGTTATAAACAAAGTGGAGCGTTATGGCACAATTATGAAAACAGCTCCAGCAAAATTGTTTGTAATTTATTATGCCCTCTACGTAGATGGGAAAACTCATCAGAAGTTAGCAGAGGATTGGAATTATTCAAGGGAATATATTACCAGGCTGAATGATGCGCTCGTCGTTTATCTTCAGAAAAACTTGATATGAAAGGAGATATCATGCGAGGCAAGGTTCCAATTAATGAAGCGCCCTGTAGGATAACAAATGTCTATAGGACAGAAAAGTATATCGTATATCAGAGCGTTTGCGTTTGTTACGGTGAGTCCGGAAATATTCTAATGAGCGACGATATTTATCGTCTTCGCACTCCGGAGAGGGATGAGGCTTATTTAAGAATTTATGGTAAGGAATCTCGCAGTAACAGAAGAAAAAGAATGAAGGTATCTAGTTACACTCGTACATACGAGGATTAAAGCCTTCATTAATAATCAAAGCAATAACCGACAGAGAAGATTTAGTTCCCGGGGTTTCTGAATTTTGCAAAGAGGTGGCCACCGTTTGGAAAACGGAACTCCAAACACAATGTTTACATAATGTCGGTATGCACATTAAAACTGAATAGCCGAAAGGCAAAAAAATCAAAAACAAAAGGAGGTTTTGTAAATGGCAAAATCCAGTAATGCTTCTAACAAGTATAATCAGCGCAGATGGGCTGTTCCTACCAAGAGAGCAAAGAACTATGCCGAGGAACGTAAGGCAAAGGTTCATCAGAGAGGTCCCAAGGAAGGACAGGAGCTGACTGATTATGAGGCAGGTATCCGTTCGGGTTATCTTCAGTGCCAGACCGACCACGCAGGTGTCTATAAGTACAAAAAGGCAATTAGCGAGGGAAAATCCAAGGCAGAAGCAAGAGAAATTTCCCAGAAGAAGATGGGAAAGTAATTTTCAACACAACACATTTTAATTAAAGAAAGGAAAAATTTTATGGCAAAGAATGACGTAATTATTCTCGTTGAGAGAGAAACTTTTGAGATGGAAGGTAAGGTATATTATTCTTACTTCATCAAGGGCACTATTCGTGGAAGGGATGTAAGAGCAGCGGTTGTTCCCCCTGATAAGGGCGGTTACGCGGTTCTTGATATCGTATTCGGTAACGCTATGGCGGCAGAGCTTTCTGTAAGACCCTTCGAGATCAAGGGCGAGGACGGCAAGACCATCTCCGGCAATACCTTCGCAGTTGTTTCTTATGACGAAAACGGCGAAACTTACGAATGTGCAATTAAGCCTCAGAGAGCTTCGGATAAGGCTATTCTTAACATGCTTATCAAGGCACTCAACGCTTAATTTATCAACAATGGCTTGTGCTCTAAAGTAGGGCACAAGCCTGGATCAAATCAATTTATAAAAGGAGGATTTTTTAATCAAATGAGCAAAGGAAGTATTATAGCAATTATTGCATCGGTACTTTTGGTTATTCTTCTCGTAGGTGGTCTTGCCACTTGGTTTGGTAACGGTGAAAATCCCTTTGAGGATATCTTCACTCCCGATGATCCCGTGGACGAGCCCATCGTATTCCCCGAGACAGAGTACAATCCCACGTTTGGTACTAACTTCAAGGAAGATTTTCCTATCGCAAATCTCACTCTTAGAGATAATATGCAGGTAGCACCTTACGCATATACGGATACCACTCTCTTCTCCGGCAAGAAGATTACCAAGATTGATGCCCCCGTAGGTACAGTTAAGGCTGTTGACGAAAATCAGTATTTCACCCTCTGGGTAGTAAAGTCTGAAGCAGTTAAGGTAGGCGGTGACGTAACAGATTTTGCGTACCGTCAGTATAAGATCTATCTTCCCAAGGAAGAGCTTACCGGTACTAAGGCAATCAACAACCTTCAGACAGAGGTGTTTGAAGGTAATGAAGCTACAGGCTCTCTCAAGGCAGAAGAGTTTGTAACCGAAACCGAGGCAACTGCTATGTCTCGTGTGAAGATTCACGCATCAACTCCTCGCCTTACTTTATTAACGCACTTTACAAAAACGCAGGCTCTAACTGACGGCGTTACAGTTAAATCCAAAAGTCTGTATGAAAGGAGGACATGATATACAGAGAAACGAAGGTGTATAACGATGGTAATCATTATATTGCTATCCCACATACAACAAGACCTTCAAATAAAAAATATAAACCACCTGCAGAACAGGTGGCGGTTGTCGATTCCTCCGCTCAAGAGAATAAAGAAGAAAGCACGCTTTCGGAGGTCGAGAGCGTGCCTTTTGAGCTGGAAGAATTAGATCCAAGCGAGGTTGATGATGTATTTGCTTCGGAGGATACCCATGAGGATAGGGAAGAGCAGCCTGAACCCAAGCCTCGATATGCGACGAGAAAAGAGCTTTTTGAGGAGTATTATAAAGAGAGTATTAATAAGAAAAAAGCTGCTCGAAAGCGATTTCTAATAGAGAAAATGCGTCCTTATTTTGATAATGAAAAGAAGACCGAAGAGTATGTTATAGCTCATTTGTCTCGTAAGCAAAGGAACCTTATATGTCGCAGAATAAGACTTGCAAGGAAGGCAAATATGCACCCATTTAACTATTTTTGCACCTTTACGTATGACGGAAAAAAACATGATGAGGATAGCTTCAGAAGGAAGTTTAGACACACGATTTCTAACTTCAGTAAAAGAAAGAATTGGCGTTATATTGGCGTGTGGGAACGCTCTCCTGACAATCAACGTTTACATTTTCACGGTATTTTCTATATTCCTGAGGGCACAATGCCCGGAGAACTGATCAAAGTTAATGACTACAATTTTAATACCAAGAGACGTCAGATAACAAATCAGAATACCTATTTTAACGAGAGATTTGGGCGTTCGGACTTTGATGAAATAAAAGACCCGAGGAGAAAAGGGGATGCCTTGGCATACCTACTCAAATACATTGAAAAGACCGGTGAGAAGATTGTTTATTCTAAAGGACTACCTCAGTTTGTAAAATCCGACATCAGGGAAGCGGACATCATAACTGCGATGGGAATGGAAGATAACAAGCTTCTCCTATATGACGACTTCACTTGCATCGACGAGGGACGCTTGGTTGGCGTCGTAAGCCCCGCAGTGTTAAAGCAGCTAAGAGGCTGTAATTAAAACTCTAATCTGACGTCAAAACTCGGTTTTAATAAACTGAAGTAATGCCGACGGTTAAGGGCAAAGTTTTCGCCAGCGGTCTAGCGCGAAACTTGCCCTCCGTCTGGCTTTCAGTTTTCCGAGTTTAGTCTGTTCAGTTTTATGGAAGGGCGTGTGCTTGGCTGGCGGAGCGAAGCGACGCCACTTGTATCAAGACAAGCACACGCCCTGTAGTCAAATCGAGGAATAATGGGCAATTTATGGGGTGTAATAAGAAAACTCCGAGATAAAAATCCCGGAGGAAAGCAAACCTATCTGCGATAGGAAAATCCTTTCTTAAAAGTTAAGTTATAATCTTTTTGCTTATTGTAATATGATTAATTTGATACGTCTTATAGATGATGTACTTGCAGATCTTTAGTGTTTATTATTAATAAAAGCTTTAAATAAGCGACAAGCCCATCACTATGTTTCAGATGAAATACATCTAAAATATACCGATGGGCTTTTCTTTTGTCTTGATTATCTACATTTTTATTAAATCGCAGGAAATTGAAATTTATGATGATAAACTATTATTAGCAGGGGCAGCTCCAATGATGCTTACATAAGAACGGTAGAAGGTAGAGTAATCATCAAAGCCGTATTTTTTTGCAACTTGATAAGGTTTAGCCCCATTTTCAATCATTTGATGTGCTGCCAAGATTTTTTTCGTACGTACATACTGAATAATGGGTGCTTTCATATATAGCTTGAAGGAGTTGCTGATATATGATTTGGAGAAGTTTGACACCTTGCTGAGTAAATCCAATGTGATCTTTTTATCCAAGTTGTTGTTAATATAGTCGATAAGAAATCTTATTACCTCAGGCACTTCTTCCTGACTCTGAGTAGGTGGAGTTGATGAGTGATAAATTTCAACCAATATACGAATAGTATCGCACAGACATATGGCATAAAGTTCATCATTGTTGTACGACCCTTTTATTTTATCAAGTCTGTTAAACATATTCAAATATTTTGGTTCATTTCCGATAAAGCAGGAGCGGTGCTTTCTAACATCCTTGATGTATTCGGGAATGTAAGAATCGGGAAACTTCAAAACACATCGCTCATATTTCGATGTGGTATCAACGGTAGCAAAATGGTACATGCCCGCTGGGATAAAGATAACGTCGCCTGGTTTTAATTTATGGGATTCCGCCTCCACGGTATAAGTGACGTTACCATTTATGAAGTACACTATTTCATCAAATGGATGGATGTGCTTTTCAAAAACCTCGCTTGAATAGCCTGCTTCGTCCAGCTTATGCTGGAAGTCAATATCTTTATATACAAAGTTAAACATGCCATCATTATAGCAAATTAAAATAAAAAATGCAACCCTAAAATTGCATAGTAGAAGAAATGCAATGTAATATCATAAAAATTGCAATTGATTTTATTATATAGTTATGATATAATGGTGATAGTCTACAAAAGTATAATCTTTTTTTGTTTATAAATATGCAATTTGCTGAAATCGCCTCATGGGGCATCTCGTTTCAGAAGAGACGAGAATATGTGCGAGCGTGATATATTATAATGGTCAATCGCAGATTTGCGGTTATAAAATATAAAATCGCAAAAGGGGTACCCCTTTTGGTATGATGTTGCACTACGTTTACATCATACCAAAACAAACAATGTTGGCAAAAAAATTATTATAAAAGGAGGAGCATAAGCAATGAAAGGCATATTGAATATATTGCTTGTATGCTTAATTGCAGTGGTGCTGATCGTTCCGATTGGCATCGGAGTCTTGACAGCAATGTCAGATTCAAATGATGGCGTTGGCGGTTCTTCCCAGAACGAAGAGGTTAACGTCGGAGTGTCTCTTTCCGAGACCGAGATCGGTTGTAACATAGGAGCTATCAAGGCTCTTACGGCTACAACTGCCACCGAGTCCGATTCCTACATCTTCCAGTGGAACTCGAGCGACAAGAATGTTGCGACAGTTAAGAGAGATGCGGAATCCGATAAGAGCGGTATAATTACCGCTACAGGCGAGGGAACTGCTGTCATTACGGTTAACGTAATTGACAAGAGTAAGTTCAAGATTGTGGATAGTGCGACCTGTACTGTTACCGTTGTTGACAGTAACATTCAGTTTAGTGCATCTGAGGTTGTTATTTCCCTTGATAAGAGCAATAGTGTAACCATTACCGCGAAGGCTCCTGATAACGGCGAGATCACCTGGTCCAGTGAGGACGAGAGTGTTGCAACTGTTGAGGGTGGTGTAATCACCGCACACAAGACAGGTAGCGTTTACATTGTTGCTAAGAGTGGTGGCGTTGAGGGCAGAATTCTTGTTAAGGTTTACGCCAGCGTATTTACTCTCGAGAAGACCAAGGGCGTTGCTGTTGGTGAGTCTGCAAGTATTGCTGTTGACGGTAGCATCGCAGAGGGCTCTGTTTGGACATCCTCTGATGACAGAATCGCAACAGTAGACCAGAATGGCGTTGTAACCGGCGTTAAGTCCGGTATGGTTACCATTAAGGCTACATCTTCTATTGATGATCTTACTTCTACCTGTGTTGTTATCGTTAAGTCCGGCTCGACAGAAGCATTCGAGCTTGCAACCGGTAAGAAGGCTGATGCAGCCGCAGATTATGGCAACTGGTATTACCTTCTTGAATCTCCCGTTGTAACAACAGATGGCATTCCCAGCATGGATAATGGTGTTATCACCGCTAACATTACATATGTTGGTACCAGCGGAGCTAATTTCTTCTATCTCAGATATCAGCCTGATGATTTGGGTGACGTAATATACAAGGTAACCCTTTACATCTATTCCGAGACAGATAACGCACACATCCAGATAAACGGTAAGGACACTTACTGTGCAGCAGGTCTTAATCGCATTGAGAGCGAGTTTACTTCCTCTGCTCCTAAGGATATTAACCCCTACCAGCTTAAGTTTAGAAGCACAGGCCTCTTCTACGTTGTTCCCGTATTCGAAGAGATCAGTAGAATAGAGAAGATGGTTCTCTCCGAGGCGACCCATACTCTTAATACAACAACCAACAACAGCTTTACTCTCACCGCAACCGTTCCCGGCACAGAGACCCCTGAGATTGAGTGGGTTTCTTCCAATGAGAAGGTTGCAACCGTTGATGGTGGTGTGGTTACAGCTGTAGGCGAGGGTACCTCGATTATTACTGCGACTTGCGGTAACTTCTCTGCAACCTGTATCGTAGTTGTTGAGGGTGAGACATCTATTGAAGGTGTTGAGCTTAAGTCGGGCAACAAGTCTGCGGCATCCAATTCTCCCGGAGAGTGGTTCTACCTTACCGATGGTAAGTCAAAGGTGCTCAGCACTCCTGTTCTTGATGAGGATGGCAACATCCATATGAATATTATTAACATCGATACAGATGCTAAAAAGTATGTGTACTTGAGATACATGCCCGAGGATGCCGGTACTTACAAGGTAACTGTTACTATTGATTTCGGTGGTGCTGACGGTTCTACCGTTGATATTACCGGTGGTAACGTAACTTCCGCTGTAACCCAGACACTTAAGAACGGTGAGAATACCTTTGAGTTTGAATTCACCACATCTAGCGGTAGCCCCTTCCAGATGAAGTTCTATGCAGTCGGCGGCTATGTTGTAAACGTAAGCTTTAGCGAGGTATAAAACGATGAAATTATTTAACTTTAGCTTTTTAAGACGCAAAGGATTTTACGTTTCTGCCGCGTCTATTGTAACACTCCTTGCAGCGGTTATCAGCTATACCAACGGATTTACCGGTGTATTGCTTGAGTACAATTCTTCAAACGTATATACAATTTCTCTTTTGAGCATTGCGGCATTTGCAGTGCTGCTTCTCATTGAGTTTACCTCGAGTATTGCTCCCGTCGTTCTTTGGATCGGCTCTTTTGCAACATTCCTGGTATACATTAATAACATCTACATGTACTTCACCGGTATTTTCTACAACGGCGTTAGCGCAGAGGCATTCCAGCTTATCGACCCCGTGGTTATGACAAGCACTATTCTCTTCGTGATTTCCTTCGTTGTAGCAAACGTTGCAATGTACATGAATCATTCTGATGCAGAGGAGGCATAAGTTGATAATGAAAAAAATGAATCTAATCAGCAAAATATTCTTCAACATCTTTGTTATCATCTTTGGTATCACCACTATTGGTAGTGATATTGCTCTTGCAAATGCAGGTGCTATTACCGCGTTCCTCGGTCAGTCCACCCAGCAGATTATCAATGATGGTAGCAGCGAGTCTATCATCATGAATTTCTCTGATTTCTCCAGCATTAAGGAACTTCAGAGTCATGCAAGTGACATCACCGCTCAGGTGACAGAGGAGGGAGCTGTTCTTCTTAAGAACGACAACAACGCACTTCCTCTTTCCAGCGGTGCAAAGGTTAACCTTTACAGCTCTAGCTCTGTAAACTACATTTATTCCGGTGGTGGTTCTTCATTCGCAAAGAAGGCGGACTTTATCTCTCTCAAGGAAGGTCTTGAGAGCTCTAACTTCCAGGTAAATCAGGATCTTTGGAACTGGTATGCCGAGAACCCCTCTTACTTTGGTGATCACACCAGTAATACTAGCTCTGATAAGGCAGCCTATACAATTAAGGATGCTAAGTGGGATGACATCAATACCGCAGCTAAGAGCAACGAGGCAGAGGCTGCTATCTTCGTGCTTTCCAGATACGGCACAGAGGCCACCGACCTTAAGTTCACAGGTGGCTCTGCAACCGATTACAGCAACGGTAACTACCTTGAGCTTTCTCCCACAGAGATTGACGTTCTTAAGAATCTTAAGGCTCTTAAGGACGCAGGTAAGATTTCCAAGATTATCGTGCTTCTCAACTCTGTAAACCAGGTTGAGTGCGATTACATCAACGATCCCGCATACGGTATTGACGCAGTTCTCTGGGTAGGTATCGGTGGTACATCCGGTACTCTCGGTATTGGTAGAATTCTTTCCGGTGAAGTATCTCCCTCCGGTAAGCTTCCCGACACATACTGGACTAGTCATCACTACAATCCTGTATATGCTAACTTTGGTTCTTACGACAATGAGGGTGAGGTTCTCAGCACCGCAAACGGTGGTAAGTCCAATAGATACGTTGTATATCAGGAGGGCATCTATCTCGGATATCGTTATACAGAAACTCGCTATGAGGATACAGTCCTTGGTGCAGCAAACGTTGGCGATTACGATTATAGCAAGATTGTTGCTTATCCCTTCGGTTACGGTCTTTCTTACACAGAATTCGAGTATACCGATATGACTGTTACAGAGAATAAGGCAGATGATACCTACACTGTAACCGTTACAGTAAAGAACACCGGTAACGTAAAGGGTAAGGAAAGCGTACAGATCTACCTTCAGCAGCCCTACATTAACGGTGGAATTGAGAAGGCTTCTGTCGAGCTTGTTGGTTATGCAAAGACCTCTGTTCTTGAGCCCGGTGCATCCGAGACGGTTACTGTAACCGTTGACGGCAGATGGTTTGCATCCTATGATGCTTATAATGCAAAGACATACGTTCTTGATGCAGGTGACTACTATCTCACTGCAGCAAAGAATGCTCACGACGCAATCAACAATATCCTCAGCCACAAGCAGAATGTTGACCATATTACTATGGATAGCAGCAAGATGGTTGGCGAGGGTAAGTTCAGCCTTGTTTATAAGACCACTAAGGAAGAGGATAAGACAACCTATTCCGTAAGTAAGGTTACAGGCAATGCCATTACCAATCAGTTTGATAACGCAGACCTTAATCTTTATGGTGCTGCCAATACTGCAAACGCTGTTCAGTATATCTCCAGAAACAACTGGGATGGCACAGTTAAGTTCGGTATGACCGAGAGCCATGCCCTCCTTAATAACCAGGTTATCGTAACCGTTACCCCCGAGATGGTTGAGGACGGCAAGAAGGGCTCTCAGAAGATTGAGAAGGATGACGTTGCTTATCCCACTTATGGCGAGGATAACAATATGACCCTGGCATCTCTTATCACAATCGTTGATGGCAAGCCTCAGTTCGTTTCCTTCGACGATCCAAGATGGGATGCACTCCTTGATCAGCTTACATGGGAAGATACAGTTATGCTTCTTTCCAACGGTCTTCGTAAGACCTTCGGTATCGACTCTATCGGTAAGCCTGTTACCATCGATGGTAACGGTGCTCTTGGTCCTGTAGGAGGTACTAACTATTCCTATAACGACAACGAAAACGCAGGCACTAACAGATTCGCATTCCTTTACGGTGACCCCGATATGGAGTCTTCTCCCATTTCATATCCTTGCGCAGCTCTTATCGCTGCTACTATGAATGACGAGCTTGCTTTCGAGCTTGGTTCTGTTATTGGTGAGGATTGTCTTTGGGCAGGTTACTCGGGTCTTTACGGCTTCGGTTGTAACATGCACAGAGGTACCTACAACGGTCGTGCCTTTGAGTATTACAGCGAGGATCCTATGCTCTCCGGTTATATCACCGCATCTCAGGTTGAGGGTATCCGCTCCGAGGGAGTTTACGTGTATATGAAGCACGCAATCCTTAACGAGCAGGAGAAGAACCGTGAGGGTGTTAATACCTGGTCTAACGAGCAGGCAATCAGACAGATCTATGCAAGACCCTTCCAGATCGCTATCGAGGAGGCAGGCGCAGAGAACCTTATGACCGGCTTCAACAGAATCGGTGTTCAGTGGACCAGCCAGCACGGCTTCATTAACAACGTATTCAGAGATGAATTCGGTATGCAGGGCTTTGCTGTTTCTGACTACTGGCAGAACGGTTACATGGATCTTGTAGGTGGTATTCTTGGTGGTTGCGCACTTCCTGATGGTGATACTGCAAACAATGCAGAAAGCTCCGCGCTCTATAAGTATAGCGAGGGTTACGGCACTCTTGCATGGGCAATGAGAGAAGAGGCACACAGAATTCTTTACGTAGTAGTTAACTCTGTTGCAATGAACGGTTATAGCGCATCCACTAGATTCATTAGCATTACTCCTATGTGGATTAAGCTTCTTGAGGGTGCAAAGACAGGCGTAACCATCTCCTTTGGTATGTCCGCTGCCTTCTATTTAGCAACAACTATTCTTTACGAAATTAAGAGAAGAGCATAAGAATGAATTATAAGAACAAAATCATTAGAGCAATTGCGCTTTTGCTTTGTATCTTCACATCTCTTAGCGCGCTTGTGTCCTGTGGTTCTATGTTCGGAGACAATAATCCTCCTGTAGAGGAGCAGAAGCCCCCTGTGGATCCTACTCCCAAACCCAATCCCCCCTCGGCTGACGAGGGGGAAGAGGAAGAGGAAGAAAAACTTAGTGATAAGGGTATTTTCTTTTCTTCCGATGCGGCTGATGGTGGTGATGGAACTATTGAGAGTCCCTATAACACTCTCGACGTTATCTCACTTTTGAACATTGATCCCGGTACACATATTTATATTGAGAAAAACAGCAAATTCCTTGGCAGCCTCTCTCTCGTTAATATTCACGGTACAGAGGACGAGCCTGTCGTAGTAACCTCCTATGGCGAGGGAGATATGCCTATTATTGACGGTAACGACCTTAGTGGCAAGGGTGTTGTGTATATCAAGAACTCTGACAACATTGTGGTAAAGAATCTTGAGATTACCGATTCTGCGAAGACTGAGGCTGACCGTCGTGGCGTGCTTATCGTATGTGACAATAACAACAATTCAAATGAGATTGTTACATATAAAAACATTTCTCTTAATAATCTTTACATCCACGATATCGTTGGTTTACGTGATGCAGAAAACAGCGGCATGGCTATGTGGTCAAAGATCACCGGCGGAATTCACGTTTGGTCTACCGACGGCCTTGGTAGGGTAGACGGTCTTGAGATTTCGGGCTGTCAGATTACCGAGGTGTCTAATGTTGGTATTGCAACCTGGTATAAGGTTACTCAGAGTGGTAGTAACGTGTCTGCAAAAATGATTAGCCCTTACACCGCTGAATTTGAAGATTATGCGCATCTTAACGTGCATATCGATGATAATGAAATCAGTCATATCGGTAAGAACGCTATCTTTGCACGCAATCTTTTCGGTGGTTTAATTGAACACAACGTGGTTCACGATACCGCAAAGTACTGTGTATCTGGTAACACCATAGTAACCCGTTCGGTTGATGGTACAGTTATTCAGTATAATGAGGGTTATCGCAATCTTGCAAAAGCACGAGAGGAGGATGGCAAGCTTCAGGATGGTTGCATGCTTGATGCGGATCTTGACAGCAAGTATACCGTTTGGCAGTACAACTACTCTCATGACAATTCCTTTGGTCTTTTCCTTAACTGTACCGAGGGTAATGATGTCGCAATTGTAAGATATAATCTTTCTGTTAACGATAAGGGTAACAAGGGTATTATTTACATCAATTACGAGTCCGCAGGCATCTATGTGTATAACAACACCATTATAACCTCTTACGATACGGAATACATTATCCAGTCTAACGGATCCGGCAGAATTTCCTATTTCTATAACAACTTGATTTATAACAGATCTGATAAGGCGAAATTCGGTATCAGCGGTGGCTGCAATATGACCGCCGAGTATAACCTTATCTTTAATGAATACGGCAGCTCTATTGCGGATATGCAGTACTTTGTGTCTCTCAATAAGGGCGGTATTTATGATACAGATCCCCTCTTTGTAGGTTACCTTCAGGAGGATAGCGTTCTTGGTATTGAGAACCAGGGCGCGTATATGCTTGATAGCAACTCTCCGGCTCTTGGCGTGGGTAAAGAGGTTGCTACCGTTCAGGATTTCTTTGGCAATGACTACAAGAAGTCCATTGGTTTCTATTGTGGCAAATAAAATTAAATATAAGGAGACAAAAAATGAAAAAGAT
>JAFUKG010000026.1 GCA_017467865.1 Clostridia bacterium
CGATGAATTGAAAAGATATATTGATTACTACAACAACGAAAGAATTTCTATGAAACTAAAAGGAATGAGTCCGGTGCAATACCGAACTCATTCACAAGCAAGTTAATATTTAATTT
This sequence comes from Clostridia bacterium, assembly GCA_017467865.1. Taxonomy (GTDB): domain Bacteria; phylum Bacillota; class Clostridia; order Oscillospirales; family SIG627; genus RGIG6353. Next base: position 117 of record JAFUKG010000026.1, read on the forward strand.
TGTCTAAACTTTGGGGTTCGCTTCATCAACACTTTGGGGTGCATATTAATTTTATTACATAGGAAATTGCATCGCAATTGCTTGTAAAAAATAAAGTCTACCTATAAAAAATGTGAGCGTTAGCGAACATACAATAAGTTGCCGAAGGCGACTTTTTTATTTTCTCTTTCTCTTATCAATAAAGCTTTGCAAAATAATTTCTGCCGCAACAGTATCCACAATGCCCCGCTTTTTCGATTTCTTAGTCCCCGACATATTCATAAAGGAATAAGCCGAAACGGTAGTGCATCTTTCATCGGTTGTTTCAATGGGCAGGTCAGTAAGGGTTTTTAAAATCTCGATAAAGGCAAGAGTATTTTCAACTCTGAACCCTCTTGTGCCGTCCATATTGAGGGGGAGTCCTACTACAATCATCTCTACGCCCTCATTTTTGGCTATTTCGGCAGAAATCTCTGCTGCCCCTCGCATTCCTCTTACCTTTTCGGTACGAAGCCCTGTGGCGATTATTTCGTCTTTGTCGCAGGTGGCAAATCCCACCCTTGCGTCTCCGTAATCAATAGCAAGAATTCTGATAATTACACTTCCTTAATCAATAAATTTTATAAGTATATCTTTTCCCTCGCCGTAAACAGTGGCAAGAAGCATCGAGTCACCGAAAATATCAACCTGTCCCTTTTCGTTCTTTTCAAGGTTGAGAGGGAGAGGTGACTCAATGGCGAGGAATGTCTCTTTTAAGGTTTCGAGATTGAATACCGACACCGAAGAAACTACATTGTCGTTGTTTTTATAGGTATAAGAGAATATAACGTCGTTCTTTGAATTTCCGTCAAGGTCACAGACTTCAAGGTCAATTACGCCCTCTCCGCCTACGTGCTTTCCTAAGGCAAAAATATCACCGCAGTAGACAAGATAGGTAGTATTTCCCGCCTTAAAAATATTTGCTCCCGTCTCATCGAAAAAGCCGTCAGGCGCTATATCCGCAGCTGAGTCAATAGTATCAGCAATATTTAAATGCTTCTTTTCGGCATATTCCGAGAGCATAAGCTTGAACTCGTCAACCCCCACGTTTTCGGGAGTTTTCTCAACGGGCATTTCGGGTTTGTCGGGATATACGTAAGAGAACATATCTCTGAATACACTTAAATTGCAACGCTCCCGTTCTTCCACCTCTTTCTTGCCATTTGTCAGGGTGACGGGGTAGCGTATACAGATAAGAGTGCTTTCTGGAAGAAGCTTGAAGCCGGGGAGGTAATATACTTCAAGGTCACTGAGATACACAGCGTATTCATTTATTGCAAAATCGGGAGTGTACCCAAGAGCCTCAGAGAGGGGCATGAGCACGTTGGTGTCCTTGGCGACGTTAAAATATTTTTCATCAAGGAGATAAATCATAGAATCTCCCGCGATGATTTGAGCTGCAAAGCTTTCACCAACTGTTCTTTGAACGTCGTAAGAGGTATATCCCGTGGCAAAATCTCCGCTTTCGTCATCAAAGTTATCCTCAGGGTCAAGAGCGGTGAGTTCAATGTAATCTATATACTTTTTGCCGTCATTGTTGTAGTCCTCCTTCATCACAAGGGAAATGGACTCCTGTATATGGTTTTCACCCTGAAATGCAATAGCGGCAGGACCCATATATAAAAAGTTTGCATCGGGCTTGTCTTTGGTAAAAAGCTGAACAGTAGCAACAACTATAAACATTACGAAAATGGGAACTACAATGATTGCAACCTTGTTGTGATACCAGAGGTTTTCAAGCTTCTGACGGAAGGTCATTTTTTCCACAATTTATTCCTTCTTTCTTTTTTATAACTCATTATATAAAATATTCTTCTTAAAGTCAATTAATAAACTGTTACAACTCTTTGTGGGTTAATCTGTTTAAGTGATAATAGCAGGGCGGAATTACAACAATAAGTGCACCAAGCCAGGCAGCCGACTCTACAAAGTATATAGAGTTCGTGCCAAAACTATCATAAATAAAGGTTGCAAATACTACTCTCATAATAAATTCTGCAATTCCCGAAAGCATAGACCAAAAGGAATTTCCGATTGCCTGCAATGAGGAGCGGTAAAGATATAAAAGATAAAGAATTGGCAGAGAAATAAGCATAACAAAGAGATATTTAAAGGCAATATCAAGGGACTCTGGGGCTCCTGCTTCTTCCTGTGAAATAAACAAGGATAAAAAGAATTTTCCCGTTATAAGCATTAACACCATTACGATGAGAGAAAGTACTATAAGTATAACGAAGGATGCTTTAAATCCCGATTTTACTCTGTCAAGCTTTTTTGCTCCATAGTTTTGTGACATAAAAGTGGTTATGGCATTTCCCAGTGCAATAGCGGTGCCCTCAAACATTCCATAAATTCTGTTCGTTGCAGTATAGCCCGCAATGAATACACTGCCCTCAAGATTAACTGCTCCTTGAAGTACAATACCGCCCACCGCAAGAATTGCATTCTGAAAACCGAGAGGCAGTGAAAATACTATTACCTCGCGAATAACCTTAAAATCGGGGATAAGGTCGCTTTTTTTCAGGTCTACAATTTCGATGTTCTTGATTTGTATAACGCAGTAAATAAAGGAAATAAGCTGAGATATAACGGATGCAAACGCCGCACCAAAAACACCCCACGGAATTACCATAACAAAAAGTAAGTCAAGTCCTACGTTCAAAACTGCCGAAATTATCATTGCAATGAGGGGAGAGCGTCCGTCACCAAAGGCACGAAGCACCGAGGAGGTGAGGTTATATCCCATAATAGCCAGCGTTCCGCCTATCATAACGTAAAGGTAAAGGGCTGCATCGTCGATGATGTCCGACGGCGTTTTTAAAAGCTCCAAAAGGGGGCGGGTGGCAATAATTCCAACCACCGTCAAAATAATACCTATTATAAAAGAAAGGAAAACCGACGTTCCAAGATACTTATTCAGCATTTCTTTATTACCCATACCGAAATATCTTGAAATGAAGGTAGAAAAGCCATAGGTAAGGGCAAGTATCGTCCATAGAATAAGTCCATATATCCAGGTTGTACACCCTACCGCCGCAAGCGCCGAAACACCTACACCTCTGCCTACAATGGCGGTGTCAACAATAGTGTAAAGCTGTTGCCCGATGTTAGTTACTATAATAGGAAAGGCAAAGCCGAGAATTAGCTTTGAAGGATTTCCCGTGGTCATATTTGTAATTTTGCTCATATTTCACCTATGTTGTTGTTTATGTGGTTATTGTAGCATAAACAAAGTATTTATTCAAGTATAAAAGAGCTTTTACTAAAAGTAAAAGCTCTTAAAACAGGCTTCAATTATTTCTGTGTGCGTTCAACTAAAATCTTTTCACAGATTTCCAAATCCTCGGGAGTGTTGATACCTCTTAAATCGTTACCATCCTTCGTCAGATAAGTGTCAACTTTCATTCCATTTTTCACCATAAGCTCAGCGACTTCGGTAAGGTAGTATTCGTTTTGCACGTTGTTGCATCCAATCAAAGGAAGCATTTTAAACAGCGACTTTGAGTTGAATACCATAACGCCCGAGAAAAGCTCTTTGATTTTTGCCTGCTCAGGGGTGCAGTCCTTGCCTTCAACAATGGCGGCGAACTTACCGTTCTCATCTCTTGTTATTCTCGCCCAAAGAGTGAGCTCTGGATTTTCTGCTGTCATAAGTGTACAATCGGCACCGCTTTCTTCATGCTGACGGCACATCTTTTCCATTTCGTCACGGCGGAAGAGTGGCATATCACCGAAGGTAACAAGCACTGTTCCGTCAAAATCCTCGAACATGGGTGCACATTTCATAACGGCGTCACCCGTACCAAGCTGTTCCTTTTGCTCCGCATATTTGAATTTGTTACCGAAATGCTCGATAATTTTTTCTTTAGCATAGCCTACAACAATGTATATATCGCTGTCATCAATAAATCCAACGTTTTCAAGAACTATGTCAAGCATAGGTCTGCCGTTAACGGCAAACATAGCCTTCGGCAAGTCACCGCTAAGCTTTTGAAGGCGCTTTCCTCTTCCGCCTGCGGGAATTATCGCTCTTCTAGAAATCATATTTTCACCTACGTTCTTTTATTTTATATCTGCCTTAAGTCCAAGGTCAGCATAAATATTTTTGAGAATTTTTTTAATTTCAGGAAGCTTTCTTTCCATATCCTCAAGAAGCTTAAGCTGAGTTCTCGACCTGTCAAGGTTTTGACCGGGATAAAATATGTTATAATAAGTATCACCGTTGATATGGTCCATAAGGAAGCGTATTCCATCTTCCGACGTAATTATGAGAGAAGCATAGGGAAGAAGCTCAAGCTCTTCCTTTGTCAGAATATCACCGCAAGCTTCAAGATATCCTCTTGCATATTTTTCGTAAAGTCCAAGGTCGCAAGAAACCTTTGAAAGGTCTTTTTCATCGTCGGTAGCGGTGTTGGTACCTATTCTCATACTGTCTCCGTAATCGTAAAGCGGGGAGGATGGCATCACTGTGTCAAGGTCGATGATTGCAACGGGTAAATGGGTTTTGTTATCAAAGAGAATATTGTTGAGATTACAGTCGTTATGACATATGCGGACGGGAATTTTTCCGCTTTCAAGAGCATCACTTATCATAGAAAATTTGTCTGCTCTCGCACGGATAAACTCAATTTCAGGCATAACGTTTTTCACCCTTCCTTTAGGGTCAAGGCTTATCGCGCTTTCTAAATCGTTATATCTGCTTTTTGTGTTATGGAAATTAGGTATTACTTCCTTTATGTGTTTTACGTCAATGTCGGACATTTCCTTCATAAAGCTTCCGAAAGCATTGCCCGCATGATAAAACGTTTCGGGGCTGTCGGGAATATCAAGGGAATAAACTCCGTCAAAATATGTAAGCATTCTCCAACAACCTGAGTCATCCTTTAAGAATGAGCATCCGTCTTTTGTGGGGCGAAGAGTCTGTACACAGCCATTCATTCTCTTCCCCTGAAGCAAAAGCTTTCCTCTCAAATGCTCGGTGGTGAGCTTGAAGTTGTCCATAAGGGCATCTGTATCGGGAAATACGTTGGTATTAATTCTTTGAAGAGTGTACTTATGAGTGTGCCCTGTGTCAGAAAGAGTCTCAACCTTGTAGGTGCGGTTAATATAACCTTTGTTGATTTGAGTGATTTTTACTACGTCTCCGCGTATAGCGAATTTATCTACTATGTTCTGAACCTCGTTGATAGGAGATGCTGATGGCAGGTCGGGTTCAAGTACAATATGAAGAGTTGCTCCGGGGTGCCTTGAAGAAAAGTCAACAAGAGCTACAACTTCAAGAATTCGTCTTAAAAATTTTGAAAAAGCAGAATTATTTTCTGCAACCTTGAAAAGATGACAGTACAGCAGTCTGATTGCTATGCTGAAAACTGCATAAATTGACGCGAATGAAACAAGAAGTACAAAGCTAACGGTGAAGACTTTGTACACTCTCGAAAGAATGGTACCTGTCAAAACAAGCAATGAGCCTCCAATTACGCTTGACAATATTTCAAACGAGAAGGTGCTTGTGGATCCGTAACGCAGAATTTGCTTGTAGCTTTTTGTTATAAATCTTGCTCCAAATATAAAAATATATCCTGCAAATAAATAAAAAATGCAGGTGTCCTGGGGTATCTTAACGGGGGATGAGGGGTGTACGATAAATAATACAAGCCAGCAAAGAACGTAAAAAACAGTATCATAAAAAACCATAAGCCAACGTATCTTATCACGTGCTTTAATCGGTCCTTGATTGTTATTTACGTTAGCCTTTTTATTTGTTTCGTCTCTCATATTTTGTCTCCTGTTTAGTTTTTTCTCCCGAATTTCGTGGGAGTTAATCTGTAATCTACAGGGAGTAGTGCGATAACAAAAAAATAAAATATAATATTTTGTTAACAATTGTAAACCTCACAAATAATTGTATATTAAAAAAGTATTTTTGTCAAGTCTGCCAAAAGATAACAGGCCGAGCAACAAAAAAAGCCATGCAGATATTACGTGCATGGCTTTTTTAAAAATAAAGTTTAATCAAGTGTCTTCATTGTTGGGAAGAGGAGAACGTCACGGATAGCCGCAGAGTCAGTGAGAAGCATACATAAACGGTCAATTCCGTAGCCTATACCGCCCGTGGGGGGCATACCGATTTCAAGAGCATTCATGAAGTCTTCATCGGTACGGTTTGCCTCTTCATCGCCTTGTGCAAGAAGCTCTTCCTGAGCCTTGAAGCGTTCTCTCTGGTCAATGGGATCGTTAAGCTCAGAGTAAGCATTGCACATTTCCCATCCGTTCATAAACATTTCAAAACGCTCAACGTACTGAGGGTCAGAGGGCTTCTTCTTTGTAAGAGGAGAAATTTCAATGGGGTGGTCAGTAACGAATGTAGGCTGAATGAGGTGCTCTTCGGCAAACTCTTCAAAGAAGAGAGAGAGAATATCACCCTTCTTATGCCTGTCCTCATAGTGAACGCTGTGCTTGTCAGCAACAGCCTTTGCCTCTTCGTCTGTCTTTATTTCATTAAAGTCCACACCGGAATATTTCTTAACCGCATCAACCATTGTAATGCGTTCAAAGGGCTTGCCAAGGTCCATTTCTACTCCGTTGTAAACAATGGTAGTAGTACCAAGCACCTCTTGTGCTATGTGGCGGAACATATTTTCTGTAAGGTCCATCATTCCGTTGTAATCGGTATATGCCTGATAGAGCTCCATAAGAGTGAATTCAGGGTTGTGACGGGTATCAAGACCTTCGTTACGGAAAACTCGTCCTATCTCATAAACCTTTTCAAGACCTCCGACAATAAGACGCTTTAGGTAAAGCTCAAGAGAAATTCTAAGCTTAAAGTCCTCGTCAAGGGCATTGAAGTGAGTTTCAAAGGGACGCGCAGCAGCACCGCCTGCATTTGAAACAAGCATAGGTGTTTCAACCTCTATAAAGCCTTGAGCATCAAGGTACTTACGGATAGTGCTGATAATTTTTGAGCGCTTGATAAAGGTGTCCTTTACTTCGGGATTCATGATAATGTCAACGTATCTTTGACGGTAACGCATATCTGTGTTGGTAAGTCCGTGATACTTTTCTGGAAGTATCTGCAAGCTTTTCGTAAGAAGAGTGAGCTTTTCAGCATGTACAGAGGTTTCACCGGTCTTTGTCTTGAATACGTAGCCTTCAATTCCTATAATATCACCAAGGTCAAGCTTCTTGAATTTTTTATATTCTTCCTCGCCAAGACTGTCACGGGATACGTAGCATTGAATCTGTCCCTGAAGGTCAAGAACACTGCAGAAGGATGCCTTTCCCATGATTCTCTTTGACATCATTCTTCCTGCAATGGAAACGTGAGTGTTCTCAAGTGTGTCAAAGTTTTTCTTTATTTCTTCGCTGTGGTGTGTCTGATTATATTTTGTTATTTCAAAAGGGTCTTCTCCCGCTTCCTGCAAAGAGGCAAGCTTTTCGTGTCTTACTCTTATTAAGTCGTTTACGTTAACTTCCTCTTGAGGAACAGCCTTTGTTTCAATATCTGCCATTTTTTCAGTCTCCGTTATTTGTTGTGAATTATTTTCTTGATAGTAAGTGTAGCCTGACCGCCGGGTGTTGTGAAGGTAACCTTATCGCCTGCCTTCTTTCCGAAGATAGCGGCACCGATAGGGGACTCGTTGGAAATTTTATTTTCGAGGAAATTAGCTTCAGCTGCACCTACGATTGTGTATTCGCTCACTTCTCCGCTTTCATCTTCCACAAGAACGGTATTACCAAAGCCTACCCCCGTTGTCTTTACGCCTTCAACAACTTCTACGTTTTTGAGAATTTCTTCAAGCTCAAGAATTCTTCCTTCAACCTTAGCCTGCTCGTTTTTTGCTTCATCGTACTCACTGTTTTCGGAAAGGTCACCGAAAGCTCTTGCTTTTTTTAGGTCGTTACCAACCTTGACACGGGTGACTGTTTTTAACTCGTTAAGCTCCTCCTGAAGCTTTTCAAGACCTTCTCTTGTTACAATAGTCTTCTTCATAATATATTTCTCCTGTCAACTTTATTTTACTTGTATAAGATAGTTTATTGCTGCCATAAGCTGAGGGTCATCTTCTTCCGAAAGAAGATAAAAGTTTTTTTGCTCTTCCTCGGTAAGGGAAATTTCATATCCGTCTGTGGGATAAAGCCCTATACCGTCAAAGCTTACACCCGATGGGGGAAGGTAGTGCTGAGTCGAGAACTTAACCGCACTCTTGTCTGAAAGCTCATATGTGGTTTGCACCGTTCCCTTGCCGTAGGTTTTAGTTCCAACAAAAATTGCTTTGTTGTAGTCTATAAGAGATGCAGTAAAGAGCTCTGCCGCACTTGCCGTAGAGCCGTTTGCCAACACCGCCATAGGAAGAGCTACTTCGTTTTTGTCGGAGGTGTAAACAGTTGATTCACCGCTCTTGTCGGTTAAAGTAATTATTGGTCCTTCGGGAAGCAAATAATCAAGAATGCTCGTTATTGTTGTAAGCTCTCCGCCCGGATTGTTTCTTACGTCAAAGACAAGTCTTGTTGCACCTTGGGTTTTTAATGACTCAACCGCACGCTTAAACTGAGCTACCGCCGATGTACCAAACTCGTATATTCGTATATATCCAACGTTTGCATTGGTGTCGCTGATTTTGTAGCTGACAAGCTGAGATTCAAAAAGCTTTCTCTCAATAGTAAACTCTTTTACCCTTTTGTTTCTCATTACCTCAAAGGTAACGCTTGACCCTGCTTCACCTGTGATACGGTTAACCGTTTCTTCGTATCCCAGCTCGCTGTATAACACACCGCCTACGGAGTAAATGATATCTCCAGCCTTGATACCTGCCGCTTCAGCAGGGGAGCCCTCCATAACTTCAAATATCACTATTTGGTCGGTATCTGATCCGTCAAGCTCTTGTAAAAAGACTCTGATGCCTATGCCCGTAAGATTGCCGTTGAGCTCGGATATCTTTTCGGTATACTGCTCTTTTGTATAGTAAGCTGCATGGGGGTCTTTTAAGCCGAAAACATATCCGTAAACAAGGGAGGTGGTCAGATAGTCCTTGTCAATATCGTTAACGTATTCGTTTTCTACAAGTGCTTTTATTTCAGCAAGCTTTGGGTCGTCTGCAGGCGAAAAAGTGAATTCTCCGATGATTTTATTGTATTTTGCCTCATCTACTACCGTTACTATCTGATAGGTGAGAAGCGCTGTTATCAGCATCAGAATGACACATGCACTGAAAGGGAGTTTTCTTTTCATTTTTACCTCCCGTTAAGGTTCTGATATGTAGTTCATAGGGTCTACGTGGACACCGTTCTCAAGAATGGAAAAATGAAGGTGATTTCCTGTGGAGTCACCTGTACTTCCTACTTCTGCAATCTTATCTCCCTTTTTAACTTCATCACCCGTGCTAACCAGTAGCTTCGAGCAATGAGCGTAGAGAGAGGTTACTCCGCCGCCGTGGTCGATTATAAGGTAAAGACCATAGCTCGGTGAGTTTCTGTGAAGAATAACAGTACCGCTGTTTGATGCGTAAATGGGAGTTCCTCTTGCCGCCGCAAAGTCAACACCCTTGTGATAGTCTGTCTTTCTTCCATTGGACCATACACGCCATCCAAAACCGCCTGTATTCCAATAGGTTGCATCGTAAGCGAGAGGAAATCTGAACTCGTCGTTTGAATAATTTGTTCTTTCCTGAAGTTCAATCTGTCTTAAAATATCTTTGATTTCATTCTCAATAGACTCCATTTCGGAAGCTTTTGCATCATACTGTGCCTGATATGCCGCTTCGTCTTTTCTATATTCGTTGATATAGGCTATGGACTCGTCGATTTTAACCTGCAAGTCGCTTTTCGCAAGCTCGAGCTCAGCAATGCTTTCGGTACACTTGTCTCTCGTAGAGGTAAGCTCATCCTTCAGAGCAGTAAGCTCTATTCTGTCATTTGTAAGCTTCTCTATAAGATTTTTATCATACTCAAAAAGAGCGTTCGCAATTTCTATTCTTGTAAGAAGCTCAGCAAAATCCGAAGAGCCGAGAACGTAGGAAATGATATTACTGTTCCCATTTTCATGCTGAAGAATAAGTCTTTCTCTTATGATGAAGAGTGCATCGTCGATATCGTTGTTCTTGGCATCAATCTCGGCTTCCCGCTCTGAGATTTGAGTGTTGTATTCTTCAATGAGCTTTTCAAGAGTTTCAACCTTTGTTTCAGTAAGGGTTATCTCTTGGTCAAGCTGGCTTTTAATATAAAGTTGATTTTCCTTTGCCGTTTTTGCCTTATTGATATTGTACTGAATGGAGGCAAGTGAATCCTGAATGCTTTTAAGGTCGCTTTCAAGGGATTGAACGGCTTTTTTGTTTTCCTGAACCGTTGCTGCCTCTGTCTTTAAATTATAGTTATCCGAAGAGAAGAAAACTGTCGTAAAAGAGACAACAGCCACGAGGAAGACTAAGGAAAGGTATTTCTTTTTCATTGTTTGTCCTCTTTATGCATTTTCCTGATTGTACTTCTTGAGCGAAATCAAGCTTCCTATAAATCCTGTTGCGATACCGATTACCACAAATCCAATAATGAGAATTTCCTTTACTTCTGCAAAGGGAAGTATAGAGAAAACCTCGTATTGACCTACAAGTCCCAGCATCATATATTTATAGATAAGATACTGAAGCCCGTATGCAAGACCGCCCGAAACGGCACCGATAACAAGTCCCTCAATAAGAAAAGGCGTTGATATAAAGCTATTGGTTGCACCGATGTATCGCATAAGCGCAATTTCGTCGCGTCTGGCAAACACTGAAAGCTTTACAGTGTTTATGATGACGAAAAGTGATACAGCAAATAGAAGAATGAGAAGCCACGAGAAGATAATAGCGACTGCATTTTTTATGCTTTGTATCTGCTCAACCACTTCCATATTCACGTTAAGCTTGGAAATCTGGTCTATCTCTCTTTCAATATTCATCTTTATTGTGTTTACGTCTGCGTCGGTGGAGTAAGTAATTATGTAAGAGTCCTTGAGAGGATTGTCGTCCTTGTACATTTCAAAAAGGAATGCCGATTCAGCATATTGAGATACTTGCTTTTCAAGAGCCTCTTCCTTCGTTTCAAGAACAGCCGACTCAATTCCCTTGATTTCTCTGAGCTTGTCACCGATTTCAAGAACCTCAAATTCAGTGGCATCACGCTCAACAAAGAGAACGATTTTATTATATCCGTCTATTTTTTCGATATTATAGTTTACGTTTTTAATAACAAGATAAAAAGACCCCATAATAACAAGGCAGGAAAGAAGAACGAAGATAGAGGAAAGGGTCATAACGGTGTTCTTAAAAAGACCGTTAAATGCAAGCTTTAAAAAATATCCTATCTTTGGAGCCTTAATTTTCACCGTCATCACCTCCCGCTTTGTCATCTGCAACAGTACCATCGCTTATAGTGATAACTCTCTTATCGTAGTACTGAACAAACTTTATGTCGTGTGTAATAACAATAACTGTCTTTCCAAGGTCGTTTATTTTCTTTAAAAGCTCCATCATTTCATACGCCATAACGGGGTCACTGTTAGAAGTGGGCTCATCGGCAATAACAATTTGAGGATTGTTTACAAGAGCACGTGCAAGAGCAACTCTGCGCTGTTCACCGCCTGAGAGCTGATAAGGGTAGTTGTGTGCCTGCTCTTCAAGATTTACAAGCTTTAAGAATTTATATACTCTCTTACCGATAATTCTGTTAGGCTCGCCGATAACGTGCATGGCAAAAGCAACGTTTTCAAAAACCGTCATGTTAGGGAAGAGGCGGTAGTCCTGAAAAACAAATCCCATAGTGCGTCTGAGACTGGGCACCTTGCGGTTTTTCATTTTTATAAGGTCATATCCGTTAATTTCAATTTTACCCGAGGTAGGCTTTTCTTCACGAAGAAGAAGCTTTGTCAAAGTGGTTTTTCCTGCGCCGTTAGGTCCGACAATAAATACGAATTCACCGTCGTTAATAGTAAGGTCGACGTTTTTTAAGGCTTGTGTGCCATTGGGATAAGTCTTTGTAACGTTTGTAAGTTTTATCATTTTTCCATATCCTTATTATTCGAGGGGTGTGTTTAAAGGGCAACATACTCATTGCGGTTCAGCAATGAGTTATGTGTTTTTAGAACTTACCTGATTTTGAGGAAAGGTATTTCTTTACCATAAGAGCAACCTTGAAGGTAATAGCATGCTCAAACTCTCTTAAATCAAGACCTGTAAGCTTCTTTATCTTTTCAAGTCTGTAAACAAGGGTGTTTCTGTGAACAAAAAGCTTTCTTGAGGTTTCGGAAACGTTAAGATTATTTTCAAAGAATGCCTGTATTGTAATAAGCGTCTCGCGGTCAAGCACTTCAAAGGCACCCTTCTTGAATACTTCTCCAAGGAACATTTCGCAAAGGGTGGTGGGAAGCTGATAGATAAGACGTCCTATACCAAGGTTATCATAACTTATAACGTTCTTTTCTGTGTCGAATACCTTGCCGACTTCAATGGAAATCTGAGCTTCCTTGTAAGAACGTGCAAGCTCCTTAATGGACTCAACAACAGTACCGATACCTACAAATGTTTTAGAGAAGAACTCTGTATTTACAGTATCCACGATGTTCTTAGCCGTCTTTACGATTTCCTTCATATCAACGGGTTCTTTGATTTCACGGACAAGAACAACTTCGTTTTCGCCTACACCTATAACGTAGTCCTTGTTTTTATCCGGATAAAGATTTTGGATAACGTCAAGGGGAACACAGTCGTTTTTGCCGATGAATTTTATAAGATATACGATTCTGGGAACCTCGTTGTTGACGTGAAGCTCCTTGGATTTTATGTAAATGTCGCTGGGAAGAATGTTATCGAGAATAACGTTCTTGACAAAGCTTGCCTTGTCGTATTTTTCATCATAAAGAGCCTTGATATTTGTGAGGGAAATGCAAAGAAGAGTGGCGAGGTTATCTGCAACTCCGTCAGTACCCTCAACAAATACAACGTACTCGATCTTCCCGTGGTTGTTTATGGGGTGATGTGTATAGCCGTTTGCTCTGAAGGCATCGTTTGTATAAGCAAGCTCTTCCTTTACGCCGTCAAGGGTTTCACCGATGCGCACAAGCTCACTGCAGGCAATAATTGAACCGTTTTTATCAACAACACCGATAGTTCTGTCAATAGCATCCTTCATCTGGTGCACAATGCTTTGAAAAAGTCTGTTAGACATATTTTTACCCTCCGTTACTTGAGCATTTTAATTGCGTAGAATAACGCAAAAACAATTGTTTCAAGACCTATGATAATATCAAAGAGTACGTATGAACCGATGGAGAACATACCGAGGAGAACAAGTACAATATAAAGGGGTACTGCTATAATTAGAGGAAGTATATCGGCGCCGGGCTTCATAAGCTTAAATCCGCCGATAACTCCGCCGTTCTTGTGAGCTTTAACAAAAGCCCAAAGAAGTGCTGCAGAGAGCAATATGAGAACAACTCTTGCAATAACGTCCTGAACTCTGTGGTCAATGGGTGAAAGAAGATTGAGAGCATAAAGTGAAAAAGCCCCAAGTGCATTAAAGAGTGTCATCAGAAAATAAGAACCGGGAAGAGATATTGCAATAAAATAGAGTACCGAAACAAGAATTACAAAAATTATTGAAGGTACGTATCCCTTAGCAACGAAATAAGAAATAAAAAGTGAAACTACAAGAAGAACTGACGTTATCGAAAGAATGAACGAGGAAGAGAAAACCTTGAAGGCTTCGTCATCTCCGTTCTTTCTTTTCATAATGAAATAAACGAGAGAAAGAGCAAAAAGAACAAAAGGCAAAACAGGGAACCAAGGAGCCGCCTTCATGTAAATTTCAAGGTAAGGAACAGAGGATGATGAGTTGAGCCAGTTCTTGATACCAAGCAGAGCAAAAACTCCGATAGACATAAGAACGAATACCGCAATCATTCTGTTAGTAAGTGCGTCATTGCGCCTTGTTTTGTAAGAATAATTTGATTTCGCCATTTTATTTTCTCCTAAAAATTATAATCTTGTTTCATAAAGAATCATTGAAAGCACCGCCATACCCGCGGTTTCTGTCCTCAGTATAAGCTTTCCCAAGGAAACGGCTTCAATTCCTGCGCCCTTAAAAAGTTCTGCTTCGGCAGGGTCTACGCCGCCTTCAGGCCCAATGTAAAAGCCAAGGGTTTTGAAATCCTTGTTCTTTATTGCGTCCTTGATGGTCTTTTCGTCCTCTGTTTCATAGCAGTAGAACTTAAGGTCATGAGCAGAGAGAAGCTCTGAACATTCTCTCACAGTGATAACGGGATGCACCAAGGGAACAAACCCGCGCCCGCATTGCTTTGACGCTTCAAGTGCGATTTTGTTCCAACGCTCATTTTTCTTCTTTTCGGCATCAGTGTCAAGACGTACTACCGAGCGCTTTGCCGAAACAGGGTAAATGTCACTAACTCCAAGCTCAACTGCCTTTTGTATAACGGTGTCCATCTTGTCGCTTTTTACAAGTGCCTGAAAAAGTGAAATTTTTTTGTCGGATTCCACGTCACATTTTGTAATCTCAAGAACCTTCAAAAATACACTCTCGTGAGTTATTTTGTCTATAACACAGGAATAGTCAAGTCCCGCACTGTCGTTGACAGTAAGGGTGTCCCCGAGCTTCATTCTCAGTGTTCTCGAAATATGAGAAGCGTCGGAATCGGTTATTTCTATTATGTCATCTACCTGAAAATCTTGGCAATTTGCCCTAAAAGGCAGAAAAAATTTTGGCATGATGGTAACCTTTCAGTAAAGCAAGGGGAAGTTTTAGCTTCCATTTTGTATATATTCAACAACATTATACTACATGATAGTCGATTTGTCAAAGAAATTTTATAAAATTTTGGTGAATATTGAGGAATTTATTGATAAAATGCTATATTTTCAACATTTTACTTTGTGAAAACTATCACAGACCAATCTTCTTCCGACTGAGTCGCCAGTGTTTTGAAGCCGCACTTTTCAAGAGCCTCTCGCACTTCATCCTCTCTTTCGGAGATAATTCCGGATGCAATAAGCTTTCCGCCTGCCTTTAACTTCTCGTAAAACATATCCGCCATCATAATTATTATACCCGCAACAATGTTTGCACAAATGACGTCAAATTCCCCGCCGATTTCAGAATAAAGCTCAGGGTCAGAGAGTACGTCTCCGTCATAAACCAATACCTTATTCTTGTCAAGACCGTTTTCTTCCATATTTTCCATAGCAATACGGGAAGCGACCTCGTCAATGTCAACGGCAACGGCGTTACCTGCACCAAGCTTCATGGCAGCGATAGTCAGAATACCGCTTCCGCATCCCATATCAAGCACGTGCTCTCCGCCCGTTATGATGTCCTCAAGCTTTTCCATGCAAAGCTTTGTTGTTGCGTGGGAGCCCGTTCCAAAGGAAGAAGAGGGGTCAATTTCTATTATGGTCTTTTCTTTAAGTTCATCGGTGAGCTCTTCCCAGGTAGGCTTGACAGCAAGGGTCTTTCCCACGGCAAAAGGCTTGAAATACTGTTTCCAGTTATTTTGCCAGTCCTCGTCCTTTACTTCGTCGCGTGACAGCGTAAGAAATTTGTAGCCTTCTTCGCTTTTCATCTTTTCAAGAGTGCTAACTGTGCTTTCGTACAATTCTTCACCCTCGTTATCGGCAGAAAAGTACGCATAAATTACAGGCTCTTTACCTTTTTTATCAAGAAGCTCATCATCTATATAATCGTAAAAAATTCCGCCTCCCGAAAGAGTTTCCTCCAAATCGTTATAATCTTCGACAGTGAATGTATCAACTCCCGAGATAACAAGGAGGTTTGAAATATCCTCAACAAAAAGAGGGGACAGCTCAGCGGGTGACGACACTGTGATTTTTAGTCTTATAAAATTCATATTACACCTCAACAAATTAACAGGAATGCCAAGCGGCATTCCTGTCAGTAGTATGTTTTAAAAAATTAAAGAATGTACTTATTGAGCTCCTGAGGGAAATCGCTGATATCGATAGAAGCAGTTGTAATGCAGTTTATCTCTCTTGCGGTTGTTATCTTATCAAGAGCGTTGATAAGCTTAACAAATTCTTCTTTGTTATCACCGCATATCTTGAGAGATGAGTCGATGAAAACATCCTTTATATCGTAGTTAGCGGAGATAATACCGCAAACCATTCCGTAAAGCTCATCGGCGTTAGAGATGCCGAAAGCGTCTGTATCAACGAGTCTTACCTGGTGGCGTACATCAAATATGAGCTTATTGCCCTTCTCGATGCAAACAACGTTGCCGGGAGAAGTCTCAACAGCCTTATTAGCAAGTTCAATAAGATGTTTTGTCTTGCCGCTGCCTTTGAGACCAATGATGATTCTTACCATAATAATTCATTCCTTTCGTGGGGTAAAATTGAAGAACTTTTCTTCTGTAATTATTGTATAACAAAACTTTCAAAAAATCAATAGCTTTTCAACAATTTCACAAAAAAACTAACTAAAAATGATAATAAATATTTATTTTACCTGCGGTTATTACTATACGCTCTACAATACTGCGTATGATAGTGCGCCGCTCGCTCACGGTAATGGTTTCCCAGATATCCTTGAGATTGGTTATATCTTTCAGACTATCCTTCTTTTTTGAGTGCCTCAAGCTTTTTTCTTTTTTCTCTTTTTCATCCTTTTGTGCCTTTTCAAGCTTTCGCTTGGTTTCTTCAATAACCGACAGCAGGGCATCGTCTCCTTCCGACCATAGCTCGTAAAGACGTTTAAGCTTTCTCTCAAGCCGTACACTTTTCGGCGTCTTTTCCATTACCTCTTCTCTCTCTTCTTCTTTTTCAAGAGAAATAGAGAATATGTCCCTTAATACCTCATCCTCCACCTCGTCAGCCCATACGTTTTCCGACTTGCATAATGGGTCGTGTATAAGATAAGGCTTTGAGGTTTGCTTTGAGTAGCACACAAGCTTATAGCCTTTTTTACCCCATTTCTGATATCTCATTCTCGCTCCGCACTCTCCGCAGAATACAAGTCCTGACAGAAGGTGAGGGGAGTCATCTCTTACCCCGCGCCTTCTTTTCTCAAATTCCGCCATAGCCTTCTCATAAATTTCTCTGCTGACAATTCCTTCGTGCCCGCCCTCGTATTCTTCGCCTTTATATTGTATTACACCGATATTAGTCTTTCTTTTCAAAATCTGTACTACAAGCTTTTCGTACTTCAGACCAAGCTCTAAGGCTATTCTGTTAGGTGAATAGCCCGACAGAAACATATCGTAAATACGCCGCACGGTTTCGGCATCGTCGTTAGGAGTGAGAATGCCTTTTACGGGGTCGTAGTCATAGCCGAAGGGGATTTTACCGCCTCCCATCCACAGCCCACCCTTAACCCTTTCTCTCATTCCCATTCTGGTTCTTATTTTGATGTTCTCTCTTTCAAGCTGTGCGAAAGCCGAGATTATTCCAAGCATTGCCCGTCCTATGGGGGTAGAGGTGTCCATATTCTCGGTAAGTGATATAAAGCCCACCCCGTTTTTATTAAGCACGTCTTCAATAAGGTAAAGGGTGTCCTTTTGACTACGCGAAAGTCTGTCAAGCTTGTAAACCGCAACGTGTGATATTTCTCCTTTTTCGATATCACGTATGAGCGCCGTCATGGCAGGACGGTCAATATTACTTCCGCTGAAACCGGGGTCGATATAGAACTCATAATTTTCATATCCCTTTGATACGCAAAAGGCTTCAAGCATCTTTTTCTGTGCCTCAATGGAATATCCCTCTTCAGCCTGTCCCTCAGTAGACACCCTGACGTATAGGGCTACCTTCTTTTTCATAAAAATCACCTCAATTAACTTTACCCCTTTCCCTTTATCAAAAAATGTATAAAAGAGTTGGAAAAGGATAAAAATTATTTGAGGTGATAAATATGAAGGTTGAAAGATTTATTAACGGTAAAAAAGCAACGAGGGAAGAGTTAGCAAAAAAGAAAATAAATATTTCAAAATACGTTCAGCTTGTCAAAAATTTCAAGTAGCTTTCCCTTTTTACTTCGCGGAATTCGGCGTAAGGGTCAGAGAAAACCTCTCTCTTTCGAGGTGCATCCCCTGGCATGAAGCCAAGTGACATTACCCCGTATCTAAGTGCGTCGGGAGCGTGTGTCAGCTCGTGAGGCGTTGAAGAAACGTCCTCGGGCACTCGCTCATCAAAGGTGAGACGTGGAAGGGTGCGTATGATATTAAGACAGTTTTCAAAGAATTTAAGACGTATTTGTCCTTCCTCGTTCTCACGCAGAAGCTCTCGTATCATACGCCAACCGGCAATTCTCGAATTGTTCGCCGCAAGTACTCCCGAGAGACCCGAGGATGAAAGAATATCAAATCCCGTCTTTCCGCTGTCCTGCCGTCTGCCTCCTAAATCGGGACTCGCTACCGCCCAGCGTATCTTTTCGTCTCCCGTCATTCTTACTATTTCCTTTGCCGCCTCGCTGAGTATAAGGGAAGGACGGTAAAGCTCTCTGTAAACGTAGATGCATTCTCTGTTCTGAGGATAGGCAAACCAAAGACACGCCGTCATGTCAAGTCCGTAGTCAAAGGCAATAAATCTATTCCAATCATCAGGTATCTCAAAAGGCGTACATACGTTCTTTTCTCTCGAAAATTCGGGGAAGTACTGACCCTCAAAGGCATCCCAATCCCCATATAACATAGCCTTCCGTCTGAGAGGAGGTAACGCTTCGAGAGTCCTCACGTACTCGGGGTTTTGCGATATTAAGTATTCGTTATCGTATACAGTAGAGGGCACAAAGGTGTAATCCTCTTTTCTCTCGCCCTCGGTATAGTTTCGGTCAATGAAAAGCCTCTTCACCCATTCGTGTCCCACACCTCCCGGGTTGCAGGTAAAATACATTCTTGGTGAAAATCCGCGGACGTTCCCCGAAAGTCTGTTCGACTCCGTGAGTGCAACGTACTGCATATAGGTAAACTGAGTCGCCTCTTCCATGCCTATAACCTCATAAGCCTGCCCCTGATATTGAAGCACGTCTGACTCATTCTGACAGTAGCCTAACTTTATACGGCTTCCGTTTTTAAAGATAAATTCCTTTGTAGATTCCTTATAGGTAGCAATCTTCAGAAGTGCCTTTTGGAGAGGAATTATGTGGTTTTCCCGAAGCTCGGGAAAGGTGCGCCTTAAAAGTAATATTTGTATGCCCTTATGTGATAGGGCAAGAAGTATAAACTTAGTACGCATTGCCCAGCTTTTTCCGCCGCCTCTTGCACCCCCGTATGCTATCCTCGATGTGTTTGCAGTAAAGAACTCCTCTTGCTTTGGATAGGGTTTTACAGTTGAAAGATATTTTTCTACTCTCGTCATTTTACACCGTCCATTTTCCAAAGCCCTCGGGAATGGAGTAATCGTCGCTTTCCTCATCTGTGACACCGTCGCCCCATCTGTCGAAATTAACGGCTAAAAACAGTTTTACACCCGAAAAAGCCTCCTTTGAAAAGAGTCTCTCCTCGGCGTATTCTTCTACCTTCATAGCCGACATCCTCAGAAATCTGTCAATTTCTGGGTCCTCAAACTTGAATAGCTCCTCACGGCTGTCAAGCCCTACTGCAAGAGCAAGTCCCGTCAGAGTGTAGGGGAGAGTCGCCTTCTTTAAAATCTCTCCGTTTTCATTAAAAACTATATTCCCGTTCTTGTCATAAACGGGTGCGAGCCGGGAGTCGAAATATTCTCCCACCCTCTTTTTTACTTCGTTTAAATTACGAGGTGCTTTTTTATACGTCATTAACACCACTCCTTTCAATGTATATTCTACACTGCCAAGGACTGCCATTCAATGACATTGGTATGCCAACTTTTTATTTCTTCGTATTTTTTTGGTTCTGCATCGCTACTGACTCAAAAAACTTCGTCAGCTTACGTCTAAGTAAGCTATCCTCGCCTTTTTCGTGTGCACTCGCATAACGAAAAAAATACCTTGAAATTTATTTCTTCGTATTTTTTGTTCTTCTTACTTATTAAACAAAAAAAGACTGTCCGAAGACAGTCTTTAAAACTTTATTCAGGTTTGCCGAGAAGCTTGAACATATTCTTTTTGTATACCTCAACGCCGGGCTGGTCGAAGGGATTAACTCCTCCGATATATCCCGAAAGTGCACACGCAAGCTCAAAGAAGTAAACTGTGTATCCGAAGTTTTCTTCGTCCATCTTGTCAAGCTCAAGAACTACGTTGGGAACACCGCCCGAAACGTGAGCATCGAGAGTACCAAGAAGCGCCTGCTTGTTTACGTAGTGGAAATCTTTATCTGCTAAGAAATTAAGGTTATCAATGTTTGATGCATCAAAGGGAACCTTAACCTCATAGTTTGAGTTAAGTACGTCAACGACAGTTTCAAATATTATTCTCTTACCGTCCTGAAGATACTGACCCATTGAGTGAAGGTCTGTGGAATAGATAACTGATGCAGGGAAGAGACCCTTCTTATCCTTACCCTCGCTCTCGCCGAAGAGCTGCTTGAGCCATTCGTTCATATACATAAACGAAGGCTTGTAGGATACGAACATTTCTATTTCATATCCCTTTCTCACAAGAAGATTGCGGATAGCCGCATACTTAAAGCAATCATTTTTGTCAATATCAACAACCGAGAAGTCATTCATAGCCTTCTCGGCGCCCTTCATCATAGCACCGATATCACAGCCTGCAACCGCAATGGGAAGAAGACCAACAGCAGAAAGAACACTGTATCTTCCTCCGATATCGTCGGGCACAACGAAGGTTTCATAGCCCTTTTCAATAGCGAAATGCTTGAGCTTGCCTGGAACGTCCTTCTTGTCGGTAGTAACGAAAATTCTTTCTCTTGCGCCTTCTTCACCATACTTCTTTTCAAGAAGCTCACGGAACACTCTGAAAGCCGCCGCAGGCTCGGTAGTAGAGCCCGACTTTGAAATAACGTTAATTGAAATATCCTTGCCCTCGCAAAGCTCTAAAAGGTCGTGAAGAGCGTCGGGGTCAATGGTGTTGCCTGCGAAATAAACGTCGGGGGTGTCCTTCTTCTTTGCATTGTAGTTTGCACCCTTAACAAATTCGATAGCAGCTCTCGCTCCAAGATACGAGCCGCCGATACCGATAGCGATGAATATATCACTGTTCTTCTTTATCTTTTCAGCAGCCTTAACTATTCTGTCGAATTCTTCCTTGTCATAGTCAACGGGAAGTGTCATCCATCCCGTAGGCTTTTCGGAAGGGGTTCCTTCCTTTTTAAGCTCATCGTAAGCCGCTTTAACGTTTCCCTTGATAAGCTCGTATTCGTGAGCGTTTATAAAAGAATTAAGATAATCTGTTTTAAGTTTAATAGCCATATTTTTACCTCTTTATAAATCTAATATTTTGTCAAGCCATATAACCGACCATTCAAACCATCTGGCGACGTTTAGGTTTTCCTTAGGAAGCACCTCTCTTGTGGCAAGAGACATGCCGTGAGAACCTTCGGGGAAAATGTGTAATTCAAAATTCACCCCCGCCTCTGCAAGAGCAGTTGCAAGATATGTAGAATTTTCCACAGGTACAGTGCCGTCTGTCGATGTATGCCATATAAAGGCCGGAGGACAGCTTTCTGTAACATTCTTTTCAAGTGAATATCTTTCAAGGTTTTCCTCTGTGGAATATTTGCCCAGCAAATTGTCAAAAGAGCCTTTGTGAGCTCTCTCGCCCGACGTTACAACAGGGTAGGAAAGAATTACTGCATCGGGTCTGTTGTAGCCATCACAACATCCAAGAGCCTTTACAAGCTTTTCATCATTCCATAGAATTGAAGCACATCCCGCAAGATGTCCTCCTGCCGAAAAGCCGATAACCGCGGTTTTGGCCTTGTCCACGTTCCACTTTTCAGCGTTATCACGAATTATGCATATCGCCTTTGATACCTCATAGTGAGGCTTTGCTACGTCATTTTTCTCATCATAGAGACAGTTGGTATTTTCACTTACTGAATAGTAAAGAATTCCCGCATTGTACCCTTTTGCCATATAAGCTCTTGCAATAGGCTCCGCCTCACGGGCAGAACATCTGTAATATCCGCCACCGGGACAGATAAGTATAAATGGACGCTTTTTTATAGAGTATTCAATCGACTCATTGCAAAGAAATACGTCGAGATATACTTTTTCGGAGTTTTCGTAAATATAAATCCTTTCAGAGTTCATATATTCTCCTTAAACTCTATACATAAGGTCTGTATAATCAGGGAAGGGCCATTCCGACTTGGGAACAAGCTTTTCAAGTGTGTCACAGTAAGCTCTAAGCTTTTCCATTGCGGGAATAACCGTGTCTTTGTAAAGATGAGCTTTCTCTACAAAGTTATCTGTCTTACTTGCGTTTTTGTGAAGCTCGCAAAGCTCTGAGAGGGAGCTTGAAGCACCGCTTAAGTTGTGGCATATGAGCGTTAACTTGTCCTCTGAGCTCTTCATTTTACCCCCAACCTTAAGTACCGCCGAAATATCTCTTGCAAGCTTTCCGCAGTAGCTCTCAACCGCAGGGATAATGGATTTTTCTGCCATCTCCTGCATAGTAAGAGATTCAATATTTATAACCTTCGAGTACATTTCAAGATTAATCTCATATCTTGATGCAATTTCGGATTCTGAAAGTATTTCATGCTTTGACAGAAGCTTTATGTTCTTCTCCTTGGTCAGCGCTTCAATGGCGTCAACCGTGGTAGGAAGATTTAAAAGTCCTCTTTTTTCGGCTTCAATTCTCCATTCCTCGGAATAGTTGTTGCCGTTATATAAAATTCGCTTGTGTTCTTTTATTATTTCACGGATAATGGAATTTATTTCTTCCTTTTTGTCACCTGTTGCCTTGTCGAGTCTGTCCGAAATGATAGACAGCTCTTCCGCCATTATGGTATTTATAATAAAGGACGGACGGGAAATAGATGAAGAAGAGCCGAGCATTCTGAACTCAAACTTGTTACCCGTGAAAGCACAAGGCGAGGTTCTGTTTCTGTCGGTAGTGTCCTTTTTGAAGGAGGGAAGGGAGGAAACGCCCATATTCACGTTGTCTGAGTTTTTCTTGGTTACCTCTGAGGCGTTTTCTATTGCCTCGTAAATATCGCAAAGCTCATCACCGAGAAAGATGGAAATAACAGTAGGAGGAGCCTCGTCACCGCCCAGTCTCACGTCGTTTGACGCGCCCGAGCAAGAAAAACGAAGCAGGTCCTGATATTTGTCTATACCCGAAATCATAGCCGCCATAAACAAAAGAAACGTCTGATTTTCAGCGGGATTTTTACCGGGTGAGAGAATATTCATCCCCGTGTCGGTAGAAATTGACCAGTTAACGTGCTTACCCGAACCGCTTACTCCCTTAAAGGGCTTTTCGTGTAAAAGGCAGGCAAGTCCCTTGCGCTTTGCGACTGTTCGCATAGACTCCATTGTTATCTGGTTCTGGTCACAGGCTATGTTTGCAGTATTGAAAATACACGCAAGCTCGTGCTGGGCAGGTGCTACCTCGTTGTGCTTTGTCTTTGCAGAGACACCAAGCGACCAAAGCTCTCGGTCAAGCTCGTGCATGTAATCCGAAATTCTGAGCCTCAGCCTGCCGTAATAATGGTCGTCCATTTCCTGACCCTTGGGCGGAGGGGAGCCGAAAAGAGTTCTTCCGCAAAGAAGCAGGTCGAGACGTTTTTCATAAAGCTCTCGGTCAATGAGGAAATATTCCTGCTCAGGACCAACAGTAGTTGTAACCTTTGTGGTCTCGTTGTCACCAAGGTGTCTGAGTACTCTTAACGCCTCTCTGTTCAAAGCTTCCATTGAGCGCAGAAGAGGTGTTTTTTTGTCAAGTGCCTCGCCCGTGTACGAACAGAAAATAGTGGGTATGTAAAGAGTTTTATCCTTTACAAAAGCAGGGGACGTACAATCCCATGCAGTATATCCTCTTGCCTCGAAGGTGGCTCGGAGCCCGCCCGAAGGGAAAGAGGATGCATCAGATTCGCCCTTGATAAGCTCCTTGCCCGAGAATTCCATTATAGCACTTCCGTCCTTGTCAAAGGAAAGAAAAGCGTCATGCTTCTCTGCTGTCATTTCATTGAGGGGCTGAAACCAATGGCTGAAGTGCGTTGCGCCCTTTGAAACAGCCCATTTTTTCATTGCCTCGGCAACTTCATCGGCAATCTCAGAGTCAAGAGGAATAGCACTGTCAATAGTGCTTTTCAGCTTTTTGAAGCTTTCCTCGGAAAGATATTCTTTTATTGCTTCGTCATTAAAGGACGACTCTGCGTAAATGTCAGTAATATACATACGTACTCCTGAGAGTATATTATTTTATATTCTCTTCGATATATTCGCTCATTTTTGCTATTGTTCTAAGGTTTGTAACCTCATCGTCGGGAACAACGATACCGAACTTGTCCTCGATGGTCATAAGAAGCTCTACTACGTCGAGAGAGTCAGCACCAAGGTCATCTATAATATCGGTTTCGGGTGTAATGTCTGCGGGGTTAACTTTAAGCTGCTTTGCAATTGCTTCAATAATCTGTTCTATCATGTTTTCGTTCCTTTCTAAAATAGAAGATAAATTAAATCTGATATATTTTACACTTATTTTTATAATTTGTCAACTATACACAGTTAAATGTTAATTTTTTTGTTTGACACGTTTCTCTATTGACTCACACATTTATGTAAGTTAAAATATAAATGTGAAAGCAAAGGAGATACCCATGAAAAAAATAATAGCACTTACCTTATCATTGAACCTTCTGCTGACAAACGTATTTCTTTCGTCAGCAGCCTTTTCTATAGATTATCCTCTTTCCGAGGGACTGACTTACGTAGAAACAACAGACGTACTTCCCGACGGCGCTCCCAGCCATAGTTATACTTTCAAGTATACCCCGGGACTTTCCTCTTTTCCCGTTGTTGCCTGGGGCAAGAGTCAGAAATCAAGAAAAACACTTCTGAAAATTGCCGAGCTTTACGGAGAAGAAACGGTGGCGGGTATAAACGCCGACTTTTTCAGCTTTTATACGGGCATCCCTATGGGGTGCTTGATGAGCGAAGGCAGATTTCTTTCTTCCCCCGTAAATAATAATGCCCTTGCAGTTTTCGAGGACGGTACACTTTATATAGGGAAACCCGATATTACCTCAAAAATAACCTATGGAGACAGTGAGTTTGATTTCTATTACAACAAATATCCTCAGATATATTCACTGTATATAATGGATAGTACTTATTATGAAAGCACTGCATCCGACTTTCCTTGTATTGAGATTGTTCTTAAACCCGAAAACTATAGTCTGACCGTCAATTCAACCACCCAATGCAGGGTATTAGACGTGTTTACCGAAACCTTTAATAATCCTATTCCCGAAAATTGTTTTGTACTTACTGTTCCTCAGAACCATGCGTCTTTTTCTGTTTTTGAAAACGTGAAAGCAGGTGAATTGCTTTATATAGACGTTTCGGGCTCTTCTCCTTGGGACACCGCCTCTTACGTCATAGGCGGAGGGGATATAATTGTGGAGAATTCACAGTTTATTCCGGAAACAGTTGATGAATACAGCGACAAGGTAAGGTATGCGAGAACTGCCGTGGGAATTTGCGAGGACGGAAGCGCTCTCTTCTATGCAGTTAACGGCAAGAAATCAGGTTATAGCTCAGGTATGACCTTGGAGGAGTTAGCAAGCACTCTTATTTCCATGGGCGCCGTAACAGTTCTTAATTTGGATGGCGGCGGCTCTACAACCGTCGGCGTAAAGATGCTCGGTGAGGATGAGATGCAAGTCATGAACTATCCTACCGATGGCTATCCCAGAGGAATTGCCAACGCCATACTTTTTCTCAATACCGCAATTCCCGACGGCATCCCATCAAACGCCGTCCTGTTTCCTAACTTCTATTTTGCACTAAATAATACTACTATCGAGATAGACGAGGTGTTCTTTGACTCCTCTATGGCGCTTATAGAAGACGTTTACCCTGCCAACAGCACCTATACCCCGCTGAGCGAGGGGGTGGAATTTGCAGACGGAAGGCTCCATGTGACACAGTCCGACCTTTACGAGAGAAGCGTTAAGGCAGAGTACGTCTTTGATGGCTCAAAGACCTTTTCCGATGACAAGACTTTTTACGTTCCAAGTACGGTTGACAATATATATCTCAGCGCAGACAAAAGAGTACTTGACCCGAAGGAAAGCACTTTTGTAAGTATTTACGCAGAGTATAACGGCTTTGAAGCGGTAAGCTCTTTTGAGTCTTATAATTGGAGCTTTACCGAGAATAACGCCGAAGTTCTTCCCGAAGGAGTTCTTGCTGAAAATAACGTTGCAAGACTTCACGCCGACGGTACTCTTGAAATTATCACCGATACTCTTTTTACCTCAGCTACTCTTACGGCTGAATACGGAGGCGTCAGCTCAGCGGTTACTGTTTTTGTTGGCTTACCCGATACTGTCATAGATAACTATGAATGGTTTGAAGAGGGAGGAGAGGGCTTTAGGAGTGAGAGGGCTCTTACCGTGACGGAGAATGAATATAACTACGAAACTCCTATAAAGCTTGAACTTATTCCTCCGTCAGTTTCCATTATGTATAAAGGGGAGTTTAAAGGAAAAGCAGAACTTGTAATCATCACGTCAAACGGCGATGAGTTTATCCTTCCTTATAAGGTTGACACCGATTATTCCAAAGTGACAGGTTGGACTAAGCTTACCGCCTTACTTCCCATTGGACTCAAGGACGCCGTTTTTATTAAGTCCCCCTTCACTTCCAACACCGAGAAAAATGCTGCGGTAGACGACTTTACGGCATTGTACGGATATGAAGTACCCATATTCGATGATATAAACGATAGCTGGGCAAAGGAATATATAGATTCTGCATACGAAATGGGACTTATATCGGGCTACGTGGATGGAGATAAAACTCTTTTCTCTCCAAGTCGTGATATTACAAGAGCTGAATTTGCAAAGCTCGTGACAGTCTTTAAAAAACTCAATTATGACTTGTCTCCCGAAAACGCCCCCGCCTTTAATGACAGCGATTTAATACCGGATTGGGCGGCTGAGTACGTTACTGCCGTAGCACAGAATAAGATAATGAACGGCAGGGCAGAGGCGGACGGAAGTCTTACCTTTGCACCCAATGATCCCATAACACGAACTGAAGCAATGCTGGTGCTCTCCAGACTTATGCCGGACGGCGGTTACGTTTTTCCTTTGACTTTTACTGATAGTAACCTTGTTCCCGACTGGGCAAGACTGGGTGTTGAAAAAACCGTTTCTGCAGGAATTATCACGGGCTATGACGATAATACTATAAGACCTCAAAACAATATAACAAGAGCGGAGGTAGCAGTTGTTTTTTCAAGACTTTATTCATACGTTTATGAAAAGTTTGTTACCCCCGAGGATTTAGAAAAGGAAGAGAACACTAACCCATCAGTGTTCAATCCTTTGGCTTAGAACAACACAAAAAAGCTCCCCTGTGCAAGGGAGCAGTCACGAAGTGACTGAAGGGTTGTCACATAAAACAATTGAAGAAAACGCAAAGCGTTTTCAACAACAATTTTCACGAAGTGAAACATCATTTGCCGTAAGGCAACATCATTGCGAAGCACATCGTTTGTTCTTTAGAACAACATCATTTTGCGTTAGCAAACAATATTCTGAATTCAAAAAAAATGCTCGGCACATCTTTTGATGTGCCGAGTATTTTTTTGTTTCATGCACCAAGCTTAATAGAATCTGCGGGAATTTCAACCTCAGGTGCTGTCCATGTGTCCTCATTTTCAATGATTTCACCCTGAAGACCAATTACAACCTTTGCTCTGAGAGGCGGTGTTGTAGCTTCTGTACCTCCGTAGGTACCGCCGTAGGTGTAGCTGAAATCGCCTGCAGGAACTGTTACGTTGCCTGTAAAGGTTATTTCCTCAACCTTATGGTAGTTACCATCATAGTAGTTTCTGTAAGCTTTACCTTCATCGGGGAGATATTCAATGTACTCACCGCTATGGAGTGTTGTGCCGAATGTAATAGTGCCAAGGGCATTACCTTCACTGTCGGCGATTGTAACACTGGGGTTCAGTGCGGGAGCATCTACGTTAGCGCATGCTCTTATGTCACCGATAACAACGCCCGTGCAGTTACCCGTCTTTGCAATTTGAATATAGTTGATAGCACTTATTTCAGGTGTATTTCTGTAGGTATAGTAGTTTGTTGTGTCATAGGTGAGGAATCCGCTGAAGCTATATCCGTCGTGCTCAGCATTATCAGCATCCATAAGAATGAACTCACGCTCACCTGTGAAGTTGAGGGGAATGAAGTGGTCGATTCTGTCGGAATTGCTCGAGTTTGATTCCTTAAGAGAAATGAGAATTCCGTCGGTAGCCGAACCGTTACCTGTTACCTTAACCTTGATTGCGCGAAGATTTGTAAGGTTTTTGGTAGAGGCGGTATAATATCCTGCCTCGCTGTTGTGAGTGCTTTGTGCCACAAGCACTGTCTCCGCAGCATCGGGAAGAGCGGAATATCTCTGCTCAATTCTTACGTAAGGCGTTTGTTCAGAGAAGCTGTTTGTACCGCTTCCTGTTACAAAGAGTGTGTCTGTCATATCACGAATGATATTTGAATCGTAATACATTTCACGGAATGCCCACTCACCGTTGTTGTCAAATATCTGATATTCCTTCTTTGCGGCTAAGCCTTCTTGAAGAGCCGCTTTAACCGCATCCGAGAAATAGAAGCCCTTGCGGAGTCTTGAATAGATGTTGTAATATTGATAGTTCTCACTCATCTGAGGATAATTTGTGAACGAGTTCAGCGTGAAGCCGTTGGGAACCGTTGAGAAGTTATATGCTATTGCCATTGCACCAAGCATATCAATATCGTCTCTGAAGAGAGTCTTTGACGTCATGTTCTTATAAGTATCCGACATATCGGGAGCATAGTGGAACCAGCCAAGTGTTGCAGTATGATAGTTCTTATAGGAGTAAACGTTTGAAGAGAAGTGTCCTCTGTTAAACTTCTTATACTGACGGTAAGGATGGTCAACCGCACCCGACTTACCTCTTGCCACCCACATTCCTATGGGGTTATCGGAGCTTTCAAGCATAGGTGTCTTTTCACAGTTGTTGATGAGTATTCTTACGAATTCAGAGTAGTAGTAATTCTGCAAATCCTTATTGTCAATGAAATGTCCGACAGACTCAAAGCCGTCAAGGTAAATCATATCGAATCCGCCTTCGTTGTACGCCTTTGCAGTCTGCTCTGCTATGTAGTAGAAGAGCTCAGAACCGGGTTCAGGCTGAAGACCGCCGTAGTAAGCACCAAGGTTATAGGCAACGGTGCCTGCCTTATGCTCTGCAGCAGTAGTTCCAAAACAGCCTCTCGTTACTTTGATAGTTCCTGCTTCAGGGTCTCTTGAGGAGGATGCCCAGCAGCTGACGATTTCTTCGTCAATAAGGAAATATCCGGTGTACTTGCTTGAGTAAGACTGACCTTGAGGAATTGTCATTTCTGAGAAATCCTCGTTTACTGTCATTGTGTTTGTGCCTGACGTCATATTCGCTTTAAGAGTCAAGGTGTTTTCTTCATTATACGCAAGCTGCTTCTGCCACTTGGGGTTAGAGGTAATTGAGGTTGCACTTGTGTTTATCATTGCAGAATATGTATGAAGTGATAAAAGAACTCCCTCGGCATTGAATTTGTCGGTTATTCTTTCTTTAAAGAGCGCGGCACTTACAAAGTCACCGTCTCCATCAACTTTTGCGCAATTAAAGTGGAAGTCACCGTCTCTGAAAAGACCTCTGTGAACGTCTACTATGTCAATAGAATAGTTTTTAGCAAGCTTTGCGGTGTCAGAAGCGTTATTTGGATTAAGGTTGCTTGATATAATTGCATAATCATAGAAAAGAGCGTCATTATAATGGTTATAAGCATCGCCTATATCATAAGTGAAGGCACCGCCCTTGGTTGAGGTAACACCTACCTCGGGGTCGATTGCACTCTGTATTTCCTTAAGATATGCTCTGTGTGCGCCTTCAATCTGTCCGCCGTACTTGGAGAAGGTTATACCCATCTTAGAGCCTATGGTATTACCTACCGCTTCATAAACTCTGCCCATGGTCTTTTTAGCGGTACCGCCGGGTCTGTTTACGGTGTTGAGCGTTGTGGTCATGCCGAGGGCTGAAAGTCTGTAGCTGTCAGGGTCAGATGTTGAGAACGCACAGTTAACGTTAAGTATACCGAAGTCAATGTACTTTGTGTTAAAGGGAAGGTCGGAGTCAAGCTCAACGGTAAAGTAGTTGTCGAATTCTTCGACAATGAAGTAGGCTTTATCTCCATTTGAAAACTCTATTTCAAGTCTGCCGTTTACTACGTCAGCATAGATAGGGTTGAAGAGTATATTATTAGCCGAAATAAGAGATGCAAACCAAGGGGTAAGCGTTGTGGAAATTACGTTCTCACTGTTGTCCTTATTGATAATCTCAGTAACTCTCGCAAGCTCTTTTTGTATGGTTACCTTAACGTGGTTTGTTTCGATAGTGATTGTATCTGCGGTTTCTTCTATAATCGAAGTGTTTTCTCTCATAGCTTTTGTCTTAACCTTGTCGTTAGAAGCCATAAGAACCTGGTATTCTGCCCAGTGTCCTTCGATATCCGAGAAGGTGTTTTCAAGAGTGGTCTTGTCAACAGTCTTGTCATTTACAGCGAGATTTATGAGTCTGTTTATCATTGTAACGGTTTCTGCTCTTGATACAGTTGCATCGGGACGGAAGGTGCCGTCGCCGTAACCGTTGATAATACCAATATCCGAAAGAGTTACAATAGCGTCGTAATATTCGTTTGCTTCGTCTACGTCACTGAAAATGTTTTCAGCGTCTCTCTTGATAAGCTTTGAAGCCTTGAAAATAAGCTCTGCAAGCTCGCCTCTTGTAATGTCCTCTTCGGGGTTAAGCTTTGTGCCCGAAATATAAGAATAAGCGTTGTTGAATTCGAGGAAAGCTACCGCATCGTGATACCATGCGTCAACGGTTACGTCGGCAAAGTCTGAGAGATAACCCTTGGGCATAACGTCGCTTGAAAGAAGAAGCCTTGCAAGAATTGTGGAAACCTCTGCCTTGTTTATTTTTGCATCGGGCTTGAAGGTGTTGTCTGCATATCCCTTTATATACGACGTGTTTTCGCCGTTGTACTGGAAAGGAATTACCATGTTTTCGTTTTTATATTTGGTTGTATATCCATCGGGCTTGAACTCAAACGCAAGACATATTGATGTGTAGCTTGAAGCCTCGCTGAACACAGTGTCAGTGGGAAGGTCGCCGAAGGGGTAAAATTCAAGACCCATTACCGCACCGACAGCGGTGGGAAATTCGTTTTTAATAGAAAACGAATGGTCTGTATATCCGCCGCTTGATCCGTTTGCAGTATATCCTGTGATGTCCGTCCACGTATAAGGAACAAGCTCACCCGAGGGAGAGAGAACGTAAACCACAACCTTGGTCATAATAGGAGAGCCCGAGGGGGAGGAAGCAGTAAGAGAGCCCTGTCTGATACCGCTGATGTATGCGATTGTCTCAAGCTCATCAACGGGAAGAATTTCGTGAGACTGATAAGCATACATATAACGGGCAGTTTCAAATTCTGAAATTAGCTTTCTTCTGTTTACAACGGCTGTTGGTGATGTAATATACGCCGTGCGAACAGTATCGTTAATAAAATTGCACCAAGTTTCAGAAATGTAGTATATAGAGCTATATCTATAATAAGATGAAATAGTCCAGCTGGTGGATTTTTGAGCACCGTCACCTGTCCATTTACCGGCAACGAAGCTGTCTACCCTTTCCATATCCACGTGCGTGTATGTATCTGTTACTATTTCACCGATTTCAGCACGCTCTAAATAGTTTTCTCCGTCTACGTAGAATGCAGCAGAAGTTGAAGTAGTATCAGCGAGTCTTATAAGTACTACACCGTTCTCGGTAAGATTTTCACTTCCGTCATAGGTAGTGAATCTTGACGCGTCAATGCTTGTCGACCAAGCATTATTTTCAAAGTCGTAGTCGGCAATAGTAACGTAAGCGTATTCGGAGCTTCCGAGCGTCTCGTTTATTCCTACAAACTTACCGTTTTCTATGGCAACACCGTCATAATAAGTGTGGTTTGCAGCCATAGCGGGAACTGCTATGATAACGCTGAGTATAAGCATTACCATGATAAATTGAGTGATTGTTTTGATTTTGCTATTGAGCATGGTTTCCCTCCTGAAGTGCTTAATTATAAACACAATAATCTACGTTATATTTTACACGATAAAAATATAAAAGTCAATAATTTGAAATTAAAAGACAATATTTTGTGCATATATAACAAAAAGGCTTCCCGACTTTGCCCTTTTCGGACAAAGTCAGGAAGGCTTAAGTCAGTTCTTTACGGGAGTGCCGCTTTTCAGTCCAATGGTTACCTTGGCTCTCAACGGCGCCTCGGTTGTGCCGTCGGCTGAATAGGTGTATACGTAGTCTCCTGCGGGTATGCTTATTTTACCGCTGAAGTCTATCTCTTCCGTGTACTTTTGATAGGTGAGAGTTGAAGTACCTCCCGAAGAATTTGTATAAGAATAACTCTTGTAATAATGCTTGTACGCCTTGTTTTCTTCAGGTATATATTCTAAGTAATCGCCGCTTTGGAGCGTTGTGTTAAAGGTGACAGAGCTATCTCCAACAGATACTGTGGGATTCAATGCAGGCGCACTCACGGGAGCGGTTACTCTTATGTCATCTATGGCGACACCCGTGCAAGCTCCTGTGAGAGAAATCGTTACTGTGCTGATGCTTGATGCCGAAAGATTGGTACGGTAAGTGGTGTAATCAATCATTGGCTTTGAATTTATTCCCGAGAATTCATATCCGTCGAAGTCGGCATTGTCGGCATCGAGAAGTATAAACTCACGCTCACCCGAGAAATTCAAAGGAATAAAGTAATCTATCCTGCCGTCGCCCGTGTCCTTCAGCGAAATAAGAATTGCGTCACTTTCAGAATTGTTGCCCGTAACCTTTACTTTTAAGGCACGGCTGGAGGATATATTGCTTATATTCGCCGAGTGTGTACCCTTGACGCTTGAAACAGGGACGTTATCTCCCAACGCAAGAAGAGTGCTCTCACTTGAGCCGGGGAGTGCGGAGTACCTTTGTTCTATTCTTATATAAGGTGTTTGCTCGCCGTAAGGGTTTGTGTCACTACCGGACATAAAGCTCTCGTCAAGCGAGTCTCTTATAATATTTGAAGAATAGTAGGTTTCATAAAATACCCATTCTCCGTTTTCTGAAAATAGCTTGTATTCTTTTCCATTTGCAAGCCCGTCTTTTAGAGCTTCTCTGACCGCCGATGAGAAATACCCGCTTTTTCTCAAGGCAGAATACTTATCAAAATAGGTTATATTCTCTATCATCTCATTGTTATGGGTCATACTGTCAAGCGTAAAGCTTTCGTAAGCCATAGACATATTATGCGCTATTGCAAGCGCTCCAAGATGGTCGATATCGTCACTGAATATAGTTTTTACAAAGGTGTTAGGATAATTGTAGCCTGCAGACGAAGAGGGAACAGGAGCAAAATTGAACCAGCCAAGCGTTGAGGTCTGATACCTCTCACAATAGTCTTTGTTATTATTTACGTGCCCGATGTTGAATTTTTTATACCCGCGTGTAGGATAATCCATAGCACCGCTTCTTCCTCTTGCTGCCCATATACTTGCTGGATTGTCGGAAGCTTCCATAATGGGCTTTGTCTCGCACTGAGATATTATTCTTCTCATAAATTCAGAATAATAGTAATATTTCAATTTACTGTCAGAAAAAGAAAGAATTCCCTCAATTCCGTCAAGGTAAATCATATCGAACCCGCCGTCATTGTATGCCGCGGCTGTCAAGTCGGCAATATGCCAGAAAAGCTCACTTCCCACTATGGGCTGCAAACCGTCGTAAATACAAAGAAGCTGTCTTACCTCGCTGTTTTTGTCGTGAAATGCCGCTTCTGTTCCGCACATTCCTCTTTGTAAAGTCATCTTACCTGTTGAAGTGTTATAAGCCGTAACCCTCATTATTTCTTCGTCAACAAGTATCAGCTGGGAATAAATTGAAGCATTGTAGCTGCATCCGTTTCCGCTGGTAGAAATGAACTCTCTTCCTTCAATACTTTCATTAGGATAAAATACTGTTGAAGACGCTGAAATATCCGAAGAGAGGGTAAGAACGTCCTCGGGATAGTACATAAGCTGTCTTTGCCATTTCGGGTTTGAAAGAATTGTAGTTGACTGAGGGTCAATAATAGAAGCGTAGGTGTGAAGTCCCAGCCTCACGCCCTCGGCGTGAATAGGTGTTGAAACTCTCTCTTTGAAAAGCTCGGCACTAACAAATGAGCCGTCACCGCTTTCCTTTGCACATACAAAGTTGAATTCACCCTGCACAAAAGCAGACGCACCTTGATGTAGGTCTATTTGGTCAACGGAATACTTTGAGGCAACCTTTGCAACCTCTGTGGCGTTTGCGGGGGTTATTCCGCCGTGAAGCACAACGTAGTCACCGAACAAATCTTCATTTCCCGCGTCGTATGTAAACGCACCGCCGTGTGTTGAGGTCAAGCCCTTTTCGGCATTGATTTTATTTGATATTTCTTTGAGATATTCTCTGTGAATACCTGATTCAATCCCGCCGAATTCCGAGAAGGTAATACCCACCTTTGCACCGATTACGTCACCGATAGCACCAAAAACACGTGCAACAGTTCTCTGGGAAATACCGCCCGGATAATTCACAGGGTCAACGGTGGTAGTCATAGGAACTGCCGAAATTCTGTAATCATCAACGTCACAAGCTATCGAAAGATTTGCAAAGTCTATATGAGAAATATTATAGGGCAGCTCATTATCAAGCTCTACCGTAAAGAAATTGTCAAAGCATTCAACGAGGAAATATGCCTTGTAGCCGCCCTCAAACTCAATTTTAAGTCTGCCATACTCAATACTTGCGCTTTCGGGCACGTAATTTATACCACTGACAGAAACAAGAGTTGTAAACCAAGGAGCAACAGACGTGGAAATAACGTTTTCTTCGGTGTACTTGTTTATGATTTCCGATACTTTTCCGCTTTCTTTTTCTATTGAAATTTTTATATGACTTGTTTCAAAGTAAATATTCTCTTCAGTTTCAGAGAGGGAAGAGATGGCACTCAAGTGAGAAGGGGTCTTGACGTTATCGTTAGACGCCATTAAAATGTGTTTCTCTGCCCAATGACCTTCAACGTCGCTGAAGGTGGTTTCAATGCCGTCGGTTTCAAAGCTATCGTCAACTGTCAGATTAATAATTCTGTTAATCATAGTTACAGCTTCAGCTCTCGAAACAGGTGCATCAGGGCGGAAGGTCTCATCGGGATAACCCTTAACAATTGAAAGGTTTTCCAGAGTAGCAATTGCAGTATAGTGAGGGTGAGTATCATCTGTGTCTATAAAGCTGTCAATTCCGTTAAAAGCAGTTACCCCCGAGGCGTTATAGAGCATTCGCGCAAACTCTCCTCTTGTTATATAAGCGTCGGGAGAAAAGAATTCACCTTCAATATAATCGAAAATTTCAAGCATTTCGAGGTAAGCAATGGCACTGTAATGCCACTCATCGGGAGTAATGTCTGTAAATCTCGAAGTGTAGCTTACGGGAATTTCATTTGAGCCGAGAAGAAGTCTTGCTACAATTGTTGAAATCTCCGCACGGGTAATTCTTGCATCAGGCTTGAATGTTCCGTCGGCATATCCGTATACGTAGCACTTGTTGGAGCCGTTATATTCAAAGGGAAGCTTTGTTACATCGTTAATATACTTTGTGGTATATCCTGAGGGCAAAAATTCAACAAAAAACTGAGTAGGTATAAATTCATACGCCGCACCCTCGTTATAAAGCGCCTTGAATTGAACGTCATCGGGGAGCTCGCCGAAGGGGAACACTTCAAATCCAATAACGTATCCCGTAGCATAAGGAAAAGCATTTTCTATTATGGCAGTATGAATGGACTCAATTCCGCTTAGCGTTTTTGTATAGGTTGCAAATGACGCAGGGTCAAACCACGTGTGAGTTGCCACGTTTCCACTGTCGTCCATTGTATAGAGAACAAGCTTTGTATTGAGTGGCTTGCCGGAGGGTGAGTAAACGTAAAGTGAACCTTGTCTTACGTTTGTCTTGTATGTAATTGAGTAGAGTTCAGAAACAGGAATAATCTCATGAGGCTCATATGCGTACTTGTAGCTTTGTGCCTCAACCGACGTGATAGCGTCAAGTCGGAGCTCGCTTGAAGCTTCGCCGTTTACAGTATCACCGCTAATAAAGGCGTTATATATAGCTTTAGTTTTTTCAATACCGAAGTGGGACTCAGAGGAGAGATAAAAGTCCTTGGATCCGGTGTAAATTGTTGTTTCCGAGGTCCATACACCACTTTTCCACAAAGAAGTCTTACTTTCGGTTGCGAAAGCCCCCTCTGTATAGCCTATCTCGGAGCGCTCAAGTCCGTTTTCGCCTTTATAATAAATAAAACCGTATTGAGAGGGCTGCTTTTGATACCTTAAGTAAATTATACCGTTTTCTGAAATCACAGTATCGTCTGTTATTGTGAAAAAGGTATTGGAGGAAAAATTAAGGTTTGAGAAATTCGTTCCGCCCACAAAATTTTCCATAGTTACGTAGGTATACTCTGCATCTCCGAACCAGGTATTTATCCCTACGAATTTTCCGTTTTCAATCGTCACATTTTTGAAATATGAACTCTCAGCGGCAGATACACACAGGGAGAGTAACGACGCAATTATAAGCACTGCAAAACAAACGAACAATCTCTTTTTTAGCATAATAACCTCCAAAATAACTTAACTCATCCTAATTTTATATTTGTTGAAAATAAAAGTCAATATTTTTCGTTTAACACACCAAAAGATTGAAATTTGACAGCAATATAGTTCAAAACCCATAGGCAAAATATCTTAAATAAAGAAAAAGCAGGAAAAGCCTGAAAGACTTTTCCTGCTGATTTAATTTACTTAGTGGAGTTGTACCTTGTCCCATCCGTCTGGGATTTCGACCTCGGGTGCTGTCCATGTGCTTTCGTTTGCTATGACTGCGCCTTCAGTACCGATAGTTACCTTTGCTCTGAGGGGAATGTTTGAATTTGCGGGAGTCGCTGAGTAGGTATAGGTAAATGCACCATTAGGAACTTCAACGCTTCCGCTAAAGCTTATTTCTTTGACCATGAGACAGTTTCCGCTGTAATAGTTTTGATAAGCCTTTCCTTCCTCGGGGTAGTACTCAATGTACTCACCGCTATTGAGTGTAGTGTTAAACGTAATCTTGCTGTTACCAATAGTAATTGCAGGATTTACTGCCGAAGCGTTACTTACCGCAACTGCCCTTATGTCGTCCATCTTAACTCCCGTACAGCTTCCCGAAAGAGTAACCTTAACGGTGTCAATCTTAGCATAGTTAAGATTTGCACGGAAGGTTGTGCCGTCGGTTGAAGTGGAGTAGATGCCATCAAAGGTGTATCCGTCATAATCCGCATTGTCGGCATCGAGAAGAATGATCTCTCTCCAGCCTGAGAAATTCAAGGGAATGAGTAAGTCTGTTCTGCCATTACCAGTGTTGTCGGTGCTGGCTGAAAGGGAAAGGAGAATTCCATCGCTGGAATTGTTTCCGTAAACTCTTACCTTAAGAGCTTGAGACTTTGAAAGGTCAGTGACAGATATCGTATGAGTTGTAGCGGCGATATCTGTGGTTTCATCACGATCAACAAGAACGGTTTCTGTGCTTGCTGAAGAAGCAGAATATCTTTGTTCAATTCTAATGAAAGGAGTCTGAGCACTGTAAGGGTTTGTACCGCTTCCTGTTAAGAACGTACTGTCTGACGCATCTCTTATTACGTTTGAAGTGTAGTACGTTTCCTTAAATGCCCATTTGCCGTCGTCTGTCTTGAAAATTCTATATTCAGTACCTGCCTCAAATCCTGCCTTAAGAGTCTCCTTAACATTCTCTGAGAAGTAACCGGCTTTCCTGAGCCTTGTGTAAACGTTGTAGTACTTAACGTTGTCTGTCAGCTGATTTAAGGTGTCAAACGTACTAACCGAGAAGGGCTGAATAACAGATGACATATCGTAAGCAACGGTAGTAGCACCAAGATGAGCTATATCATCACGGAAGAGTGTT
Organism: Clostridia bacterium; assembly: GCA_017467865.1. Classification (GTDB taxonomy): domain Bacteria; phylum Bacillota; class Clostridia; order Oscillospirales; family SIG627; genus RGIG6353. The sequence goes on from JAFUKG010000026.1 coordinate 38,355, forward strand.
TTCATAAATGTGTTTTTATAAGTCTCTTCATAATCGGGCGCATAGTTGAACCAGCCGAGTGTTGACGTGTAATAGTAGTTATCGAATTTTGCATTATAGCTTCTGTGTGCGTCAATAAACGTCTGATATGAACGTCTGGGGTGGTCAAGAGCACCGCCTCGTCCGCGGGCTGCCCACATACCAACGGGGAATGCAGAAGCTTCAAGAATAGGAGCTTTTTCACACTTTTCCAGAATTCTTCTGATGAACTCCGAGTAATAGTAGTCGTTCAGGCTCTTATCAATGTAAGTGTTGATTGACTCGAAGCCGTCAAGATAAATCATCTCGAATCCGCCTTCGTTATAAGCCTTAGCCGTAAGGTCGGCTATATGCCAGAAGAGGTCTGAGCCGGGAACGGGCTGGAATGCGTTATAGGTGGATCTGAACTGATTAATTCTGGCACCTGCTTTGTGCTCTGCGGCAATAGTACCAAGCTTTGCTCTTTGAACAGTAATCGTGCCGTCTTCCGCCTTGTCAACCTTCATGATTTCTTCGTCAACAAGAATATAGCCTGATTTGTTCCAATAGTAGTTTACACCGTGGTTAACGTCTTGGAAATAACCTGTAAACTCTGTTGTGTCGCCGTCTGTCAAAATAACAGTATCCGAAGTTCCCATATCTGCACTCAAAGTAAAGTTTTGGTCAACGAATTCAAACTGTTTTTGCCAGGTAGGATTAGTCATAATCGCTTCTGAAAGAGGGTCTACAAGAGAAGAATAAGTGTGAAGTCCAAGCTGAATTCCCTGAGAAGTAATTTTGTCACCTATTCTCTCCTTAAAGAGAGCGGCGCTTATATATTCGGGATCGCCGTCTTCTTTTGCACAAGTGAAGCTGAATCCGCCTTGAACGAAGGTACGTGACGCGCCCTGATGGATGTCTATCTGGTCAACAGAATATTCTTTTGCAAGGCGTCCTGTTTCTTCAGCGTTTTCAGGAGTAAGTCCGTTTGAAAGAATTACGTAATCTCCAAACAAATCTTCATTGCCATCATCGTAGGTGAACGCACCACCGTGAGTAGATTTAACACCAACAGTTATGTCGATTGCATTTGTTACTTCCTTAAGTATATCTCTGTGATTTTCCGCGGGTGAGAATACAATACCAACCTTTGAACCGAATGCCTTCTTGGTTTCACGATAGGTTGTAATTGATGTCTTTCTGTCTTCCCCGCCGGGGTAATAAGTACTTGTCGCACTTGTCGCCATGGGTACTGCCGAAAGTCTGTAACTGCCCTTTTCTACCGAGAATTCCTCGCTTGTGGAGAAATTAGCGTAGCTTATGTAGTTAACGCCTATGGGAAGGTCGGAGTCAAGCTCGATGGTGAAATAGTTGTCATATGCTTCTATGATAAAGTAAGCCTTTATTCCGTCAGCATAGGTAACGGCAAGTCTGCCGTTTTCAATTTCAGCCGTTGCAGGATAAACCTTAAGTCCGTTATCAAGTGCTATGTAGCTGAACCAAGGAGTAAGAGTTGAAGAAAACGCACTCTTCTTGGTTGTCTTGTTATAAAATTCAGTAATTTTAGCAAGCTTCTTTGAAACGCTTATTCTCACGTAATCTGTTTCAAAGACTATGTCCGTCTCATTTTCTGTCAGTGCAGAGTTGGCTGAAGCAAAGCTCTTTGACTTAACGTTATCGTTTGAAGCAAGGAGTATTTCGTTTTCTGCCCAGTGTCCCTCAATGTCAATAAATGACTCAAGAGAACTCATGTCTGTCTTTGAAGTGCTTGAATTGAGATTAATGAAGCGGTTTATCATAGTAACTACTTCTGCTCTTGAAACAGGGGAATCGGGACAACATGAGCCGTCGGCGTAACCCTTTATAATTCCATATGCCGAGAGGGTAGTAATAGCATCATAGTATTTGTGCTCATAGCTCAGGTCAAGAAACTCTTTTCCGTCGTTACGGCTGATTTTTGCAATGTTGCATATCATCTGTGCAACTTCACCGCGAGTAAGCTTCTTGTTGGGGTCAAAGGGGGAGTTTTCAATGTTGTTGTACGCTCCGAGATTTTCCATACAAGCGATAGCTTTATAGTACCAATCAAGAGGTCTTATGTTCTCAAAGGATGAAACGTACTGCGTAGGAAGCTCTCCGTTGTTGAGGAGTTTTGCAAGAATTGTAGAAAGCTCAGCTATCGTAATATGGTCGTCGGGAAGGAACATTCCCATACCCTTGCCGTCGATATATGCCGCATTCGCTCCGTTGTATTGGAAGGGAAGCGTGGTGGAGATATCGTTTCTTTTTGTAGAATAGAAGGAGGGAAGATATCCAACAATAAACGCAGTATTAGTGTTATTTTCGTCAACAATGGTAAATTCTGTGTCAGCAGGCACAACACCGAAAGGATATATCTCAAAGCCTAAAACGTAACCCTCCGCTTCGGGAAAAGCTGAGATTGTTGCAATGTTGTGCGTAGTATAATTTCTGTCCATGTTGAAATCGACAGGGCTGTCATAAGGATAGGTGTTGATTTCACCGTCCTCTGTTAAGGTCCAAAGCACAACCTTTGTGTAAAAATGCTCTCCCTCGGGAGAGGTCATCATAGTGGAGCCCATACGGGAACCACTGGTGAAAGCAAAGGAATAAAGGTCCTCAACCTTGATTATTTCATCCGAGTCAAAGGCATATCTGAAGCTTTCTTTTTGGATGTTGGTTATCAGCTCTTCCTTTGACAAGTCTTGTACGTTTGCAGTGCTGAAGGACTGATGCACAGTTATAGAACGGGGATACAGCTTGTGATTTGAGTCATAATATGAATAAGTAATAGCCGCTTTACTGCAAGACCAATAGCCTGCAACCCAGCCTGTGTTCAATGATGAAAGATACACTCTTTCGTTTTCGTCAACTGCAGAAATTTCGGTAGGCAGATTTTCACCGTCTATCAAATAGTATTTCGCAGAACCGCCAACCGTTCTGATGGCAACAAGTCCTGCGCTTAAATTATCAAGAGATGAGCTCTCAAGAGGAATTGCAGTATAGGCGGGATTACTGTAATTCTCAAGCGTGACGTAAGCGTATTCATAGGCAAGCTTAGGGTCAAGTCCAACGATACTGCTTCCGTTAACGTGTATTTCAGCAAATGCCGATACTGACAAGAGAGCCGAAATAACGATTATACAAAAAAGCAGAGATAAAAATTTGTTCTTCATATTAACCTCTTAAAATGAATAATAAAATACTATTTTAATTTTACCACATGCTTTTTTAAAGTCAATAAAGTTTTTCGGTTTACTGTCCGAAATGGAACAAAATCGTTATTCCGTACAAAAATCAGCCTTTGAATTTTACATCCGTTTTTTTAAATTTTGTATGTTTTTTGAAAAAATCTATGTTTTTAACAATCAATAAGTAAAAAAATCAGCACTCCAAAAGGAGTGCTGATCTAACGTTTGTTTACTTGATTACTACGTCAAGTGTAGAAGCTTCCATGTCGATTTCTGGAGCATCAAAGTCTGCGGGGTTAGCGATTACCGCACCCTGAAGACCGATTGTAACCTCTGCACGGAGTGTAGCATCTGTCATAGCCTCAGCATCGTAAGTGTAAGTGAACTTACCGTTGGGAACTGAAAGGCTTCCGGTGAAGTTAATTTCCTTAGTGTGAGCGATGTGCTTGGTCCACTTGCCCTCATCATTATAAACTGATTCGTAGTAGTTGAGGTATGCCTTGTTTTCATCGGGATAGTACTCGATGTATTCACCCGAATGAATTTCAGCCTCGAA
>JAFUKG010000027.1 GCA_017467865.1 Clostridia bacterium
AATCTCTTTTGTCCATTTTCTTTTCTCCTTTATTATATCATATTTTTGAAAGTCTTTCAACCTCCTTCTTTATTGTATACTGCCAATTACTGCCAAGGGGTGACATCGGTATGCCAACTTTAAAAAAAGAGAAAAATTTTTCCCTGAGTTAATAAAAACTTTGTAAATTTCGGTAAAGCCGAAATTGTCCATAATTACGACTCACTACGGCTTCACACATTGTTCTCCCTTCGTTTCCTATATGGCTTGCATTTTCTCAGGCTTCGCTAATCCGCTCCGCACGAGAAAACGCCCCGCACATCATCATTCATAACTCATCATTCAGCATTCAAAAAAGCCTTGCTTTTTTCTCACTTTCGTTATATAATATTTGTATATATGCCGAAATATGTAAAATATGGAGAAAGGAGGTACTTCGATGTTTTTAAAAGCACTCACCATGCACGGCTTTAAATCATTCCCCGACAAGACCGTTATATCCTTTGACAGAGGTATAACTGCCATTGTAGGTCCTAACGGAAGCGGTAAATCCAATATATCCGACGCCGTGAGATGGGTACTTGGCGAAATGTCTCCTAAGAGTCTGAGAGGCTCCAAAATGGAGGACGTTATTTTTAACGGAACAGCCAAGCGTAAGCCTGCAGGCTACGCCGAGGTAGTTATGACTCTTGACAACACAGACCGCCGTTCCACCTTCGACTCCGATGAGATAAACGTCTGCAGAAGACTTTACCGTTCGGGCGAAAGTGAATATTACATAAATCAAAAGCAAGTAAGACTTCGTGACATTGTTGACATATTCCTCAACACCGGTATAGGCAGAGAGGGATATTCGGTAATCGGACAGGTTAAAATAGCCGACGTTATCAGTACCAAGAGCGATGAAAGACGAGGTATTTTCGAGGAAGCGGCAGGTATCTCCAAGCTCAGATATCAGCGCAAGGAAGCCTCGAATAAGCTTGAAAAGACCACCGACAATTTAACGAGAATAAGCGATATTTTAGGTGAGGTGGAGTCTCGGCTCCCCTCTCTTGAAAGACAGAGTGAAAAGGCGTCGAAATACGTTGTTTTCAAAAAAGAACGCACAGAGCTTGAGGTGTCCAGCTTTGCCGAGCGCATTGCGGATATAGACAAGGAAAAGGCAGTTGCCGACAAGAGCACCGCAGAGCAGAATGAAAGACTTGAGAGAGCAGAAGAAAAGCTTGCGGAAATTGACCGTGAGGTTGAGGAAAACTATCTCAAGGTACAAAAGGAAAAGATGCTGGAGAGTACTCTCCGAGGAGAGCGAGACGAGCTTGTTACAAGGCTGTCTAACATTCAGTCCTCCATATCCATATACGAAAACGATATTTCTCACTTTGACGAGAGTGTAAAGGAGCTTGAAAAAGAAAAGGCAGACAGCCTCGCCCGCCGTGACTCTCTCATAAAGGAGAAGGAAGAGCTTCTCTCGTCTATTACCGTCAGCGAAAACAAGCTTGCGGAAATCGAAAAGGAAATAGAGTCCAAGAACAGCCTTGCATCCCTGAAGCGTGAAGAGCTTGAAGAGGCGGGACAGGACACCGACAAGGAAAAGGAAGCCCTTGAAAAGGTTCTTTTGCAGAAGAGTGAAAACGACCTTATGCAAAAGGAGGGCGAAAGCTACAACGTCATCCGCCGTGAAAGACTGGAAGCGGTAGGAAAAGAAAAGGCGGATGCAGAAAAAAACCTTTCGGATGCCAAGAAGGAAAAGAAGAGAATAAATGATGAGCTCGACTCTGTCACAGAGGACCTTGCCAAAAAGAGCGTAACTCTCGACAAGGGACACGATGACATCGAAAGACTTAAAAACGAAGAGACAGAGCAGAACGAAATAAAGCAAAAGGAAAGACTGAAGCTTCTTGAAGTAAATCAGCGCCGTGAAACTCTCCAGCGAATGGACAGACTTCTTGACGGATTTTCGGGAAGCGTCAAGGCGGTGGTATCCTCCGACCTTAAGGGAATACACGGTCCCATTTCCAAGCTTATTGTAACCGACAACGAGTACATTACCGCCATCGAAACCTGCCTTGGCGGACAGATGCAGAACATCGTTGTTGACGACGAAAGAAGTGCTAAGGAAGCGATTGCCTACCTTAAGCGCACAAATCAGGGAAGAGCTACCTTCCTTCCCCTAACCACCGTTAACGGAAACGAAACGGATGACCGTGATATTTCGGGAATGAAGGGCTTTATCTCGGTAGCGTCAAGACTCATCAGATGCGACGAAAAATACCGTGGAATTGTTAAAAGTCTGCTGGGCAGAACAGTAGTTGCAACCGATATTGACGCGGCTAACGATATTGCAAGAAAAACCGGTTTCAAGGTTAGAATAATCACCCTTGACGGTCAGCTTATAAATGCAGGCGGTTCCTTCACGGGAGGACAGAGCCTTAAGAACAGCGCTATTCTCACTCGCCGAGCAGACATAGAAAAGCTGGAGAGCGAAGGCAAGGAAATAGAAAAGCGCATTGCTAAAATAAATGCTGAAATCACAAGAATTTCATCCGAAAGAGAAGAGATACAAAATTCCTTCCTTGAGCTTGAAAGAGACGTTGAGCTTCTCGAAAAGCGTGAGGACGAGCTTCTTCGTCAGGCAGACGTTTACGATGAAAGACTGACAGCTCTGAAGAAGAGACTTCTCGATATAACTGAAGAATATAACAAGATACTTGAAACCTCCGACGTTACAAGCGACAACCTTTCGTCCATTATCGAAAAGGGTAAAAAGCTTGAATCAGAGGTGAATTCTGCCCGCGAAAAAGTCAGATTTTCCGAAGAGCGCGAGGACAGAATAAAAACCGAAATATTCACTCTTATGGAAGAGGTGACCTCTCTCGGCTCAGCTAAGGGAGAAACCGAAATCGCCATCACGTCGGCAAAGGAAAAGATTATTTCTGCCGACAACACTCTTTCTGATATTGAAAACTCCTTGAAGGATGGCGAGAGAAAAGTGAAGGAGCTTGCAGACAGGTCAAGTAATACTGACACTCTCGTTGCCAATATGAAGCTTGAAAAGATAAAGGCGGAAGAGGATATCAAGGCAAAGGATGAGGAAATAAAGACTCATACCGACCTTGCCTCAAAGCTTGAAGCGGACTCTATGTCCATGCGTGTCAATCAGAAGCAGCTCACCGAAGAAAAGGAAAATGCCTTCAGACTTTACACACAGTTCAAATCGAGAAGCGAGGAGCTTGAAAAGGAAAAGGTAAATATTCTCACACGGCTTGCGGAAGATTATGAAATGGACTTCGACACGGCTGTTATCTTTGCCGCCAGCGCTCATTCCAACCACACTCTTTCCAAGGAGGAAAAGGAAGATCGTCTTTCAGTGCTGAGAGCAGAAATGAAGAAGCTTGGCTCGGTAAACCTTGACTCCATCGAGGAATACCGTGAGACCAAGGAGCGCTACGACTTCCTCAAAGGTCAGTTCGACGATGCCGAGAGTGCCAAGAGAAGTCTTGAAAAGCTTATTGTCACTCTGGAAAATACTATGCGCGATACCTTCTCCACTGCACTTGTTAAGATACAAAAGGCATTCAAAGAAACCTTCACCGAGCTTTTCGGAGGAGGTACTGCCGAAATCGTTGTCAGCGGTGAAGACGTGCTTGAATGCACAATTGACATAAACGTTCAGCCTCCGGGAAAGATAATCAAGAGCTTATCTCTCCTTTCGGGCGGAGAACAGAGTATTGTGGCTATTGCCCTTTACCTTGCCATTCTCAAAGTGTCTCCCTCTCCTTTCTGCATATTTGACGAAATCGAGGCAGCCCTTGACGACGCTAACGTTAACCGTTTCGGAGAGTATTTGAAGCGTTATTCTATGTCAACACAATTTATAGTTATCACACACCGTCGAGGAACTATGGAGGCGGCGGATATGCTCTACGGCATTACTATGCAGGAAAAGGGCGTTTCCGACTATCTCAGAGTAAACCTCAGTGAATACGGGGGAGAAATGAATTAATGGGATTTTTTGAAAAACTTAAAAGCGGTCTTATGAAAACAAAGTCCGCACTTATAAGTCAGGTATCGGGTATATTTTCAGGACTTTCAAGCTTTGACGATGATTTTTTCGACGAGCTTGAAGAAACTCTTATCCTGGCAGATATGGGTGTAAATCTTACCGAAAGCGTAATCGACGAGCTCAAGGAACGTATAAAGAGCGAGAAGATAAAGGACGGAGAAGTTGCTAAAGCCACCCTTTTTGACATCCTTGCTTCTAAGCTGGAAAGTGACACCGTGCCTCTGAACCTTTCAACCAAGCCCTCTGTAATACTCGTTATCGGAGTTAACGGAGTGGGTAAGACTACCTCTATTGCAAAAATTGCATCCTACCTCAAGAGTGAGGGCAAGACCCCCATTCTTGCCGCAGCTGATACCTTCCGCGCGGCAGCCATTGACCAGCTTGGAATATGGGCTGACAGAGTAGGCGTGGAAATGATAAAGCAGAGTGAGGGCTCTGACCCTGCCGCTGTTGTATATGACGCTATCGGTGCGGCAAAGAAAAAGAATGCCGACGTTCTTATTATTGACACTGCAGGCAGACTTCACAACAAGAAAAATCTTATGGACGAGCTAAGTAAAATCGACAGAGTTATACAGCGTGAGCTTCCTGACGCATCACGTGAGACTCTTCTCGTCCTTGACGCAACCACGGGACAAAACGCCGTAAATCAGGCAAAGGAATTCAAGAGCTCGGCAGGACTTACCGGTCTTGTTCTTACAAAGCTTGACGGCTCTGCCAAGGGCGGTATCGTATTTTCTGTTAAAGAGGAGCTTGGCATACCCGTGAAATTTATAGGGGTGGGAGAAGGACAAGATGATCTTCGCCCCTTCGTTCCGCAGGACTACGTTAAAGCTTTATTTGAATAATGCAAAATGATGAATGATGAATGATGAATTGAGGACAATTTCGCTTTAGCGAAATTTACAATAATTAGTAATTTGCCTAAAGGCAAATTATCCTTAATTCTGCATTCTGCACTCTGCATTCTGCATTCACGAGGGAATTTATGGTACAATTCGTATTTGCATCAAGAAATAAACACAAAGCAGGTGAGGTTGCCGACATTCTGTCCCGTCACCTTAACTTTGAATTTGAAATACTCACTCTCGACGATATCGGCTTTGAGGGTGAAATAATTGAAGATGGCAAGACCTTTGAAGAAAACGCTATGATAAAAGCGTCAGCCGCCTTTGGTAAATCAGCTCTCCCCTCATTTGCCGATGATTCGGGTCTTGAGGTTGACAGTCTTGGGGGTGCGCCGGGTATTTACTCGGCGAGATACGCTTCAAAGGACGGATTTGACGCCGACGATAATGACAACAATGCCCTTCTTTTGAAAAACCTCGAAGATAAAGAAAACCGTGACGGACAGTTTGTGGCGGCGGTTGCCTTTATATCAAAGGACACCTCCTTTGTAACAAGGGGCGAGGTTAAGGGCAGAATACTTCACGAGCCACAGGGGAACGGCGGTTTCGGTTATGACCCCCTCTTCTTCTCCTATGAAGCAAACGAATGCTTCGGCGTTCTTCCCCGAGAAGAAAAAAATAAAATAAGCCACCGCGCGAGAGCCTTTGAAGCACTTGCAAAGGTGCTGAACGAAAAATACAATTAAAAACTGTGGAAGATTTTGCAACGCAAAATCAACCATAATTCTGCATTATGCATTCCGCATTCTGCATTTGATAAAGCATTCTTGAATGCTTTATCAGAAAGGTATAACTATGACAAGTAAACAGAGAGCATATCTTAAATCAATCGCATCTAACGAAGATACTATATTTCAGCTTGGTAAGGGCGGAATTGACGAAAACTTTATAGCGCAGGTTGACTCAGCCCTTGAAAAGCGTGAAATTGTGAAGATAAAGGCACTTGAAACCTTTGTTGACGGCCCGCATTTTGCCGCAGGCGAAATAGCAGAGGCGACCTCATCAGAGGTAGTTCAGGTTATAGGCACAAAATTCGTGCTCTACCGCGAAAGCAAGAAAAATAAGAAAATCATTCTTCCAAGGTAATGAAAACAGGAATTTTCGGAGGAAGCTTTAACCCTCCGCACTCAGGGCACCGTTTGGCGCTGGACAAGTTTATAGAAAAATTGGGGCTTGAAAAGGTGTACGTTATACCCTCCTTTGTCTCTCCCCATAAGGATACGCCCGAGCTTTCAGCCTCCTTTGAGGACAGACTTGAAATGTGCCGTCTCGCCTTTTCGGGATGTGATGCCGAAATTGTATTCAGCGACATCGAAAGACGGCTTTTCGAGGTGACGGGTAAAAAAAGCTACACCGCAAACACTCTCGAAGCGTTAAATGAAAAAAGCCCCTATCTTTTCGTAGGAAGCGATATGTTCTTTACCCTTGACTCATGGCACAGAGCAGAGTATCTTTTTGAAAATACTGTCATTGCGGTAATGAGCCGTGAAAATGACGGGGATAAAGTTCTCGCTTTCAAGGAAAAATACGAAAGAGAAAATGGTGCGAGAATTGAGGTGCTGACGGCTCCTCATATAGAGATATCTTCAACTGCGCTGAGAGGTGCCGGAAAAGAAAGTCCCCGATTTGAACACCCCGACGTTGCGAAATATATAGAAGAGCACCGTCTTTATGAAAAGAAGCTTTCAAGAGAGGATATCTTAAAGCTTATAAAGGAAAGGCTTCCCGAAAAGCGCTTTCTCCACACCTTAAAGGTTGAGAAAGAGGCTTTGCGGCTTGCCGAGATTCTCTGCCCCGATTTCAAAGAGAACGTATCAAGAGCCGCACTCCTTCACGACGTGACAAAGCCGTTAAGCCTTGAAGAGCACCTTGAACTTAAAAAGGATTTGTCGGCGGAGGACTTAAAGAGTCCTGAAACTCTCCACGCTCTGACAGGAGCAGAGCTTGCGAAGAGAGTGCTTTTTGAAAATTCTGACGTAGTCTCTATGATAAAGAAGCACACCACGGCACAAGAAGAAATGTCACTTCTCGACATGATAATATTCGTCTCCGACTACGTCGAGGAGACACGTACTCACACCGCTTGCATTTCTGAACGGGAAAGACTCCACCGAGAGCTTGAGGAGTGTACGTCAAGAGAAGAGAAATACTATATTCTTCTTGACAGCGTTATAAGAATACTTGAAAACACCTTGAGCTATCTTGAAAAGAAACAAAGCTATATCCACCCACGTACCGTCAGCGCTTTAAGTGCGCTAAGAGGAAAAAGATGAAAAAAAACAAGACGCGCCGAGCAAGGCGAGATATAAAAAAAGAAGTAAAAAAGAGTCCAAAGAAGCTCCTTATAGCTCTCGGTGTAATTGCCGTAGTGCTTCTCGCCCTTGTATTATCCTTTCTTTTGATGACCCCCTCCATTGACGAGAGGTCGAACCCCTTTGATGAAAGCGGCTTTATGAACGCTTTCGGTAAGAAAAATGCCTATAATTTTGAAACTGTCTACCGCTACTTCAGAGAACCTACTCTTGGAACAGTTTATACCCTTGCCGACTTCTTCGGCAGCGGCTCTCTTGTGGGCGAAAAAACAGACGAAATTATAAGAAACAAAAACGAATACAACATTCTTGTGGTTGGTAAGGACAGAGTCGGCTCCAATACCGACGTTATTATGGTTGTCAACTTCGATGCCGCAACTCAGGAAATAAATATACTGCAGATTCCCCGTGATACCTACGTAGAAGACCCTATAAACGTAGGACAAAGCAAGCGTATTAACGCCGTTTACGCCTTTGCTTATATGAAAAATATCCGCTCTATGTCTCACTCAGAGGCATCTCACGAGTCGGTTAAATACCTTGAGGGTACTATTGAGGACACCTTTGGAATTACCATTGACAACTATTTTATGATAGACCTGAACGGCTTTGTGAAAATTATTGACTCTATCGGAGGAGTAAAGGTTGACGTGCCCTTCGATATGTACTATAATGACGAAGCACAAAACCTTCACATCGACCTAAAAAAAGGCGTACAAGTACTGGATGGAAACAAATCCGAACAGTTTGTAAGGTTCAGAAATACCTACGTGCTTGGTGACCTTGGCAGAGTTTCGGCACAGAAGATTTATCTTTCCGCTCTCGTGGAAAAGCTCCTTTCTCCCGAATGGTTCTCCATTGACAGTCTGACGGGCGTGGCTTCAAATCTTATCAAGTATTCCACAACAGGTGTCAGCCTTACGGATATTGTGGGCTATCTTAAAAAGATTGATTTCGGAAAGCTTTCCGACGACTCCATAACCTTCTATACTGCACCCGGTGAGTCCTTCTTTACAGCAGGGGGCGCTTCAATGTATACCCTCTATATGAAGGAAAACCTTGAGATTATAAATAAGGCATTCAACCTCTATAACGTTGACGTAACGGAAAAGCACGTGACCCTCTCCGAGCAGATGAAGAGCGAATACAACGTCGTTGACACCGACGGACTTACTGCTAAGGATATTGAAAATGACCAGCCCAACATCATCGTTGCAAGACCCAAGCCCGTAACACCGCCCTCCACAGACCCCGTGGAAGGCGAGGGCTCAACAGAAGGTGAAACACCTGTCGAAGGCGAAGATCCCATTGAAGGCGAAGATCCCGTTGAAGGTGAAAACTCTGTCGAAGGTGGAGAACCCGTTGAAGGTGAAGAACCCGTTGAAGGGGATGAGTCAGTTGAAGGGGATGAGCCTTTGGAAGACGGCAAGACCGCTGAGGACGATCCTTCCGTAGACGAGCCGATGGATTGGAGTGACCTTGTTGAAAGCGGAGAAATAGTTCCCGAAGAACCCACAGAAGATACATATATTGAAACCGAAAGGATAGAAATAAATGATTGAAGCAAAAACACTTGCAGAAGACATAATAAAAATACTTGACAGTAAAAAGGCATTTAACATAAAGCTTCTCGGAATTGAGAAGCAGACTGTTATCGCCGATTACTTCGTACTTGCCTGCGGAGCAAACAACACACAGGTATCAGCCCTTGCCGACGAGCTTGAATTCAAGCTATCGGAAAATGGAATATCCGCCGACAGACGTGAGGGACACGGTGCGTCGGAGTGGATAGTAATAGACTACAATAGTGTAATCGTTCACGTTTTCAGCCGTGACGCCAGAGCAAAGTATAACCTTGAAAAGCTTTGGGCAGATGCGGATGACATAGATATAACAAGTCTTTTATCTTAATTAAAAAAAATAAAAAATACAACTTGTTGTTTTTAAAATGCAGAATTATGGTAAATTTTGCTAAAGCAAAATTTTCAATTAATTATATTTTTAATTTTCATATAATAAATTTTTTCTAACTTTTATATTACTTGATACAAAGTTTCAAAAATCGGAAAGGATTGATATTAATGGCATACGATTTTAAACAGATTGAGAAAAAATGGCAAGACAAATGGGATGAAGCAAAGGTTTTTGAAGCAGAGGACCATTCTGCAAAGCCCAAATTCTTCGGACTTGTTGAATTCCCCTACCCCAGCGGCTCGGGAATGCACGTAGGACATATCAAGGCTTATTCGGGTCTTGAGGTCATCAGCCGTAAAAAGAGAATGCAGGGCTACAACGTTCTCTTCCCTATCGGCTTTGACGCTTTCGGTCTTCCCACCGAAAACTCTGCTATCAAATTCAACACACACCCCAGAGTACTTACAGACGCAAACATCGAAAAGTTCACAAATCAGCTTAAGCGTGTAGGCTTTTCCTTCGACTGGTCGAGAGTTATCGACACAACCGACGAAAACTATTACAAGTGGACTCAGCACATATTCCTCGAGCTTTTCAAAGAGGGGCTCGCCTTCCGTGACACCGCTCTTGTAAACTACTGCCCTCACTGTAAGGTAGTTCTTTCCAACGAGGACTCTCAGGGCGGTAAGTGCGACATCTGTCACAGCGACATTATTCAGAAGTCAAAGGACGTTTGGTATCTTCGCATCACCAAGTACGCCGACAGACTCCTTGAAGGACTTGAGGACGTTGACTACCTTCCTCAGGTTAAGCAGCAGCAGGTTAACTGGATTGGTAAATCCACAGGTGCTTTCGTAAACTTCAAGGTTGCAGGCACCGACGAGGAGCTTCGTATTTATACAACCAGACCCGACACACTTTTCGGCGTAACATTTATGGTTATTGCTCCCGAGCATCCCATTCTTGAACGCTCAAAGGACAAGATAACAAATTTCGACGCTCTTCTCTCCTACCGTGAGGAATGCGCTAAGAAGACAGAATTCCAACGCACTCAGCTCAACAAGGACAAGACGGGTGTGAGAATTGAGGGCATCGCAGGTATCAACCCTCTGAACGGCAAAGAGATACCCATTTACGTTGCCGACTACGTTATGATGGGCTATGGTACAGGCGCTATTATGGCGGTACCCGCTCACGACGAGCGTGACTGGGAATTTGCAAAGAAATTCGGCATTGATATAATCGAGGTTATCAAGGGCGGAAACATTGAGGAAGAGGCTTATACAGGCGACGGAGAAATGGTAAACTCCGAATTCCTCAATGGCTTTACAAACAAGCGTGACTCTATCAAGAGAATGATAGAATACCTTGAAGAAAAGGGCATTGGCGAAGAGGGCGTTCAGTATAAGATGAAGGATTGGGCGTTCAACCGTCAGAGATATTGGGGCGAGCCTATTCCCATCGTTCACTGCGAGCACTGCGGAATGGTACCCGTTCCCGAAGAGGAGCTTCCCTTAAGACTTCCCGACGTGAAGAACTTCGAGCCCGGTGAGGGTGGAGAATCACCTCTTGCAAAGATACCCGAATTTGTAAACTGCAAGTGCCCCGTCTGCGGTAAGGATGCAAAACGTGAGACAGATACTATGCCTCAGTGGGCAGGCTCATCCTGGTACTTTCTCAGATACTGCGACCCCAAAAACGACAAGGCGCTTGCATCTAAAGAGGCACTTGAATATTGGATGCCCGTTGACTGGTATAACGGCGGTATGGAGCACGTTACCCGTCATATGATATACTCCCGTTTCTGGCACAAGTTCCTTTACGATATGGGCAAGGTCAACACCGAAGAGCCCTATGCAAAGAGAACTGCTCAGGGACTTATCCTTGGTCCCGACGGTGAAAAAATGTCTAAATCCCGCGGCAACGTCGTTGACCCCAACGAGGTGGTTGACCAGTACGGCGCCGACGTTCTTCGTACTTATATCCTCTTTATGGGCGATTACGGTGCGGCGGCACCTTGGGACGTGAACGGTATCAAGGGCTGTAAGAGATTCCTTGACAGAGTTGAAGGACTCCTCGATATGGCAAAGGATAAGGGTGCAACCCCCGAGCTTGAATCACTCTTCCACAAGACCGTGAAGAAGGTTACTCTTGACATTGAGGAAATGAAGTTCAACACCGCCATTGCGGCTATGATGACACTTCTCAACGAAATCTACGCACTTTCAAAGATTACCTGCGACGAGCTCAAAACACTTGTTCTCCTTCTCTGCCCCTTCGCTCCCCACCTTGCAGAAGAGCTTTGGGAAAAGCTTGGAGGCGACGGACTCTGTGCCGTGGCTTCGTGGCCTGAATGGGACGAAAAGAAGTGCGAGGACAAGAGTGTTGAAATTGCAATTCAGGTGCTCGGCAAGCTGAAGGGCACAGTTACCGTTGCGGTTGACGCTGACAAGGACACCGTTCTTGACCTTGTAAAGAAGGACGAAAGAATTAAGCCTCTCATTGAAGGCAAAACAATCGTCAAGGAAATCTACGTTCCCGGAAAGATTGTAAACATAGTTGTGAAGTAATTTTTTAGTACAGTTCCCGAATTTTCGGGAACTGTATTTTTTGTTCCAATAATTTTATAGTAAATATTGCAAATATTCAGAAAGTATGATAAACTATATTCACCACACAAAACTAAATAATGGCAAATGATACGGGAATCGTTTTTGTTTCGGTAAAAACGCATTCTCTTTTTCGGCATTCTCGTATGATTTGCTGATAGTTTTGTGTGGTAGCAAACTGAGGTTATGCGTTTTTCGGTGTGTGTAACTTCGGTTGCACACACTTTTTATTTTTGGAGGAAAAACAAAATGTTTTGTTCAAAATGCGGAACGCAATTATCAGACAACGCAAAATTCTGTTCTATATGCGGAGAAAAAAAATCAACAAATTTAGCAACAATTACAGACAATTCTAACGGCAAAAATCAGGCACTGAGTTATGAACACATTTCTAATATTAAACAATATTTAGAACATGCAAAAACACTGGAAACTAACCGTCATACGCTAAACACTACCATAAATCGTTTGCAGGATAAAATCAACACTTTAGGTATAAAAAATCAATTCAAAGAACCTACATCACAAAAAGAAGATTTTTTAACAGCTTTCCTTACAGTACTTATTTGCGGCGTTTTATTAAGTTTTTTCGTTGGGTATGGTATGATGAATCTTCATGATGATTTGTATTATTTTTATGATCCAATGATTATTGGTTCGATTTGGATTACATTACCATTATCGTTAATTTCAGGTGCTGTTTCATATTCTAAAAAGAATAACAAACGTCAAGAAGCTTATTTAAAAGAAATTGAAAATGACAATGCACGTGTAGAAAAAGAAAAGAAACAAATACTTGCTTTACAAACTCAACAAGACGAATTAAGAGCTGAAATTACAAACATTGAAGCAATAATGAACGAGTTATACTCTATCAATGTGATATATCCAAAATACAGAGAGATGGTTCCAATTATTACTATGTGGGAATATTTCGACTCCAGACGATGTTCTGAATTGTTTGGACCAAACGGAGCATACAATTTATATGAAAGTGAATCAAGACAAGATATCATTATTTCAAATTTAAATAAAGCACTTACAATGCTCGCTCAAATAAGAGATAATCAATATGCCCTCTATGAAGCCATACAAGAATCAAACGATATTGCTGAAAGAGTATACAGACAGAACGAAAGTATGCTTGAATCAAGTAAAAATATTGAACGCAATTCCGAAATAGCTGCATATAATTCCAAAATTGCTGCACAAAACTCAACAATTTCCGCTTACATAGATATGTGTAGGTTTTAAAAAACACAACTTTCTCCTCTTTTGAAATTTTTGAAGGTTAAATTTTCTAAAATCGTGAAAAAATACTTGACATAACGAAATGGGTGTAGTATAATTCGATATGTGTACTAAATTCTTTTTGAGAATAATGTTCTCTTTGGAATGACAAAGGGAGGGATATAAAGTGTCAGAAGTAAAAATCAAAGAAAACGAATCTCTTGATAGCGCTATCCGTAGATTTAAAAGACAGTGCGCAAGAAGTGGAGTTTTATCCGAGCTTCGCAAGCGTGAATGCTATGAGAAGCCCAGCGTAAAGCGCAAGAAGAAAGCAGAAGCTGCTCGTAAGCGCAAATTCAAATAAGTAAAGGGTTGCCAAGCCTGTAGTACACAGGCTTGGCTTTACTTAATTTTTACTAGGAGGACTTTTTTATGGAAAAGAAGCTCAGAGTGGGTGTCGTAGGCTGTACCGGTATGGTTGGTCAGCGCTTTATAACACTCCTTGAAAATCACCCCTATTTTGACGTTACCGCTCTTGCAGCAAGTGCAAGCTCGGCAGGCAAGACCTACGAGGATGCAGTTGCAGGCAGATGGAATATGAAAACTCCCATTCCCGAAATGGTGAAAAAAATGGTAGTTCTCGACGCTTCCGACATTGACGAAATGAAGAAGCACGTTGACTTTATTCTTTGTGCCGTTAATATGAAGAAGGACGAAATCATCGCCCTTGAAGAGGCTTATGCAAAGGCTGAGATTCCCGTTGTTTCCAACAACTCCGCTCACCGTAAGACTCCCGACGTTCCCATGGTTATTCCCGAAATCAACAATGACCATATCGAAATAATCAACGCTCAGAAGAAGAGACTTGGCACTACAAAGGGCTTTATCGCAGTTAAACCTAACTGCTCCATTCAGAGCTACGTTCCCCTTCTTACACCTCTTATGAAGTTCGGTATCAAGGAGGTTGTTGTTTCTACATATCAGGCTATTTCAGGCGCAGGTAAGACCTTTGAAAGCTGGCCCGAAATGATTGACAACGTTATCCCCTACATCGGCGGAGAAGAAGAAAAGAGTGAAAAAGAGCCTTTGAAGGTTTGGGGTAAGATTGACGGTGACAAAATCGCTGATAACACCGACATTGCAATCACCTCACAGTGTATCCGTGTCCCCGTAACAGACGGACACCTTGCAACCACCTTTGTTAAGTTTGACAAGAAGCCCACCAAGGAAGAAATCCTTGACCTTTGGAAGAACTACTCGGGCAGACCTCAGGAGCTTGAACTCCATTCAGCACCCAAGCAGTTCATCACCTACTTTGAAGAGGACAACCGTCCTCAGACGGGCATTGACCGTGATATCGAAGGCGGTATGGGCATTACTGCAGGCAGACTTCGTGAGGACTCTATCTACGACTACAAGTTTGTAGGTCTTTCTCACAACACCTTAAGAGGTGCCGCAGGCGGATCACTTCTCCTTGCAGAGCTTCTCTTCAAGGAAGGCTATTTGTACTAATAAAAAACGAAAAGATTGAGCGTAACTGCTCAATCTTTTCTAAACTGAGGTAATAATGACAAAACTTTTATTACGCTTATTCGCAAAAAGTAATGACCGCACCGAGGTTGGTAAGCTTTCGGGTGTAGTTGGAATAATTGCAAATCTTGTTATTGCAATCTTAAAGCTCGTGATAGGTACTCTTTCGTCGTCGGTGTCAATTACTGCCGACGCTATGAACAATCTGTCCGACTCAGCAAGCTCGGTGATAACTCTTGTGGGCTTTAAAATAGCCTCTCAGCCTGCCGATAAAGACCACCCCTACGGACACGCAAGGGCAGAATATCTGTCCGGGCTGGGCGTTGCAGCTATTATAATAATTATCGGCTTCGAGCTTGCTAAAACGTCGGTATTAAAGATATTCAATCCCACGCCCACACGCTTTTCTCTTTATCTTGTGGCGGTGCTTTTGTTTTCCATTGCCATAAAGCTTTGGCTCGCTTCTTTCAATAAGACCCTTGGCAAAAAGATAAATTCCTCGGCTCTTATTGCCACCTCTGCCGACTCACGCAATGACGTTATCGCAACCACGGCGGTGCTTATTTGTGCGATTTTAGAGCACTTCACAAGTCTCAAGCTTGATGGCTTTATGGGACTTGGAGTTGCACTTTTCATTTTATACAGCGGTATTTCTCTTGCTAAAGAGACTATATCTCCTCTGCTCGGTCAGGGTGCCGACCCCGAAATGAAGGCGCTTATCGTTGACTACGTCAGCTCATGTCCAAAGGTGCTTGGATTTCACGACCTTATGGTGCACGACTACGGAGCAGGCTGTCGTTTCGCAAGTCTCCACGTAGAGATGGACAAGGACGAGGACCCTCTCACCTGCCATGAGCTTATCGACGATATGGAGCGTGAGTGTCTTGAAAGTCACGGAATTAATCTTGTTATCCATTATGACCCCGTTGTTACCAACGACCCAAAAATCGAGCATATGAAGCATCTTGTGCTCTCCTTCCTTAGAATGCGTGACGAAAGGCTTTCTATTCACGATTTTCGTATGGTGCTCGGTGAGGGACATACTAACCTTATTTTCGACGTATCTCTTCCTCTTGACCTGAGAGGTGAGGAGAAAAAAATAAAGAGTGCCCTTGACAATGCACTGAACGAATTTGACGAAACGAAATATTATACTGTTATAACGTTTGATACGGCGGAATTTAACTAAAAACTTATAATGCAAAATACTGAATGCAGAATTAAGGTAAATTTTGCAAATCAAAATTAAATTTATTATATAAAAGGGGAGTGCTTTTTATAAAAGCACTCCCCTTTTATATCCCCACGAAAACTAAAATTTAAAAGTTTATTTAGTTTGTTTTATTATATTTACAAGTTCTTGTAGAGTTTGTATAGCATCTTCAGATAATCCGCTTATATCAAGATAACGTTTTTCGTCTCTACCTAATAAGTAATCCGTAGAAACTGACAAAGCATCTGCTATTCGTGACAACATTTCAACGGAAGGCTGAATATTATCATTTTCCCAATTTGAAACGCTTTGCTTTGTTACACCAAGTTGTTGAGCTAAATTCACCTGACTTATTCTCTTTGCTATTCTTATTTCACGTATTCTATCACACAACATAAAAACACCCCTGAAACAATTTTTACAATACTATTGTAACTTTATACTTGACAAATTAAAAATACTATGGTATATTAATATTGTACTTTTGGTGAAAAAAGATAGGTTTTGTCGATGAACAAAAAAAGTTTTCTTGTTGTTATTATATTGTTAATAGTTTTAGTAATATATGGTTGCCCAATTTATAAATGGTTAGGCATTCCCTGTCCCGCATGCGGAACAACAAGAGCGTGGATAACATTTATTAAAGGCGATATTATATCTGCAATAAAATATAATGCTTTTTTTATGTTTTTTCCTTTATTGATTATATTTTTTTATTCGCCCCAAAAAAATAAGTTTTTGTCGTATGTGGTCTATGCATTAGTATTTATCATATTTATTTATAATATTTTCCGTTGGCTCGGATTCTTCGTAATACAGCCGAAATAATATTAATCGGCTTAATAATAAAATTTTAGGAGGATTACACTATGGACGCACAAAAGGTTGACCTTTTCGTCATGACAAATCAAAAATACTTACCTGCGGAGAAAATTGTTTTTTTGAAGCAAAAATTAATAGAGGCAGATGAATCAAAATTTGCTTTGGCCTCCTCTATTGATTTCAAGGAACCTACAAATATATTGCTTGTTTCTTTATTCTTAGGCCCTCTTGGAATTGACAGATTTATGCTTGGCGACACCGGTATGGGAATATTAAAACTCTTAACATGTGGAGTATGCGGAATTATGACTATTGTTGACTGGTTTACAGTAAGTAAAAAGGCAAAAGAAATCAATTACAACAATATTATGATGACACTATAAGCATTTAATCAAAAATTCAAAGGCAGAAGCACCGTTAAATACAGTTTCTGCCTTATATTTTATAATAAAAATCCAGAAAGGGTATGTTTTAGCATACGATTCAAAAAAATGAAAAAATTCTTTTTAGTAACACTTATTGTATTTACTCTCTTTGCTCTCAACGGTTGTGACAGTGCAAATGATATTATTAAAGGTACAAGTGCTGATATTATTAATTCCGAAGCAAGTATTTCTTTAGATGAGTTTAATAAAATAGAAACGGGTATGTCATATAAAGAGATATGTGATATTGTTGGTGGAGAAGGAACTCTCAGTTCAAGTGTAGATGTTGGTATTGGAGAAGAATATAAGACTGAAATTTATCAATGGACAGGAAGTGGCTCCATAGGTGCAAATGCAAATGTTACCTTCCAAGGTGGAAAAGTAATTTCAAAAGCCCAGATAGGCTTAAAATAACGAACAACAAAAAACACGCTTTGAGAATTCAAAGCGTGTTTTTGTCATAAAAGGTTTTATCTCAAGTTTACAAGTTCCACAGAATTACACTTAAACGTATCGGTATCAATCTCGAATATCGCTCCCGACATTGTGATATCGCCTTTAGCGGTGTTGTGATATTGGGGGATTTTTGTGATAAACTTCTTTATCATAAGTTCAGCTTCAATTCCAAGAACCGAGTCGTAAACGCCCGTCATTCCAAGGTCGGTGACGTAACCCGTACCACCCCGAAATATTCTTGCGTCATTTGTCTGAATATGGGTATGAGTTCCGAACACTGCACTGACCCTGCCGTCGAAGTGGATACCGAAGGCTATTTTCTCGCTTGTTGCTTCGGCGTGGAAGTCAATCACCGCAAAGTCGAAATTGCCCTTTTCACGTTCTAAAATACGCTCTGCCTTATCAAAGGGTGAATCCACGCTTTCCATAAAGACAGTGCCCAGCAAATTTATAACAAGCATTCTGTAGCCCTTGACGTCGGTTATGGTATATCCTCTGCCGGGACAAATATCTGGATAGTTTGCAGGACGTAAAACCGAGGTAGTATCGTCAAGATACTGCCCTATTTTTTTGTCCTTCCACACGTGATTGCCCGTAGTGATAACGTCGGTACCCCCTGCGAAAAGAAGAGAGGCACTCGCCTTATCAATACCGCCCTTGGCACCCGAATTTTCTCCGTTAGCGATAACGGCGTCGATATTATTCTCTTCTCTTATACGCCAAAGGTTTTCCCTGATAAAATTAGTTCCGCTCTCTCCTACAACGTCGCCAAGCGCCAAAATTCTAATACTACTCATACTCGCTCCAAAAAATAATTGAAGATTTGCACAGCAAATCTACCTTAGTTTTTCAATATTCATTCTTCAATATTCATTTAAAGTAATAAAGAGGGCTGAAAATCAGCCCTCTTTCAGATATATTTCGATAAATAATTATTTTCAAATTAGATTTATGTTAATATATCAAACGCATTATTTTGCGTATTCAACAGTTCGGCTTTCTCTGATTACGTTAACCTTAATCTGTCCGGGATATTCAAGCTCGTTTTCAATCTTCTTAACTATCTCACGGGCAATAAGTACCATATTTTCATCATTTACAACCTCGGGCTTAACCATAAGTCTGAGTTCTCTGCCCGCCTGAATTGCAAAGGATTTTTCAACACCGTCAAAGCTTGTTGCAATTTCTTCAAGCTTTTCAAGTCTCTTGATGTAGCTTTCAAGGTTCTCACGTCTTGCTCCGGGGCGTGCCGCCGATATAGCATCTGCCGCCTGCACAAGCACTGCAACAAGGGTCTGTGCCTCAACGTCGCCGTGATGTGCTTCAATTGCGTGGATTACTTCTCTGTTTTCACGATACTTCTTGGCAAGGTCAACGCCTATCTGTACGTGTGAGCCTTCAACCTCGTGGTTGAGCGCCTTACCGATATCGTGTAAAAGTCCTGCTCTCTTAGCAAGGGTAGGATCAAGACCAAGCTCGGCTGCCATCATACCTGCAATGTGAGATACCTCAATTGAGTGCATGAGAACGTTCTGTCCGTAGCTGGTTCTGTATTTGAGTCTTCCAAGAAGTCTTACAAGCTCACCGTTAATTCCGTGAACTCCCGTTTCAAGCAGAGCATTTTCGCCCTCGTGCTTGATAATAGTTTCAACTTCCTTCTTACTCTTTTCAACAATCTCTTCAATTCTTGCCGGATGGATACGGCCGTCCGAAATAAGCTTTTCAATGGATAATCTTGCAATCTCTCGTCTCATGGGGTCAAAGCTTGACATTGTGATAGCCTCGGGGGTATCGTCAATGATAAGGTCAACACCGGTGAGAGTTTCGATAGTTCTGATGTTTCTGCCCTCTCGCCCGATAATTCTTCCCTTCATATCGTCATTGGGAAGGGGAACGACGGAAACTGCAACCTCAGAAACCTGATTTGATGCACAGCGCTGAATAGCGAGTGAAACGATATTCTTTGCCTTTTCTTCTGCTTCGTCCTTGATGTTTTGTTCGATATCTGCAAGTCTGAGTGCCGCCTCGTGCTTAGCCTCGGACTCAATCTTCTCAACAAGATAAGCCTTCGCTTCTTCGCTGGTAAGACCTGCGTACTGTTCGAGGGTCTTAAGCTGTTCCGCCTTTATAGACTCAATTTCGGCCTTAAGCTCTTCGTTTTCCTTGATACGGTTATTTAACTGTTCTTCTTTCTTTTCAAGATTTTCAGTTTTTCTGTCAAGGGTTTCTTCCTTCTGGATAGCTCTCTTTTCAAGTCTGAACACTTCGTTTCGGCGTTCCTTTATTTCACGGTCTGCCTCAGCCTTGTTTCTGAGTATCTCTTCCTTGGATTCAACAAGAGCTTCTTTTTTAAGTCTCTCGGCTTCCTTACGGGCATCTTCAACAATCTTTACCGCTTCAACCTCTGCAGAGCCAATCTTTGCTTCGGCGATTTTCTTTCTGTAAAAAAATCCGAGCACAGCGCCTACGATAATTGACAAAACGGCTGCAAGAACGTAGCTGATGATTTCTACCATCTTCAAAGCACCTCCTTTATATATTTTCTATCGTATATACTACGACATTGTATATTTTACACGATTTTGTGTATAAAGTCAATAAAGTATTTGATGTTTTCGTAATATATTAACCGAAAAAATTAATTTTTTTCAAAAAATCAAAATAAACTGTTGACAAATCGAGAAAATAGTGCTATTATATTCAAGCGCAAAAGCGAAATGCGGGTGTAGTTCAATGGTAGAATTCCAGCCTTCCAAGCTGGTCGCGTGGGTTCGATTCCCATCACCCGCTCCATTTTTTTGCGTATGCGCTTGTAGCTCAGTTGGATAGAGCAACTGCCTTCTAAGCAGTAGGTCGGGAGTTCGAGCCTCTCCAAGCGCGCCATTTTATGGTGGATATAGCTCAGTTGGCTAGAGCGCCAGGTTGTGGCCCTGGAGGTCGTGGGTTCGAGCCCCATTATTCACCCCAAAAGTGAAAAGCACTATATATAGGCAAAAAATGCCTGTGTATAGTGCTTTTTTCTTGTTTGCCCTTTGCCCCAAGTGTCCCAAAATACCCCTAAATTATCAAAAAAGTGATGTAA
>JAFUKG010000028.1 GCA_017467865.1 Clostridia bacterium
CAGATTTCGGCAACATCTCCTTTCACCGGCCTGCTCCCTTGCAATAGCACCGGATACTTATAGATGATGCGCCTCTATCTAAAGACATATTAACAAAAATATCATAATTTGTCAACATTTTTTTATATATTCGGAAAAAAGGCGGATTTTCTCCGCCTTAACATTTATGATATCATGATATCATGATATCATAATCTAACGTAAAAAAAGAAGATTTCGGGCTAATGCTTGCCCGAAACCTATTTACTTAAAGCAGTTTTTGCAGCGGGTAAAGCCCTGTTCCAAAAGAGGCTCTAAATCAAAGCTGTAATAATCACTGCGATTTTCTCTGTGTATCATTGATGCAGAATAGCAAAAAATATTGTGTATCTTTCTTGAATTCATATTAAGGATGTACACTATCTCTTCGCTTTCTCTGGGAAAGTCGGTTTCGAGTGTTTTGTTTTCTTCTTGCTCACAACCTATTAAAAAGAGCAAAGAAAAAATCAACGTTACGCATAATAATCTTGTTTTCATAATTTAATCCTCACAAAAATAAAAAGTGTGTAACTCCATGAAGAGCTACACACTAAAAAACGTTTCTGCTCTCCACTCTGGAGTTACCACACTCTTATACTATTATAAGATGAATAAATGTCATCAAACAGCATACGAGTAAGAGCAAACGCTTTTTACATAGCGTTTGCTATTCGACAACATATCATTCAATTATAAGATAATAGTTTTTAAAAAAACTAAGAGTGTGGTGAAAGTATTATACCACACATTCCATTCTTTTGCAAGTCTAAAAAATTTGAATCACCGACCCATCGTGTTATTTATGATATCATGATATCATGATATCATAAACCCCAAAAAAGAAGATTTCGGAGAAAAATTCTCCGAAACCGATTTAATTAGGTAATAGGTAATAGTGAAAAGTGAAGAAGTAAGGTAAATTTCGCTTTAGCGAAATTACAACGAAATATAATTTGCCTTTAGGCAAATTTACCTTAATTCTGCATTCTTCATTCTACATTCATCATTTAAATAATGCATTACGAATACTTGGGGTTCACACACTGTTCACCCTTCGTTCCCTGTATGGCTTGCATTTTTTCAGGCTTCGCTAATCCGCTCCACCGCAAAAAAGCCCCGCACATCTGCATTCAAATAATGCGGAACGCATTATTTGATGCTTCCATCCGCATTGAAAAGAGGAAGCTTTTCAAGGTAAATAATATCTTCTCTGTCTGCCGCTTCGCCCTCGGCAAGGATGCACATTCTTCCGCAGATATTTCCCCCCGCTTTTTCAACAAGGGTTTCTATAGCCTTGAGGGACTCTCCAGTGGAAATAACGTCGTCAACGATAAGTATTCTCTTGCCACGCATCATATTGGCATCCTCAATATCAAGGTAAAGCTTTTGCTCCTTGGCGGTAGTGATAGAGGTTACGTCAACCTCGAAAACGCCCGTCATATAGAGCTTGGGGTTTTTGCGGGCGAGCATATACTTTTCGTCACCCGCCTGTCTTGCCATTTCGTGCACGAGGGGTATTCCCTTAGCCTCGGCGGTAATTATGTAATCGTATTCGGGAGCACGGTCAAGAAGAGCCTTTGCCGCCGCAACGGTAAGCTCTGCGTCTCCGAAAATAACAAAGGCACCTATATAAAGGTCATCATTTACTCTGCATATGGGGAGCTTTCTGTCTACTCCCGCGATATTAATAGGATAATAATTCACTTTAAACACTCCTTTTCTTTTTTTCAGTATATCTCTTTTTTAATAAAAAATCAAGAGCTATTTCAACAGTAAAAGCACCAAAATGCCGAGAATTATTCTATACACGCCAAAGACCTTAAAGTCGTGCTTTTTCACGTAGCCGATAAGGAACTTTATAGCGAAAACAGACACCACAAAGGCGGTGAGCATACCAACGACAAGATATGTAAATTCAAGGGCAGTAAAGTCAAAGCCGAACTTCAAGAGCTTTAAAAGACTTGCGCCTGCCATAACGGGTACTGCAAGATAGAAGGTATACTCTGCCGCAACTGTTCTTGTCACCCCGATAAGGATAGCGCCGAGAATTGTGGCGCCCGAGCGTGAAACGCCCGGAAATACGGCGGCGAGTACCTGAAAAACGCCGATAATAACGGCGGTATTTATACCTATTTCGGCAATTGAATTAATTTTCGGCACCTTTTTATTGAATATTTCAACCAGTATAAAGAGCACGCCGAAAACAATAAGGGCAAGAGCAACGGAAGTGGCGTTATAGAAAAGGCGGTCAAAGGTGTCCTCGAAGAGTATGCCTATAACGGCGGCAGGAAGGCAGGAAACTATAATCTTTATCCATAAAGAAAAGATATCTTTTTTTATAAAGCTCTCCCCTTTTTTTAAGGAAAAGGGAAAAAGCTTATTCCAATAAATCATGACCACCGCCATAATTGCACCAAGCTGAATTACAACAAGGAAGAGGTCGTAAAAGTCCTTTTCAAAGTCAAGGGGGAAGAATTCGTTGAAGAGTATCATATGCCCTGTACTGCTTATGGGAAGCCATTCGGTGATACCTTCGATAATTCCTACGATAAAGGTCAAAATTAAATTCATCATTTTTTCCTCACAGTTCTTTATAATAAAAATTATTCATTGCCCCGTGAACTACGCTTTCGGGGCGTTCAATCTTTTTATATCCGCTTTTTTCATAGGTATGAATTGCCACCTTCAGATTGTCGTGGGTTTCAAGGTAGGATGCTTTGTAGCCCTTTTCACGCATTCTGTCCTCAACGTATTCTATGAGCTTATATCCCCAGCCCTGCCCCTTCACTTCATCGGCAAGATAGAGCTTCTGAAGCTCGGCACAGCTTTCAAAATAGGGAAACTCTGCAAGTCCTATTCCCCCTGCCACCTTTCCGTCAAGGGTGAGAACGTAGTAGCCACGCCCTGCATTTTCCATATAAAAATCGGAAAGACTGTCAAGAGAAGAGTCAAAATAGACGGTGCCCGGAATATCGAGAGCGTGATTTTTCAGGTTATATCTGATAAGCTCGGCAAGTGCCTTATTATCCTCGGGAGTTATTTCGCGTATTATAAAGCTCATTTTCGTTTCCTTTGGCTCGTTCATTATTATCAAACTCATTATAACACTTCCATATCCGTTTGTCAAAAAATTCTTGACCCTAAAGTATATTTGTTATATACTAACTTATAACGAGGAACAATTATGGAAAGAAAATTTATAACGAAAAAAAGTATAATATTTATCATAGTTCTTTTAACTCTTGCCCTCGGGCTGATTTTTTTGATGCCTGAGATATTGGGAGAAAAGGTTGAAATTTGGGTAGACGGAGAGCTTTACGACACCTTTGCTCTCTCAGACAGCTTCTCCTTAAGTCTTGATAACGGTGTTGTGATAACGGGTGACGGAGAGACGGCATATTTTGAAAAGTCCGACTGTCCCGACAAGGTTTGTATAAAAGCGGGAAAGCTATCTCTATCGGGAGAATGGGCGGCGTGTCTGCCCAATAAAACGGTCTTAAAAATCACGGGAAGGAACGGCGAAGCCGACACGGTGAACTGACGTGAAAACAAAAAAGCTCACTCTCACCGCTCTTATGGCAGCCCTTGCTCTTGTGCTCTCCTTTATAGAAAACCGCTTTGTTTTAATTCCTGCCTGCCCCGGAGTGAAGCTGGGTCTTTCCAACGTGGCGGTGATGCTGGCTCTTTTCTTCGTATCGAAAAAGACGGCTTACGGTATTGCTCTCTTAAAGGCGCTCTTTTCATTTGCCACAAGGGGCGTTATGGCGGGAGTGCTCAGCCTTTCGGGAGGAGTGGCGTCGGTGACTCTTATTATACTTATTATTTTAATAGATAAAAATGCAAGCTACTCTGTTCTCGGCATTTCGGGAGCGCTCTGCCACAACCTCATGCAGTTCACCCTTATTTATTTCGCTTACGGCGGTGTGTCCTTTCTCCCCTATCTGCCACTACTTATAATATCGGGAATAGTATTCGGAATACTGAACTCCGCTTTACTGAAAGCCATATTTCCGCATTTTAAAAAAATAATAAAGAATGAATTATTATGAAAAAACTTATACCCTTAATTTTCATCTGCTTTTTTCTCGTTTCTTGTGCGCCAAAGAAATACTCTACCCAGATTTACGGCTATTTTGACACTGTGGTAAGTGTAGACGGTTTTTTTGACTCGGAGGAAGATTTTGAGAACACTTGCAAGATTATAGAAGACACACTCTCACGCTATCACAACGCTCTCGACATTCACTCAGAGAGCGGTGAGGGAGCAATCCTTAACAAAAGGAGAAGCTTGACTGTCAGCGATGAGCTTCTTGAAGTAATTCGCTTTGGAATAAAAGTGAATGAGTTGACAAAGGGGAGCTGCAATATTGCCATGGGTGCAGTTCTTGAAGAATGGCATAAGGCGAGGGAGTCTGACACTCCATATCTGCCAAGCCTTGACGTACTGAAAAAGAAAGCAGAGCACACCGATATAAACAATATCGAAATTTCGGGAAACACCGTAACTCTTCTTGACCCCGAATTATCTCTCGACTTCGGCGCTGTTGCCAAGGGGTACGTAGCAGACCTGCTTCGCGAAAGGCTTGACGGCTGTAACGCCACTATAAATCTGGGCGGTAACGTGCTTGTGCTGGGTGACAAAAACGGGGATGGCTGGAAGGTAGGAATACAAAGCCCTTACGGCAACAGTATTATAAAGGCTGTCAGCGCTTCTAACACCAGCGTTGTTACAAGCGGTGTTTATCAAAGGTATTTTGAATTCGAGAACAAAAGATACCATCACATAATATCACCTCACACCCTTTATCCAAGTGAAAGCTACCTTTCGGTGACGGTAGTTTACGATAATTCGGGGTGGGCTGATGCTCTGTCAACAGCTCTTTTCAATATGCCGGTAGATGAGGGCAAGGAGTTACTTCGGGAATTTGACGGCATCGGTGTCATGTGGATAAAGGCAGACGGAAAGATAGAATACTATGGAAATATAGAATGAAAGGAGATGTATTTTTTACATCTCCTTTCGGTCTGTCGAAAAACCTATTAGTTAAAAATACAAATTAGCAAGGTTGCACAAAAATGGCTCCCCTGTGTAAGGGGAGCTGTTTTTCGTAAGAAAAACTGAGGGGTTGTTTAAGCCGTCAATCTAGCGATAACAACCCCTCCGTCACGACTTCGTCGTGCCACCTCCCCTTACACAGGGGAGGCTTTTTAGCGTGCATTTTATGCATTTTGACGAATGGAAAATTCTTTTATCGACTTTTTCTACACGCTGAAAGGAGATGTATTTTTTACATCTCCTTTATAAATTCTCTGAACTTTTTCATAGTATCCGACATATAGCTTTCCTTACGCCACACAAGGCTCACTCTTGAAAAAAGGCCGGGAGACAACGATTTATACACTATATCCTCCCTTTCCTTCACAAGCTCTTTAAAGGCAAAGCCCACGGAATTCGTAGTTGATACGATAGCAAAAAGTGTAGAAAGCTGTTCAGTCTGCAAAAAGATATTCGGTGTAACACCGTCGTTTGCAAACCATTTTTTAATTTCTGCGGTCTGAAAAAAGCTATTATTGAAAAGAACAAGTTCCCTATCCTTAAGAAGACTTGCTTCTATTATTTTCTCTTTTGAAAGCGTGTTTTCTCTTGACATGCAAAGAACAGTTTCCATTTGGTTAAGCTCGATTGAAGAATATCCGCTTTCTACGGGGCGGTTATGTGGTACGAATATCATATCCACACTGCCCTCCGAAAGCTTTGCAAAAAGCTCTTCTCCTCCCCCTTCTCTTATGGCAGGAAGTATATCGGGATTTTTTTCAAAAAATCCTTCAAAAATTTTAGGGAGTATTAATGACGCTATCATAGGAGGCACACCAAGCTTCAGACTTTTTCGTTTCTTTCCCAGGTCGTGCATAATATTAACGGTTTCTTCTGCTTTTATAAGAAGCTCTCCGCCTCTTTTAAAAAGGATTTCTCCCTCTTCGGTGAGTGCTACACCTCTGTGATGTCTTTTGAAAAGTGTTACACCGAATTCCTTTTCAAGCTCCTTTATTGCACTTGAAAGCGTAGGCTGTGAAACGTTAAGATATTCAGACGCCAGAGAGATATTTCCATATTCGGCAACTGCCATAAAATATTTAAGTTGTATCAAATCCATTTTATCACCCTTAGTTATGATATAGGAAAAATTTATATTTGTCAATGAATTATTTATTTTACAAATATCTATTTACGTGTTAATATATAAAAAACGGAGGTAAAAGTCTGAATAAATTCAGACAGTTAAGAACTAAGAGGTAAGATGAGCGGGGGATTTTCGTGGCAAAGCGAATTAGCGGAGCCTACGAAAATTCAAGCCATGCAGTGAGCGTAGGTCGAGCATTGTGTGAGACCGAAGCAAATCGCAGTTCAGGTAAGAATTTCTTAAAAGAAATTCTCTCTATTCATTTTTATTCTCTGCCTTTTAACTTAACGGAAAGGAAGGGGCATAAATTATGACAACACACAAGATAGCGGTCATTGCAGGTGACGGAATAGGTCCTGAGGTAATTGCCGAGGGCGTAAAGGTGCTTGAGGAGGTAAGCCGTAAGGACGGCAGCTTTAAGTTCGAGTTTACTTATTTTCCTTGGGGCTGTGAATATTATAAAGAGACGGGCAGAATGATGGCAGAGGACGGAATTGAGACTCTGTCAAAGTTCGATGCCGTTTTCCTTGGTGCGGTAGGTGCTCCGGGTGTTCCCGACCACATCTCACTTTGGGATTTACTTCTCATCATAAGAAAGAAATTTGATGAATATATAAATCTTCGCCCCGTTAAGCTTTTAAAGGGCGCTCCCACTCCCTTGAAGGACGTCGAGACAGAAGATATAGATATGGTGTTTGTAAGAGAGAACACCGAGGGCGAATATGCGGGAAGCGGAAGCTGGCTTTACAAGGGACAGGAAAACGAGGTTGTTATTCAGAACGGCGTTTTCTCACGTAAGGGCTGTGAAAGAGTTATCCGCTACGCTTACGAGCTTGCAAAGAAAGAGGGCAAAACGCTCACAAGCATCAGTAAGGCTAATGCACTCAACTACTCTATGGTATTCTGGGATGAAATTTTCAAGGAGGTAGGACAGGACTATCCCGAGGTCAAGACCTATTCTTACCTTGTTGACGCGGCAAGCATGTTTATGGTTAAAGACCCCAAGCGCTTTGAGATAGTTGTTACCTCAAACCTTTTCGGTGACATTCTCACCGACCTTGGTGCGGCTATTGCAGGCGGTATGGGACTTGCGGCAGGTGCAAACATCAATCCCGAAAGAAAGTTCCCCTCGATGTTTGAGCCCATTCACGGCTCTGCCCCCGACATTGCAGGTCAGGGTAAGGCAAATCCCCTTGCAACCGTTTGGTCGGCAAGTCAGCTTCTTGACTTCTTCGGTCACGAGGATTGGGGAAAGAAGGTTATTGACGTTATTGAGGAAGTACTTGTTGAAAAAAAGGTACTCACTCCCGACCTTCAGGGAAATGCTACCACCTCAGAGGTTGGCGACGAGGTTATAAGAAAGATAAGACGTCTTTAAAGAGAAAAGGTCTGTAAAAAGCTCATTGTGCTTTTTACAGACCCTTTTATTATTTCATAAGGTCGGCAAGAGTTATGCCGTCAAAATAATTGTTGACCATATTGTGAAATTCAGTCCACATAGGAAGTGTGGGACAGCTGTCTTTACGTTCACAGGTCTTGGCATCGCAGCCAAGGCAGGCAACGGGCGCCAAATCCCCCTCGGCAAGTCTCAGAATATCCCCTACTCTGTAATCCTTGGGCTCTCTTGCAAGTCTGTAGCCGCCGCCTTTTCCATGCACTCCCTCTACGTATTTGTTCTTAGAGAGGACGGGCATTATCCGCTCGATATATTTTAAAGACAGTCCTTGACGTTCGGCAACGGTTTTCATGGCAATATATCCGCCGTTTTGGTTTTGTGCCAAATCGAGAAGAACTCTCAAGGCATAACGGCCTCTTGTAGAAATAAGCATCACTCTTCCCCTTTCATTACCCTTTCCGCCCAGCGTACGCATTCCATTGCATCGCCTGCGTATTTATCTGCGCCTATCTTTTGTGCGTAGTCCTCGGTAAGAACAGCACCGCCAACCACTGTTTTACACCAAGGCGCCTTTTCCTTTAGCATCTTTATTGTCTCTTCCATAGCGGGAACTGTGGTAGTCATAAGGGCGCTTAATCCCACAATGGGAGCATGAAGCTCTATTGCCTTTTGAACTATTTTATCGCTGGGCACGTCCTTGCCCATATCAACTACGTCAAAGCCGTAGTTTTCAAGTAGAAGCTTAACTATATTCTTTCCTATGTCGTGTATATCGCCGTGAACGGTTGCTATGACGAAAAGACCCCGTGAGGCAGTTTTTTCTTTGTCTGACATAAAGGTCTTTATTACCTCAAAGGCGCTTTTTGCCGCCTCTGCGCTCATAAGAAGGCTTGGAAGATATACCTTCTTTTCTTCAAAGCCCTTTCCCACCGTATTGAGGGCGGGGATAATTTCTGTGCTTACGATATCAAGAGGGGGTACGCTGTTTAAAAGCTGACTTGTTATTTCTGCCGCTTTATCCTTAAAGCCCTTTATGACAGCGCGCTGAAGCTCTGAGCCAAAGGCTTCTTCTTTTTTGACTGGAGCAGCAGTACTGCTTATGGCAGAGGTGAACAAATCGGCGGAATTTATATACTCGGCGCAGTTTTCGTCAAGTCCTTTGAGCGCCCTATAGGTGTAATAGGTTTTCATCATTTCGGCAGAATAAGGATTCATTATCGCCGCCGAAAGTCCGTTTTCAAGAGCAAGGGCGAAGAAAACGCCGTTTACTGCATCACGGTTAGGCAGACCGAAGGAGACGTTGGATACTCCCAGCGACGTATGGCAGCCAAGCTCACACTTTATTCTTGAAAGAGCGCTGAGAGTAGCAAGTGCGGCTTTGTTGTCTGCACTGACAGTCATTGCAAGAGTGTCAAAAATAATATCCTTTTTCTTTATGCCGTAGCTTTTTGCCGTTTCGAGAATTTTCTCGGCTATCTTAAATCTGCCCTCGGCATCGTCGGGTATTCCATTTTCGTCAAGGGTCAGCGCTACAACCAAGCCTCCGTATTTCTTCACCAGCGGAAAGACCGCTTTCATACTCTCGCTCTTGCCGTTGACAGAGTTTATCATTGCCTTTCCGTTGTAACGTCGAAGCGCCGACTCCATGGCAGAGCTGTCCGAGGTATCAATCTGCAAAGGCAGAGCAGTAACCGTCTGAAGCTCGGTGACGGCAGACGTTAGCATCTCAATTTCATCAACGTCGGGGAGTCCCACGTTTACGTCAAGTATGTGTGCTCCCTTTTCCTCCTGTCTGACGCCCTCCGACAGAATATAATCCATATCGCGTTCAAGAAGTGCTTGTTTAAAGCGTTTTTTGCCCGTTGGGTTAATACGCTCTCCAATAAGAACGGGAGTATCTCCAAATCTTACTGCGTGAGTGTAGGAGGATACAACGGTAAAGTCCTTCTCTGTGACAGGAACGGGGGTGAGGTCTTTAATTTTTTCTGAAAGCGCCCTTATATATTCGGGAGTAGTACCGCAGCAACCGCCTGCAACGCGAACACCATTTTCGACAAGCCTTGCAAGCTCATCCGAAAATTCCTCTGCCGAGACGTCAAAGACGGTTTTGCCCTTTTCTGCTCTCGGCAAGCCTGCGTTAGGCTTCATGATAACGGGAACAGACGCGGTTTCAAGGAGCTTTTTTGCAACTTCTGCAAGCTGTTTCGGACCGAGAGAGCAATTAGCTCCGATAGCGTCTGCCCCCATACCCTCAAGGAGCGCCGTCATTGCCTCGGGAGTTGCTCCCGTCATCAGCTTTCCGTCCTCTCCGTAGGCGTTAGAAACCAGCACGGGTAAATCACAGCTTTCCTTTGCAGCAAGAAGTGCGGCTTTAGTCTCGTAGCTGTCGTTCATGGTCTCAATCATAATAAGGTCAACGCCGTAGGATGCGCCTATTCTCACTGTCTTTGAAAAAACCTCAACGGCGTTTTCAAAGTCAAGGTCTCCGAGAGGCTTCAACAGCTTTCCCGTAGGGCCCACGTCGAGAGCGATAAACTTTTCTTTTTTACTCTCCGACGCCTCTCTCGCCCATCTTGCATTATCAATGGCACGCTTTATTATTTCTTCAAGCTCGTCATCTGAAAATTTCAGAGAATTTGCTCCGAAGGTATTGGTGGATACCACGTTACTTCCTGCATCAAAATAGTCCTTGTGTATTCTTTTTATAACGTCGGGGTGGGACATATTCCAGCGCTCGGGATATTCTCCCGCTCCAAGTCCTTCTTCCTGCAGAAGAGTTCCCATTCCCCCGTCGAGAATGACAATATTATTTTTAAGAAATTCACTAAAAGTCATAAACTACCTCTTTTATTTATTTTTCCCGCAAACGCCGTCACAGACTTTGAGGGTGACATAATAAGCGAGCGGCTCAGACAAAGCCCGATGTGCTTATCACACCTGAGAATCCCGAATATTTTTTCCTGCACGTCGAGAGGCAAGTCGCCGTAGCCCGGGCTGAAGCGGGGCTTTAACCCCTTGCAAAACACGTCGCAAAGCGCTTCTATCCGCTCTGCCCCCACTGCCTGAAGCATCAGCGCCTTTGAGGGAGAAATTCGGGAATATTTTGAAATAAGTCTGTCAATTCCGCTCCCCACGGTGGCGGCGAAGAGAACAGCCCCGTCACATTCTCTGAGATTTTTGGCAAGGTCACGTGAGTTTACCGAAAAAGCAGTAAAATCGCAAACGTCGTTCTCAACTCTTACAGGAAGCTCACAATAGCACACCTTATAGGACAAAGCGTCTCTTACCTCGGCAATCGCTTCGTCAAGGAGCTTTTCAGTCTCTTTATCACACTCGCCTCCCCCTGCATAGCGAATTATTTCTTTTTTTGAAAAGGGAGGCTCGGGGAAGGTCTCGGTTAAAACAACAGTATTCATCATCCCAAAATGTCCGACAGATTACTCTGAATTTTTGAGGCAACGTCGGGCTTGTTCATAGAGTAAACGTGTACGTTGGTTATGCCGTTTGCATACAGGTCGATTATTTGGTCGGTGGCATAGGCAATTCCCGCCTGCTTCATAGCGTTGGGGTCAGAGCCGAACTTATCCACAAGACTTTTAAATCTGACGGGCATAAATGAGCCCGAGAGCTTTATGGCGCGGGCAACTTGACTAGCATTGGTTATAGGCATAACGCCCGGAATAATGGGAACGGTAATTCCCGCCTCGCGTATCTTATAAAGGAAATTATAAAGAAGATTGTTGTCGAAAAACATCTGTGTTGTCAAAAAGTCACAGCCTGCTTCAACCTTTTCGCATAGTCTCTTGATGTCTTCTTTCTGATTTTCACTTTCGGGATGTATCTCGGGATAACAAGCGCCGCCGATACAAAAATCGGGGTTTGCGCTTTTCAGCTCGCAAATTAAGTCAGAGGCGTGCTGATAGTCCCAGGACGCGCGGTCTGCTCCCTCAAGAGCCTCGGGAATATCCCCTCTGAGCGCCATAACGTTTTCAATGCCCGCCGAGATGATTTCCTTTATTTTGCCGCGCACCGTTTCTCTGTCGGATGAAACGCAGGTCAAATGCTCAAGGGTGGGCACTCCGTAAAGCTCCTTGATGTTTTTTGCAATATCAAGGGTATATTTGCTGGTGCCGCCCCCTGCACCGTAGGTCACGCTCATAAAAAGAGGACGAAGCTTGGCAATTTCCTCGGTAGCGCTGTTTACACGTTCAAATGCGGTCTCTGTCTTTGGGGGAAAAACCTCAAAGGACAGGGACAGTTTATCTTTATTAAGTAAGTCTGTTATTTTCATATGAAAAGTCCCTTTAGTTATTTTTCTCTATTATACACACAATTAGTAGGTAAATCAAGCAATTTTCCAAAAAAACCGACATCGGCGATGTCGGTTTTTTATGTTATTCAGTAAAGAGCGGTGTAGAAAGATATCGGTCTCCGCTGTCGGGAAGAAGAACCACTATGGTTTTTCCTTCATTTTGGGCCCTCTTAGCCACCTCTATCGCCGCCCATAACGCAGCGCCCGATGAAATGCCCGTCAGCACGCCCTCGCTTTGTCCTATAAGTCTTCCCGTAGCAAAGGCATCTTCGTTCTCAACGGGTATTATTTCGTCATAAATACTTGTATTAAGCACGTCGGGAACAAAGCCTGCACCAATTCCCTGTATTTTATGGGCTCCCGCAACGCCTGTTGAAAGAACGGGTGAAGAAGCAGGCTCAACGGCAACTACCTTAACAGATGGCTTTTTCGACTTCAAGTATTCACCCACGCCCGACACAGTTCCCCCCGTTCCTACTCCCGCAACGAAGATATCTACCTCTCCGTCGGTGTCCTCATATATTTCGGGGCCGGTTGTTTCTCTGTGTGCCTTGGGGTTATCGGGATTTACGAACTGTCCTGCAATAAAGCTATTAGGAGTATTTGCGGCAATTTCCTCTGCCTTTGCGATAGCGCCCTTCATTCCCTTTGCGCCCTCGCTGAGTACAAGCTCTGCCCCGTACGCCTTCATCAGCTGACGGCGTTCCACCGACATAGTATCGGGCATTACGATAATGATGCGGTAACCGCGTGCCGCCGCAACAGATGCGAGTCCTATGCCTGTGTTGCCCGAGGTAGGCTCTATAATAACTGAATTTGGCGTCAGCTTTCCTGACCTTTCGGCGCCGTCTATTATCGACTTTGCTACCCTGTCCTTGACCGAGCCTGCAGGATTAAAATATTCAAGCTTTGCTAAAATTCTTGCTTTAAGTCCAAGCTTTTTTTCAACGTTTGTAAGCTCCAGTAAGGGAGTTTTTCCTATAAGCTTATCTGCTGACGTATATATTTTTGACATTTTAGAAATCTCCTTTCAAAACCGCTTCAAATCCACTCTCAAGGTCGGCTATTATATCGTCTATGTGCTCAGTACCGATTGAAAGACGGATAGTATTTGGCTTGATGTCCTGCTCAAGGAGCTCTTCTTCGGAGAGCTGGCTGTGTGTTGTAGTAGCGGGGTGAATGACAAGACTCTTCACGTCGGCAACGTTGGCAAGTAAAGAGAAGATTTTAAGGCTGTCTATAAATTTATGGGCCTCTGCCTGACCGCCTTTAATCTCAAAGGTGAATATAGAACCGCCGCCGTTTGGAAAATACTTTTTATAAAGTGCATGGTCGGGGTGTCCGTCAAGAAACGGGTGATTTACCTTCTCTACCTGGGGATGCTTTGACAAGAATTCCACTACCTTCTTTGTGTTCTCCGCGTGGCGCTCAATTCTCAGAGACAGCGTCTCTATTCCCTGCAAGAGAAGAAAGGCGGCAAAGGGAGAAACAGCGGCGCCTGTATCGCGAAGGAGTATCGCACGGATGTAAGTAACGAAGGCGGCAGAACCTGCGGCATTCACAAAGGAAACGCCGTGATATGATGGGTTGGGAGCGGCAATTGCGGGATATTTACCGCTTGCCGACCAGTCGAATTTACCCGAGTCTACAATTATTCCTCCAAGGGTAGTGCCGTGACCGCCCAGAAACTTTGTAGCAGAATGTACCACGATATCCGCTCCGTGCTCGATAGGACGGATAAGATAAGGTGTACCAAAGGTGTTATCAACTATCAAGGGTAAGCCGTGCCTATGGGCAAGCTCGGACAGTGCATCAATATCGGGAATGTCGCTGTTGGGATTACCCAAGGTCTCTATATAAATACCTCTTGTATTTTCACGAATTGCTTCTTCCACTTCGTCAAGGTCGTGAACGTTTACGAAGCTTGCGGTAATTCCGAAGTTTGGAAGCGTGTGTGCCAGCAGATTGTAGCTGCCGCCGTATATAGTTTTTTGTGCAACGAAGTGACCGCCGTTCTGACCGAGAGCTTCAAGCGTGTAGCTGATTGCGGCGGCGCCCGACGCCAATGCCAAAGCGGCAACGCCTCCTTCAAGGGCGGCAACACGCTTTTCCAAAACGTCCTGCGTAGAATTGGTAAGTCTGCCGTAGATATTGCCTGCGTCAGTAAGACCGAAGCGGGCGGCGGCATGAGCGCAATCGTGAAAAACGTATGAAGTCGTAGCGTAGATCGGTACTGCTCTGGCATCTGTTGCGGGGTCGGGGGTCTCCTGACCCACGTGAAGCTGTAACGTTTCAAATTTAAGTTGTGACATAATATTTTCCTTTCGTTTATAAAAAAATGTAATGACTCGGTAAAAATGGAGTTATCACATTCGTCCGAAACGGAAATTTTCTCTCACAAGCTTTTCAAAATAATTTATCATAATGCCACTCTTTCTACCTACTCGTTTGGTAGGTGTTTGCATTATAACACCATTTACCTACTTTGTCAATAGGTAAATGGAAAATTTTTTTAAATTTAAAAAACAAAAAGCGGTGCATCTGCACCGCCTTGATTTGTATAAGTTTACGCTCTGCCGAACTTCTTGTTGAACTTATCAACACGTCCGCCCGCATCTACAAGTTTCTGCTTTCCTGTGTAAAAAGGATGGCACTTAGCACAAATATCAACGTGAACGTTTTCCTTAGTTGACTTTGTGGGATATTCTGCGCCACAAGCACAAACGATTACGGTATCCTTATACTCGGGATGGAGACCCTGCTTCATAATACTGCACCTCACTTTTAGGATATTCTTCGTTGTTACATCACATAATATCACACAAAAAAGAAAAAAGCAATAGTTTTTTTGAAAAAATGAAAAATATTTTAAAATCCTATTGAAAAAAGAAAAAATATATGATATACTCGACACGTTGACGCCGGTGTGATGGAATTGGCAGACGTACGGGACTCAAAATCCCGCGGTAGCAATACCGTGCGGGTTCGACCCCCGCCACCGGCACCAAAACAAAAAAGATACCCAAACGGGTATCTTTTTTGTTTTATAGATAATCGGAAGGGGGTCGAACACTGAGAGGGCAATTACTTATACCCTCTTTTCTTGACTTTTACAAGGAAAACGGGTATACTGTTTTCAAGACGATTATATGCGGAGGCATTATGGCAAAAAATATTCTTCACGAAACAGAGAGCTCTGATTTTCCGTCAGCAGTTCTTGTAGCGGTATATAGTGACAACTCTAAAAACGAGGATGACCTTGACGAGCTTGCCGCTCTTCTCGAGACGGCAGGAGGAAAGGCTGTGGCAAGGCTCATTCAGTACCGTCCCACTCCCGATATTGCCACTTATATCGGAAAGGGCAAGCTTGATGAGCTGAGGGAGCTTTGTGAAAACGAAAAGATTGAACTTATAATTTTTGACTGCGAGCTCTCCCCTTCTCAGATAAAAGCAATTGAGGACAGCGTAGGTGACGTGCGGGTAATTGACCGCACAATGCTCATTCTTGACATTTTCGCCCGTAACGCCACAACCAACGAGGGTATTTTACAGGTGCAGATTGCAAGGCTCAAATACACTATACCCCGACTTCGAGGTCAGGGTGCGGAGTTATCAAGACTTGGAGGCGGTATTGGTACGAGAGGTCCCGGTGAAACCAAGCTTGAAAGTGACCGCCGACACGTAAAAAGTCAGATAGCAAATCTTGAAGAAGAACTGCGTAGCCTTGAAAAGCGACGCACACTGCTTCGCCGTAACCGTGAGGAGTCGGGAGTGGTGCAGATTTCTGTTGCAGGATATACAAACGTTGGTAAGTCCACCCTTTTAAATAAGCTGACGGGGGCTGACATTCTTGCCGAAAACAAGCTTTTCGCTACCCTTGACCCCACAACACGCAAATGGGTGCTTCCAAACGTAGGCGAAGTAGTTTTAACCGACACCGTCGGATTTATAAAAAATCTGCCCCACCACTTAGTTGAAGCATTTAAGTCCACTCTTGCAGAGGTGGTATTCTCGGACATAATTCTTATTGTCCTTGATATATCCAGCCCCGACGTGAGAGGTCAGTATGAGGTAACAGAGGAGATAATACACTCCCTTTTTGAAAAGAACAAGGTAGAGGAAAAGCCCGTTATCTACGTTTTCAACAAGTGCGACAAGGTGGAGGGCATTCCCGAAGAGACACTGGGACTGGGCAAAAGAGAAAACGCGGTATTTATCTCGGCATCCACGGGAGATGGCATCGACTCGCTTATTGAGGCGGTAGAGCGTACAATACTATCCTTTAAGAAAAAAAGCGTCTTTCTTCTCCCCCACTCTAAGGCAGGGTGGCTCGACACTCTCTATAAAAACGCAAAGGTTGAAAGCGTCGACTACACCGAGGACGGAATTGTCGTGTGTGCCGTAGTTGACGAAAAGCTGCACGGACAACTCAGAGAATTTGAAATTAGAAATTATGGGTAAAGCCTTCCCTTCGGGAGTTATAAAGGTAAACTTGCCTTTGGGCAAATCAAAATATATTGTGAATTTCGGCTTAGCCGAAATTGTCCGCAATTCTGCATTCATCATTCTGCATTCTGCATTATTTAATGCAAAATGCATTAAGCAAAGGGGCATTTATGGAAAACAGTTACACCACCGCAAGGTGTGAAGCGACAGACAAATTTGAAG
This sequence comes from Clostridia bacterium, assembly GCA_017467865.1. Classification (GTDB taxonomy): domain Bacteria; phylum Bacillota; class Clostridia; order Oscillospirales; family SIG627; genus RGIG6353. The sequence goes on from JAFUKG010000028.1 coordinate 16,577, forward strand.
AAAAGAAGTCTATATTTTACGGCTTTATAAAGCCCATAGAGGAAGAAGAGGAAGCGCTGGAGTTTATCGAGAAGATAAGGCGTGACATGCCCAATATGCGTCACGTGTGCTACGCTTACGTAAACCGAGGGGGTAACGTTGTGCGTTTTTCCGACGACCACGAACCGCAAGGCACGGCAGGTATGCCTATACTCGAGGTTATACGCCGTGAGGGGCTGACGGGAGTTGTCATTGCGGTAGCCCGCTATTTCGGAGGAATTCTCCTTGGTGCAGGGGGTCTGACCCGTGCCTATGGAAAGGCTGCGAAGCTTGCACTTGATGCGGCGGGAAAGGCTACCTTCGTCCTCTATCACGAGGTGGAGGTGACAAGCGACTATTCCGCCTTTCAAAAGATATCCTACGAGCTTCAGAAGATGGGAATTGAACCCCTCGACGTAAAATACGAAGCTGAGATAAAAGCAACACTCCTTGCAAGCGACGTTGAGCTTAATGAGATACAAAGTAAGGTTTCGGACGTTACGGCGGGTAAAGGTAAGGTAGAAACGGTGGGAGAAAGGTTTGCTCCCGAAAAGTAAGATGAATTGATGCTAACGCATCATGAATTGGTCAGTACCATGAATTGTTGCAAACAACATGAATTGAATCGCCTTAATGCACGTGCCGTGCAATTCATGAATCGAAGATTTAATTCATGAAAAATTTATTTTCAATTCATGCCGTATAGGCAATTCATAAAGGCAGTAAAAACCCGAAGTTTTTACTGCCTTTTTATTGACTAATGAGAAAAATAATGATATTATATCTATATATGTAAATTTTTAGGAGTGAAGTTATGAGTCTCGCCGATAAAATATTTGTTGAAAACTGCAAAAAGATACTTTCCGAGGGTGTTTGGGATAAGGAGTTTGAGGTTCGTCCCAAGTGGGAGGACGGAACGCCTGCTTACACCAAGAAGTGCTTTGCCATCGTGAACCGCTATAACCTTGAAGAGGAGTTCCCTATTATGACACTCCGCCGTACCTATCTTAAAACGGCGGTGAATGAGCTACTCTGGATATGGCAGAAAAAGTCCAACAACATTCACGACCTGAATGCGAAAATATGGGACAAGTGGGCAGACGAGGACGGCTCTATCGGTACGGCTTACGGCTATCAGCTCGGTATCAAGCATCAGTACCGCGAGGGAATGTTCGACCAGGTGGACAGAGTTATATTCGACCTGAAAAACAATCCTAACAGCCGTAGAATTATGACTAATATCTACAATCACCAAGACCTTCATTCCATGAATCTTTACCCCTGCGCTTACTCTATGACCTTCAACGTGTCAAACGGCAGGCTGTCGGCTATTCTCAATCAGAGAAGTCAGGATATGCTTGCGGCAAACAACTGGAACGTATGTCAATACTCGGTGCTTGTTCATATGCTTGCTCAGGTTACGGGGCTTATCCCCGGTGAATTCGTTCACGTTATTGCGGATGCCCACATCTATGAAAGACACATTCCCATTATAGAGCGCCTTATCGAGAAGCCTCAGTTTGAAGCGCCGAGGTTTGAGCTTGATAAAACCATTGACGATTTCTATAAATTCACAGATACAAGCTTTACGCTTACCGATTATAAATACAACGAATTTAACGAAAGAATAGAGGTTGCGGAATAATGAATTTAATCGTTGCAATAGACAAGAATAACGGTATCGGCAAAAACGGAGACCTTCTCTGCCACCTTTCCGCCGACCTTAAGCACTTCAAGGAAGTGACAACGGGAAAAACCGTTGTTATGGGATATAACACACTCATCTCTCTTCCTAAAAGCGCCCCCCTTAAAAACAGACGTAACGTCGTGCTTTATGAAAAGGATATCGAGATTGAGGGCGCTGAGGTCTGCCACAGCATCGAGGAGCTTTTTGAGCTTATAAAGGACGTTCCCGAGGATGAGGTTTTCGTCATCGGCGGCGCTATGGTTTATACTACTCTTATGCCCTACTGCAAGAAGCTTTACATCACTCACATAGATAAGGCTTTTGACGCAGACAGATTTTTACCCGAAATAAAAAAAGAAGAGTGGAAAGTACTTGACGAAAGTGAAGTTATGGAAGAAAATTCTCTTCAATTCAAGTATGTGACTTATGGAAGAAAAGATATATAAATATGCCGCAACCTGCCTTTTCGGACTTGAAAAGTTTGTGGGTGAGACGGTAGATGTCCTCGGCTACAAGAGACTTGAAACCATAGAAGGCAGAGTTTATTTCGAGGGTGATATAACCGCTGTGGCACGCTGCAACGTGAATTTCCGCTGTGCCGAAAAGCTCTTTATCATCCTTGACGAATTTGACGCAGACTCCTTTGACGCTCTTTTTGAGGGAGTAAAAAATATCCCGTGGGAAAGCTACGTTGGCAAAACCGACGCCTTCCCCGTAAAAGGGCACTCTATAAAGTCAAGGCTTCACAGTATCCCCGACTGTCAGAAAATTGTAAAAAAGGCAATAGTTGACAGACTGATGAGGGCTCACAAGGTAAAGACCCTTCCCGAAAACGGCGTGAGAGTGCAAATTGAGTTTTTCATTCTCCGCGACAAAGCGGCACTTATGATAGATACAAGCGGTGCGGGACTATATAAGAGAGGCTACCGCAAGGGTACAAACGATGCTCCTATCCGTGAAACTCTTGCCGCCGCCCTTTCCCTTATTGCAAGACCCCGTCACGACCTTCTCATATGGGACCCCCTTTGCGGGTCGGGTACTATTGCCATAGAAACGGCAATGATACTTCAGAACGTTGCCCCCGGTAAGAACAGAAGCTTTCTCGGTGAGGAATATCCCTTCATCCCATCCCGCATATGGGAGGATGCAAGGCGCGAAGCACGGGAAAACGAGGTTGACACCCCCTATGAGGTCTGGGGCAGTGATATTGACGGCGACGTTATAAAGCTTGCACGCGCAAACGCCGAGGCGGCGGGAGTCAAGGTAAACTTCTTTCAGATGGACGTTTCTGACATCGAGACTCACGGAAAGAGAGGAACTCTTATCTGCAATCCCCCTTACGGCGAAAGACTAATGGACATAGCTGATGCCGAAAAGCTTTACCGAGTTATGGGCAAGGCGTTTCGTCGGCTTGAAAATTGGCAGACGTATATTATCACCTCCGACGAATACTTTGAAAAGCATTTCGGACGGGAGGCTGACAAAAAGCGAAAGCTATATAACGGCATGCTTAAATGCAACTACTATATGTATTACAAAAAAACGCCAAAGGCGTTTTAAGAGTGCAGAATTAAGAATGCAGAATGCAGAATTAAGGAAAATTTGCCGTTTGGCAAATTATAACTAATTGTAAATTTCGCTTTAGCGAAATTGTCCTCAATTACGACTCACTACGGGTTCACACACTGTTCACCCTTCGTTCCCTGTATGGCTTGCTTTTTCTCAGGCTTCGGAGAGTTCCTCCGCACGAGAAAAAGCCCCGCACATCATCATTCATCATTCAGCATTCATCATTCAGCATTTAAAAGAAAGGAACGTTATGGATTACACAAAACTTGCAGAATTACTATTCCCCGATATAAAGACTACTCCCGAGGATATGGAAAAGCGTTATCCCCGACGTGAGCTTCCGGAAGGAGCAGTTGTCACACGATTTGCACCAAGTCCTACGGGCTTCGTACACTTCGGAGGACTTTTCCCCTCTACTGTCGGTGAGCGTATGGCTCATCTTTCAGGGGGTGTATTTTACCTTAGAATTGAGGACACCGACGCAAAGCGTGAGGTAGAGGGTGCGGCAGAAGGTCTTATCAAAACTCTTGCCACCTACGGCGTCAGCTTCGACGAAGGCGCTATCCTTGACGAGAGCGGAAAGATTTCGGACAAGGGTGCTTACGGTCCCTATAAGCAAAGTCTGAGACGGGAGATTTATCAGACCTTTGCAAAGGCTCTTGTGAAAGCGGGTAAGGCTTACCCCGTCTTCACTACCGAAGAAGAGCTTCAGGACTTACAGTCGGTGAACAAAAAAGAAGAATTAAAGAACACCAACTGGGAGGAGGAAGCCGTCGCCAAGCGTGAAGCAATGCTTAAGGCGCGCGAGATTTCCTTTGAAGAAACAGAAGAGAATATTAAGGCAGGCAACCCCTTTGTGCTCAGAATTCTTGCCGACGGAGACGGAGAGAGAAAGGTGAAGATAACCGACCTTGTTAAGGGTGCTCTTGAGCTTCCCGAAAACGACGAGGATTTCGTGCTTCTCAAATCCGACGGCATACCCACCTATCACTTTGCACACGCAGTTGACGACCACCTTATGGGTACTACCCACGTAATCAGAGGCGAGGAATGGCTTCCCAGCCTTCCCAAGCACCTTCAGCTTTTCCGTTACCTTGGCTTTAAGCTTCCCAAATATATGCACATCTCACAGATTATGAAGCTTGACGAGAATGGAAACAAGAAGAAGCTTTCCAAGCGCGATATGGGCGCAAATATGGACGATTACACCGAAATGGGTTACACTCCCGAGGCGGTTTGCGAGTACGTTATGACACTTCTCAACTCTAACTATGAGGAGTGGCATATGCAGAACCCCGACAAGCACTACAAGGAATTCCCCTTCTCGGCGAAAAAGATGTCGGTGTCAGGCTGTCTTTTCGACTACAACAAGCTTGATGACGTTTCAAAGAACGTGCTTTCAAGAATGACGGCGGAGGATATAACGAAGAAGGTTACACAGTGGGCACTTTCCTTCGACCCCGAGTTTGGCGCTCTTCTTGAAAGAGACAGCGAATATGCCGCAAAGATTTTTGCTATCGGAAGAGGGGGTAAGAAGCCCCGTAAAGACCTTGCAACCTTGAAAGACGCCCGCGGATATATGGGATTTTTCTATGACGAGCTCTTCAAAATTGAGGACGAATATCCCGAGGGCTTTGATAAAGCTGACGTTAAGAAAACTCTTGAAGCTTTTCTTGAAAGCTACGACGAGAGCGACGATATGAACGCATGGTTCGACAAAATTAAGGCTATTGCAGACAGTCTCGGCTTTGCCTCGGATATGAAGGCTTACAAGGCTGAGCCCGAAAAATTCCGCGGTAACGTTGCTGATATCAGTATGTTCATAAGAGTTGCGGTAACGGGTAAAATGAATGCTCCCGACCTTTATACCGTTATGCAGATACTTGGTAAGGCAAGAGTGGAAGACAGAATAAAGAAAATGATAAAAGCGTTATAAAATATTTTAAATGAGAAATGAGAAATGA
>JAFUKG010000029.1 GCA_017467865.1 Clostridia bacterium
AGAAACGGTAAGAGAACTGCTCAGGCTGCTCTTCAGATCGCTGTTGACCTCGTTGCTGAAGGTCACAAGACTGAGGAAGAGGCTGTTCTCATGATCGACCCCAGAAACCTTGACACACTTCTCCATCCCCAGTTCGATGCTAAGATTTTGAAGAAGGCTACCCCCGTTGGCCGTGGCCTTGGTGCTTCCCCCGGTGCTGCTTGCGGTCAGGTTGTATTCTCCGCTGAGGATGCAGAGGCTTGGCATGCAGAGGGCAAGAAGGTTGTTCTCGTTAGACTTGAGACCTCTCCCGAGGATATCACCGGTATGAAGGCTTCTCAGGGTATCCTCACCGTTCGTGGCGGTATGACCTCTCACGCAGCCGTTGTTGCTCGTGGTATGGGTAAGTGCTGCGTTTCCGGCTGTGGCGAGATCGCTATGGACGAGGAGAACAAGAAGTTCACTCTTAACGGCAAGACCTATCACGAGGGCGATTACATCTCCATCGACGGTTCTACCGGTAACATTTACGACGGCATCATTCCTACCGTCGACGCAGAGATCTCCGGTAACTTCGGCACTATCATGGGTTGGGCAGACGAGTTCAGAACCCTTAAGGTTAGAACTAACGCTGACACTCCCGCTGATGCAAAGAAGGCAAGAGAGCTTGGCGCAGAGGGTATCGGTCTTTGCCGTACCGAGCACATGTTCTTCGAGGCAGACAGAATTGCAGCATTCCGTGAGATGATCTGCTCTGACACTGCTGAGGAGAGAGAAGTTGCTCTTCAGAAGATCCTTCCCTACCAGCAGGGCGACTTTGAGAAGCTTTACGAGGCTCTTGAGGGCAATCCTGTTTGTATCAGATTCCTTGATCCCCCTCTCCACGAGTTCGTTCCCACTACCGAGGAAGACATCGCTCTCCTTGCTAAGTCCCAGAACAAGACCGTTGAGGAGATCAAGACCATTATCGCATCTCTCCACGAGTTCAACCCCATGATGGGTCACCGTGGCTGCCGTCTCGCTGTTACCTACCCCGAGATCGCTAAGATGCAGACCAGCGCAGTTATCCGTGCTGCTATCAACGTACAGAAGAATCATCCCGAGTGGAACATCGTTCCCGAGATTATGATTCCCCTTGTAGGCGACGTTAAGGAGCTTAAGTACGTTAAGAGCGTTGTTGTTGCAACTGCTGATGCAGAGATCGCTGCTGCAGGCACTGACCTCAAGTACGAGGTTGGTACTATGATCGAGATTCCCAGAGCTTGCCTTACCGCTGATGAGATCGCTAAGAACGCAGACTTCTTCTGCTTCGGTACTAACGACCTTACTCAGATGACCTACGGCTTCTCCAGAGACGACGCAGGTAAGTTCCTCAATGCTTACTATGATGCAAAGATCTTCGAGAACGATCCCTTCGCAAAGCTTGACACCACCGGTGTTGGTAAGCTTATGAATATGGCAGTAACCCTCGGCAGACCCGCAAACGAGCACCTCCACGTAGGTATCTGCGGTGAGCACGGTGGTGACCCCACATCCGTAGAGTTCTGCCACAGCATCGGCCTTGACTACGTATCCTGCTCGCCCTTCAGAGTTCCGATCGCACGTCTTGCTGCTGCTCAGGCTGCTCTCAAGTAAGAGTGGAAATCGCCTAAAAACACCAGTTTTTGCGAACTACGGTTGTCAAAATATCGCTTTTAATGCTTAAATAATATAAATGAAGTCTTTTGACTGAAAAAATATTATTAACAGCAACAGAGCGAAAAAATAACGACTATAGAAAATTTCATTCTTAATAGAATAAACAAAATTTTAAGCCCTCGGCGTAAAAACCGAGGGCTTTTTTCTATTTATAATCGTGACAGAGAATTATATTTTTTGCCTTTCGGGAACGGATCGTAGCATAGTTCTCGTATATGTAAACGGTTAATTTTCACTGAAATTTTACTAAAAACTTCAAGTTAATGAAAGTCGGGTCTTTGGACCCAACTTTTTTATTATAATGTAAATTTTCACGGAAGGCAAAAATCAAAATCAATAACCGTTGACATATACAAACAATATTTGAAATCTTCCCTTCTCTTACCGAACCACGCTACGATTTGGGGAGGGTGCCGAAAGGCAACAAATAAATATTAAAGGAGAAAAGAAAAATGAAAAAAGTTGTTTACTCAGTACAAAAGTTAGGAAGATTTGATAATCCGAAGCTTACAGGCGTTGGATGTATCGCAGATAACAGTCTCATTATCGCAATGATGAGCAAGAATGGAAAGCCTTACATTAAAGCTTTCCATGATATTTACGAATACATTCATCCCTTGGTAGGAAGAGATAAGGAATTCGGTGGACAGATAAATGAGTTCCTCGAAATCGAAGTTGAAAAAGATACCAATGGATACAAATCTATGGAAAAAGTAGAAATCGAGGTTGAATATAAAATCTGGTTTAAATACGTATAAAGGAGATTCGAAATGAAGGATTTATTAAAGAAATATGATTCGATCTTCAATAAAATAATGGAGCTTGAAAAACTCCTATGGAAAGTTCCTACATACAACTTCATCAAAAGAAATGAAATCAAAAACAAAATTAAGCTCTTAATAAATCAATTATATAAATAAAAAGGAAGAAAGACAATGAAAAACAAATTGTATTTACACGAATTTAAGATTCACGACGGTGAAGCTTGGATCACCTTCAACATCGTTGACCTCAACGAAAGCAAAAACGAAATAGCTGTTGCCGTTACTAATAGAGGAAGAGTAAGTGTTGTTACATACGACCTCTACCAAGACGAAAACGGTTATTACTTCGAATATGGTTGTGAATACACAAAAATAAATATAAACGATTTTAAGGAGATAAAGTAATGGAAAAGCCTATCATTGATTTAGAAGAATTGCTTGAAGAAGCAAAAGACAGAATTGAAGAAAAAATAGCTATGGAAGGAGGTGATTTTGATGCTTACTATAAGTAATGAAATAAAAATCGTTATCGGCTCTTGGGGCTCATACAACGAATGTAATGAAAGAGCTTATGGATCTAAATGGCTTGACCTTGCCGATTATTCAGATTGGGATGAAATCGAAGAAGAACTTAAAGCTGAGGGCTTTGAGCTTGACGGTATGGATGAAGAATTGTTCATACAGGACGTAGATAACTTCCCCTCGGGAGCTGCGAATTGGGATTACGTTAATCCGCAGGACTTCTTTGAATTACTGTTAGAAGCTGACGTTTTAGACAATCCCGGCAAGTACGACGTTATGATGGCTTTTATCGAAGTCAGAGGCTATAACGAATTCAAAGACCGTGTTGAGAAATACGGAAGTAGATGGGACGATGATATCCGTCTATATAAAAACTACGATTGGGAAGATTACGGTCGTGAAACCTTTGAAAATATGGGTTATGAGGTTGAAAATTGGATACTTGACTTTTTCGACTTCAAGGCATACGGCGAATCGTTCCAATATGACGGTGATATTACCGAATATTCAGAAGGCTTAATTGAAATTTATTAAAAAGGAGAATAAAAAAATGACACACGAAGAAAGAAAAGTTAAAGGTATTGAGATTTTGAAGCATATGAATATTTACAAGCCCTACATAAACGGCTTTGAAAAGAAAGATCAGGTATGCTTCTTTGAAATGTTCGGCGGCTTTTGGGTTGATCAGGAACCCGAGCTTTACAACAAAATGAAGGAAATTGAAAAAGAACACAACTGCACCGTTTACGCCATTACTCACGACTTTACAGAGTTTGGCGAGCTTTACTCTTTCCTTATAGTTACAAATTACAAGAGCGAATGGAAAAACCTTTGTTATACGGAAGGTGGAATACATTACGCTTTTTCTTACGTTTGGAATAAAGACGATGATTATTGCTCAGAGTTCGGAACAATAGGCGTTAGAAGTATGGGCGGCGGTATAATGAGAGTTGTTTAAGAAAGGAGAAAAAAATGGGACAGTATTACAGAACACTAAAAAAAGAAAGCAACGGTAGGCTCGTTGTTTATAATCGCAATATAATCGTTGACGGAAAAGAAGAATTTTGGATGGGCGATTATGCAGACCAATTTGCAGATAACCTTGTTGAGCCTCACAATGGACTCACGAAAAAGAAAATAAAGCATTATCACACTAAATGTTGGCGTGAACCCGATACGTCAATAGCCATTCCTACAACCGAATTTACGCTTGAGGGAAAATATCTCATCAATCATACTAAGAAAGAATACATAACCTGTTCCAACTACTATAACGACAGCGTTATGAGTGAAGGTTGGTGCTTACACCCACTTCCTTTACTTACTTGTGTAGGTAATGGACTCGGTGGTGGAGATTACACTTATTGCACCGATGATTCTTCCTCAGACCTTGTTGGAATGTGGGCGTGGGATGAAATAAGCATTGAAGATAATTCTCCCTTGGAAACAGACAATTATGCAGAAATATTTCCGATATTCAAAGAGAAAGGATGGTAATAAAATGACAATTAATGAGCTAAAAGAATTGACATTTGACGAAGCGGTAGAAAGACTCTCGGCTGAAAAAACACAGATTACAACAAGAGATTGTCTTAAAGACTTCGCTATTTATCACGTAAAGAACGACAACATATATCTCGCTGCACATATCTTGAATGCTCTTCAAGCAAATTACGCTGATTACTATGATTATGATTACTGTATGGGGACTCTTGAGACCCCTACCCCGCTTACAAAGTTACAAGATTTACAGGACTACTGCGAGATCCCGGAAGATAACACATATCAGGTACGAGCACATATAAATTCGCTCGGTGGTAAAATGGATCTTGTTACGGTCCTTGAAGAAAGAAAAAACGGTACGCAAACATCTTATATTGTCGATTATAAAGGTGTAAAGTGTACCGCTATATTTAACCCCTTTGTCTGTGAATATTATGCAGATGATAAATACGGAATTATTAAGGAGTAAAACTATGAAAACTAAAACTACAGTATTTTATGATGACAACGACGTTCAGAGCTTCAGCTCGGTTAAAAATTACTTGTTTGAAACCTTTGCCGAAGAAGAAGGCTGGGTATCGGAAGACGAGATTCCAGACTGCGTAGTGTTCCACGAAATGGAAGAACAGCAGCGCCGGGATTGGGATAACTTCAGAGCCGATCTTGAGTATTTACTTGAAAAGGATTGCTACCTGCTTACAGGAACGTGTGGTAGGTGGGACGGTCCTTCTCGTGGTGGTAAGTTTATTCGTAGCATAGATGATTTGCTTGACTGTATTCGTCATTTGGACTTTGTAAAGTTCTATGATGAAAACGGTCATTTTTATATTTCCGGACATCATCACGATGGTTCGGACAGTTACGAAATGAAAAGGCTGACCAAAAAGGGTTATGAATTTGCTGATAGATACTATTTTGCAAAGGATAGGCATCTTCACAGAACAATTATGAATAACAACTTTTATTCTGCCCTACCAAGAGTAGCAGAAAGGCTTTACGGTGTCGTATGAAAACAAATTTAAATAATCCACACGGATACAAGGTCTGCTATAAGGAAAAAGGTGCTCGGGAATACATAAGGCACTTCTTGACCTACACCTACAAACAGGCTAAACAAGCAAAAAAGTATTATCTGAAATATCCGCAGAAATCACGTGAGGATGATCACCCTTTAAATAAACCCGAATGGGTGATTATCCCGATAAAAAGATCTGAAGTACGTGCCGGCATTTGGCATGAGGTTCCCTTCTGGAAACAGAAAGGGGCTTTTTCTTTTTATAGCAAAATCAAAATATAGGAGGTAAATAAAATGATTACATTAAATCTCACTGCAAAAGGTACAGAACAAGAGCTTATTAAGAACTACTTGGAAGAAAACGCAAGTGAAACGCTTGCAGAAAAGATAAACAATGGCGTTAAAGTTGAAAAGGACGGTAAAACGCTTATAAACAAAAAGACGCTTGAAGGCTTTATGAAGTATGCCACCGATGAAGCGAGAAAACAAGCAGAAAAAGGTGCTTCGGCGGCTTGTGTCAGAAGTGACGTTGTTTTCGGTTGGGCTATCCACTACTTTGAAGAAGAAAGCATTGAAGAAAAGCTCTACAACGAGGACGGAAACGAATATAAAGCTCCCAAGCCCGTAGTTAAAAAAACGACTACAGCTCCTACTTCTACATATACACCGCCTGTAGTTAAGAAACCCGAGTCGGATCAGTTGTCGCTCTTTGACTTTACAAGCGATACTCCCGTTATTACTGATACAGAAGAAACGGTAGAAGTTGGCATTGAAGAAACTATAGAAGAAGCAGCAGTAGAAGAAGATCCTATAATTGAGCAGCCTAAGATCTCGCCCTTATACACGAGATATATGGCTTTGGTTGAAAAATACCCGACAACTTTAATTGCTCTCAGAGTTGGTGACTTCTATGAGATATTTGGAGATGCTGCAGAAAGAGTTGCAGAAAAGCTTGAGCTTACGTTAGCGAGCAGAGATTTCGGTCTCAAAGAACGTGTACCTATGGTTGGTTTTCCCTATCACAGAGTTGACGTTTACAGAGACAAAATACGTCAGTTTTCTAGCGTAGCAATCGCTGAAAGTGATGACAATATTCAATTCTACTTACAGTTCCAGAAAGACGGTTCTGACCTGCAGGTTAATACAGAAACCGGCGAGGTGACTGAAAGTAACAAGGTTGATGATAGAGTTAATGACCTTATCGGTATTCTCTTCGGCATACTTAAAGACGACCTGGAGGTGAGATTATAATGAAAATGGAAAAGATAAAGCCTATACCTAAATACATAGTGAAGTTAATTAAGAAACGAGATTTGAAACGTTATCCCGAACCTAAAGGAATAACTCGCTTTTACTCATATCTTACAAAGAACGACGGTGAACTTGTAAAGGTAACTGTTGCTGTAAAAAATCGCTATAAGAATTGGCATTACAAGCAGGTGGCAGTACACGGAATTCACTCGGATATTTGCTTCGTAAAGGATATGGCTTTTTACTATATTGCCGGATATAGCGTTGGTTGGCACGATGAAGGCTTGACCAAAAATGCAAAATGGTACGAGGATCCCGATTGGGGTTGGCATTATGACGATAAATTTGATCCCTTCGCTCCCGTTGTAAATCCGGAATATGCCTTGAAGATCCCTGATTATAAATACTCTGCTTGCGATATATACGACGGTGACAACATTATTAAATACCTTCGTATGTATGAGAAATACCCTCAACTTGAATACGTTACGAAAATGGGACTTTCAAAGTTTGCTATGAGTAAACAGATATTAGTGAAGCTTGGCAAAGACCTAAAGTTCAGAAAATGGCTATCCAAGAATGCAAAGGATATTGCGAGCAAGGATGTATATGTTTCAACCATATTTCACGCATATAGAACAGGAAAGCCTGTACTTGTAGCAGATGCCTATGAACGTGCTAAAAAGGGGCTCTGTGCAGATAAGGATTACAAGCCCATAAGAGATTTATTTGCTCCTCATTACGAGGAGTATTTTTCATATATAGGCGAGCAAAAGATCTCTAACCGTTTGTATAATGACTACCTGAAGGCTTGCAATTATCTTGGCTTGGATATGAGTGACAAAAAGAATCGCTTCCCTCACGACTTCAAGCGTTGGCACGATATTAGAATTGATGAAGCAGATTCAAAGAGAATGGAAAAAGATAAAAAGGAGCGTGCTGAGTTCTACGAGAAATTCAATGCCGTTGCTGAAAAATATCTGCCAATGCAGAAAGACAAAAATGCTGCTTATCTTGTTATCATAGCAAAGAGTCCTGCGGAGCTAAAAGCCGAAGGTAGAGCTTTACACCATTGTGTCGGCAGTATGGGATATGAGCAGAAATTCGCTCGTGAAGAAACGCTTATATTCTTTATTCGTAGTGCAGACGCACCTAACGTTCCACTTGTTACTATGGAATACTCGCTGCAAAGAAATAAAATACTACAAATCTATGCTAGTGGTAACACAAAACCAACAGATGACATTACAACATACATAAACACTAAATGGCTGCCTTACGCAAAGAGGCAGTTAAAGAAAATAGCTGCATAAGGAGGTTTATATGGCAAACTATTTTAGAATTACTGCATATTATCCCGAAAAGGATTTTTCGGTTATACTTGACTCAAATGGTAAGTTTGAGAAGCTTTGGCAATTTAGCTCGTACCTCGTGCAAAAAGGCTTTAAGATTATACAAATATGCACGAGCAAAAATTTCGTAGATGCCACCTTCCCTGCCCTCCGTTCAGAGTCAAACAAAATCCTACTAAGAGGAATCGACAAGGGCAAGCCAATAGTCGAGGATGTGATTCATCAAAAACGTCCTTGCAAAGCAATTACCGTATATGACAAAATATACGAACAATACGTATGAAAAACAGATAGCCGGGCCTGGTAATAACCCAAGCTCGGCTATTTTTTTGCTAATAACTATTATACTGCGTTACAAGAAAGTCCATAGTATTTTTTCTTTCGTGCATATTCATCAATATAGTTAGAAATATGCCAATGATTCTAGATTGTCGGAATTTGAAAAATCGACTTTTTTATTCTAAAACAATGATTCAATTATCACTGTATCTCCACAAGCTTCATTGGGCTCATATTTCGGCGGCTTAATTGTTCCTCTAAAATATTCCAACCTTTTAATTTTCCTTTCTTTAGTTATTTATTTCACGATACTCATCAAGCATAATCTGTAAAGTTTTACTTGCTTTTATTTCTTGCTCAAAATGTGTCATATTATATTCGGGTAAATTCGGCAACCTGTGGCTTTTTTGTTCTGCTAAAATCTTTTTATATAGACATATATTTTTCAAGACATATTTTTCAAACCCAACGCGCTCGTCTTCGTTCTCAAATACTAGGATCCAATTCATATATTGCCTATATGCTTCAGGTGAATCATTTTTACCATCTAAAAAATCATGTAATGTATATCTCAGACTATCTTTGATATAGTATGCATAATATGGCTTTGGAGTAAATGAAAAATCGCCTCTCTCAGAAATAGCGGATCGCTGAGGTGCTACCGCAGACCATCGACCACCATCCATTGCAATTTCAAGAAATGTTTCTAATGGGGTCTGATGATAATACAATGTTGTAACATACCAATGGGGATGCGAGTCTACTTGAGAAAACAAGTAGAATTCATATCCATCACGCGTATCGTCTTTTTCTGAAACAATCCTATATTCCGGATATTTTCGATAATATTTCATGTTGTCAAAATCCAAAGGGGAACTCTCCCACCCAGTAGAATCTTTTAAAAAATACTGTACTCTTTCTAAGGGTGTATCCAAAAGGTGAAAGCGTTTTTTCCATAGATATTCTATGTGATTAATGTCTGCGGAACCAGGTTTAGGAGTATTGGTGTCCATAACTCTGGTGTAAATATTATTTTTATATACATCTTTATATGTTTCTGTTAAAAAATACGGAGTGTTATTACTATTTTTAATAACGATAATATCCAAGGTCGCATTTTCAATTTGTATAGATTCAACCAAAACAACCGGTCTAATTCCACCCGCGAACTTTTTATCTTTTAAAAAGTCTACAAGTTTTTGAGTGTTTTTCCTGTTTGTATCATTGATAACATCAACAATTGAGTAATCTTTTTCTTCATCTATACCTATAATTATGTAACAATCTCTATTAACCAAATTGTTGGCATAACAAATTATATCGTGTAGCAAATCTGCGTTATTGCTGTGCCACTCTCTTTTGAAGTCCCAATAACTTCCCTCTTGCTTGAGCGAAATAAGTTCTCTAATTTCACAATTCATCGCGCTACCACCTTCTGTGTTTTTGTATTATTATACCACAAACCTCGTAATTTTTCAATTCAAAAGTGTCAAAGATTCTTTACATTTTCATCTTCAAGTAACATCATTTGCAACATTTCCGTAAACAACAGCAATGGGGCGTTCGCAAAATAATATTTTCACATTATAATACCCTATAGTAACCTATAGGAGTATAATATGAAATCAATACTTGAAGAATTATGGTTTGGCAATATCTGCCCTGAGACTGACAAGAGGACAAATTCGCCGGAGATGAAACAGCTTATGGGAACTATGGCTAAATACCACGATGAGCTTATGTCTACTCTGACCGATGAGAAAAAGGAAATCTTTGAAAAGTTTGATGATTGTTGGGAAAAATATGTAGGCCATTCCCAAAAGGCAACATTCATTTATGCCTTCAAACTTGGCACGAGGAGTGTGTATAAAATCCTTACAGTCAACGACCAATAGCGATGGTTCGTTTTGCTAATTAACACTTCTGCCCTGTTATATTTCTTTTATTCGCTAAATTATATAGAGTGATAATATTAGTCTTCGACAGCGTTAGCCGAATGATCAGTAATGCCGAAGAAGGATTTAAGAACTATCAGATGCTGTATCACATGGGCGTCCACCTCATCTTTCTCAACGAGCCCTTGATTAATACTTCAGTCTTTGACTCGACTAGAAGCAATCTTCTTAAGGTTGATATTTCAACTGGCGACACTGCAGTCGATACATTCTTCAAAGGTAATATAGACCTGATCAACAACTTTATGATGGCACTTGCAGAAGAACAAATCAAAGCTGCCTTTGACCAAGCCGAGAAAGAAGTAACGGACTTACATAGCCGTATCTCTCAAGGCATCAAAGAAGCCAGGAAGAACGGAACATAGATAGGCCTCGTTAAAGGTACAAAGCTTACAACCAAGAAATCACTTGAGTGCCGAGCCATTATTCAGAAGCATAGTAAAGACTTTGGAGGCACCTTAGAGGATCCTGATGTAATAAAACTCTGTGGTTGCTCGAGGAATAGCTATTATAAATATAAAAGGAAGCAAAAATGCATTCATAAATAACTAAAGGCGATGGTCAGAAACAACCATCGCCTTAATATTATTTAACCAATATTACTACGAATAAGTTAAACGTAATAAACAAAGTTTACTGTGGGAATAGGATAATCGGTGTTCTCCATAGAGGCAAACTTAATGCCACCAACACCAAAGTCAAAGCCCATTACCATATTACCGTAGTTATCGCCGGGCTCGGTGCAAATGAACTGCTCGATGGCGGTGTAATCGAGGATGTATGTGATTGTATTTCCTTCCTTAATTACATTAACAGTACCGAGAGCCTTATCCTTAAATACATATGTTGCAGTTCCTCTATAAAGAGGTGCACCACTCTTACAGTTATTCCATGTGAGTGTGGTAAAATCGGCGTTGCTGACACCATCACCGGGAAGGAAACCATATACACTTGCCAACGTGTCAGCGGTAAGAGTATCTGCCCCCTCAGTAATTGCAAAGGTAAACTCTACCTTTGCACTTTCTCTGTACTGCTCAACGGCAGGCTCTGAAAGGATAAGTGCAAGGTTATACATAATAAGTGGTCTGGATGCGTTTTTATTTGTGCCAAGGTAGGTCTGGTCTTCTCTATTCTTATCAGCAGAGGAACCAGACGCAAGATAGGTATCGGCAACAATATTACCTTCAATTTCAACTCTGGTGCCTGTGCTCTCGTCCTTGCTACCAAAGTCATCGCCGGCATTCTCGCTGGGAAGATCCACCTTTCCATTGTTGTTAGGGTTGGGATCCTTGTCTACTCCTACGTAATAGTGTGTGGGATCGTTTACAAATTCATATCCCTCACCTGTTACAAGTGTCTTGAATATGCTGAAATATCTGTAACCGAATACACGAAGGCTAGGGGCGTCAAAGTGAATGATGTCACTATTGAGAGTAAGACCATCTGCGTCTGCAACGCCATAGTTCTTATAAACATCACCAAGCTTACTAAGCTCAGCATGGAAGGTCTCTCTCTGATTAGGATTAGAGCTGATTTCACGAAGCTCACCTGTGATAATTACAACCTTATCACGATCCAGGCCAAGCTCGGCAATCATAGAGTCAAGAATCGCCTGAAGCTTCTCGGCATAACCGGAATGATTGCTTCTGTTGGACTCGCCCTGGTGCCAAAGAATAGCGCAAATCTCGCTGTCCTTCTGAGCGGCCTTTGCTCTTTCTATTGCATCGGTATAATATGTGCCGCCTACTGCCCAGTCGGCAATAGATGATCCACCCATAGCGGCAGGAATAAGACCAAGCTCACAGTCAAAGGTTTCTACAAATCCCTTTGCAAAGGATGCCGCAAGGCCAACGCCGGCAGCAGACTTATCATAATGAATAGGCTCTTTCATCTTAACCCATTGGTTAGACTGATTAAGCATGGTGATTCTGTCATCACTGATAGGCTCAACGTCCTCAGCAAAGCCACGGCCTGCCATATTGGACTGACCGATAAGAAGAACAGACTGCTTGCCTGTGAAATAAGTTGTGTGATCCTTATCTTCATTGTCGGTGTTACCGTTGTCACCGGTATTGTCATTGTTGCTATTGTCGTTATTGTTATCGACCTGATCGCCCTGATTCTCTTCAGGTGGATTGTTGTCGTTACCGCCAAAGCAAGCAGACATAGAAACCAAAAGCATGGAGAGAATCAGCAAAATACTAATTAAATTAACTATTTTATTCATTTTTTCTCCTATAAAGGGCTGAGAGAGATCCCCCAGCCCTTTTGACTAATTACTTAGTGTAGGTTACCTTTACTGCAGGAGCAGCATACTTTGTGCTCTCCATAGAAGCAAGCTTAATGGACTTGTTAAAGTCAAAGCCCATTACGATGTCACCGTAGTTGTCACCAGCAGTAGTGCAAACAAGGTGCTCGATTGCATTATAATCAAGAGTGTAGGTAATGTATAGAACACCGTCAACCTCGTTAAGAGTACAGTAAGCGGAAGCTACATCCTTAGACTGGTTAAGAATAACAACGCTAAAGTTAGAATTGGTATCCTTTCTATAGAACTGAGAGTTAGCTCCTGTGTCCTTACAGCTGTTCCAAGTAAGGGTGCTGAAATCTACATCGCTTACACCTGCACCAGGAAGGAAACCGTAAATGCTATATACAGTTTCGTTAAAGAGATCTGCAGTACCGGTAGAAACCGCGAATGTGAACTCTACCTTTGCAGTATCCTTATTTGCCATAAACTCTGCATTGTTAAGTGCATCTGCAAGATTAAACTCAAAGATGGGTCTGAAGTTCTTACCATTGTTACAGTTAATCTCTTCCTTAGTTACGAAGTTGTTATTACCGCTGCCGCTATCACTGGTAATATAAGTATCCTGAACAATAGTACCGTTGATAACTACATCCTTAGACTCCTCGGTCTTAAGCTCGCCGTAAGACTGACCACAGCCCTCGCAAACAGCCTGCTCAGTAGTAGTGGCCTCGCCACCAAAATGAGCCACAGCCTCGGTAGCCTTACCGCAGTTATGTGCGCACTCGGTCCAGTGGTTGTTCTCATCGTACTTGGTCTGCATATCGTGACCGAATGCTGCCTGACCTACACCTGTTTCGTTTGCACCACAAGCACAGTAGTGAACGAGAACCTCGTTACCCTCACAGGTCGCAGGAGAAGCAGACTCCCATTCGCCATATGCGTGACCCTTGGCAACTACTTCGTCAGAAACATAAACGTCACCGCAAGTACAAGTATAGGTGGTATAGCCTGCCTCGGTACAGGTAGGATCAGTTACAACTGTACTGTATGAGTGAACGTGAGATGCAAGACCGCCATAGGGCTGATTACATGTCTCGCAGGTAGCCTGCTCTGTCTCTGTAGCAACGCCACCCTTATGGGTATCCTTGTTTGCAATGTCGCCACAAGCACATGCCTGCCAGTGATAGCTCTCATCATAGAGCCACTCGCCATAGGTGTGACCGGTTGCAGCAACCTCGTCAGCGGTGTATGTATCACCGCACTCACAGGTATAGATAGTATAGCCTGCCTCAGTGCAGGTAGGATTAGTAACAACAGTATTATAGCTGTGTGCGATTACGGGAACGTTCTCGGTCTGAACATCACCACACTTACCGCAGGTCTTGGTCTTAAGACCTTCCGCAGTACATGTAGGAGCCTGAGTTACCTCGAACTCGCCATATACATGCTCGTTAATTTCCTCTGTCTTGAAGAAATCGTCACCGTGCTCACCGCACTGGCAGGACTTGAAGTAATAGGTGGGCTCGCCGCAGTTAGCGGAAATGAAGTACTGCTCGCTCTCAATTCTCTGATTGAATGCGTGGAAATGACTGTCGTCAACAATAACCTTAACAGAAGGAGCTGCTACGCCCTCCTTAGAGGAGATCTTTACACCACTCTGCTTTGCTCTAAATGTAAAGATAGCAGTACCGTCTTCAGCAATGAAATCCTTAACCTGGCCATAAGTAAAGGTAAGGGTGAGAGTAGTCTCGCTGAAGTTAACGTGATGGCTGCCTACAGCCTGATCGATGGGATAAATAGCGTTTGCCCAATCAAGAGCGGTGAAATCACCTGTTCTAACGCTGTTCCAGGTGATGTTAGAGAAATCTACATCGCTAACGCCTACGCCGGGAATGAAACCACCAAAGGTAAAGGTAGTCTCCTCGGTGTATGCGCCCTCAACGATAGTGAAAACAAACTGAACCTTAGCATCATCCTTATTCTCTGCGAAGTAGGTATCAGCAAGAATATTGCTGAAATCGAACTTAAGGTATACTCTAAAGTTACCGGAGTTGGTACCCATAGCTTCCTTATCAGAGAATACATCATTCTTCTTGTCAGAGAATACATAGGTATCCTCTACAAGAGTACCGTTAAGAGAAACAACCTTCTTATCAGCAGTTACCTGAACGTTAGAGGAAAGCTCTCCGAGCTTTACAACAACGATATTAGCACCGCTCACAAGAGTTGCGTTCTCAAGAACTACGCCCTCGCTTACCTGGTAGCTTGCACCACATTCGCAGGTAGCGGTTACGGTGAAGTCTGCGGCAAGAGCAACGTCACCCTGAACATAGTCGGTCTTGTTGCAAACAGCCTTGATAGAGGTTGCAACGTGAGCTGCCTTCTCGGTCACGGTACCGCAGTCATAAGAACATGCAGTCCAGTGATGAGTGTTGTCAGATACGCTAACCATGTTGTGATCAACAGCTGCATCTCCTACGCGAGTCTCCTCAGCGCCACAGGAGCACTTTCTTACCTCAACCTCTGCCTCAGTACAAGTAGCAGCGGTCTTGGTCTCCCACTCGCCGTATGCGTGTTCATGCATGAAATTGTTAACAAGATCGCATGAAACCAACGCAAGACAAAGAGTGAATGCAAGTAAAAGAATAACTATCTTTTTC
>JAFUKG010000030.1 GCA_017467865.1 Clostridia bacterium
ACATATCCGGAAATCGCTGTTATGCAGACAAAGGCAGTTATCCGCGCAGCTATCAACGTACAGAAGGCTCACGCTGACTGGACAGTTAAGCCCGAAATCATGATTCCTCTTACAGGCGAAGTTAAGGAATTCAAGTTCGTTAAGGATATCGTTGTAGCAACTGCTGACGCTGAAATCGCAGCTGCAGGCGTTAAGATCGACTACGAAGTTGGTACTATGATCGAAATACCCAGAGCTTGTCTCACAGCAGACGAGATTGCTAAGGAAGCAGACTTCTTCTGCTTCGGTACAAACGACCTTACTCAGATGACATTCGGCTTCAGCCGTGATGACGCAGGTAAGTTCCTTTCCGCTTACTACGAAACCAAGATTTACGAAAACGATCCTTTCGCAAAGCTTGACCAGAACGGCGTAGGTAAGCTCATGGATATGACCATCTCACTTGGTAAGCCCGTAAATCCCGCACTTCACTGCGGTATCTGTGGCGAGCACGGCGGAGACCCCTCTTCCGTTGAATTCTGCCACAAGATTGGTCTTGACTACGTATCCTGCTCACCCTTTAGAGTACCGATTGCAAGACTTGCTGCTGCTCAGGCTGCTATTGCAGAAATGAAATAAGATAATTCCTTAGAAATTTCGCGCAATACTTTGTTGACTGCAAAACCCCCGTCGTCGCCTTACGGAAAGTAAGGCTTCCTCGGGGGTTTCTTGTCGCCTCGTCTTGCACAAAATTTCGTCGGAATTGTGGAGCTTAGATATTTTGGCTAAAATAGTTTCATAAAAAGAGATAAAGTGTAGTCTTTGATTAGACTACACTTTGTTTTAGTATATCAAAAAGAACCTTACTTCATAGTTGATAGTAAGGTTAATTTAATTTCTTTGGAGTATGGATTTTTTATGTTAGTCCGACACAAAATATAGTCAACGCTCACGCCGTAAAAATCTGCTAATTTATCTGCATATTCTAAAGGGAAATCTCTTTCTCCTCTTTCATATTTTGAATACAGTGATTGATTACACATCAAATAATCAGCTATCTGTTTTTGTTTTAAATCATTATCTTCTCTAAGATCACGAATTCTTAGTTTCATTAGCATCACCCATATTAATATACAACAACACTAATCTTTATGTTGGCAAATAGGACTATATGTCCTATAATTTGGTATATTAAAGTTTTGTGAGGTGAAATTTATGAGAAAATACAGATTTAATAATAAATCTATAGGGGTGATAAAGGAGTTTGACAATTTATGGAGACTTGTAATACCCAAAGAAATGAGAGATTTATATAAATTCGGTAAAGAGGTAGAAATACTTACAACACCTGAAGGCGTACTTATACGAAATCCCGAGTATCACTTGGTAAAGGTGAAAAATCCAACAGAAGAATCAAGATAAAAGGTAAAATCATTATAGTTTTTGTGAGGGTTTAAGGCGAGGTAACTTTTTCAAAAAGTCTTTTTCATTAATAATTATCCCGTATAAACCTAACATAAACGCATAATTAAAAAATTATCAGTTGTTGCAAACAATTTTCATTTTTGCTATAATAAAAAAAGAGGTGATTTTGTGAAATTTTTAGATCTTTTTAAGAGGAAAAAGGTACAACAGACGTGTGAAAAGACAGTAGAAACTACCACGTATAAGTTCAGTTTTAATACACAAGGAGGCGATGCTTTAAAATATTTGTGGTATGATGGCTTAGAAATTCAATGGCAAGAAGCGTTAAATGCTTATTATTATATGCTTGGTCCTGAACAACGAATAATTGAAGATTACATAAATAACGTAAACGTTGAAGAAATCCATAGTCTGGATGAAGTTGAATTTTACCAGTTTTTATATGACAAGTACTTTGTTTGGAAGTACACTGCAAAAAATCGATTGGCAACAACAAGAAAAAGCTTGGAAAAGTACATCAAAAATGACGAATTGTCAATATTGAAAAGTATTAAAGAAAGATTGTTTTCCATGCCAAAGGATAATATTAAAAATTGTCTAGAGATTGCCTGCGAAATTTACGGTTTAGGAACTGCAGGTGCGAGTGGTCTTTTGGCGATTTTATTCCCCACGAACTTTGGTACTGTTGACCAGTTTGTTGTTAAACGTTTGCAAGAAATCGACCATCCAATTTATAATTTTGATTTGAAAAATATGAACCCCGAAAACTTGAAGATTAAGGATGGGGTTGTTTTGGTGGAAATAATGAGAGAAAAAGCCACCGAGCTTAATAATAAATTCAATACAGATTTTTGGACACCAAGAAAGATTGATATGGTATTATGGGCGTTTGGAAGATGAACATAGTTATAATTAAACAAAAATAATTGTGAATAATAAAGCTGCCCGAAAATCGGGCAGCTTTATTACTCATCTTCTTCAAAAGTAGTATAAGTTTTTCCGAAAAATCCGGGGCGGCTTTTTCCGATACGCTTTCCGTTTGATGAATGTACGTCGCCGAGGTAACTTGGGCGGGTGGATATCCGTTTTCCCGTTCTTACGTCAGTTGTAACCTTTTTTGCAAAAAAGCCTGGTCGCGTAGTCGCTGTGTGGTTATTATTGGCGTCATAATGCACTTGCGTATCTCCGAAAAGACCGGGGCGGGATTTTCCAAGATAGTTTCCACATTCGTCATAGTGATAGGTAACTCCGAAAAGACCGGGTTTAGATATGATTTTTTTACTCATGTTAGCACTCCTTTGCTTTTTTTACATTTTAACAGATGACGTATACAATAAAACGGACTTTGGCTTTTGAGTATTGACAAAAAAGGTAAAAACTTGTATTATAATAATATAAAACTTTATACATAAAGGAGAACATTATGGAAGCTTTGAAAAAGTTTTTCCCTCACGCGTTCAAGGCAAATGACGTGAAGGCTCTTATTATTTCCCTTATAATCTACGTTATCATCGACGTGGTTTGCGGATTTGTTATCGGTCTTCTTGCAAAAATTCCTCTTATCGGAATTATCTTTTCCATTTTAGGAACACTTGTAGGTCTTTACGCTCTTGTGGGAATAATCCTTTCAATTCTTGTGTTTGTAAAGGTTATTAAGTAATAGCGAACAAAAAGTCTCTCGGTTTTTCCGAGAGACTTTTTTCACTTAATAATGTTTTCAAGGATATATTTTACCACGTGCTCGTCATTGGAGCAGACCACCTTATCGGCGAGTTTTTTCAACTCGTCAGAGGCGTTTTTCATTGCGAGTCCAAGACCTGCGAGAGTGATGGAGTTTTCATCGTTTTTACTGTCGCCCACAGCAATAGTTTCGCTCCTGTCGATGCCAAGCTTCTCGGCAAGCTTTAAAAGGGCAACACCTTTTCCCGATGTGCTATCAAGACATTCTATGTTGTAGGGCTCAGAGGATACTACCTGAAAAAGTCCTGTTTTTTCAAAAAACTCACGGCACTCGTCCTGCTCTTCTTGATACTTAAAATATGTGCAGGTTGCCTCAACGGGGGAGACAGAATAAGAAAACTCCTTGAAGTTATCTATGGCGTTATTCGTTGTAAAGAGAAAGCGGCGGCAGTTTTCAGAAAGTCTGTGCTCTACGTAGCACTCCTCATTGTGAGTTTCTTTGTTTACGTAGGATTTGCCGTCATAACGAACTACTGTAAAGGTGTGGTACTCAGCCACCTTATTTAAAACTATATCGCATTTTTCTCTTGTCATACACATTTCAATGCGTTCGCCCGTTTTCTTATCGTAAACAACCGCCCCGCCCGAGTGAATAAAGTATCTCACGCCGGGAAGCTCTCTTATTTCCTCGGGTACCTCGGCATAGGTTCTGCCCGTACATGGAACGAAGATAACCCCTCTTTCACCAAGCTCCTTTATGGCTTGGAGGTTTTCTTTTGTTACTTCCATTTTTGAATTGAGAAGTGTGCCGTCAAGGTCACACGCTATAATTTTGTAATTCATTTTATTTCCTCGCTATTATAAATTCTGTGTTTTTGCAGTCTTTTTTAATTATTTCCTTTAAGTCAACGTCGGATATGACAAAGTCTACGTCATCAATATCGCAAAGGCAGTTTATTCCCTCGGGATTGATTTTCCCCTTATCTACAAGAAAGAAGCTTTTGTCAGCGTTTTCAAGCATTGTTAGTATAAGAAGGTAATAGTCCTCCGAGCATACTATCTTTCCATTGTCAAGAATTCCCGCCGTTGAAAAGAACACCTTGTCGGCGTGTAGCTTCCTTGCGTTTTCTACTGTCTGAACACCCGAGAGCATATAAGGGGACTCTACGATTTTTCCACCGAGACAAATGACTTCTATACCGATATCGCTAAGATAGGTGGCAAGCGCCATATTGTTCGTAATGACCGTAACGCCCTTTTTGTTCTCTACGTACTGACCGATATACTGCGTTGTGGTGGTAGCGTCAATGAAGATAGTATCTCCGTCCTCAATAAACTCTGCCGCAGTGCGAGCAATTTTCATTTTTGCGTTTTTCATCTTGTGATAGCGAAAAACGAGAGGTATGCTTTTACTATGGTCAAGCTCCACCCCGCCGTAGCTTCGTTTCACAAGCTTTTTTGACTCGAGAATAGTTAAGTCTCTGTTTATTGTAGCATTGGAATAGCATAGAACTTCGGTAAGATATTTTACCGTTGTATATCCGTTTTTTTCAAGTATATCAAGAATTTTGTCAAGTCTCTCGCTTTGATACATAAGCTCTCCTTTGTGACAAAAGATGATAAATTATCAAAATTTTAAACACATATTGCAAAAATTCTAAAAGGGATTATAATGATTATAGCTTAGCGAAACATTTTTGTCAACAGGAGGAAGCATGAAAGATTTAACGTCGGGTAACATATATAAAAACTTTATTTTATTTGCAATCCCTATGGTATTTGCAGGGCTTTTGTCTCAGATGTATGCCACCATTGATACGGTTATAGCAGGAAAGTATCTTGGTGAGGTAGGACTTGCGGCAATCGGTGCAACTGCACCCTTGATATCTTTTGTGTCTTCTGCTTTTTGGGGTCTTAGCTCAGGCTTCTCTATTTATATTGCCAACCTTTTTGGTGCCAAGGAGTACCGACTTATTAAGAATACTGTTTTTACAGGCGTTACTGTTTTTTGCAGTGTTATTTTTACTATTTCTCTGTTTCTGGTTATATTTCAAGAACCGCTTTTTGAGTTTCTCAACGTAGATAAATCTATTGTCAAAGAGGCAAGTGCTTATTTTACAGTTTACGTTCTGGGACTTTTCCTTATAATGATGAATACCACCGGACTTCTTATGATAAACTCCTTTGGTATCGGCACTTTCCCTTTTGTAATGTCCGTTTTGTCGGCAGTTTTGAACGTTTCGGGAAATATTTTCAGCATAATCGTGCTCCATTGGGGCGTTTTCGGCGTGGCTCTTTCCTCGGTAGTTGCCGCAGGTATAGTAGACGTTTGTTACATATTGAAGTTCCGCTCCTGTTATAAGGAAATGGGAATAAGCGGCCACAAAGCCAGATTCAGTATATCTTCCTTTCTTTCTTCGGCAAGCTATGCTCTTCCCAATATGATTCAACAGATGATAATGTACGGAGCGGGCTTTATGGTTTCTCCTCTCGTTAACTCTATCGGCAAGAGCGCCACAGCTTCATATACGGTTTGCCAAAGAGTGTTTGACATAAATGCGGCAGTTTATCAGAATTCATCCAAAACTCTTGCAAACTATATCGCTCAGGCAAACGGCGGCAAAAAAGAACATCTTTTTTCAAAAGGTGTCAAGGTAGGATTTATACAAGGATTTATTTTCACTTTTCCATTCATTCTTATTTGTGCTCTCTTCCCCGAGCATATTACGTCATTGTTCTTCAAAGACAAGACTGATACTGTGGCTCTTGTTTATGCAGTTCAGTTTTTGACCTACTTTATTCCTCTTATTTCTATTAACGTTGTAGCTAATCTTTTCCACGCCTTTTTCAGAGGGCTTGGTTCAAAATCACCTCTTATGGTGTCAACCGCTTTTGGAACAGTGGCAAGGATAGGTGTTTCCTACGTGCTTATTTCAAAAATGGGTATGACGGGTATGTTCATCGGCTGGTCGGCAAGCTGGGGTGCCGACGCCTTAGTAGGTTTAATATATTACGTATTGTTCATCTTGAAGAGTAAAAAAGAAAAGGGCAAATTGGTGTAAAGTCACCATTTTTTGCTCTTTTTTAAGTCTTCTATTGACTTTTTCCACCATGGTATTTAGAATGAACTTGAACTAAGGAAATATGCTTTATTAAGGAGAAAAATCATGGAACGTATCTCTCTTGACCTGAGGAAAACGGGCGGTAAAATCAAGTACATGAACGCCGTCAATAACGGACCTACTGCACTTAACGTAAGAAAGGCTCCTACTAATTTCGATTTGTATAAGGAGGCGGAGTTTTCCTTCGCACGTCTTCATGACTCAGCCTTCTTTACGGGCTATGGCGGAGAGTTTTCGGTTGACGTACACAGAATTTTCAGAAACTTCGATGCCGACGTAAATGACCCTGCTTCCTATATTTTTGAGCCTACCGATAAATACATTAAGAACATAATTGACTCAGGAACCAAGGTTTTTTACCGTCTTGGTGCCTCTATCGAGCACGGATATAAATTCGGTACGCTTCCTCCAAAGGATTTCAAGAAGTGGTCGGAGATTTGCGAGCATATTATTATGCACTATAACGAGGGTTGGGCAAACGGCTTCCATTATGACATAGAATATTGGGAAATATGGAACGAGCCCGATACGGGCTACAAGCAGGGCAACAGTCCTACCTGGGGCGGTACCATGGATGAGTTCTTTGAATTCTTCGAGACAGTACTCTATCACTTGAAGGAAAGATTTCCTAACCTTAAAATTGGCGGGCCTGCTCTTTGCTCGGTAACAGACAGCATTGATATATTCGAGGATATGTTTACCTATCTCACAAGAGAGGGCAAGCACGCCCCGCTCGACTTCTTCTCTTGGCATATGTACGGCGAGGACGTAAACGAATTCCCCAGAAAAATTCAGCTTGTAGACAAGGTGCTCACTAAGTACGGCTACGGCGATATCGAAACCAGCCTTAACGAATGGAACTACGTCAAGGGCTGGACGGGTGACGTGTATCAGTATTCTCTAAGGGCACAGAAGGAGCTCAAGGGCTCATCTTTTGTTGCAGGCGCTATGTGCACAGGTCAGTCTGAAAAGCTTGATACACTTATGTACTACGATGCAAGACCCTGCGGATTCAACGGAATTTTTGAAGCGGGTACGTATAAGCCTTTTAAGACTTATTTTGTATATCTTATGTTCAGAGATTTATTGCACCTTGGTACGCAAGTCCCCACCGAATACGCAGTAGACAGTACCTACAACTGCGTTGCAACCGACGGCAAGGGCAACTACGGTATGATGATTACCTACTTTGACGCCGAGGACGAAGCCGAGGATAAGAATATTTGTATCGACGTCTTAAATCCCGAGGGCAAGGTTGAGGTTGAATACTATCTACTTGACGAAAATCACGACAGAGAGCTTGTCCGCTCCGAGATTTTCACCGCCGATAACTTCAAGATTTATCTTAAAATGTCAAACTATTCTACTTACTATATCAGCATAAAGAAGATATAACAAAAAAGCGGCTGGAAACAGCCGCTTTTTGAGTGCAGAATTAAGAATGCAGAATGCTGAATTGTGGACAATTTCGGCATAGCCGAAATTTACGATTAAATACTAATTTGCCATTAGCAAATTTACTTTTATTTTGCATTAAAAAATCACCCCGAGGGGTGATTTTTTTACTATATAGCGCAAAAGCCTGTGGAATAGTAACCAAGGTTATGTCTGCGATCAAGACGTCCAAAGGAGGCGCAGATGGGAACGTCTGAGTCAAGCTCCACCGAATACTGACCGAAGGGGATTTCAAACTTTTCTTCGCAGAAGGGAAGGTCCATTCTGATGCAGATTACTCTTTCTGCAGGGATAACGAGATGCAGGTCTCTCACGGGCTCTTTATCCTCAAAGTAAAGAGTTACGTTTATGTGAGCATCTGTCTTATTTTTATTAGTTATCATCATAGCCTCGTGTCCCGGAAGTGACATATCGTCTCCGTTTCCGGGCAGGTCACCGTCGATGAACATATAGTGCTTATAGCCAAGTACTGCTTCTGACATAGCTACCTCCTTATAAGTCCTTCATAAAGTAGTCGAACATCTTGGGAGAGAGGGGCTTTGAGCCGTTTTCGGTGATGATGAAGCCCGTTTCAATTCTACCGCCGTGAAGGTCGGGGTGACCGAAGAAGCTTACGTCAACCATTACTGCCATACCGGGAACGAGAACGAAGTCGCCGTTAGGGCCGAAGAAGGGAGACTCAGCCTCCATAAGACCGATAGAGTGAGCGAAGGGACAAACGAGATAGTCGATAAGTCCGTGCTTTTCATAGTAGAGTCTGCCGGGAACGTCGATTTCACGACCCGACATACCGGGCTTCAGCATTTCGTGAGTGAGACGGAAGGTCTCTCTCATATGGTTTAAAAGGTCCTTCTGCTTATGTGTGTAAACGCCGTTTACGGGAATTGTATCACCAAAGGTGCCTGCATATCCGTTGAAGCGGGGAGCAATACCAATCATTACAAGCTCGCCGTCCTGCATAGCCTTGTTGGTAGCGGTGGGAACAACTGCCTTTGCACGCTCACCTGAGCCTACGATGGTGGAGTAAGCGAAGCTTGTAGCACCGTTCTTACGGCAATATGCTTCACCTGCGGCTGCAACTTCAAATTCAAACGCACCGGGCTTTATAGCTTCCATCATCTTGTCTCTTGCTACGTCGCAAAGCTCTGTTGCCTTCTGAATCTGATCGCCTTCCCAAGCCGACTTGTATGCTCTGAGAGTTTCGTATTCGTCGGTGATATCCACCATTTCAACTCCCTCAAAGCCTGCCATAAAGTCGCAGTATACCTGATGGGGAATTGTGGAAGTGCCTACAAAGCCGATGCGGCGGAGCACTGTGCCTTCGCTCTTAAGCTCGTCGTTGAGCTCTTTGAAGTTCATAATGGTAGCGTTGGGATACTCTTCGTCGGGCACCATAAACACGGGGAAGCAACGAACCTTTGTAATAGCCGAGTTCATCTTTGCGAAAGGCTCTGATTCGGGACCTCCAAGAAGTATGGGTTCACCTTCTACGGGAACGAGCACAGAGCCCTTTTCAAACTGACCGCACCAACCGGTGAGATACCAGCCGTTTGCAACGTTCAGCTCATCGAAGTAGATAAGAGCGGCGTCCAGGTTCTTAGCTCTCAGAATTTCTTTTATTTTTTCAAGTCTTTTTTCTGTTTCTGCCATGTTGTAATATGCCATAATATATTCTCCTTTTCTTGCCGTAAACGGCTTATAATTTGTGAATGAATATTGAATATTGAAGAATGAATAATTTCGGACAATTTCGCAAAAGACGAAATTAACATTAATTTTCATTTAACCCCAAAATTATTTATGAATGTTTGTCATATAAAATTATCGTCGAGAGGGAACATGGGTCGCCTTATGTTTTTCATATGCATATCCTCAAGACGCTCTGTTGATGCTCCCGGTGTGAAGGCGAGTATTGCGCGGGGTGCGATTTTGGCAAGCTCGGGGAAAAGATATCCAAGCTTTACCACAATTATTTTATAATCGTTTATATCAATATCCACCGACTCAAATATATCGGGTCGGCACATTGACGCTCTGTTTTTTGTTATAACAACGGTAAAGTTACCGCAGTCCAAAGTTGCCGAGTGACCCTCGTTTCCTCCCGTGTAGGAAAGGATGTCACCCTTGTGAATGAGCACTCCTTTTATTTTTGCCTTTTCGCTATTTTTGTCCAGTGTACCGCCTACTGTTATTTCCACAGTATCGCCGATTTGGGCACTGTAGCATATATCGCAGGCGGGAGCATCGGCTATTCCCGCAACAAGAACGTTTTTAGCGCCTGCTTTTATCACACGGTTGAGCATAAAGGCGTTGTCACCCGACGCTCCTGCCGTGGTGTTGTCTCCCGAATCGGAGATAAACACCTGCCCCTTGTCTGCCATTGCAAGCTCAATTGCCTTTTCGGGCTCGGCGGTTTCTACAAGAAATTTAAAATCATATCTTGCGTCATAGAATTTTTTTGCAAGGATGTCGGCGTATTTTTGTGCGGTTTCAGGGTCGCTTTTGTGAGTTACCACAAAATTCGGTCCCATATAAGGCTCATCTACCCAAGGCTGACCGTTGAAAACCTGCACAGACATCATATCGGGCACGGTTCTCTCGATTTCCTCGGCGTATTCCATAATGCTTTTTAAAGGTTCAAGAGAGGTTTGCACCGCATCTCCGGGGATTACAACGTTTGCACGGGCAATTGCGGGGGTAGGCAGTATTTTCTCTTCTATACATTCAAAAAGAAGCTTCATCGCCCGCTCCTGCGTTTCCTTGTGGTCGGTGTGAGGTGCCGTGCGGAAAGCGGTGATAACGTTTGCCATTTCAACTATTTCGTCGGTGTTGTCTGCGTGAAAGTCCATGGCAAGGGATATGGGAATATTGTAGCCCACCTTGTCACGAATGAGCTTCAGGAGATAAGTATCTCCCGAGCCGATTTCTTCAACACAAAGTGCACCGTGAAGATAGAGCCATATTCCGTCAACGTCGGTGGGGATGCCGTCTGCAATATCATGAGCAAGCTTTAAAAAATCCTCTTTGCTTACGGCTCCGCCGGGGAGAGCATGGGCGTAAAGGGTGGGTATTACAACGACATTTTTCTCGCGAAGTAAATCCATAACCTTGATTTTTTCATACATTGCCTCACCTTTCGCGTAGTCAAAGTCGGAAAGGCGGGTAGGAACAGGAGAAAGACTGTTTCCCTCGCATTGTAATGAGCCTATGGCTATTTTCATGGTCACACCCCATTTTCTCTTTATCTTAATTTGATTATAATTGAAACAAAAATTAAATTAAATACAATAATGTCAATAAAACATATCTTTTTGTAAAGAGGCGATATTGATTTAAATACAATTTACTTACAAATAGAAATACTCCCGAAAATTACTTTTCGGGAGTATTTTTAAACTCACTTGGAGAAACACCTGTTATTCTTTTAAAGACTCTTGAAAAATATAGGGGATTTGAAAAGCCGAGCATATCTGAAATTTGGGAAAAATTGTAGGTTTTCAGAAGTATGAGGCTTTTTGCCTCCTCTATTTTTAATTTTGTGATGTATTCATTCATAGTGCATCCGCACTCTTTGAGGAAGGCTTTAGAAAGATACGCCCTTGAATAATTCATCTCACGGCAAATTTCTTCAACGCTTATCCTGCTGTAAAGGTGAAGAAAAATCTTATTTTTTATTGCCGATACAAGCTTTTCTTCCTTGGTTTCGCTCATGGGGGAGGGGGTGTTTTTTACGTTGTGGGTCTGTCTTAAAATGAGAATGATGAACTGCTCAAGATAGGTTCTTATCATTTGCTGACCGCCCAGCATTGCGTTTTCGGACACCTTCAGCCTTTGATTGTCGGGGGTATTGAAGGGAAAATCAAAAACGCGACTTGCCTCTTCAAGAATACTTACAATGAAGCCTCTCAGCTTTGGCGAAAGCCTGAAGTGCTTGTCTCTGAAAGTCTGCATATGGGGAGAATTACAGATGAAGCCTATAACGTAGTAGCTTGCTCCCGTGGGGGAGAGAGGTTTGTGCAGGTGGTATTCTCCGGGCTTATGGAATACGCATTCTCCTTCCTTTAAATCAAAACTGTCGTTTTCGGTGTTGACCGATAACACTCCGCGGTCCACGTACACAAACTCCCAAAAGCTGTGCTTTTCGCCCTTCATTGAAAATTGCTCTTTGAATTCAAAGAAGTTTACAATGGCTATCTTGTGGATATTTATAATATTGGATATTTGATGCTTTATATATTCGTCGCTCATTTAAGAAAGCCTTCCGTTTTCAAATGCCTTTATGACGGCATTTTTGTTTAATGAGGTTGAGAAATAGCGTTTCTTTGACAGAGGAAGCGTCAGAGTCGAGCCCGACCTTTTAAAGGGCGTGCCGGTACCGCCAAGTTCATCCTCATAGACAGCATCGCCGTCAAGGGCTATGGTGAGATTTCCTTCTCCCGTCTTGTGCCAGCATACGACAAAGCTCTTTCCCTTTCTTTCAAAGTAGAAGGCAGAAAGGTCCTCTTCCTTGGTCTTTATCTCATAGTAAGGGGTAAGCTCATACTCTCCCTCTTCGTTTATAAGGAGAGTGTACTCGGTATTGGGGTCTCGGAGGGCTATTTTCTGCTCTTTGGTGAGCCAATTTTTGCGCCTTACGTCCTCCCATCGTGAAATTACTTCAAAGATATCGTCTGTTCTTGGATTTGACTTAAATCTGTCAACGTTAGACTGCATAGTTACGGGGCAGTCCCATGATGCCGCCTTTGACGTGCCATATTCGTATATGTCGGGCTGAGTATCGTTGTAGTATGCCCACCAGCCAAAATTCAGCCTTGTGAAATCGCACGCCATTCTGGGTGCTTGTTCTAAGGGGAATTCTACAATTTTCTCTTTAAAGATATTCATAGGGAAGATATCGAAGGCGTTACCTCCGCTGAGAAAGTGCCAGCTGAAATGCGCCTTTGCCGCCCCCTCGGTAAAGAGAGGCTTGGTTTTAAGCTTTTCATATATCTTGTACTGCGCAAGAGGTATGTATATTTCAAATGGAGGATTAGTTCCCTCCGAGCCGTCGTAGTAGATGAACTCAAAGCCTGCGTCATAAGCCTTTGCAAGCTTTTCACCCACCTCGTCCTGAAGGCTTGTCCTTTGGTTAATATAAACACTTGTTGCGCCGAATTCACTAAGGTCAAGTATACCGCCGATTTCGCCTAAATCGTGGTTTTTGATAACCGTGTCGAAATGTCCTCTCTTACACCCCGTAAAGGCGTAAGGCTGCTCGGTTGTATAACTCTCATAGGAGATAAGCTCTGTTCCGAACTTTAACACTCGGCATTTCGGATGCATAACTGTTCCCTCGGGATTTTCTTCAACGTATAGGGTGGTGTCATCCTCGCCAAGGGGCTTTGCGAGAGTGAAGTATCTTGTAAGATTAAGTCTGTGGTCGGCGTAGGGGGAGACGTAACGGCTCTTTATGCCGATATGCGTCTGAAGGAAATGTATACCGGGGTGAATGCCCTCGGCTTTTATCTTGTCAAGCATTGCCCTGAGGTCCTTTTCACCGTTTGGAAAATGCTCGTTATAATCAAAGTCTCCCGAATATCTGTATCCGTTCTCTTCCTTAAAGAAAGAGGAATAATAAAGGAGCATCATGGAAAATCCGCCCTTTTTGGCATAAGAAAGGTGCTCGTCAAGGGTTGCGGGATTAACGTCCCACGCCCAATAAATTGAAGCATTCAGCTCCTTTCGTCTTCGGCTTTCTACACCTCTGGGCAGGTCGAAATCGTGCTCCAAGGTGTCGATGCAATCAAGAAGCTCGTCGGGGGAAGAAACGATAAGTGCGGCAGAGCATCCCTTCATCTTTATATCTCTCAAGGCATCGGCGTACATAATACGGCAGTTTTCTCTTTTTTTGCTGTCGATTTTGGTGTAAGGCATAGTTGCAAGAACGTTTACCGCCGCTTTTTCGTCAAAGGTAACGTTGAGCCACTCACCGAAGCTCTCGCGCTTCTTTACGGGAAGCTGAATGAGTCTGAACTCATATACGGGCGGGGGAGTCATAGCAAGTCTTTCAAAGTCTGCCTCCGAGATGATAAAGTCGTCAAGGGTAAAAGCAATATAGTCATCGGATTTTTTCACACTCACCGCCGCCTTGAAGCCTACAAGCTCAAAGCCAACGATAAGGCGGTCTTTTTCGAGGATAAGGGAGTTTGCCTGAAAGGTGGTTTTTTTATTGGGGTGTGAGAGCTTTATTTCGTTGTTGAAGGGTCTTTCCTCCGTAAGTGAAAAGAGAGAAAGGCTCTCGCTCTTATCAAGACATTCCTCGCCGTTTTCTTTTAAGATAAGGCTCTTCGTCTTGGCGTCGCTTCCCACAGTAAGTATAAATCGTTTATTTTCAATAATGATGTTTTCCATAAAAGCTCCTTACAGTTAGTTTGTTTCCTTTGATTTCTTTCGGTATTCGCCCGGAGTTATTCCAAGATGACTCTTGAAAACTCTTTGGAAATACAGTCTGTCGCTGTAGCCTGCCTGAATGGCGGTCTCTTCAATGGATAGGTTTCCTTCGTCAAGAAGGTCGCACGCTTGTCTCAGTCTGACAAGGGTTATATATTCACTTGGCGAATGGCCCGTAACCTTTTTGAAAACCTCTCTGTATCGGCTTGGACTCAAAAATTCCATGGCGGAAAGCTCTTCTACCGACAAGGGAGAGGAAAGGTGGGTATGTATGTAGCGTATTGACAAGTCAAGCTTTCTGTCCTCTTTCTTGTTTTCCCTTCTTGAACGTCCGATTTTGAAAAGAATATATCTTAAAATGATAGCCGCCGTTTTATCGCTGTCGGCACTGCCGTTTCTGAATTCATAGAACAGCTCCTCAAAGAGAGAAAGCACGCTCTCTTTTATGTCTACTCTTATAGGGGTGTTGAGAGGTATGTGGCAGGCGGATAAAATTGCCTCCGCTTCGCTTCCCGTGAAGTGAATCCAGCTGTAATTCACATATTCGGAGGACTCGGGAGAATTTTTGTAATTGTAGTGGGTGTTAGGGGAAACACAGATAACGTTGCCTCTTTCAAGAACAGTTTTTTCGCCTTTACAAACAGCGTCGATTTTTCCTCCCAAGATATACATAAGATAAAAATCGTGTCTTTTTCTTTTTGTTAAAAAGCTTTCCTTCAAAACGGTTTCACCGCAGGAATTTACCAAAAGAGGGACACTTCTGTCGGCAAGATTGTCTATTCTGAAGTAAGCTTGATCGGTGTGCTTTATACTTTCAGCCATTTTTCTTTTTCCTTTTACAAAAATAAACTGTTGATTTGTCCATAAAAATCGTCGGTTTAGTCATTGCGTTTCTTCAAGAATTGGTATACTATAAACTTAGATAAAAGTCAAGAGTTTTTGACTTATTTTTAAAAATAATTTAAAGGCGGTAAATGAATATGTTAAAAATGGGACTTGTAGGTCTCGGTTCAATGGGCCGTGGCCACCTCAGCGTTCTTGAACAGCTTATGGCGGACGGCGTTGATATCAAGCTTGTTGCTCTCTGTGATATCGACCCTAAGGCTTTCGGTAAGGTTGACGCTACTCTCAACCTTGAAGGTATGGAAAAGGCTGACTATGACTTTTCTAAGTATCACCTCTACTCCACAGTTGAGGATATGCTTGAAAACGAAGAGCTTGACCTTGTAAACGTAGTTGTTCCTACCTACGAGCACAGCACAGTTGCTTGTAAGGTTATGAACAAGGGTATCCACTGTCTCTCCGAGAAGCCTATGGCTCTTTCTCTTGCTCAGTGTCAGCTTATGATCGACACCGCTAAGAAGAACAACGTTCGTCTTATGATCGGTCAGTGTCTGAGATTCTGGGGCGAGTGGGCTCTCCTTAAGGAATTCTTCACAACAGGTAAGCTTGGTGCACCCGTGGGCGGTTTCTATTACAGAAATGGCGGTACACCTACAAAGGATTGGTTCCTTTGCCGTGAAAAGGGCGGTGGAGGTCTCTTTGACCAGCATATTCACGACGTAGATATGGTTAACTACCTCTACGGTATGCCTAAGGCAGTTTCCACCGTTGGTAAGATTTGTATCCCCGGCTCAGGCTACGATACTTGTGCTACAAACTACATCTATGACGAGAATTACTGCATACATACAGAGAATATCTGGGTAAACTATGAGGGCGGATTCCGTCACGGCTTCAGAGCAGACTTTGAAGAGGGTACAGTAGTATTCGACGGTACAAAGATCAGAGCGTATAAGAAGGATTACTCCGAGATAGTTCTTCCCGACGTTCCTCAGCTCGGCGGCCACTACCCCGAAATTAAGTACTTTGTTGACATCATTCAGAGCGGTGCAGCAAATACAATCAATCCCCCCGAATCTTCTATGGATACTATTAGAATTGCTCTTGCAGAGATGCAGTCAGCAGATCTTGGCGGACAGATAGTAGAAATCAAGTAATTTTGATAAATAGGAACCGTAATTTACTTGCGGTTCCTATTGATTTTTTTGTTGAATTAGTGTATAATAACAACGAAATTTAATACTAAGGAGAAATAAATATGTTGGTATCAGCAAAAGAGATGCTTCAAAAAGCAAAAAAAGGCCACTATGCAGTAGGTCAGTTCAATATTAATAACCTTGAATGGACAAAGGCTATCCTTCTCACCGCAGAAGAGATGAAGTCTCCCGTTATTCTCGGCGTTTCCGAAGGCGCAGGCAAATATATGTGCGGCTTCAAGACTGTTGTTAATATGGTAGAGGGCATGATTGAAGGACTTGGAATTACAGTTCCCGTTGCTATCCACCTTGACCACGGAACCTACGAGGGTGCATATAAGTGCATTGAAGCAGGATTTTCTTCGGTTATGTTCGACGGCTCTCACTATCCTATTGAGGAGAATATCGCAAAAACTCAGGAGCTTATCAACGTTTGTAACGCAAAGGGTCTGTCTCTTGAAGCAGAGGTAGGCGCTATCGGCGGTGAAGAAGACGGCGTTGTAGGCGGCGGTGAGGTTGCTGACCCTAACGAATGTAAGATGATTGCAGACCTTGGCGTTACAATGCTTGCAGCAGGTATCGGTAACATCCACGGTAAGTATCCCGAAAATTGGGCAGGACTTCGTTTTGACACTCTTGCCGCTATTAACGAAAAGGTTGGCGATATGCCCCTCGTTCTTCACGGCGGTACAGGTATCCCTGCCGACATGATTAAGAAGGCTATCGACCTTGGCGTTTCTAAGATTAACGTTAACACCGAGTGCCAGCTTGCATTTGCTGCTGCTACACGTAAATATATCGAAGCAGGTAAAGACCTTCAGGGCAAGGGCTTTGACCCCAGAAAGCTCCTGGCAGACGGCGTAGAAGCAATCAAGGCTACCGTTCGTGAAAAGATGGAGCTTTTCGGTTCAGTTAATAAAGCTTAGTTTGCATTGAAAAACTTCGCATTACTTCGGTTTTACTATTTGTTTTTAACTATTCATTATTAATCATTTAACAAAAGGAAAGGAGAGGGAACCCCCTCTCCTTAACATTATTATGGATAAAAATGCACTTATAAACCGCTTTGCGGAAAACGACGGCGAAAAGATAAAATTCGCCCATATTATTGACCTTGCCCAGCGGTGCGAGAAAAGAAATATTGCTACCTCAACCGCCTTTCTTACCGAAGGGGAAAGGGCGAGAGTTGAAATGCTCCTTGGAGGGCTTGGCTTTCTTAACTTTGCCTTTTGGGGCGGCTATGAGGATGCCGAGCGTACCACTGCAGTTTTCTTGCCCGAATATATAGATAAAGCCGACAATGACACGGCGGATATTACCTTTGTGGGCGTTGAGGTAGATAAGTTCAATAAAAACGATGCGGAGTTTTCCCACCGCGATATCCTTGGCTCTCTTATGGGGCTTGGCATTGAACGTGAGGCGGTAGGTGATATCGTGGCAAAGGGCGGAGAAGGACACTTCGTTCTTCGCAAAAGCGTTTTGCCCTTTGTTCTTGAAAGCCTTGAAAAAATAGGACGATATCCTGTAAAGGTAAAAGAACGTCCCCATATGACCTTTGAAAGAAAGGACGACTTTGAAGAAAAAAGCGACACCGTGGCGTCTATGAGACTTGACGGTATCGTGGCAAGTGTTTTTTCTTTATCCCGAAGCACTGCTTGTGAGAAAATCTCGGCAGGTCTGGTTCAGGTAAACGGTATCGTGTTAAAGAAAACCGATTCAGACGTAAAAGAAGGAGACAAAATCTCCCTAAAAGGACAGGGAAAAGCACTTCTCCTTAAAACCGACGGTTTTTCGCGAAAGGGAAGAATAAGAATAGTGTATAGGAAAAATAAGTGAAGCTTTTGGGGAGAACTTTTTGGCTTTGAGAGATTAATTGTTCTATTCGTGAAATAAGGTCTGAAAACATTTTATTATTTTACGCTAAAATCAAGAATTCTTTTATCATAAGTGTTATCTTGAGTGTTATCATAAGTATTAAAAAAGTGCTTGCGTTATGCAAGCACTTTTGTTTTAAAATTTTTGAAGGTCAAGGGAACTTTTTATAAAAAGTTCCTTTGAAACACTACTTAACGTAGTCGAACTCGAAACCGTAGATAGAAATTGTGTCTCCGTCCTGAACGCCCTTTTCTTCAAGCTGTTCAAAGACCTTTGTTTTCTTGAGTACCTTGTGGAACCAGGCAAGGGACTCTCTGTCGTCGAAGTTTACGTTAGTCATCAGCCGTTCAAGCCATTCACCCTCAACTACCCAGACACCGCCCTTTGAAAGAGTGGCTTCAATGGTGTTGTCTCCCGTGGGCTCTATGGTCTCTTCTACGTATTCTGCCTCGTAGCGCTTAAGCTCAGGAAGGGTGGATAGAAGCCGTACCGTCTCGCGGAGCATTTCGTCAATGCCCGAGCGGGTTGCCGCCGAAACGTAGACAAGCTTCATATCGTGCTCTTTGGCATATTCTTCAAGTCTTGCCTTTGTTTCGTCCTCTACTCCTACGTCACATTTGTTTGCAACAAGTATCTGAGGGCGGGTCGCCATTTCGGGATTGTAGCGTTCAAGCTCTTCGTTTATCTTTTCGATATCGTCGATGGGGTCACGTCCCTCGGTAGACGCCGCATCAACAACGTGAAGAAGCAGTCTGCAGCGGTCAACGTGACGCAAGAACTCGTGTCCAAGTCCTGCTCCATCGCTTGCTCCCTCTATAAGTCCGGGGATATCTGCCATAACGAAGCTGGCGGTGTCAACCTTAACAACTCCAAGCATGGGGGAGAGGGTTGTGAAATGGTAGTTTGCGATTTTGGGACGGGCAGCCGATACCATAGAGAGAATGGTCGATTTTCCAACGTTGGGAAATCCTACAAGTCCCACGTCTGCAAGCATTTTGAGCTCTAATACAAGGGTGCGTTCTTCACCGGGGGTTCCGCCCTTTGCAAAGCGGGGAATTTGACGGGTGGGGGTAGCAAAATGAGTATTACCAAAACCGCCTCTGCCGCCCTTAGCCGCAACAAAGCGCCCGTCAAGACCCATATCGTACATTATCTTACCGCTTTCGGCGTCCTTGATAAGTGTACCTTGAGGAACCTTGATGATAAGGTCCTCGGCGGTTTTGCCGTGGAACTTTTCACCCTTTCCGTCCTCGCCGTTACCTGCAACGAATTTTCTTCTGTATCTGAAGGGCAAAAGTGTATTTTCACCTGTGTCTACTTCAAAAACAATATTTCCGCCGTGACCGCCGTCACCGCCCGAGGGGCCTCCCACAGCAACGTACTTTTCACGGTGGAACGCAACGGCACCGTTACCGCCGTTGCCTGCTTTTACGTAAATTTCTACTTTATCTATAAACATTATTTTTATCTTGAGGAAATGCTTTTTAAAAAAGCACTCCCTCAAACTCCCACGAAAATTAATTTAAAAAACATTAAAGTTTTTGAGGGGCAAGGGAACTTTTTTCAAAAAGTTCTCTTGTGGGTGTTAGGGCAAAGCCCTTAAGTGAAGTTTCAAAATAAAAGGAGTTGCTTTCGGCAACTCCTTTCAGGTTCTTATCTAACGCTGACTTTCTTTCTTCCACCAGCCATAGGCTCGAACTTAACGATACCGTCGGTAAGTGCGAAAAGAGTGTCGTCAGATCCTCTTCCAACGTTTTCGCCGGGATGGATATGAGTTCCTCTCTGACGAACGAGGATATTACCTGCTACACATGCCTGACCGTCAGCCTTCTTTGCGCCAAGTCTCTTGGACTCGGAATCACGTCCGTTCTTTGTAGAACCAACACCTTTTTTATGTGCAAAAAACTGTAAGCTTAATCTTAACATGACTCTTAATTTCCTTTCGTGATATTTTGTTACTTAAAGGTAACTCTTAGATTCTCGGGGTATTGCTCTTCTAAATCCTGAAGCTGTAGCATAAAGCCCTTGATAACGCCGTTCACCGAATTTTCAGTGCCCGGAATTACGTTCTCTACCGTTGCTTCTATCTTCGCCTCGTCTCCGTCAACAACGGTGGCAAGGTCGCACTTGAAAACCTCGGTAAGAGTATTGAGTACAAGGTTTGTCATTCCGCTGACTGCCGCACATACCACGTCGGGACCGTCAAGTTCAAACATGGCGTGGCCTGTCAGAGAAAAACCTTTAAACGACTCATCGGCTTTATAAAAAACTGCTTTAATCATTATTTTGCAATCTTCTGAATCTGTACCTTTGTATAGGGCTGTCTGTGACCGATCTTCTTCTTGGAGTCCTTCTTGGGCTTATACTTCAAGATGTGGATCTTCTTGCCCTTACCGTTCTTAACAACGGTAGCGGTAACTGTGCATCCTGCAACAGTAGGAGTACCGGCAACAAAATTGTCACCATCGGAGAGCGCAAGCACGTTATCGAATGTAACTTCAGCACCTGCTTCAACATCAAGCTTTTCAATAAAGATGATGTCGCCTTCCTGAACCTTGTACTGCTTTCCGCCTGTCTTGATTACTGCAAACACGAAAAGCACCTCGCTTTCTATTAACGTCTCGCTACGGTAGGTTACTTAAAAAGTATTATACCCACAATATGCGGCATATTATTCTAACACTCCTCGGATGTTTTGTCAAGTGTTTTTTTGAAATTATTACTTTGCTGTCATAAATGAATGCAGGTAGTAAGAATTATCCGCTTTATATACTAAAGCTGTAAAGTAGTAGGGGTCGGGCTCATAATTGGGATAAGGTGAGTGATTTGGCTCTGTGGGCTCATACTGATAAATTTCCATTGTTATGCGATAATACTCTGTTGCGGTAACGTCGAAATTATATCCATAAAGCTTTTTTGCACTTTCAAAGGAATCGTTGAGCTTTTCAACGTCGCTGTCGGGTAATTTTTCATATCCCAATACCTTGTATGCAACAAAAGGATTTTCTGTTGTTGAAGTATCCGATGCTCCCTTAGTGTTTGGATAATGAAGCTTTGCCATAGAGTCTCCGTCTTGGTTTTTGTATGCATTAAAGGCACTAACCGCAACTATAAGAGGCTCTTCTGTGCCTGTAAGGCTATCTGCCGTGTTAATCTTGCTTTTGTTAAGATTGTGCAGTGTAAAGTCGTTTCTGTCAGATTGCCTTTCGAGTCTTAATCCGCTGTAATCTCCCGTCGTATCCAAGGAAACCTTAGTGCTTGACGGAGTGCTTACTGATGGCTTTGTATTGACGTTAACGTTCGTGTTTGTATTAACGTTAGGCTTAGATGTTGTGTTATTGTTAGTATTGGCATTAGTGTTAGTATTAGTGTTGGTGTTAGTGCTTGGTGCAGAGGGCTTTACCGTGGGCGCCATAGGTACAGAGGGCGTTGTGCTTGCGGAATTATCTGTTTTATCGTTGCCTATCTGAACTATGGTTACTCCGCTTTCCTTTTTATCGTTGCTTGAAGTGTTACTGCTTGAAGTATTAAAGCGGTTACCCCCTGCGGAGGTGCTACCTGTATTACTTTGGGAGGAATCCGAGCTTCCTGCATTTATATCGTTCATAAGACTGTCAAACTTATCTTTGGCACTCTCAATACCGCTTGTCTGATTGTTCTGGTCGGTGTATCCCGCTGCGTTGTCCGAAGAGTTGTCTTCGTAATAGCCGCTATTTGGGTCGTTGTAGACGTAATCATTGGTATTCTGGCTGTCAGTCACCTGATTGTCAGCAGGCAGGGAATTTTCCTCAATTTTCCCAAGAATACCGCCGACTAAACCCACAACTAAAACCGTTCCGAGTATAAGCTTTGTTTTACTATTCATTGTAGTAGTACCTCTTTACTTCTTCAGCTTGTTCACAGCATATCCCCAAGCCGAACGGCACATATCTTCAAGCCCAAGCTTTGTTTCCCAGCCAAGCTCGCTCTTTGCCTTGTCGGGGTTGGCGTAGCACATAGGAATATCACCGGGACGGCGGGCGGTTATAACGTAGGGCACCTTAACGCCGTTTACCTTTTCAAAGGCGTTTACTATTTCAAGAACGCTGTATCCCTTGCCTGTTCCAAGATTGAAAATGTGAACGCCGGGCTCGGTCATTTTTTCGATAGATGCAACGTGACCGAGAGCAAGGTCGGTTACGTGGATGTAGTCTCTCACACCCGTTCCGTCGGGAGTGGGGTAGTCGTTTCCGAATACGCTGAGCTGATAAAGCTCGCCTGCCGCTACCTTAACTATGTAGGGCATAAGGTTGTTGGGAATACCGTTGGGGTTTTCGCCGATAAGACCACTCTTGTGAGCCCCGATGGGGTTGAAGTAACGAAGGAGAGTTATGTTCCATTCCTTGTCAGAGGTGGCAAGGTCGGTATAAATCTTCTCTATCATAAGCTTTGTTGTGCCATAGGGATTGGTTGTGGAAAGAGGGAAATCCTCGGAAATGGGCACAGACTTGGGCTCGCCGTAAACTGTTGCCGAAGAAGAGAATATGAGCTTTTTACAGCCGTGCTCTGCCATAACCTCGGCAAGCACAACCGAGCTTGTAATGTTGTTGCGGTAGTAAAGGGCGGGCTTTTGCCACGATTCACCTACGGCTTTAAGTCCTGCAAAGTGAATTACGGCATCAATTTTGTTTTCTTCAAATATTTTTTCGGTGGGCTCTCTTTCTGTCAAATCAATAAGATAAAACTTGGGCTTCACTCCCGTGATTTCCTCAATTCTGTCAAGAACCGACTCAGAGGAGTTTGAAAGGTTGTCGGCAATAATAACCTCATAACCTCTCTCGATAAGCTCAACAGCAGTATGTGAGCCGATATATCCTGTTCCGCCTGTAACCAGTATAGTCATATCTTTATTCCTTTCTGAAACGAATTTTTCCTTATTTATATTAATGATAGCACACAACCCTTTCTTT
The DNA here is from genome assembly GCA_017467865.1 of Clostridia bacterium. Taxonomy (GTDB): domain Bacteria; phylum Bacillota; class Clostridia; order Oscillospirales; family SIG627; genus RGIG6353. The sequence goes on from JAFUKG010000030.1 coordinate 22,954, forward strand.
TTCAAGAGAAAAAACGATTGTATGAGGGGATATTTTTGTTGACAAATCGTGAATAATTTAATATAATATCATTAACGTAGTATATTATTTTTCTTGAAAGGAGAAAAACATGGCTTTTTTTGAAGATTTAGGTAAGAAGATTTCAAAGGCAAGTCAGAGCGTTGTTGATAAGGGCAAAGAGCTTGCTGATATAACGAAGATAAATCTTTCTATTTCCGACGAGGAAAGAAAGATAGACGAATGCTACAAGAAGATAGGTAAGCTTTTCGTCGAAAAGATTGGAGACAGAGCAGAGGGGGAATTCTACGAGCTTGTTTCCGAGGTGCTCGGTGCAGAGAAGAAAATCAGCGAGTACAAACAGCAGATAAAGGACATTAAGGGCATCACGGTTTGCCCCAAATGTGCAAAAGAGCTTCAGGCTGATGCGGTTTTCTGCAACCATTGCGGAGCAAAGCTTGACGGCACCGAAGAACAGTAAATATTTTAATTTAAGGAGATAAAAACTATGAAAACAAAACTTGGCATTTCTATTGGACTTCTCGCTGCTCTTACTTATTTTGCAGCACTTTTCTCAGGCTTTGGCTTGGCTCTCATTTTCCTTGCAGGCTACATACTTCTTGTTGAAAGCGACGAATGGCTCAAGCGTATGGCTGTTAAAGCGGTTGTATTTACCGTTACAATGACAGTTCTTTATTGGATCGTAAGCATCATCCCCGGTCTTTTCGGCGTGATTAACGATTTTATCGCTCTCTTCAACGGCGAATATTTCAGCATTGAGTGGATTTCAGATATCGTTGATATCCTTCACTCCGTTATTTCCTTTGTTGAGAATATCGTTCTTATCCTTCTTGGTATCAAAGCTCTTTCCAAGTCTACTATCTATATCCCCGTTATTGACGGAATGGTAAACAAATTCTTAGGATAATCAGGAGAATAATATGTTTTGTACAAATTGCGGCAACCAGCTTGCCGATGACGCTCTTTTCTGTACCAATTGCGGACAGAAAATAGAAAAAGAAGAAGCCCCCGAGGTTGTTAACGAAGTAGTAGAAGAGGCCCCCAAGGCTGAGGAGACTCCTGTGGTAGAAGAAGCTCCCTTTGTCGAGGAAGCTCCCGCGGCTCCTGAAACTCCCGCGATTCCCGAAGAGCCTAAGGCTGAGGAGAAAAAGGAAACGCCCGCTGTTGTCAACGCTGTAAATAACACCGCAGACACACAGACACCTCCTACACGTCCCGTGAACACTTCACACGCTACCTTCAACGAGGGTTACATAAAGACAGCTCCCGCACTTCAGCTTCCCACAAAGAGAGGCTTCCTTAAGTGCTTCTTCCTCGGACTTATAACACTTGGCATTTACAATTTTGTAGTAAACGTAAAGATTTCCGAGGAAATCAACATTACTGCCAGCCGTTACGACGGACAGAGAACTATGCATTACGTGTTCGTGCTCCTTCTTTCGGGAATTACCCTTGGTATTTACCCTATCGTATGGCAGCACAAGCTTTGCAACAGACTTGGCAGAGAGGTTGCAAGAAGAGGCTATAACTACAACTTCAGCGCATCTACTATGTGGCTGTGGGGAGTGCTCGGTTCTCTTATCATCATCGGTCCTATGATTTATATTCATAAGCTGATGAAGACAGTAAACCTCATCAACACAAGCTATAATTATTACGGATAAAATAAAGGGCGACGGTTCGCGCTGTCGCCCGCTTTTTTTATTACGTAGGAAATTGCATCGCAATTGCTTGTAAAAAATAAAGTCTACATATAAAATCCGCGAGCGTAGGCGAACTTTACAATCAGTTGCCGAAGGCGACTTTTTTATTTTGAAAGGACAAACAAATGGACAGTAATACACTTCAGGTACTTATCGCCATGGTCATTTACATGGCGGCAGTTATCGTTATAGGATTTGTGTTTGCCAAGAAAGCAAACGCAAACTCCGAAAACTATTTCCTCGGGGGAAGAAGTCTCGGTCCTTGGGTAACTGCCATGAGCGCAGAAGCTTCAGACATGAGCGGATGGCTCCTTATGGGTCTCCCCGGTGTCGCTTATTGGTGCGGTGTAGCCGATGCCGCTTGGACCGCAATAGGACTTGCGGTAGGAACGTATTTTAACTGGCTTATAGTTTCAAAGAGACTTCGCCGTTACAGTATCAAGGCGGGCAACGCAATTACACTTCCCGATTTCTTCTCTAACAGATTTAAAGAAAAGAAAAAGGTTATTATGACTCTCGCCGCTCTCTTTATCCTTATTTTCTTCACAGTTTATGCGGCAAGCTGTTTCGTTACCTGTGGTAAGCTCTTCTCCACACTTTTCGGCGCTTCCTATCAGAGCATGGTTGTGGTTGGCGCAATCTTTGTGCTTCTTTATACTATTCTCGGCGGCTTCCTTGCTGAAAGTGCCTCCGACTTTATGCAGAGTATAGTTATGATTGTAGCTCTTGTGTCGGTTGTTGCTATCGGTGTTGTTAACGCAGGCGGTTTCGCTGCCGTTATTGACAACGCAGGCTCTATCCCCGGTTTCCTTGACTTCTTCGGACTTGCAGACCCTGTCAATGCTAACGGACAGGCAATCGCAGATGTAACGGCAAAGGCTCTCGAGGCTGATAGCAGTTTGGCTATTCAGGCGGTGAGCGAAAACGGTGTAGCTATTTTTGGAGCTAAGGCGCGTCCTTACGGAATTTTAACTGTATTCTCTATGCTTGCATGGGGACTTGGATACTTCGGTATGCCTCAGGTGCTCCTCAGATTTATGGCTATCAGAGAAGAAGGCGAGCTTAAACGTTCAAGAAGAATTGCTATGATTTGGGTTATCATCTCCCTTGCCGTTGCAGTGTTTATCGGTATCGTAGGAAGAGTTATTGCAATGACCAACCCCGAAGCCCTTGAAGGCGGCTTGCTTCTTACAAATTCAGATGCTGAAAACATCTTCATTCAGCTTTCCACAAGCTTCTTACCTCCTATCATTGCAGGCTTCGTTATGGCAGGTATCCTTGCCGCTACTATTTCTTCTTCCGACTCTTATCTTCTTATTGCGGCGTCAGCCGTTGCTAAGAACATCTATCAGGGCGTAGCTAAGAAGAACGCATCCGATAAGTCGGTTATGACCGTTTCGAGAATTACTCTTCTTGTTATCGCTCTTATCGCTATGTTCCTCGCCTTTGACGAAAATAGCGTTATATTCCAAATCGTGTCCTTCGCTTGGGCGGGCTTTGGTGCTACCTTCGGTCCTCTCATGCTTTTCTCCCTCTTCTGGAAGAGAACTACCCGTGCAGGCGCTATCGCAGGTATGGTAGGCGGTGCAGGAATGGTATTCCTTTGGAAGCTTGTTATCAGCACTCTCGGCGGTGTATTCGCTATCTACGAGCTTCTTCCCGCATTCATCTTCTCTTCAATCTGTATCGTAGTCATATCGCTTCTCACAAAGAAGCCTTCTGAAGAGATTGAGGAAGAGTTTGAGGCTGTTAAGTTAGGCAAATAAAATTTCTTCGTCTTTTTTCGCAATACTGCGTTGCTTCATAAAAAGCAGCTCGACTTACGTTAAGTAAGCCATCGCTTTGCTTTTTACTTGCGCCTTGTCTTGCAAAAAATACTTTGAAATTGGATTTAAAGATGTATGAAAATCCCCCAACTTCCTTGGGGGATTTTTGTTGCCTTTGTGCGGGGCTTTTTTGCGGCGAAGCGAATTAGCGTAGCCTGCAAAAATGCAAGCCATACAGGGAACGAAGGTGGAGCAGTGTGCGACACCGAAGTGAGTCGTAGTGCTGACAAAAATTTCGTCGAAATTGAAATCTTTGTATTTTTTAATAGTCTCATTTAAGGTTTTTGAAAGGGAGTTTGAGGGAAAACTTTTTTTAAAAAATTTTCCCTCAAAAATATTTTATCTCACTATTTCTATACTGTGTGTGAATTCATCGGAAGAAGAGGGGGAGAGCGCCTTTATGCCGAGCTTTGTCTTGAGATTTTTGTCGGTGTCCTTGTGGTCGGAAAGCCCGTTCCACGCTTCGATGCAGATGAATTTGGCACCCATTACCGTCCATAGCATAAGGTGGTCGAAGTCGGGGAAGGATACCTTAATTTCCCTTGAGCCGTCCTTTTTGCGAAGCCTTACGCTTTTCACGGGTATATCACGGAAAATAAGAGTATCCGCCTCAAAATACTCGGTTTTCAAGGGAAGCGTGTTACTGTCCTCAATCACAAGAGTCGCGGTGTCACCCAGCAAAGCCCCCTCAAGGTCGTTAGAGTAAAGGGTCACCTTTTCGGGGAAAACGATATCGTATTCTTCAAGCCCCTCGGGGGTGGAATAACCCTCGTGAGAGCCAACGGAGTAGTACATAACGTCATTAGAAAGATTTTTAACCCCGTAGGTTACGCGAATGCTCTTTTTTTCAAGAGCGAACTTTACTCTGAACTCAAAATTAAAGGGGTAAATTTCAAGAGTTTTCTCCGAGCTCCTTAAAAGAAAACTGGCAGACGTGTCCGTCACTTCTTCAAGTTCAAAAATACAGTCTCTTGCAAAACCGTGCCTCGGTAATTTGTAAACCTTGCCGTCGATGACAGCCTCTTCGTCCTTGATACCTCCGCAGACGGGAAAAAGAATGGGGCAGGATTTTCCCCAAAATTCGGGGTCTGCTTGCCATACGTATTCCTTGCCGAGAACGCTAAGACTCCTCAGCTCGGCACCTTTTTCGGATATTTCTGCTCTTATAAATTCATTCTTTATTGTTATCATAATTCTTTCCTCATTTATATTATCTTTATTTATATTATCTTTTAGGGAACAAACTTTAGTTTTATCATAGCGATTGTTCCCTAAAAAGATTTTACACAGTATTCCTTAAGAAAGCTCTTGATTTTTTTCTCATCGTGTCCTTCGTAATAGGATACGAGAAGGCCTTTAAATTCCGATACTTTGCTTTCGGGAATTACAAGAATGCCCCCTGCTTTTGATATAAGAAAGTGGTTTGCAAAAATAACCGCTGTTCTTTTGTTTCCGTCGTTAAAAATTTGTGTTTTCATACAATAAAGACAAAGCTCAATTGCTTTTTCAACGTTAGAAAGATTTTTATCTTCTGTAATTCGCAATATGCTTTCAATAACCACCGTCTCTATGGGAAGCGGCGGAAGATATGAAGTGCCTCCAATGGTTACGGGCACCCCTCTTATTTTTCCCCCATCATTGAAAAATCCCTCATTTACAAGCTTTGCAATGTGACAAAGAATGGAATAATCACTTTTTACTTGCAGAACGTCTTTGTCTAAAATAAATTCCCATGCGTGTTTCAGGTTCAGGATTTTTTGTACGTCTGAGGCTCTTACTCCGTTTACTATGCCGTTGTCTATAATGTCCTCGGTTTGAGGAAAGGTGGTTGCCACTCCCTCAAGAACCGCTTGGTCGTATATGGAGCTTTTCATATTTATTCTTGCAAAATCAAGATTGAGCATTACCTCTCGCGGCAGTTCTCCTTCATTGAAGCCCATAACAGCAAGCTCTTTATCTATTTTTCTGATAGCTTTTTTCAGCTCTTTAGCCTCTGCGTTGTTTTTTAAAAGCAATTGATAAAGAGTGTCTGAATAAACGTCAACGTAGGTTGAACTAATTCTGCTTCCTACTCTCTTTCGGATATATAAATATTTTCCGCTTTCGTTCTCTTTTATCTCAGGGGTGCCGTCATAAGGCAATAATTTGAGCCGAGCGTATAAATCTGCTCTCTCTTTGAGAAGCTCTTGTATCAAGGCTGAGCTGTTCATGGCCGATTCTCCTTGCAAAATTAATTTCAACAATATTTTAGGGAACAAATCATAAAAATATTATAACAATTGTTCCCTAAAAAAGCAAGAGGTTTTTTGAATTAGTAATGAGAAATTAGGAATTAGGAATTAGAAATCAGGGTAAAAACCCCTCTTTTTTGAAGTAAAAAACAAGTGCGCATATTTGGCTATTTTGACTATTGAACGCCCTCTTTTTTTGTGCTACAATTATAGCGTGATAAATTGTAATAATAGTCCAAAAAAAGAAAAAATTTATACTTTTAGGAGGAAATTATGGCAAATAACAAAATTATGCGTTTTGTTGTGACCGCAGTAGTTCTCGTGGCTCTCATGACCCTTACTGCATTTGCTGCCGATATCACGGGCGGCTTCGGTGCAATAGGCGGAGTTGACGATACTTACTATGCCGCTCCCGCAACACTCAACGCAGCAGGTAACGGACTCGATCTTGGTGAAGCTATTCAGCTCACAACAGCAAATAACACAGGTCTGGCAGGTCTTTACGCCGTGTCAACAGACAGCACCTTCGCAGGCGATTACGAAATCGTTTATGTGTATGGTGCAATGGCTGACAGAAAAGACTTTCTTGAAAGAAATACTTGGACAACATCAGGTAATAAAACCGGTAAGGACGCGGATGCAAACGGTTTTGACGATACCTATACAAGCAACGCAATTAAAACCGTAGGCACTAAAACATACGTAGTTGGTACGGATGAAGATGGCGACGGCTTTGATGATAACAACCCAACAATAAGAGTTGTTTGGTCTGCAAATAACGGCGACGGCTTTTATTACCTTGCAAATTATCAGGGACTTCGTATGGATGCGAAGAACTCTACCACTTATAGCTTTGCACCCGGATATATCACAGGTAAGGGCGTAAATGCAAGTTTCTGGGGCACTTGGGGAACCTACTACACCGGTGTAACCGGATCGTGGACAAACTCCCGTAACATTTCTACTGCTTTGCTTTCGGGCTTCAAAAACGCAACAGATGATACTAAGGAAGCGGCTTTTGATGCAATCGTAGAATATGTAGATGAGTTTAATTATTCCTACGCACTTACAGAGAAAGAAATAATTCCTGTTTCCGAAGTAAATTCATATACTTATAAGCTTGTAGTATTCAAGGATGATAACGGTTTTACAAACTCTGACCATGAAGTAAAGTTTGAAGCGTATGTTGCTGATAAAGAAGGAAAGATAACTGTTTATACTTACGTTCACAGTGCTATTGAACTTAGCAAAACAGCGTCAACGCTTGTAGTGGATTTTGGCGAGGGAACCAACGGTAAATGGGAAAACAATAAAGTACCCACAGAAGGTTATTTTGTAGGCTTTAAAATTTGGCCCTTCTATGGTCTTACCGATTATACTAAGTTTACAGTTCCTACCGCTGCAGCGACTAACGTAGGACACGTTCACGTTGTTAACGGTTACTCCATTGATACCCCCAAGGCATCTAAGCCCACAGGTCTTGGAATAGGTGCAAACGGTGCTATTACAGGTACTATTGCAGGTATGACATATGAGTATGCAGCAGTTTCTTCTGCAGATATGCTTAATGGTACGGCACTCACTTATACAACAGTAGATGACACTACTGCTCTTACAGACGCAGGTCTTTATGCAGTAAGAGTTGTGGGTGTTGACGGTGAGTATGATGCTTCTGATTTTGCTATACTTTATATAGCAGGTACAACTGAGCAGAAGGTTACTCTTCCTAATAAAAATGAAGATGATAGAGCAGTTTTCTCTGCAACTTCTTCTTGGGTTGACGGTACGATGACCGAGGGAAACAACAGTGCGATGTTTGGAAGTCCTTACCAGGTATTCCAGGGTAGCTATGATACAGGCTTCACAACCTCAAATTATTATCTTACTTCTCATAAGCACATTGATGCAAGTTACGTAACAGCTGTTGAAAACGCAACAGAGGAAACAAAGGCTGATGCTCTTGAGAATATAGCTAAATTGGCTAAGGCTATCAGCTACAAGTACGCCTACGACCCCGAAGAGATCATCGAGGTTAAAGAGTTCTCAAGCTTGTCTTACAAGCTCTTTATAAGACAGGGTTACAGATACGTTCTTCCCGACAGAACAAAGTCCGAGGTTCGTCTCTACGTAATGGACGAGGCAGGAACAGTAAAACCTTACTCTGCTAAGCCTACCGTTGACATTGCTAAGCTTTATACTTGGATGGGTTACTCTATCCCTGTTTCTGCTACAGATTTTGTAAACCTTCCCACAACAGGCTACGTAATCGGATTTGAGATTATTCCTTACGCAGAGTTTGATGCTCAGGCGGCAACAATCAATACAGAGGAAGACAACAATAACATTTGTTATGGTTTCTGTATGGATTATGACAACGACATGTATTCAATTAAAACTGCTCAGACAACACCCGTGCTTGCGGTTGAAACGGGTGCCAACAAGACACTTGCAGAGCTTACAATAAGTAACTTTGTAACAGGCACAACCTACGCTTATTCTACAGATGAGGGTGCAACTTGGACAGAGTTTACAACTGCTACTCTGAAGTTTACAGAGGCGAATAAATATTACTGGGTTAAGGCTCTTGGAGATGCTACTCACTTTGACAGTGAAATAGCAGTTCCCACATATCCTTCTGCAGCAGTTATATACAAGGGTGCAAGCCTTGTTCTTGACGGACAAATAGGTATCAGAATTTATTTTGACGTAGATAAGGCAGCTCTCGGCTACACAATGATTAAGCACACGATTGCTAACGGTGTTGATTCTGTTGAGTATGCCAAGGACATAAAGGCTGTAAACTATGAGGCAGACGGAAGAACTGCTTATGTTACCGCTTACGTCGCTCCTAAGGATTTCGACAATGCAACAATTACTGTAAATCAGTTGCTTGTTAATAACTCCATTGTAGGCATATCAGGCTCAATAATTAATTCTATACCCGTTCACACAGTTTCTGACTACATCACAGTATTCTACAAGCAGGTAGAGGCAGGCAATGAAGAGTGCATTGCCGCAAATGACCTTGTATTGGCTCTTGAAGCTTACTGTAAGAACGCTGACGCTTACTTCAACACAGATGCAGAGGCTCTTGATACAGTTGCAGCAGATACAACCGCTATCAGCACGATTGCAGATCCCACTAAGGCAGGTAAGTTTACTTACAACGGCAATACAATTCTTGAGCATTACTCAACGTCTCTTATCCTTGAAGAAAACGTTACTATAAGACATTACTTCAAGGCAACTGCAGTCACAGGACAGCCTACCTTTACCACAGAAACTGTTACTGCAACAGAAGCGAGCGGTAAGGCAGTAGCATTTAATCCTGAGAATTATTTAGCTTCTGCTGTTGACGGTCAGGGATATTACTACGTTGATATAACAGGTATCGACGCTAAGAACCTTGACACCCAGTACGAGCTTACTTTGACTCTTGGTGAAGAGTCAATCGTAGTTAAGTACTCAGCACTTAACTACGTAAAACAGGCTTACAGCGATGCAGATGATAAGCTTGCAAATCTTGTAAAGGCTATTTACAACTATTCGGTAGAAGCAGAAGAATACGCTAACTAATTTAAGGAGGATGAGATATAATGGTTAAAGAGATATACGAATCCCCCGAAATGGAAGCAGTACTTTTTGATAGCGATGACATTGTAACAGTAAGCTTTACTGACAATGACGATGATGCACTTCCCCCTGCAATTTGGGGATAATAAAAAAGCCTCCCTAAAGGGAGGCTTTTTTAATGCAGAATGATGAATGCAGAATGATGAATTGTGGAAGATTTCGCTTGTGCGAAATCTTCCTTAACTTTCACCCATAGGTGAAAATATAACTTGCTACGGGCAAATATAACTTCCTAAGGAAATATAACTTGTGCAAAGCACAAATATAATTTTAAAAATGGGCTTTTCAGCCCATTTTTTAAAAGAACGTAATTTGGTTTGTTTCAGGCAGATTATCAAGGACACCGAATTCTCTTAGAGTATCAATGACAGTTTTAGAAATGCCCGAGCTTGTTCTCAGGTCCTCAACTGAGAGGATAGGCTCGCTCTGATGCATTGCGTTATAGATACTTTCCGCCGCCGTTTCACCTACTCCGCCAAGGGTAGAAAAAGGCAGTCTTATCTTATCGCCCTCGGGAAGGAAGTCGCTGTAGTGGGACTTTTCAAGGTCGATAGGAAGGAACTCAATTCCTCTTGCCATACACTCGTTGGCAAGCTGAAGAGTGGGGATGAGAGAGGTTTCCTTTTGGGTAGCCTCGTGACCCTTAGCACGGATATCCGCAATAGTGCGCACCACGTTTGCTCTGCCCTTTAACACAATTCCCGCATCAAATCCGCCGGGAGCGGCGGTAAAAAAGCCTGCGTAAAAGGCGGTAGGCATATATATCTTATACCATCCGATACGTATAGCACTCATTACGTAGGCAGCGGCATGGGCTTTAGGGAACATATACTTAATTTTCTTACACGACGTAATGTACCAATCGGGTACGTTCTTTTCTCGCATTGCCGCCTCGTGCTCGGGTGAAAGACCCTTACCCTTACGTACCTTTTCCATAATATCAAAGGAGGTTTTATTTTCAAGACCGTAGTTGATAAGGTCAAGCATAATACCGTCACGGGTGCCGATAACCTTGGAAATATCGCAGACGCCTTCCTTGATAAGCTCTTCGGCGTTACCAAGCCATACGTCGGTTCCGTGAGTAAGTCCCGAAACCTGCAATAGGTCGGCGAAATTCTTAGGCTTTGCGTCGATTAAAACCTGTTGTACGAAGCTTGTGGAAAGCTCGGGGAGTCCCAACGTGCCAAGCTCACATCCGATATCCTCGGGGGTAACACCCAAAGGCGCGGTAGACTGAAAGAGCTCATAAACCTTGGGGTCGTTCATGGGAACGTCCATAACCGAGGTATTGGAATAGCGCTCAATCATTTTATACTTGGTGGGAATATCATGGCCAAGCTCGTCAAGCTTTAAGATAGTATCGTGGAGATAAGAGAAAGCAAAGTGGGTTGTTACTATATCGGAGTTGGGGTCGTCGGCAGGGTGTTGAACGGGAGTGAATTCGTAAACCGAATTTTCCCGGGGCACAACTATAATTCCGCCGGGGTGCTGACCCGTTGTACGCTTAACACCTACGCATCCTGTTGAAAGTCTGTTTATTTCGGCTTTATTCATGGTGATGCCGTGGGCTTCAAGATATTTTAAAACAAAGCCGTAGGCGGTTTTTTCGGCAAGGGTGCCCAGTGTTCCTGCACGGAACACGTTTTCCGAGCCGAAGAGCTCTTCTGTGTATTTATGCACCTTACCTTGCACCATACCCGAGAAGTTTAAGTCAATATCGGGAGATTTATCACCGTAGAAGCCAAGGAAGGTTTCAAAGGGGATATCGTGGCCGTCGCCTTTAAGGTCGGCTCCGCACTTGGGACATTTCTTGTCGGGAAGGTCAAAGCCTGAGCCGTAGGAATTGTCGGTTATAAATTCGCTGTACTGACACTTGGGGCAGTAATAGTGAGGGGGAAGGGGATTAACCTCCGAGATACTCGCCATTGAAGCAACGAAGGAAGAGCCGACAGAGCCTCTTGAGCCTACGAGGTAGCCTTGGCTTTCACTATAATTTACCAGCTTTTGCGCAATGATATAGAGCACCGCATAGCCGTTGGAGATAATAGAAGTAAGCTCTTTGTCAAGGCGCTTATATACTATTTCGGGAAGAGGGTCGCCGTAAATGCTCTTCGCCTTTTCCCAGCACATTCTCTGCAGGTCCTCTTCTGCACCCTCGAGATTGGGAGTAAAGGTGCCTTTGGGAATGGGGCGTATGCCCTCCTCTACCATGTCTGCAATAAGATTGGGGTTAGTAATAACCACCTTTTTTGCTTCTTCATCCGAGAGATATTTGAACTCGCCGAGCATTTCCTCAGTCGTTCTGAAGTAAAGAGGGTTGGGACGGTCTGCGTCGGTGAATTTCGCCGATACCAGAATACGGCGGTAAATTTCGTCTTGCTTATTGAGAAAGTGGGCATCGCAGGTTGCCACAACGGGCTTCGAGAGCTTTTCGCCCAGCTTTATGATAGTGCGGTTAATTTCGATAAGCTTGTTTTCATCGGGCACTGTGCCGTTTTCAATCATAAAGGAGTTGTTTGAAAGAGGCTGGATTTCCAAATAGTCGTAAAAGGAGCCTATTTTCATCAAGTCTCCGAAGCTTTTACCCGACAAAATCGCCTGATAAAGCTCACCTGCTTCACAAGCAGAGCCTATAATAAGCCCGTCACGGTAGCGCTCGAGAAGGGTTTTAGGAATTCTCGGCTGACGGTTAAAATAAGTAAGATAAGACTCTGAGACAAGGCGGTAAAGGTTCATCATACCCGCCTGACTCTTGACAAGTATTATCATATGGTAGGGTCGGAGCCTCTTAGGGTCGGTCTTTTCGGACATTGAAAGAAGCATATCCGAGATATTGCGGATACCTTCCTTCTTCAATTTCTGACACATACAAGCGAAGATTTTCGCAAGCATTTCGGCATCGTCGCAGGCTCTGTGGTGATTAAAGGCTTCAAGGCCGTAATACTCCTGAAGAGTGTCAAGCTTGTGCTTTTTAAGGTCTGTGTTGATATGCCTTGACAAAGCAAGCGTGTCAAGATAAGGATTTTTAAAGGGGATATTGTGGTCCTCTGCCGCCTTCTTGATAAAGCCTGTATCGAAGTTGGCGTTGTGGGCAACAAGAATATCGTCACCGCAGAAGTCGAGAAAGCTCTGTACCGCAGTTTTAGTGTCGGGGGCATCCTTTACCATATCGTCGGTAATGCCCGTAAGCGACAAAATGTTTTCGGGAATAGGCATTCCCGGATTTACAAAGGTAGAAAAGCGGTCAAGGACTTTACCGTCCCTGTATCGTACCGCTCCTATTTCGGTAATTTTGCAGGTAAGGGGGGAAAGACCCGTTGTTTCAATATCAAATATAATGAAGCTGTCTTTTTCAAAGTCAGCAACCGACTCGCCGTAAACCGCTCTTGCAGTATCGTCAACAAAGTAAGCTTCAAGTCCGTAAAGAACCTTCATTCCAAGCTTGTCGGCTGCCAGCATTGCATCGGGGAAGCCCTGAACGTTTCCGTGGTCGGTGATTGCGACGGCGCGGTGACCCCAACGGTGGGCGGTTTCTACTATATCGGTGGGTGAAATAACTGCGTCCATAGCAGAGAGGGTGGAGTGTATGTGAAGCTCCACTCTTTTTTCTTCGGCATCGTCCGTTCTCTTTTTTTGGGAGATTTTATAGACCGAAGAGGGCTTTATTACAGTTTCGTTTTCGTATTTGTCAAAGTCGCACTGACCTACCACAAAAATTGATGAGCCGGGCTTCATGGCGCCCTTTGCCTCATTCCACTTTTCAACAGGGCAGAAGAACTTGACCGAAACAGAGGCGCTTTCGTCGGTTATCTGCACGGTGGCAATAGTTTTATCTCCCGAACGGGTTTCGCGGCTATCAACGAAGAACACCTTACCGCAAACGGCAACAAGCTTGCCGGGGGTAGAGGTATAAACGTCTTTTATGGCTTTTATATCGCACTCTTTTTTTCTGTCTCTGCCGTAAATAAGGCTCTTTTCAGAAAGGTCAAAACGTAAAAATCCCGAGGAAAACTCGTTCTCCTCTTCGCTTTCGGGTATCTCTTCCTCGTTTTCAAAAATCGAGACTACCTTTTCGACTTGTGGTTCTTCCTTTTTTTCGAGAACGTGAATAACGGGCATTGCGCGTTCACTTTCAGCAATATATGCATCGAAGTCAAAGGCTTCGGTGTCTACTATATCCACTTCGTAAATAACGTCGAATTCATTTTTGATAATATCCGAGAGAATTCTTCTGCACTCGGAGTCGGAGGGAAGCTTACCAAGTCCGTGATTGAGCTTGAAGGTAACCTTTTTATCCTCAATCTCCATTTTTCCGTCGTTGAAAAATCCGTTGGCAAGGGCGGTGTTACGTCTGAGCTCGGTTATAAGCTCAGAGTAATAGGATGGAGTAAAAAGAGATGTGGGATAGTGAGGCACAATAAAGCAGGAGGACAGCTCGTATGCCTCCTTGATGCCTGCCTCAATCTCATAAAGAAGAGACTTTTGTATCAGCTTTTCAAGGGAAATATGTATTATAATGGAACGGTTTTCTTTGTTAATTCCATATTTGTAACAATACACCGACGACAAAAAACTTTCTTTTATTCCGTCGGGCTTATATTTGGATAATTTTTCAAGCAGACTTATACTATTCTTTTCAAATTCCAACTTCAGTTCCTCATTTTTTCTATTTCTTCTATAAGTACTTCTACGATTTTTTTCTCGGGTATTTTCATGATGCTTTCCCCTTTCTTGAAGAGGAGTGCTTCACCGATACCTCCAGCAATTCCTATATCCGCCTCTCTTGCCTCTCCCGGGCCGTTGACAACACAGCCCATAACTGCAACCTTTATCTTGCGGTTTTCAATGGGCAGAATTTTTTCAAGAGCTTCTTCTACCTCACGGGCAATCTTCACCAGGTCAATTTTAGTTCTTCCGCAGGTGGGACAGGAGGTTAAGTCAAAGGAGCCTTTTTTATAAAGACCGAGGGAAGAAAGGATTTCTCTTCCTGCAATGACCTCTTCCACAACGTCATCGGTGATGGATACTCTGATGGTATCACCTATGCCCTCTGAAAGAAGGGTACCTATACCCACCGAGGATTTAACAAGGCTCTTTTTCAGAGTTCCTGCCTCGGTAACTCCGAGATGGAGAGGGCAGTCGGTTTTCTCTGACAGCTTGCGGTAGGCGTCTATCATAGTTTTGACATCCGAGGACTTAACGGACACTGCAATATCCTCAAATCCGAATTCTTCAAGAGCGCTGATTTCAATCAGGGCGCTTTCCACAAGGGCATCTGAGGTGGGGGCGCCGTACTTTGCAAGAAGCCCCTTTTCAAGCGAGCCCGAGTTTACTCCTATTCTTATGGGAATATTTCTTTCTTTGCATACTTCCGCCACCGCCTTCACACGGGACTTTTCTCCGATATTGCCGGGGTTTATGCGGATTTTGTCTATTCCAAGCTCTGCCGCTTTGAGAGCAAGTCTGTAATCAAAGTGTATATCGGCAACGAGAGCGATTTTTCTACCCGAAACGCTCTTTTTGTAGTAGGGTATATTTTCACAGGCCTCCATGTCGGGGAGTGTAAAGCGCACGATATCACAGCCTGCATCGGCAAGCCGCAATATTTCGCTCTTGCATTTTTCTCTGTCATGGGGGTCTGTTGTTATCATAGACTGCACGGATATGGGTGCATCACCGCCGATGAGTATTTCACCGGCTTTGATTTGACGTGTTGGTTTTCTCATAAAAGCTCCGTTTTTTTATAATTGAAAGTTGATAGTTGAAAGTTGAAAATTAAGGTTGATTTGCTTAAGCAAATCTATATTAGTGAATGTAAAAAATGTGCGTTACTCAGTTCTGCTATTTTTTACAATACATACAAGCATTTTTCAATTTCAATACAATCGTTTAATATAGATTTACTTTCTTTTTCTGTAATATATTCTGTTTCTCTTAAAAGGTTAAGCCAATATTTTGTTTCAGCAGTTTCTTTTAATGCTATGTTCATTTTTGAGGTAAAATCAGCACGACTTTGAGCCTGCTCTGCTTCGGCAATATTTGCTCCGATGCTTGTCCCACACCGTAAAACTTGATTTGACAAGATATTTTCTTTTTTTACGTTTTTTAAATATTTATATAATTTTACTATTCTTTTGGCAAAATTAAAGGATTTTACCGATACAGTATCCACTTTAACTACATCTTTTTAATTTTATACACTAATGGTATCAATTAACGTGAATTTCGCATCAGCGAAATTGTCATTAACTTTCCACTTTCCACTTTCAATTTGCCACTTATTCAAAAGATTTTTGAAACATCGCTTACCACTACCACTGCCATAAGAACAAGGAGAAGTATCATGCCGATAGCGTGGACGATGCCTTCTTTTTCGGGGGGTATGGGCTTTCTTCTTATAGCTTCTATAATTACGAATACAAGTCTTCCGCCGTCAAGTGCGGGTATTGGAAGAAGGTTGAAAATACCAAGGTTCATGCTGATGAACACGTAAAGATACATAAGGGAATATATACCTTGTGATGCCGTTTCGGCTATTACCTCCACCGTTCCAACGGGTCCAGACACCGCCTCTATTCCATATCTGCCCGTAAGAAGGTCTATAATAGAGGAGTATATCATCTTAACCGTTGAGAATGACTGATAAAAGGCTTCGTAAACAAGAGTCTTAAAGGAGCGCTTAACGTAAAGGGGGGCGAAATCCACCACACCTGTCAGAAGTCCGTCTACCGTTTCGGTTTTGAACTGCACGTCCTCAAGAATTATTTCCTTGCCGTCACGCTCAATGGTAATGTCAAGGGGCTCTATGCCGTCTATCATAATTTTATAGGAAATATCCTGCCAGACCTTCATTTTCTTACCGTCAATGGCAACTATCTTGTCCTTGTCCTGCACGCCGTATTCGCCGAGAACAGAGTCCTCTATAACCGAATACCCTTCTCTGTCTGCGATATAAGTAGAGGGATAGTAAGACGTTAACGACAGAAGTATAAACATTACCACAACGGCAGTAACAATATTCATAAAAGAGCCTGCCGACAGTATGATAAAGCGTTGCCACCAAGGCTTTTTCGACAGCGAATTTTCGTTTTCTACCTCCTCGTCCTCTCCTACAAGACTGACAAATCCGCCGATGGGGAAGAGACGGATAGAGTATGCGGTTCCCGACTTCTTACTTACTCTTGAAAGAAGCTTGGGACCCATACCCACAGAAAATTCATTTACGCCCACCTTGAAAATTCGGGCAGTTATAAAGTGACCGAATTCGTGGGAGATTATCATAAAACTGAAGAAAAGAAGTGCCAGGATTATTTTCCAGAACATAGTTACTCCTAAAAACAGTGAATATTGAATAATGAATAATGGAAAATTAAGGTAAATTTCGGCTTTGCCTAAATTGTTTTATTCATCGCTTATATTTTATGCGTATATTTCTCGGTTATGCTCTAACGTGCTCTCTTACAAATTCACGTGCCAGCTTGTCGTCCTCTTCAAGGCTGTCGAGGGTGACCTTTTCCATATGAGGTAAAGAGTTTACTGCGTCTTCAACGAGAGTGAAGATATCCACAAAGCGGATTTTCTCCTTTAAGAAAAGGGCTACCGCTTCTTCATTGGCGCTGTTCATGACAGCGGGTGCGTTACCTCCCCACGTTACGGCACGGCGTGCCAAGGGAAGAAGAGTAAAGGTATTCTCATCAGGCTTATCAAAGGTAAGTGAAAAGGATTTCGTAAAGTCGAGAGGAGTACAAAGAGAGGGCTGTCTCTCGGGGTAGGTGAGAGCGAAAGCAATACAATGCTTCATATTGGGGTTACCCATCTGTGCAAGAATTGAAGAGTCCACAAACTCTACCATAGAATGAACGATGCTCTGTCGGTGGACGGTCACTTCAATTTTGTCTGCCGGCACTCCGAAAAGCCTTACCGCCTCTATAACCTCAAGCCCTTTATTCATAAGAGATGCCGAGTCAACGGTAATCTTCTGTCCCATAGACCAAGTTGGGTGACACAAGGCATCTGCAAGAGTAACCTTTTCAAGCTCTTCTTTTGTTTTTCCGAAGAAGGGACCTCCCGATGCTGTAATGATGAGTCTTTTTATGAATTTTTTTGAGTTATGAGTATTGTCAAGGCATTGGAATATAGCCGAGTGTTCGCTGTCTACTGGGAGAAGTCTGACTCCCGCTTTTTTTACCTCGTCGAGAATAATATCACCTGCCGCAACAAGGGGCTCCTTGTTTGCCATAGCAATGTCCTTGCCAGACCTTATAGCCTCAACGGTAGGTCTGATACCGCATCTGCCCATAAGGGAGTTAAGAAGGATTTCTGCCTTCGATTCTGTGGCAACGGCTGTTACCGCCTCTTCCCCTATGAGTACCTTTGTATCGGTATCGGATACTCTTATTTTCAGCTCACGTCCTGCTTTTTCATCCACAACTGCACAGAGAGAGGGCTTGAATTCCCTGATTTGTTCCTCTAAAAGCGTGACGTTGGAAAAGGCCGCAAGGGCATCAATTTTTATATTCTTTTCACGGGCAACCTCAACGGTCTGTTTACCGATAGAGCCCGTTGACCCAAGTAGTGCAAGTGTTTTCATAAAAACTCCGTTTTAATGCAGAATTAAGGTGAATTTTGCTTGGCAAAATCTTCTTTTTTATAAGTTGACAAATAAAGATACAACGTAAAGGAATGCCGAGACGGCAAGGATTGAGTCAAAGCGGTCAAGAACACCACCGTGACCGGGGAAAAGCTTTCCGTAGTCTTTGATACCGTAGTGTCTCTTAATAAGGGAGGCTGAAAGGTCTCCGAACTGGGAGATAATGCTTGCGAAAAGGCCTACAACGGCGAGGATAACTATGTTTTTTATAGAATAACCGTAGATAATACCTACAACGGCATAGCCTATCATGGCGAAAAGTGTACCACCCA
This sequence comes from Clostridia bacterium, assembly GCA_017467865.1. Classification (GTDB taxonomy): domain Bacteria; phylum Bacillota; class Clostridia; order Oscillospirales; family SIG627; genus RGIG6353. The sequence continues at coordinate 41,287 of JAFUKG010000030.1, forward strand.
CGGCACCCTCGATTGTTTTCTTAGGGCTGACAGAGGGAATAAGCTTGTGCTTGCCAAAGAAAAATCCCGTAAAATAAGCAAAGGTATCCGTAACCCAAGCGCCAACAAAAACAAGGGGGAAGAACACTGAGCTCTTAGTAAAGAGCACTGTCAGCGCTCCAAAGGAAGCAGTAACGTAAAAGGCGAGAGAAAAGGCTGTAAGAATTTTCTCAGCCGTAATTTTACTGTTGTTTACAACACCCATAAAGAGCAGATAGAAAAGAAGTATGATAAAGACGGGTGTATATGTGTCAAGGTGAGCGGACGTGAGAAGGGGAAGGGCAAAGGCTGACACGTAAAGAGGTGAGAAGAAAAGATTTTTTTCTTCTCCTATACACTTGATTGCCTCCGATACGCCAACCGCTGACAAAACCGCCATAGCAAGGCTGAAAAGGGTTATATTTCCTACAATAGTAAGGTCACCGAACACCAACACGGGAATGAATATGAGAAGGGCAACAACTGCCGTTATAATTCTTGTTTTCATTTGGCTTTCCTTTCTTCTTTTACGTCACCGAAACGGCGTTTTCTGGATTTGAAAAATTCCACCGCCTCGTCAACGTCCTTTTCCTTCATATCGGGCCAAAGCTTTTTGGTAAAGTAAAGCTCGGAATAAGTAGACTGCCAGGTGAGGAAATTTGAAAGGCGCCACTCTCCTCCCGTTCTAACGATCAGGTCGGGGTCGGGCTGATGGTGAGTGTAAAGAGCATTTGAGATATCCTCTTCGGTAACTTCGGTTTTTCCCTCTTTGATAAGGGTATTTACCGCTTGGACAATATCGTCTCTGCCACCGTAGTTTATGGCAATGTTAAGGTCATAAGGGAAGTGGGCGGTTTTTTCTACAACCTCGTCCATAAGAGCTTGAATTTCGGGCGAAAAGCGAGACTTGTCACCTAAGAAACGCACTCTCATATTTTTTTTACGCTTATTTGTAAGACCGTCCTCAAGATATTCAACGAAAAGCTTCATTATGCCGTCTACCTCGCTTTGGGGACGCTTCCAGTTTTCGGTAGAAAAGGCATAAACGGTAACAAGCTTTATGTCAAGGTCGATGCAGTATTCAACAACACGGATGAAGGCTTTAGCACCCTCGCTGTGCCCGAACTCTCTGGGGAGTCCTCTTTTTTTCGCCCATCTGCCGTTTCCGTCCATAATGAAGGCTATATGGCGAAGCGGCGGTGTTGTTACGCCGCCGCTTTCTTTTTTCAAACGCTTGAAAAAGCCCATTATATTTCCATTACCTCTTTTGTCTTTGCGGCAACGAGAGCATCAATGTTCTTGATGTACTTATCGGTGAGATCCTGCGCGTCCTTTTCACCTGATTTTACGTCGTCCTCTGTAAGATTGCCTGCTTTCTTTTCGTTCTTGAGGAAGTCGTTAGCATCACGGCGGATATTACGAACTGCTACCTTTGCATCCTCTCCGCACTTTGATACCTGCTTGGAAACTTCCTTTCTTCTTTCCTCTGTGAGAGAGGGGAAGGTGAGACGGATAACCTTACCGTCGTTCTGAGGAGTAATGCCAAGGTCGGAGGCAAGGATAGCCTTTTCTATTTCCTTAACCGTAGATGCATCCCAAGGAGTGATAACAAGAGTTCTCGCATCTGAGGTGGAAATAGCCGCAATTTGATTTATTGGAGTAGCCGAGCCGTAGTAATCAACGCTTATCTTGTCAAGAACCGCTGCCGACGCTCTTCCTACTCTTATTCCTTTAAGCTCTGTTTCAAGAGCGGTGCAGGATTTTTGCATTTTAGCTTCAAAATCTTTAAGGTTTGCTTTCATATCTTTATTCCTTTCGGTTAGTTTAATTTTTCAACGGTTGTGCCTGTCTTTCCGCCCGTTATGGCTGTGTAGATGTTTTCGGGATTGTCAAGTCCGAAAAGAAGGAGTGGCATATTGTTCTCCATAGCATAAGCGGTAGCGGTTGCATCTATAACTTTAAGTCCCTTTGCAAGGATTTCACTATAATCAATCTGGGGGATGCGCTGTGCGTTAGGGTCAATTCTGGGGTCGGCGGTATATATTGCGTCAATGTTTTTTGCAAGCATTACCACGTCTGCGTCTATCTCTACTCCGCGAAGCACCGAGGTGGTGTCGGTTGTCATGTGGGAAATACCCGTACCGCCTGCAAAAATAACAACTCTCTTCTTTTCAAGATATCTTACGGCTCTTGCCTTTATGTATGGCTCGCAGAACTGAGGCATATCAACCGAGGACATAACTCTCGTTCTTACTCCCACGTGCTCCAGGGTTTCGGAAAGTGCAATGGAATTTATAACCGTTGCAAGCATTCCCATATGGTCGGCACGGGTGCGGTCAAAGCCCTCACCGAGTCTGCCTCCGCGCCAGATGTTACCGCCGCCAAACACGATACCAACCTCTACGCCAAGGTCTACAACTTTTTTGATTTCACGGCATATTCTGTCAAGCTTTGCTCTGTCTATAACAGGTACGCTCTTTACTTTTCCGTCGGCATCATATTCGGCAATATCGTTTCCGTATACCGCTTCTCCCGACAGCTTAATTAAAACTCTTTTGTATTTAATATCCATACTTTCCCCGTCCATTCTTCCTTACTCTATTATATTGTAACCCAAAAACGCCGATTTGTAAAGAGGAAGTATAAAAAAACTTGAGCCTTTTACATTTTTACCGCCATGCAATAATATTACAAATTTAGGCAATGATTTCACAAAAGAATACACGACAAAAAGTCTATAAAATGTGGTATAGTAAAAGCAGTAAGCTTCGGATTATACAAGAAGGAGTTATAATATGAGAAAATTATGTAATTTAACAGCAATTCTGTTTGCTATGATGTTTTGTGTTTTTCTTGCATTGACAGCTTTTGCAGACAGTACACCGCTGTTAAAGATGAGCGGAGTTTCGGTAAAGGTTCCCGACGTCACGGGAAAAAGCGGAATACGCTTTAAGATAACGGTTGACAAAACCGCTCTCACAGATGTGGAAATCGTAGAAGAAGGCGCAATTCTTATAGCGCTTGAAGCCTTGGAGGATAAGCCTTTTACTCTTGATACAATGGGCGTACAGAAGATAGGTGCTGGGAATGAGTATTACAGCGAAACGGAGAGCTGTTATGAGTACATAGCATTAATGAATCATGTTCCCGTATATAAATTCAAGACTCCCATATGTGCAAGAGGCTATATAAGATATAGCACAAACAGAGGGGAGATAAAAACCGTTTACTCCAATACTGTTACCGAAACTATATATTCAATTGCAGGAAAAGTTCTTTTGAGCGGAGAGGAAAAAGAAGAAACGAAAATGGCAGTTAAAACCTTTATCACAGATGCATATGACAGCTATATGACAAGAGAAGAAAATAACCCCGAGAAACTTCTCACTATTACCTCCCCCAAGGCGGGTGAGACAGTCTACCCTTATATCTACCACGCAAAGAAGTACTTAGAGCACCTTGAAGAGGGTAAGGACAAGGGCGTGCTTTACTATCTTCAGATGGCGGGCTACCCCAAGCACTACTACGAGGGAATAGAAGTGAAATGGGAAAACGGATACGAAAACACCGTTTCTTACACGGTGACGTACGCCACAAAGCCCGACTTTTCGGACGCTTTGAGTGTTAATACCGCCGACACCTCGGTATCTCTCTACAATCTTTATAAAGCGACGGATTATTACGTGAAGGTCACCGCAAACCTTTCCGACGGCACATCCTTCACTGCCCTTTCGAGCTTTAAGACCACAGAACTGGGACCCCGCACCATAAGGCTTGACGGAGCGTACAACGTCCGTGACATCGGCGGTTATATGACACCGAACGGCAGGACAATGCAAGGGCTTATCTACCGAGGAGGTCAGCTTAACGGAACTTACAATAACGGAACGGTGTATAACATCGAGCTTACAGAGTCGGGTAAATATGTGGCAGAAAAGTTACTTAAAATAAAGACCGATATGGACCATCGCTCAAAGAGTGAGAACAGCGTGGGGGGGATTACCGAAAGCCCCATACCCGGTGCCGAGCTTAAGTTTATTCCTACAGGGGCTTATAATATTTCGGGAAATCCCGAGAATTACAGAAAGGTATTTTCTGCCCTTGCTGATATTAATAACTATCCCATATACTTCCATTGTCAGGGGGGTGCCGACAGAACGGGCACTGTCGCATATCTACTGAACGCTCTTCTCGGGGTCGGCGAAACAGACCTGAGAAGGGATTATGAGTTTACATCTTTCTCCCTTTACGGTTGGCGTGCCATTGACTCTCAGAGCTATATCGCAAAGGAAGATTATCATTTCTTTGACACCCTCAATTCTCAAAAGGGCGACACTCTCGCCGAAAAAACAGAAAATTGGCTCCTTTCTATCGGTGTTACCGAAGAGGAAATTAAAAATATCAAGTCTATAATGCTTACCGGTAAGGAAGCAGAGTAAATAAATATTATTAAGGAGAACACAATGAAAAGAACAAGAATTTCAGTACTTTTGGTTTTGGCTTTTATTCTCTCTCTTTTCTTTACATTCTCGGCAATCGCTGACAGTGCACCCAGTATCACGTCAAGCGGTGTTTCGCTGAGAATACCGGAAGAGGGAATAAAGGGCGGACTCCGATTTAAGATGACGGTTGAAAAGCCTCTTCCCGAGGGGGTTGAGATAACGGAACAGGGAACTATAATCGCTCCCCTCTACGTTATCGGAAATCAGTCGGGCTCAGGCAAAACAGCATGGAAAGCTGACCTTACTCTTGACAGCGAAAAAATACTTAAAGTAGTTAAGACAGAAAACAGATATTACGAATATGAAAACTCATTTTATTCGTATACCGCAGTTCTGACCGACATACCTGTCTTTAACTATAAAACACCTATGGTTGCAAGAGGATATGTTACATACACCGTTGACGGCGCAGACGCCCGGACAGTTTACAGCGATGCCATAATATACGATGTTTATTCATTGGCGAAAAAGGTCAATACATCTGCTGTTGAAGAATATATCACCGACTTTGACGCTTATTTATCAAAGGAAGACGACGCCGACTCACTCATTACTATCACCGCTCCCGCCGAAAACGAAGTGGTTTATCCCTATATCAGCGCTGCAAAGAATTATCTCGAATTTCTTGAAAACTACACAGGTGACGCCGAGACAGGTAAGGAAGTGGGAGACCTTGATTCAAGCGGTACTGCACACTATTATCTTGTACAGTCAAATTGGTCAAGGCAGTTTTATAAGGCTATTGATATTAAGTGGACAAGCTCTTACGAAAACGTGCGTTCCTTTACTGTGGTATACGCTACAAAGCCAGACTTCTCGGATGCTAAATATGCATATGCCGAGGCAGGAGCAACATCGGTATCCCTTTATAATTTATTTAAAGGCACTACCTACTACGTAAAGGTTATTGCCAATATTACTGACGGCACGTCACACTCTGCAATCTCCACATTTAAGACAACAGACCTCGGTCCCCGCCCCATAAAGATTGACGGCGGTTATAACGGACGTGATATCGGCGGTTATGAGACCCCCGAAGGAACAACACTTCAGGGGCTTATCTACCGAGGCGGTCAGCTCAACGGAACCTATAATTACGGCTCAACCACAATTAACGTAGATATCACCGACTATGGCAAGTATACCGCAAAAAATGAGCTTGGTATCAAGCTCGACATCGACCTTCGTTCCGAGACCGAGGATAGTGTCATGGGCATTACCGAAAGCCCCATACCAGGTGCAAGGCTTGAATTTATGCCAACAGGAGCTTACTCGCTCCCCACAGCCTCTGAAAGCTATAAAAAGATTTTTAAGGCGTTTTCAAATATAAATAACTACCCCATCTATTTCCACTGTCAGGGCGGTGCCGACAGAACAGGTACTCTTGCCTATCTTTTGAACGCACTTTTAGGTGTTGATGAGATGGATTTGAGAAGAGATTATGAATTTACTACATTTTCTCTCTATGGCTGGCGTGCGATAGACCATACAAGCTATTTTGCAAAGAAAGACAACGCCCTTCTTACCGCCCTTAATTCTTATGAAGGCGATACCCTTTCAGCGAAAGTGGAAACCTGGCTTACTACAAAGATTGGCATAACGGACGAAGAAATTGCAAATATCAAATCTATTATGCTGACAGGCGCACCCAAGACCGAAAACGTTACCTTCCCCACAGAGGTGAAATACTCAGAGGTTTATTCTCTTGATATTATTTCAACAAAGCTTTTGTCGGAACTGAGAGCAGTTTACGTAGGCGGTAAAGAAGTGCCTTACGAAATCAGCGGGGGCACAGTTTCTGTTGCTATCAAGGACTTCCCCGAGAGTGTCATAGACGGCGAGGTTACAGCAAAGCTCGTCTTTGAAGATGAGGAATTTGAGGGCACCTTCACCTATGACTCCACAAGAACCATTACCGCCCCCGAGCTTGTTTCAGCCGCTTTTGACAGTGAAGTTAAGGTGACAGTAAATGCAGTTGTAAGCGACGTTACCGCTCTTTATTTCAATGACATAAAGGTGGACTTCACTTCAGGAGATACCTACGTTACAGTAACAAGTATCCCCGCAAGCCTTGCTTCGGGAACAGTAACAGTCAAAGCAGTGCTTCAGGATGGCACAGAGCTTACAGACACCTTCACCTATGACTCCACAAGAACCATTACCGCCCCCGAGCTTGTTTCAGCCGCTTTTGACAGTGAAGTTAAGGTGACGGTAAATGCAGTTGTAAGCGACGTTACCGCTCTTTATTTCAATGACATAAAGGTGGACTTCACTTCAGGCGATACCTACGTTACAGTAACAAGTATCCCCGCAAGCCTTGCTTCGGGAACAGTAACAGTCAAAGCAGTGCTTCAGGATGGCACAGAGCTTACAGACACCTTCATTTATGACAGCAGTACAGAGGTAACCGACGTTGCAGATTATCTCAATTATAATGGTGAGACGACAATAACTCTTGACGCAGATAATACTAAGGTTTCCTCATCTGCTATCGGCTACGGCAAATGGGTTAAGATTCACATGGAAGCGGTTAACGCTACTAACGGCGACATCAGAGTGGCATATGGAAGCTACGGCACAATACTCAGAAGCAACGAAACACGTTATGCAAGACTTTCGGCAAGCGGAACTTCAATCGGCGAATATAAGCGAAACTTAGGTCATTCGCAAATTCAGAAGAGCGACTTTGACACAGGCGACCCCTATGACTATTACATCAGAGTTGACCTTGCAAGCAGTACAGAAGCGCTTGTTTCTACCAAGAAGATAAACCGCACTACAAGCACTGTTGCAGGACAGCATTCCTATGTAATTACAAGGCTTACATCAGATGAAATAACAAGTGAAAATGCGGGAATTACGTTCCAAATAGGCAACGTATCCACAGACGGAACGTCATCTCTTACTATCTACGGCGGAAAGGCAGTGCCCGCAAGCGCAACCTTCCCCGCAACACTCTCACAGAGCCTTGACAAGTCTCTTGAAATTACAGCCACAGGTGAAGTTACAGCAGTTTATCTCGGCGACACCTCTGTTCCATTTACTGCAACCGACACAGGTGTCAGCGTTGCCCTGTCGGATATTCCCGAAAGCCTTGCATCGGGTACTGTTGCAGGTAAGGTAGTATTCGAGAGCGGAGAAGAAATTGAGGGAACCTTTGAATATGACGCAACTCCTCTCGTTATGATAGCAGATATCCTCGACTTCGGTGACAGCGATACCATTACACTTAATGCTACATTAGGAAACACCGTTCAGTCCACACAGTCCGTCGGTTACGGTAAGTGGATAAGAATGCATATGGTTGCAGTTAATGGCAGCAGCGGTGATATAAAAGTGTTTGTAGGCAGCTATGGTGTACAGCTTAGGGGAGGAGCTACACGTTATTATACACTAAATACAAGCGGTACTGCTTCCGAAAAAGCAAGACCCAGCGGTCAAACAGGAATATCTCAAGGACATTATGTTGCAAGTCAACCTTGGTATTTTGATATTAAAGTAGACCTTATTAACGATACTCAGGCTACTGTAACCGTAAGAAGAGTTGTGCGTGAAACTCTTGGGTTGGTAGCCGAACAGTCATATACTGTTACAAGACTTACGTCGGGAGAATATGGTGAGCCCAACGCACCCCTTACGATAAAAATAGGTACAAGCGATACCACAAGCCTTGTACTCTATAAGGATTAAACTATGAAGAAGCTTTTAGCATTAATAATCACAGCAATTTTGCTCAGTCCTACGGTTCTGGCGGGATTTATTGATATGCCCGACAACTGGTCGACAGCCGCACTTCAGAGTGCGGCTGACAGAGGGCTTATGAACGGGTCAAACGGATATATCTACCCCGATAAAAGCCTTACACGTGCCGAGCTTGCCACAATTCTCAACAGAGCACTTGGCAACACCGCTGAGGGCGATATTTCCCATTTCTCTGACGTAAATGAGGGAGATTGGTTTTATCACGAAATGGCAAAGGCATATAAGGCGGGGCTTTTCCTTGGTGATGGTAAAAGCCTCAACCCGAGCAAAGCTATAACAAGAGAAGAGGCAATGACAGTTATGGCAAGGGCATATTCTCTGTCCTCGAAAACAGACGCCCTGTCAGCCTTCAAGGATAAAGACGACGTTTCTTCATGGGCAAAGGAGTCTGTCAACGCTTTGGTATCGGCGGGCATTATAAATGGCTCAAACGGCAGACTTAACCCTAAAAATACAATTACAAGAGCCGAGTTTGCTCAGGTGTTGTATAATCTTGATAAGATAATTTCTGATGACGAGGGCAACTGGTCGGAGTGGTATGAATAAGGAGAAAGCTATGGAAACAAAAGAAAACTACGAAGTCCCCGAAATGGAAATAACCATTTTCGAGGGAGATGATATTGTCACAACAAGCTTTGGCGATGACGAGGCTGTGTGGTTGAATATTTGGTAATAGAAAAAAGGAACAGACAGCGTCTGTTCCTTTTTCTATTTCATGTGTTCTATCACTCTGTCATAAAAGCTCTTTTGTCCCAAAAGTTCGGTTATAAGGCTTGTGGTAAAGATAACCGTTACAACGTACGTAAGAGACGTAAACTGTCCCGTCAGTTCAATAAAGAGCACTGCCGCCATAACGGGGGAGCGCATCATTCCTCCCATAAAGGCGCAGGTGCCAAGGAGGGTGACGGTATCGAAAAGATAATCGGGCAATCCTATTCCGATAAGCATTTGAGCGGTAATGGCACTGACCAGCGCTCCGATAGCGAGACTTGGGATAAATATACCGCCGGTAACACCGCTGTCGCAGACTAAAATGAGCATAGCCATTCTCACAGCAAGTATTCCGATAAGCAACCAAACCGGATGGCTTTTATCTAAAATGTGCTCTATTACGTGGTGTCCGCTATAAACCGAGTCGGTAAAATATAAGGCTAAAAATCCCGTAAGTACAAATACCAGAATAAGCTTGAGAACAGACGCTCCCTTTTTCTTTTTCAGATGTGATAAAAAGGATACTGAAAAGTCAAAAAGTGCTACAAAGAGGGCTGTTGCAATTCCCAAAAGAACTATATATCCTATGTGGGAAAGGGTGGGAGATGGGAGTGGCGCTATTTCAAAAAGGGAAGGGCTTGTTCCAAAGGTAAGACAGAGGGCTTCGTTTACCACAGACGAGGTCATAACGGCTACGCAAACGCTCATAACAAGCAGAGCGTCAAAGCGTTTATGTACCTCTTCCAATGCAAAAACAATAGCTGAAAGAGGGGCACCCGTTGCCGCTGCAAAGCCCGCTGAGGCACCGCCCGTTAATATATTTGTGTCATTGTGAGGCAGAATTTTACTTATACTTGTGCCTATGAGCACCGAGGGACCCTCGCTTCCTACACCAACGCCTGCAAAAAAGCTTATTATACTGCCCATAAATGTGGCAAGAAGAGTTCTTACGGGTCTGAAAGAAATAAGCCCTCGGAGAATACCTTCGCTTCGGGGAATACCCCCTCCCTTTGCCTCGGGGACGAGACGGTGCAAAAGATGCATTATAAAAGCAAGCACGGTAAGTGCCACAAAGGCTATGCATATACCCCACACGTTTTCTTTTGCAACGCTGTAAAGATATCTTGATATTACTTCGGCTTTCTGTGCAAGGAGCTTGAAAATAAAAACTACCGCTCCTGTAAGTCCGCCCGTCAGTGCCGAATAAAAAAGACAGCTCAAAATGTTGTTTTTCAATTTTTTACTCCTCGATAAGTCTTATCATTTCACGTCTCAGATTTTCAAGGAAAGCGCCATTTTTAGGATATACGGGGAAGCGGAACTCTCCGCCTGCCGCATTGTCTATCATTTCAACTACCTTTTCTCTGCCTATCTTCTTTTCAAGAAGAGTGGCTATTCTCATATCCTCTATTGCCTGATAGGTAACCTCTCCACGGATGGAGCCGTAAACGCTATTATAACCCGGATAAACTATAAAGCCGTCTCCCGATGGGAATGAGCCGTCAGCCGAGGTGTTGATATAAGGGTTCAGAGGGTATTTGGAGCGCTCTGCATTATAGTAGTTGAAGCCCCAATGCAAAAAGCCCTTTATGTTGAACTTATAAAGCAAAAATCCAAGAACCTGCACTCTGTAAGAAGGCATAGCAAGAAGACTGTTTGTGTGTAATACCTGAGGTCCGCAGCAGTAGTACGCCCAAAGATTTTCTATGTTGTGAGGAATAAAGTGATGAAGCTCGCTGACAATGGTAACGGGGCATTCCACAAGTCCCGTTTCATAAAACTCATAGTGCGAAAGAGCATCAAGAGTCTTGCACTTGCCTATGTAAGGCTTGATTAAATTCATTGCGGTTTTGTACTTTTCTATCTGCTCAAGTCTGGGCTCGTCGGAAACGTGGAAGTAGGTGTTTTCGTCAATACCCAGCTTTTCAAACTCTTCTCTGAGAGCAGGAACGTACTGACCGAGGAAGCTTATATATTCCCTCGAGTCGGATGTAGTATGCCAGCCGAACATATGTTCCAATCTTCCATTGACGGTCACGTAAATATTAGGAGTCTTTTCCGCACCCCACTGAGAGAACATATGTGCTATCTCAAAGTATTTGATGCCGTGCTTCTGAGCGAGTGTCACAAATCTTTCAAGCTTGTCAAATCCGAAAACGTACCTGTTATCCTTCTTTTCTATGTCTACAAGCTGAACGTTGGGGCGGGCGGTATCTATTTCTGTGTCAAGGGGAGGGGTGTGCACAGGGGTCAAAATCATATTTATACCCACCTCTGTTGCGGCGGCAATATACTTTTCAATAAATTCCCAATGCTTTTCGCTGTACACCTCTACGTTGTGATATACTGCAATACAATCGGCGTAAAACCATCTTGTGTAAATGGGAGCACCGCCGTCAAGAACGGCACTTCCTACGTCAAGGGTCATAACCGCTGTTTCAAAAACCTCGGGCTTGGAGCGAAGAACGATTGACGCTCCCTCAAAATTTACCTTAATTTCATGCTTTCCGCTTTCGGCGTTTTCGGGTACGTTCACCTTCACGAAAAGAGTTACGCTGTCCCTATCCTTAACTGTGACAAATCCGTTTTGCTCCTCTAAGGGGATGAGCACGTCGGGTATCATTCCCGGCTCGTTTATGATGTAGCCGTCCTTGTCTGCTCCCGGCTGAGTAAAAGGGGTATCTGCAAAAACGTCTCTTACGCAATAAAGGCTTACGGGAAGGTCGCTTTCAACGTGAGCCTTCACGTGAAGATATTTGTCGGACGACAAAACTATCTGATAGCAAACCCTCTGATTTTTGAGGGCATCTATTTCATTAATTTCAGGGTATTCCTCGGGTGATGATATTCTCACCTTTTCAAGATAAGATATCTGTTTTACGCGAAGCTCCATAATTATCCTCCAGGTTGAGTGATTTAATTCCCAAAAGATTATAGAGCAAAAGCATTTCAAAGTCAATAGAGCAAAAGCAAAAAAGACCTTTTTAAAAAAGGCCTTTTTTTATACAGTTAATTCAATTCTACTCCGTATCCTCCTACAATATAACGTCGTAGGGTGATAACGTCTTTAAGATCAACTATTCCGTCAGAATTTGTGTCCAAGGCTGCTTCATTGACCTCTATGTCATATCCGCCAACCAAGTAACGGCGAATAACGATTACGTCTTTAAGGTCTACCTCTCCATCGTCATTGGCATCACCAAGAGCAAAGCTTCTGACAGAAATTGTACCTTCAGTGTCTAACACTTCAACCACGTTTATGTCATCGTCAAGTGCCATAGCGACGTCAACTGTTATTTTATAGTTGCCCACCTCTAAATCTTCTTTTGCTTTGAAGGTTAAGACAACTATTTCTCCGTTTGATGTGTCAGCATCGGCTCCATCCCATATAAGCCTTACGGGGTTCGAATCAAGCTTTCCGCTGACACTAAGCTCCAAAGTACTTAACGCTTCGCCTTGCGTAACGCCTACAAGCTCAAGTCCTTCATCATAACCGATTTCAAGCTGTAATCCCGTCAACCCTTCGTTACCCGAAATACTGATGGGAACATCCACGGTTTTCCCTTGTTGAACACTTGCGTTTTTCACGGAAAGCGCACCTGAAGGCTTTGTAGGGGTGGCGGGAATTTCTTCATCATCACTACCGGGGTTGTAGCCACCAAATATTGTACCATTAAGAGAAGAAAGGCTTCCGTCTTCTTTTTCTGTATATATCTCTACAATAATCGAAATAACATCCCAAACCAATTTTACTCCCGTTGATTCTTCATAGTTCAATTTTCTTACAAGAATGGCGTTAGCAACTATCGTTTCATCATTATTCTTGTTATACTCATCAATGATATTAAGCATATTGGAGAGTTCGTCGAGAGAAAGTGTTACATATTTATTGTTTTTCTCTCCAAGTCCCCATACCTTAACATCGCTTTTCAGTGATACCATTTCTTCGCTATTGTATTCGAGTAAATAGTGGTTGTTGAGAGTAAACATAGAGTTCAGTTTGATTGGCAGAAAGGAATCAATACCATATTTCGTATCTATTTTTATATATTTTTCGTTATTTTCGCTCCATGCGTAAAAGCATCCTTCCTCCGTTGCGGTAGCTTTGTCTATAGTTTGTGTCATATCAACAAAGGGGTCCTTGTTTGTTAAGGTTTCATTATCCATAAAGGAATGCTCATAATAAATATTTTTGTCAGTCGGGTTGAAAATTGCAGAACTGTCATTATATGCATAATAGATCATACTTCCATCAGTAGTATAGTCAATAACATCCTCAGCAACTTCCTTAATTTCCCCGTTGATCATAGCTGCCATAAGGGTATATACTTTAGTGCTTTCATTATATATAAGATAAGCGTTACCTAAAATTCCTGCGTCTAAAAACGACTTTTCAGTTATAGTATCCTTTGTATAGTAGCCCAGATGCTTGAAATCGCCAGTTTTTTCTTCTGTATACGTGTAGTATATACGTGAGTTTTCGTCGAGAATTATTTTATTGTATTCTCCTATTGAGTACAGCCCCTTTTTTTCATCATAAGAAAGCGCGCCTGTTACCAACGTATCGGTTTCGGGATTGAGGGCTTGATCTATAGTAAGAATATATTCTCCGTTGTCGCTTTCTGCAAAGGTTGAAACTATGGTGTAGTTGTAGTTTGGAGAACCACCCGGAGTTAAGTCGGTATAGTATACAACATACGCCTCTGCGGCAGTATAAGATTTTTCTCCTATAACGGCATATCCTTCTGCGGGAAGCTTGATCTTTTTTTCTATGCCATCAATAATAAGAGTTGCAATATATTCAACTTCATACTTCATTGTAGATGGATTTAAATCTTCATTTTGTTTGACTATTTCTTTAAGTATGGCAAGGTTATATTCTGCAAGTGGTAGTTCTACAAATAGCAGTTTGCCTTCGTAAACGTAATATATTAATATGTTATCAGAGCCGAGAAGCTTAGAAACGTTTGTTGTATCAATTACACCGTCCTCATAGGAAACAACACCTATACCTGCAAGTGTGACTTTGTTGTCTGATGCACTTAACTTTGTAGCATAAGTCTCAATTCCTTCAACTATATCTACGTAGTACGTACCGTCAAGCACGGCTACTACCAATACGTCGTTTTTTGCAACGTCAGTGTTCAGTGAGGAATAGGAAACAGTTAAAACATTTGCATTATCGAGTGTGGTAAGCGTAACTGTTTTGCTTGCATCAGAGCTTATGCTTGTTACTCTATAAGCGGTTTTAGGTACGATTATAAGTGCATCTGCTTTTCCGCTCTTATCTACGTCAACAGAGCTGGCAAGATGACTGCAGTCGAGCAAGGCAATGATATCTGGGGAGATAACGGTAGTGTAGCCGTTTTTATCTTCTTCGGTAAAAATTTCGCTTTGTATTATAGACTTATCAATAGTCCAAAGCTTAATGTCATCGTCAGAGGTGTATTCAACGCCGTTAATTGTAAGGGCGGTTTTGGCTTTGTTATACGTTACATCAACGTTGTTGGTGACCGAATAATTTTGAAGCAATCCACCGTCGGCAAGTGTGTTAACGCAAAGAGCGAAAAGCATTAAAAGGATAACGAATACAAGAGATGTAAGTTTTTTCATTTGCTGTCTCCTAAAATATGATTTGTAAGATTATTATAATTTTTAAAAGCTTAAAAGTCAATAGTGCGAAATAAAAAGTCCTTCCCGTTTGGGAAGGACTTTTTCGTTGACTTTAAACCTTAATTACTTGATTTCAACAGTTGCGCCTGCAGCGGTAAGAGCATTCTTGATCTCTTCTGCTTCAGCCTTAGCAACGCCGGACTTAACAGCCTTAGGAGCGCTCTCAACGAGTTCCTTAGCTTCCTTAAGACCAAGACCTGTGATTTCACGAACTGCCTTGATAACTGCGAGCTTGCCGTCGCCTGCTGCTGTAAGAACAACATCAAACTCGGACTTCTCTTCTGCTGCTGCAGCTTCGCCTGCTGCGGGAGCAGCTGCAACTGCTACGGGAGCAGCTGATACGCCGAATTCCTCTTCGAGAGCCTTAACAAGGTCTGCGAGCTCGAGGATTGTGAGTGCTTTGATTTCTTCTAAAATGTTCATTGTCTTTTCTGTAGCCATTTTAATGTACCTCCGAAAATAATTAGTATTGTGCAGCTATGCTGCATAAGATTTTGGGTAGTGCTTTAAAATTATTCTGCAACAGGGGCTTCCTCTGCTGCGCCGCCTTCTTTGTCGATCTTGCCTTGTAATACGTAAGCAAGTCCGTAAAGAGGACTCTGGATGCTGCCGAGAAGTTTTGCAATAAGACCTTCCTTGGAAGGAATGCTTGCAAGGCTCTCAACGCCTGCTGCGTCAACAACGTCACCGTCGATGTAACCAGCCTTGATAGTGTAATCTTCATGTTCCTTAGCGAACTTGGAGAGTATCTTGGCGGGAGCAACGGGATCTGTTTCAGACCATGCAATAGCGCTCATACCTTCAAGATGAGCGTTAAGGGCTTCATAACCGAGATTTTCAAAAACGTACTTAAGCTGTGTGTTCTTTACAACCTTGTAGGTTACGCCTGCCTTAGTAAGCTCTTTTCTAAGGTTTGTGTCGTCTTCAACAGTTGTCTTGTAGTAGTTTACAAGTACGCCTGCCTGAGAAGCCTTAAGCTGTTCTGTGAGCTCTGCTACTGCTGATTTTTTTGCAGCCAGTATCTTTTCACTTGACATTCGTGTTTCACCTCCGGGTAAATTTAAATAAAAAAGGTTCTTTCACCACGCCGATGAAAGAACCGTAAATTCTCAAAAAATACACATAAGTATAGCTTTTAAAATTTTAAGGTTTTCCTCGGCAGGCGAATATTACGGTGCTCAGCACCGCCTGCTATCTTAGGTCAACAAGGGGATTATACACGAAACTCTTTCTTTTGTCAAGCCTTTTTTTGAAAAAATAAAATCTTTTGTAAAAAGGCAAAAAAAGAGCGTTTAAAAGATTGACACAAAAACGCAAAAAGGGTATAATGTACATAATATGGGGAACTTTATTTTAAATGCGGAAAGGAGAGGTTTTTATGCCGTTGAAAATATTACACGGCTCGAAGAAATGCCTGCCTTCGATGAAGGCTTTATGGCGTGATACTTTCTGTGACAGCGATGAATTTATAGACCTTTTCTTTTCAGAATTTTATAAGCCCCGTAAAGCTTTTCTGCGTTTTGACGGTGATGAGCTTGTAAGTATGCTCTTTTATATGGACTTGAAGGTTAAGTTTGACGGAAGAAGATTTAAGACCGCTTATCTTTACGGAGTGGCAACGAAGCTTTCAGAGCGCCGTCAAGGGCACTTCACCGCCCTTCACAACGCACTTCTTGAAGAGCTTAAAGCGAAGAAATACGACCTTGTTGTCACCATACCTCAAAACGACTCTCTTTTCTCTTTTTATAAGGATATAGGATACACTCTTCCTCTCAGAAGGTGTGAATACGAGCTTGAGACTCTTGACGTTGAAAGGGCAGATGATTTGTCGCAGGTGTGGGCAAAGAAGAAGGAGCTACACAAAAAATCAAGACAGGCTATGAGCATTCTTGAAAGTGAGTCGCAGTTTATCGAGAGCAGAAGGGAACACAGGTTCTTCTCTTACGACGACGGATATCTTGGCTTTTATCCTACGAAGGACTCCTTCAGACTGTACGATATTATTTCCGACGACCCTCTTCATGCCCCCGTAAAGCTTGTGCATTACGAAAGAAGCGCTTTGATTATGGATTTAACGAAGCGTCTTGACCCCGAAAGAATAGAAAAAGAAAAGCCCGTTTTGAGCTTTTTACTTAACTAAAAAAAGGAATTCGACTATGTTTGAAGAATACAAAAACAAAATAGAGCTTCACTGCCATTCATCGGGAGTATCCATGTGCTCGGATATACCTGCCCCCGATATGATACGCTATTACCGTGAGGAAAAGTATCAGGGTCTCGTTATTACAAACCACTTTTATCCCTGGTTTCCCAAAAACCAGAAGGCGTACGAAAAATACGTTGAGGATTATATAGAAGAGTATCACTTTTTGAAAGAGATTGGAGAGGGCGTAGGGATAAAGGTGTACCTTGGCATGGAGATACGCTTTTACGAAAATGAAAACGATTATCTTCTTTACGGCATTGACGAGAACTTTGTCAGAGCAATTCCCCGTGACTGTAAAACGCTTGAAGCTTTTATACCCTTTGTGAGACAGTATCAGGACGTAATTCTCATACAAGCGCATCCCTTCCGTAACGGAATGATACTTAAGGACTCCGAGCTTCTTGACGGAATAGAGGTTTATAATCTCCATCCCAACCATAATTCCCGTGTAGGTCTTGCGGCAAAATATGCCGAGATGGAGGATTTTAAAATCTGCACCTGCGGAACAGACTTTCATCATATAGGACAGCACGGGCTCACCGCTCTTCTTACAAAGGAGCTTCCCGAAAACGAAAGAGAGCTTGTAGAGTGTATAAAGAACGAGCAGGTATATAAGGCAGGAAAAAGCATAGTAGTATTTGAAAGTTGAAAGTTAAGATAAAATTCATTAACTTTTCACCTATACAAGGAGATAATATGGTATATTTATTTTTAGCAAACGGATTTGAGGAAATAGAGGCTCTTACTCCCGTTGACGTTCTCAGACGTGTGGGAGTTGAAGTGCTGACAGTAAGCATTAACGAGGGCACGAAAAAGGTTATGGGAGCTCACGGAATAGAAGTGAGCGCAGACCTTACCCTTGACGAATATAACGAGGACACCGCTGAAATGATTATACTTCCCGGCGGAAGCGAAGGCACGAGGAACCTTGAGGAAAACGGCAGAGTCAGAGAAATTATTCTTTCGGCGGTAAAGCGTGAGCTTTACGTTGCCGCTATCTGCGCCGCCCCCACAATTCTTGCAAAGCTCGGATTGCTCCGCGGACTGAAAGCTACTTGTTACCCCAGCCTTGCGGGAGTTCTTATGGACAACGGCGTGAAATATAAGAACGATAAGGTTGTATGCGACAAGCGCTTTATCACCTCTATGGGAGCAGGCACAAGCGGAGAGTTTGCATTCAAGCTTGTTGAAAAGCTTTTATCCGTAGGTGAGGCAAGTAATATAAGAATAGCGATGGTATATTGATTTTTTGGAGAAGCTAAATGTATAAACCCTTTACAGTCAGAGAGGAAAAAAGAGCGCTGAGACGCAAATTTGCAGCCGAGAGACAGTCCATACCCGAAAAAGAAAGACTTGAAAAGTCAAGGGTTATTTGCAGTAATTTTCTGTCTTCTATGGCGTACGACCATTCGGATACGGTGCTCCTTTATTATTCTATAAACAGCGAGGTAGATACTCAAGACCTTATAGACAGTGTTCTTAAGTCAGGAAAAAGACTCGCTCTTCCTGTCTGCCGTGAAAACAGCGAAATGGTATTCAGATATATAGAAAGCCGAAATGATTTGACGAAGGGCTTCTTTTCCGCCCTTGAGCCTCGTGCGGGTCTTGAAGAGTTCAAGGAAGCTAAACATGCAATATGCGTAATTCCTGCCATTGCTTTTGATAAAGAGGGTTACCACATCGGCTACGGCAAGGGCTATTATGACAGATATCTCACCGACCCCTCAATTGTAAAGGTAGGCTTCATATACGACAGTCTTCTTGTGGATAAGCTGCCTCGCGGGCGCTTTGATTTAAACTGTGACCTTGTTGTTACCGAGAGAGGAGTGTTTAACACAGGTGAAAAATAATACCGCCTCTCTTACAGCCCCCCTATTTGTGTCAGTTGTTTTTTTACTTCTTGGTATTTCAAGAAGACTTCTTTCTTATACTTCGGCATCCGACTCCGAAAGTATGATTTTGTATGCGGCAATCTTCGAGCTTTTTGTATTTGCAATTCCCGCAGCCTTCTTTTTGAAAATAAAGGATGAGAATTTTCTTGAATATTCAAAGATAAAAAAGATTACCTTTTCCGACATGCCCTTTATACTGTCGGCGGCGGCTACCTTTGTTTTCGGCGCAGTAATCATTCTTTATCTTCAAAGAAATTTCCTCGACGCATCTGCAGACGCAACCTCTCTTATCGCCCCTATTAACGAAGATGTTAGTCTTTTCAGCGTGTTTTTGTATTACGTGCTCATTCCCGCTCTTTCAGAGGAGCTCTTTTTCAGAAGCATTATCATAAGTGAATATTCCTCTTACACAGGACCTGTGGCAATAACAATTTCGGCTCTGTTTTTCGCTATGCTTCACTTTTCTTTTGCCGAATTCCCTTTTTACTTTTTTTCGGGAGCAGTGCTTGGCATACTTACCTTCGTTACAGGCTCGGTATTTCCTGCAATAATAATACACATATTAAATAATACTGTAACGGTGTTTTTCGGACAGTGGCTTACCTCCTTCCTTTCCGAGTCCTCAAGCTCCGTGATACTTGCCTTTATACTCGTCGTACTCTTTCTCGCCTCTCTTTTGTCTCTTCTTTCAACAATGGAGGAAATATATGAAAAGAGAAGCATTATGTATGACAGAGGAATAGTTCCCGGTAAAAGGCGTGAATCGCTTTTGGGCATGGCGAAGGCAGGAATAGTGGAGAAAAGGGTCAAGGTAAATCAAAAGACACGCACAAACCCCTTTTTATCGCCGACACTGTTTATGGCGGTAGTTCTTTACATACTTATAACTTTAAACGTTATCTAAGGAGAGAAATATGACGGAAAACAATAGAAACAACGAAGAAAAAGACGTCAAGATTTATGATACCTCAGATATAATTTTTGAAGGCAAGCCCAAGAGAGCCCGCACGGCTCAAAGGGATATAAAGCCTCACGACAACGAAAAAACCAGAGTGGATATGCCCACAATAACTGAGGAGATAATTCCTCCGAAAAAAGTGGACTCTCCCTATGAAGAAGCACCTCTTCTCGAGGAGGACGAGCCTATGATTAAAAGCTATTTTGAAATGTTTGGCAAGGGCATCATATATCTTATTTTCGTGCTTGCCTCTTCAGTTATTATAGCTTACTACGGAATTACCATAGCAAACGACGTTTTCGCCTTTGTAAAAAGTGACGATGAGGTTAAAATCGTTATAGAAGAGGGAGACGGAGTAAAGGAAATCGCCAAGGAATTAAAAAAAGCAGGCGTAATAGAATACCCCGGGGTATTCAAGCTTTACAACTCCTTTAAAAACAGGAACTCTGAGACACCGCAGGAGTTTGTTGCCGATACCTACGTCTTTGAAAAAAATCTCAACTACGATGAGCTTATTGCTAAATTTGAAAAATCGGCACCCGTCAGAGGCGTTGTGGATATAACCTTCCCTGAGGGCTTGTCGGTGGACGAAATGATAGAAATATTCCTTGAAAATGGAATAGGTACAAGAGACGGCTTTGTTGAAGCAGTAAAGAGCAGTCTCATCTACGATATGAAGTATCCCTTCCTTGTATCGCTTCAGGAAGAAGAAAGGAAAGGCTTTGACGACGGCAGAAAATATGCTCTCGAAGGCTATCTCTATCCCGACACCTATCAGTTTTACTCTGATTCCTCTGAAATTGACGCCGTTTCCAAGCTTCTCAAAACCTTTAACGTAAGATTTGAAAAGGAATACTATGACAGATGCGAAGAGCTTGGTATGACGGTAGACGAAATTGTGAATATTGCTTCTATCGTGCAAAAGGAGACGAAATACAGCAGTGAGTATCCCATTGTTTCCTCTCTTTATCACAACAGATTGAAGAACCCATCATCCTTCCCCAGACTTCAATGTGACTCAACCTATCTTTACGCCTTCCCAGATAGAAGAGAAGGACTTACCCTTGATGAAATGAAGGCTTCAGACAGTCCTTATTCCACCTATTCTCACGACGGGCTTCCCCCTTCTGCCATATGCTCACCCAGCCTTGACGCAATAATAGCTGCCCTTTATCCAAACGCTCAGGATTCAAGCGGTGTAAATCACACTTATTACTATATGTACGCAAGACCTAACGGATATCACTATTTTGCAAGAACAGATGCCGAGCATCAGGCCAATATAGTAAAAGCGAATGCGGAAAAGGGTGAATAAATGGAAATAATTATAATTGCTTTAGTTGTAGTTAACGTTTTACTCACGGTTTTCCTTCTGACCTCAAGGAAGAAAGTAGACTTTACGTCTCTTGAGGACAGTATTGCTAACGTTAAGTCGGGTATAAAAGACATCGGCGAAATGCAGTCGAAGATACTCAAAACCGAGTTTGAGGGCACCGAAAAAAGAGACAGAGAAATGAAGGATGCGCTCCTCGACTCAATCAAGGCAAACGACAGACATCTTGTTACCACCCTTGAAATGTACTCTGAAAAGCTGTCCGAGATAAAGGACACCCTCGAGAAGAGAGTAAAGGCAATGGAGGAGTCAAACTCCAAGAAGCTTGACGAAATGAAAAACGTAGTTGACGAAAAGCTTCAGACCACCCTTGAAGAAAGGATAAGCCGAAGCTTTAAGGAAGTAAGCGAAAGGCTTGAGCAGGTTTACAAGGGGCTGGGAGAGATGCAGAACATCGCTACAAGCGTGGGAGACCTTAAAAAGACTTTATCCAACGTAAAGGCGAGAGGAATTTTAGGCGAAATTCAGTTGGGTGCAATACTCCAGGATATGCTTTCGCCTGAGCAGTACGAAACGAACGTAGTGACGGTTGAGGGATCGCGGGACCCCGTTGAATTTGCTATTAAGCTTCCGGGCAGTGAGTCAGGCTCCTTCGTGTATCTTCCCATTGACTCGAAATTTCCCCTTGATGCATACACAGATTTAAACGACGCTTACGATACGGGGGACGCTGAGGCTATAACTTCGGCAAAGAACGTTCTTGTAACCCGAATTAAAAAATTTGCAGACGATATTCATAAGAAATACGTTTCACCGCCATCCACTACCGAGTTTGCTATAATGTTTTTACCCACCGAAGGGCTTTATGCCGAGGTGGTAAGGCTTGGTATGATAGAGACGTTACAGGAAAAATATAAAATCACCATAGCAGGACCTACTACTATGGCGGCACTTCTTAACAGCTTGCAGATGGGCTTCAAGACCCTTGCTATACAAAAGCGTTCGGGAGAGGTATGGGATACTCTTTCGGCGGTAAAAACCGAGTTCCAGAATTTTGAAACTGTACTCACAGCCGCACAGAAAAAGCTCACCCAAACCTCCAACGACCTTGAAAAGCTCATCGGTACAAGAACCAATGCCATCAACCGCAGACTGCGCAACATAACTGCAATGCCCGAGGATATGGCAACAGCGTATTTCCCACTCCCCGACGAAAACGAGTCGGATACATAAAAACAAAAAAACACCGACATATGTACGGCAGAATATGTCGAAAAAATTACCTTTGCCGAGAAATGGATGTATAATTATGGCTTTTTACTTTGAAGAATGTTCTCACACTTTTAACGAATATCTCCTTGTTCCCGGATATTCAAGCTCTGAATGTGTACCCTCCAAGGTTTCTCTCAAGACCCCTCTTGTAAAGTTCAAGAAAGGAGAGGAGCCTGCTATCAGCCTCAATATTCCCATGACCTCTGCTATCATGCAGGCGGTTTCCGACGATAAGCTTGCCGCAGCTCTTGCAAAAGAGGGAGGAATATCCTTTATATACGGCTCTCAGACCATTGAGGACCAAGCGGCAATGGTATCACGAGTTAAGAATTATAAGGCGGGCTTCGTTGTAAGCGACTCTAACGTTAAGCCCGACGATACACTTGAAACGGTTGTAAATCTCACCGCTAAAACAGGTCACGCTACTATTGCGGTAACAGACGACGGAACTCCTAACGGAAAGCTTCTCGGCATTGTTACAAGCCGTGACTACCGGGTTTCAAGAATGGATTTTGCAACTAAGGTTTCGGAGTTTATGACGCCCCGTGCAGACCTTGTTGTAGCAGGCAAGGAGACTACTCTTAAAACTGCTAACGATATTATATGGGATAATAAGATTAACTCTCTTCCCATTGTTGATGATGACGACAGACTCCTCTACTTCGTATTCCGAAAGGACTATTCTGCACACAAGGAAACTCCTCTTGAGCTTATTGATAAGGACAAGCGTTACATGGTAGGCGCAGGTATCAATACCCGTGACTATGAGACAAGAGTTCCCGCTCTTGTTGAGGCAGGTGCAGACGTGCTTTGTATCGACTCCTCCGAGGGCTTTTCCGAATGGCAGTCAAGAACCATTGCATACATCCGCGAAAAGTACGGTGACAGTGTAAAGGTCGGTGCAGGTAACGTTGTAGACCGCGAGGGCTTTATGTTCCTTGCGGAGGCGGGTGCCGATTTCATCAAGATTGGTATTGGCGGCGGTTCTATTTGTATTACCCGTGAGCAGAAGGGTATCGGGCGAGGACAGGCAACTGCAGTTATCGAGGTTGCAGCTGCCCGTGACGAGTACTATGAAAAGACAGGTGTATATATTCCCATCTGTTCTGACGGCGGCATCGTTTACGACCATCACATTACTCTCGCTCTCGCTATGGGTGCCGACTTCGTAATGCTCGGAAGATATTTCGCGCGTTTTGACGAAAGCCCCACAAACAAGCTTAACGTTAACGGAAACTACGTTAAGGAATATTGGGGAGAGGGCTCCAACAGAGCAAGAAACTGGCAGAGATACGATATGGGCGGAGACAAGAAGCTTTCCTTCGAGGAGGGCGTTGATTCCTACGTACCTTATGCAGGCTCGCTTAAGGATAACGTTACAATGACTCTCAATAAGGTTAAGTCAACTATGTGTAACTGCGGAAGCCTTAATATTCCCGACTTCCAGAAGAACGCCAAGCTTACCCTTGTATCGGCTACAAGTATCGTTGAGGGCGGTGCTCACGACGTAATACTTAAAGAAAGCTCAACTAAGGTTATCAAATAAACGCTGAAAGCGTTTATTTGAATGATGAATGCAGAGTGATGAATGCAGAATTAAGGAAATTTGCCAAAGCAAATTAATTTATTTATATTTTGTGGATAGGCTTTTTAAAAAGCTCTCTCCGGGTATAGATAAATTAAAGATTTTGCATTGCAAAATCAACCATAATTCTGCATTCTGCATTTTAAAATGGAGTTTTTATGAAAAAGATATTGAAATTTTTCTTTACTCCTCTTCCGAGCGGAGTAATTTTAAAGTATAAATTTTCTTTTATTTTCAGAATAATAGGCTATCTTGCGCTTCTCGTTTACCCCTTTTGCTGTTACATAGCCTTTGAATTCGTGCACTTTGCAAGCAAGGCAAGGTTTTTCACATTTTTGATTGAAAGAACCGAGACTGTTTTCTTCGGAATATCGGTTGTCTATCTTGTATTTCTCGTGCTGTTGTTAATCGTCAAAAAAGGATATATAGCAAGCGGTATAATGGGGCTGTTTACCATTATTATAACTCTGTCCAATTACTATAAATTCCAGCTGACGGGCGATTACCTTTACCCTTGGGATATCGTGAGAAACGCAGGAAATATGGGAGAGCTTTCCGAGTTTATGTCAATTCCATTCCCTTTTTGGGATAAGGTGCTTTATGCAGGGCTTATCTTCCTTGTGGTAGTGATGTTTTTCACTAAGCCCGAAATTCCTGCCACTTGTCTTGTAAGACTGCCCGTTACTCTTGCTTTGGTGCTTGTTTCCTATTTTACCGTCAATACTCCTCAGAAGGCGGGGGCTTTTCTTAACTCTCACAATCTTCAGCTTGAGGATATGGCGCTTCAGGTATCAAATTATTCCGAAAACGGATTTACGGGAGCCTTTGTCATAAATCTTCTGTCGTCAAAAATAGAAGAGCCCGAGAATTACAGTAAGGAATATATTGACACACTTCTTGAAAACTGTCTCGAAGAAAAGGGAGAGGAATTTAACTCCCCTGACATTATTCTCATATTAAGTGAGTCTTTTTGGGACCCCACCGTTCTTCCGGGCGTTGAATTTTCGGCGGACCCCCTTGCAAACTTCCGTGAAATAATATCACGAGAGGGTACTGTCAGCGGTAAGTTTTATTCCACCGCCTTCGGCGGAGGTACTGTCCGCCCAGAGTTTGAGGTACTGACAGGTCTTACTACCGACGGTCTTCCCGGCGGAAGCGTACCTTATCAGTACGTTAAAGAGGAGCTGGAAAGCCACGTTTCACTCTACCGAGACCTTGGCTACCGCACTCTTGCTATCCACCCTTACACCTCAAGTTTTTACTTAAGAAAGGAAGCTTACCCCCTTATCGGCTTTCAGGAGCTTTATTTCGAGGACTCTCTTTATGCCTTGAAGGACGTTGAGTTGAAAATTTCTGGCAAGCATATTTCCGATGAATCCTTTGTGGATTATATAGAGTATTATATGTCTCAGAGTGACGTACCTACATTTGTTTTCGGAATAAGCATGGAAAACCATCAGCCCTACGGAAATAAGTTTTCAAGCTTCGATATAGAGGTTACCTCCTCCACACTTTCAGAAAGTGTACTTAACGACACGAAAAACTTTACTCAAGGCGCCTATGAAGCGGATATGGCACTTAAAAAGCTTGTGGACTTTATAGACGGAAGAGAAAGGGACACTATCCTTGTTTATTACGGTGACCATCCGCCAACTCTCGGTGCGAATTACGGTGCTTACAGAGAGAGCGGGTTGATTAACCTTGATGCAATGACAGGGGAGATGAACGAAGCCCTTCGCGCAACTCCTTTCCTTATCTATGCTAACTTCGATATGAAGGAAAGCAAAATGGTCAAGGCGGGAAGTGAAAATAAAATAGCGTCATATCACCTTATGAACGCCGTTGCCACCCTTATTTCCGCCCCAAGAACGCCTTTTATGGTATGGCTTGAGGAATATTATAATAACCACCCATATTACAACAAAACTATGTGGCACGTAAACGCCATTCCCTTTAAGGCTTACGTAAACGACCATGCACTTTTCACCTATGACAGACTTGCAGGGAAAAAGTATAGCGAAAAATGAAAAAGAAGATAAAAAGAATGCTTGTGTTTTTCTTGATTTTGATTATTTGCGCCTTTGTACTGCTGTTCGGAATTAACGCTTACGTAAAGCTTTCGGTTAAAAACAGAATAGTCACGTCAGAGGGCGCGAAAAGCTTTGATGCCGACGCAGTGCTGGTGCTCGGCTGTCTTGTCAAAGGCACTACCCCCTCGGGTATGCTGTCCGACAGACTGGATACTGCTCTCACGATAGAACACACTGCCCCCTTTATTATGTCGGGCGACCATGGAACAAAAGAGTACGACGAGGTCAATGCAATGCGTGACTACGCCGTGAATAAAGGCGTGGCAATAGAGCGCGTTTTTATGGACCACGCAGGCTTTTGCACTTATGATAGTATTTATCGCGCAAAAGAGGTTTTCGGTGCCGAAAGGCTTGTTATCGTAACTCAGGAGTATCATCTGTCAAGAGCTTTGTATATTGCAAAGCGCCTTGGCATTGACGCCATAGGAGTACCATCTGATTTGCATAGCTATTACGGTCAGACCATGCGTGAGGTGAGGGAAGTCCTTGCCAGAAACAAAGACTTCTTCTCTTGTCTTTTAAAGGTAAAGCCTAAGTACCTTGGAGACAAAATCGACCTTAAGGGCGACGGAAGAGTGACCGAAGGATAAAAGTTCCTTTTTTCAATATTTTGTAGCGAAATTTCTATTTACAAACGAAATTCATGGTGCTATAATCAAACTAACATAATTTTTGGAGGATAAAAATGAACAATCTTAAAGCAGGCTTTGCAAGACTTAACATAACTCCCATGAGAGGAGTGCCTATTTCAGGATATTTCCTTGAAAGATTTTCTTCGGGTAACCTTGATGAGCTCGAGGTTTCTGCTCTTGCATTGGAGAGTGGCAAGAGCAGAGTAGTACTCATATCTCTTGATATTCTCAACATTTCTACATATATCGTTGAGGAAATGAGAAACGCTGTTGTGAATGCAACAGGAATTTCTTTTGAGGGGGTTTATATTCACGCTACTCACACTCATACCGGTCCCTTTATCGACCCCAAGAGAACAGAAAACGGAAAAGAACTTGTTGAAGAGTACAAGACCTTTGTTATAAAGAGAGTTGCCGACGTTGCCGCAAACGCTCTTGATGATTTGAAGGATGCTACAATGGGCTACGCCGTAGGACAGAGCCCCAACGTTGCTTTTGTAAGACGCTTCAGAATGAAGGACGGTTCTATCAAGACTAACCCAGGTGTAAACAACCCCGATATTGTTGAGCCCGTGGGAGAGGTTGATGAAAGAGTAAACGTTATAAGATTCAAGAGAGAGGGCGCCGATGATATCGCGCTTCTCAACGTTGGTAACCACCCCGATACCATCGGCGGTGACAAAATCTCTGCCGACTGGCCCGGCTTTACAAGAAGATTTTTTGAAAAAGCTACCGACAATACCAAGTGCATTTTCTTCAACGGTGCTCAGGGCGACGTAAACCACGTTAACGTTCATCCTACCAAGGGTGACTTCAACGATATGTTTGTTGACTTCGACGACGTATCCCGCGGATACGGTCACGCAAGACATATGGGACGTGTTGTAGCAGGTGCCGCAATGCAGGTTTGGGACAAGGTGACCTACGTTGACGTTGACGAAATTAAGGCTCTTAATAAGACTGTAAACGTACCCTCAAATATGCCTGCAAAAGAGGATCTTCCTCTTGCTCATAAGTATAGCGACCTTCACCTTGCAGGTAAGGATAGCGAAATCCCCTACAAGGGAATGATGCTCACCACCGTTGTAGCCGAGGCTATGCGTATGGTTAGACTTGAAAACGGCCCCGAATTCTTTCCTATGACCTTTACCGCACTAAAGATAGGCAATATCGCTTTCTTCGGTATCCCTGGCGAGCCCTTCAACGGCATCGGCAGAGGTATCAAGTCATCCGAGGGCTGGGACATGGTATGTCCCACTTGCCTCACCAGTGGCTCCGAAGGCTATTTCCCCATGAAGGATGCCTACGACGAAGGCGGCTATGAAGCTCGCAGCTCCAACTTTAAAGCGGGTGTAGCAGAGTTTATTATTGAAGAGGGGTTGAAGATGCTCTCTTCCCTCCGCTAATTTCTTCGTCTTTTTCTGTTCTGCTTCGCTACTTACTCAAAAGGCTTCGTCAGCTTACGGAGAGTAAGCTATCCTTGCCTTTTTCGTGTGCACTTGCATAACAAAAAAATACTTTGAAATTGAATTCCTTAGAAATTTTGTGTAATACTTCGTCAACTTCGAGTGGGACTGCGTCGACTTACGTTAAGTAAGCCGTCCTTGTCCCACTCTTTGTTTCCTCTGTGCGGGGCTTTTTTTGCGGTGAAGCGAATTAGCGATGCCTGCAAAAAAGCAAGCCATACAGGGAACGAAGGTGGAGCAGTGTGCGACACCGAAGTGAGTCGTAGTGCTGACAAAAATTTCGTCGCAATTACATTTTTTCGTTTCAAGTATAATTTACAAATAAAAAACTCATTAAAATTTTTGAAAGGGAGTATGAGGGAAAACTTTTTATAAAAAGTTTTCCCTCATAATATAAACAAAAAAATCTCCGACGAGAGTCGGAGATTTTTGTTTATTTAATTAGTTGCCTGCGAGCTGCTTTGCAATTTCTTCTGCAAAGTTCTCTTCCTTCTTTTCAAGGCCTTCGCCCTTTTCGTACATAAGGAATGCTTCAACCTTTACGGGAGCGCCGAGTTCCTTTTCTACGCTATTGAGATACTGTTCAACAGTGAACTTCTCTTCCTTAACGTATTCCTGAAGAAGGAGACAGTTGGTAGAATAGTACTTACCAATCTTACCCATAGCCATCTTTTCGATGATGTTTTCGGGCTTGTTAGCGTTCTTTTCATCATTCTTGATCTGAGCCATGATGATTTCCTTTTCAGCGTCAATAACGCTTGCAGGAACGTCTTCCTTGCCAAGATAAGCGGGCTTCATAGCTGCAATCTGGAGAGCAACGTTTTTTGCTGCTTCCTTGAATTCAGCCTTGTCAGCGGCAGCGCTGTCAGCCATCTTAACCATAACACCGATAGAGCCCTTACCGTGAATGTAGGAAGCGATAGTTCCTTCAATGGTAACAAATCTTCTAATGTTGATGTTTTCGCCAATTTCAAATACCTTGTTCTTAAGAGCTGTCTCTACGTTCTGCTCTGCGTCAAAGGGAAGCGCAAGGAGCGCTGCAACGTCTGCGGGCTTGTTCTTAAGGATGAGCTTAAGAAGGTCCTTAACGAATGCTCCGAACACTGCGTTTGATGCCGCAAAGTCTGTTTCGATATTAACTTCAATCATAGCTGCAGTCTTGGTAGCCTCGTCGAACATAATGTCAACGATACCTTCTGCTGCGATTCTTGATGACTTCTTATCTGCAACTGCAAGACCCTTCTCACGAAGTATCTTTATTGCTTCTTCTTCGTTTCCGTCAGCCTCTGTGAGTGCCTTCTTGCACTCCATCATGCCAAGACCAGTCTTAGCTCTGAGGTCTGCGACCTGTTTTGCTGTAATAGGCATAATCATATACCGAGTTGCCACACCTGCGTGGCAAACTGTCCTTTCTTTAATTTTTTGTCTTTTTCCGTTCTGCTTCGCTACTTACTCCAAAGTCATCGTCAGCTTACGCTAAGTAAGCTATCCTCTACTTTGTCGTGTGCACTGGCATAACGAAAAAATACTTCAAAATTTTTTATCAATAAGTAATTTCGCAATGTGCGAAATTTACCTTAATTCTGCATTCTGCATTCTACATTATGCATTTCAAAAAAGCTTTCGCTTTTTTGATTATTCAGCGTCAGCTTCAGCTTCCTCTGCTTCTTCCTCTGCGGGAGCAGCTTCTTCGCCCTGATGTCCTTCGATAACAGCGTTAGCTATTACGGAAGAGATGAGCTTGATTGCACGGATAGCGTCGTCGTTACCGGGGATTACGCAATCAATATCGTCGGGGTCACAGTTTGTGTCAACGATAGCGATGATCGGAATACCAAGCTTCTTAGCTTCTGCTACTGCGTTTGCTTCCTTGCGGGGGTCAACAATGAAGATAGCGTCGGGAAGAGTTGTCATTTCCTTGATACCGCCAAGGTTCTTTTCAAGGGTTTCCATTTCCTTTGTAAGTGCGATAACTTCCTTCTTGGGAAGAAGGTCGAACGTGCCGTCCTCAGCAAACTTGTGAAGAGTGTTAAGTCTTGCAATGCTCTTCTTGATAGTCTTGAAGTTTGTGAGCATACCGCCGGGCCAACGAGCGTTTACGAAGTACATGCCTGCTCTGAGCGCCTCATCCTTGATAGCGTCCTGAGCCTGCTTCTTTGTACCTACGAAAAGAACGTTTCCGCCGTTTTCAGCGATTTCGCGAACGAACATATACGCTTCTTCTACCTTCTTAACTGTCTTCTGAAGGTCGATAATGTAGATGCCGTTACGCTCGGTAAAGATGTACTCTGCCATCTTGGGGTTCCATCTTCTTGTCTGATGTCCGAAATGAACACCTGCTTCAAGAAGCTGTTTCATAGAAATTACTGACATTTTAAATGTCCTCCTTAAAGTTTTTTACCACCACAGAGGCTCCTCTACGGGACATACCAAAGGGTACGAACTGCCGTATATACACCCCTGTGTGTGTATTTTTGCCGATATAGTATAGCACACACCCCTGATTTTTTCAAGAGTGTGTGCTAAAAAACGGTATTATTTACAAAAAGTTCACAATTAACTGCGAAGTCCCTTAACGAGAAGCTTTACGTCCATATACTTCGATGCGTTGTCATAGTAAATATGCCCCTTATCAATAATGAGGACAGCAAGGTCGGCGTCTGCCTTTATAGCGGAACGGTTGGGAGTTGTGGCAATAGCGACAGTCAAATCTTCGCTCTCTAAAGAAACCGAGAAATGAGCCTCAGAGTAAGAGGAAAGCTTATTTTTCACAATAAAGCGTGTTTCGGGAGTAACCGCCACGTTTTCGTTTTTGTCAAAAGCTCCCTTTCCGAAGGTCTTATATACCTTTGCCGTCATATTAAGAGGGAAGGAAACGGCGGTTTCAAATGCATTTTCCTCAACCTTGATGCCCTCTATAATGTTTGAGTATTCTTCGGGGAGTCTCTCGTCGGAGTCAAAGATATCCTTTACAATCTTGTCCTTTGTGAGAGTTTCGTATATCTTCATCATCTTGCCTTGAAGCTGACCGTTAGAGGATGCCCAGCGGTCAATGTCACGGTAGGACACGCCGTTTTTCTCGTCGATAAGGGATTCAAAAATCATCTCACGGGTAGATGCCACCATGTCAAAATACTTCATAGTGCCATAGAAGTAACGGCATTCAAAGGCGGTAACAGCTCTCTTTTTAGCAAGGGTAAGCGCTTCTCTTTTTTTTGCCATTTCTTCGGGGGAAAGAGTCTTGTCGGCATAAAGGGAAAACTGAATACCCTCTTTTTCGCCCCGTGCTATTTCATAAAGCTGTTTTTCCGTCATTTCGGGATAAATGCCCGAAAGTCTTTCAAGGTCGGCTGTTTCTATCTTTATTTCTTTCATTTTTAGTTTACCTTTTCTTAGAATAGTAACTAATTTTAGCACATCTTTTTTACAATGTCAAGGAATGCATAAATTTATTGACAATTACTTGTAAATAATATAAAATATAGAGAAGAAAAGGAGTGGATGAAGCCCATGATTGAAAAAAGAAAAACGGCGGTTGCCAACGGCGTCGCTCTTCATTATATAAACGACTTAAAATATAAGACCAATTATTTGAATATATATTTTTCACTTCCTCTTACAAGTGAAAACACCACAAAAATGAGTCTTCTTGCCAAGGTTATAAAAAGGGGAAGCAAGACTTTTCCCACAATGGCAAGTCTTAATTCTGCCCTTGATATGAATTATTCCTCGAGTATAACTCTTTCTTCATCAAAAGAAGGAGAGACCGCAGTGTTTATGATGGGTATTTCTACCCTCAAAAACGATTTTGCACTTGAGGGGGAGGACATATTCGTCAAGGCTCTTGACATAGCTTTCGACCTTCTTATGAATCCCTTGACCGAAGAGGGAAAATTCAAGGAAGAGTATTTTGAAAGCGAAAAGAAAAATCTTCGTGACTCTATCCTTTCCCAGATAAACAACAAGGCGGCTTACGCCCGTATGCGTTTTATTTCTGCTATGTGTCAGGGTGAGCCCTTTGCGGTAAACGGCGAGGGAGACCTTGAAGTCCTTGAAAAGACGGACAACGCAAGCCTTTTCGATTTTTGGAAATATCTTTTAAAATCTGCTGAATGCCACGTGTATTTCGTAGGAAACGAAAAAGAGGAAAGAATTAAGGAGCTGCTCCGGTCAAGATTTGAAAAGACCTTGAGACTTCCTGTTTCAATTCCTGAAACTCAGATCATTTTCAAAGAGAACAACAAGGACGTAACGGAAGAACTTGATATTGCTCAGGCCCATCTTTTTGTGGGCTTCAGAACCCCCGTTACCTATTCCCATCCCGATTATCTGAAGTTCGTGCTTCTCAATATGGTTCTCGGCGGTGACGTATCGAGTAAAATGTTTATGAATTTGAGAGAGAAAATGTCTCTTTGCTACACTTGCTATTCTTCTCTCGACGGCAGTAAGGGTATTTTGTCGGCATATGCGGGAATCGACCCCGAGAACAAAGAAAAAACGCTGGATGCATTTTATAAAGAGCTTGACAACATAAAAGAGGGAAAGGTCAGCGCCGAGGAGCTGGAGGATGCTAAGAAGGCATACGTTAACCGAATGCGTGAAATCGCCGATAACCCCTCGCTCCTTCCTGCATGGTTCCATTTAAGACTGAACGCCGAGGGACGTGACCCTGCCCTTGATGCAGAGGAGATTAAGAAGCTGACCCTTGACGACGTAATTTCGGCGGCAAAGAATATAAAACTTGATACGGTGTACTTTCTTACTAAAGTAAATGAGAAATTAGAAATGAGAAATTAGAAATGAACAAAAAAAATGTAATATCAACAAAAAGTTTTGATTTTGCAGTAAGAATAGTAAATTTATACAGACACTTGACAAACGAAAAGAAAGAATTCATTTTGTCAAAACAACTTTTGCGTTGCGGAACAAGTATTGGTGCAAACGTATCAGAAGCACAAAAAGGGCAAAGCACAGCAGATTTTAATTCGAAAATGTATGTATCGCTAAAAGAGGCAAATGAAACAGAATATTGGTTACGGTTGTTATTTAAGACAGAGTATCTTACACAAGCAGA
The DNA here is from genome assembly GCA_017467865.1 of Clostridia bacterium. GTDB lineage: Bacteria > Bacillota > Clostridia > Oscillospirales > SIG627 > RGIG6353. The sequence continues at coordinate 74,461 of JAFUKG010000030.1, forward strand.
GTTTGATAGCCTTGAAAAAGATATAACAGAGATAATAGCTATTTTAATGTCAATAACAAAAAGCATGAAAATGAAAGACAAAAAACAATAGTGATTTTGCTTTGCAAAATCTTCCTCAATTTCTAATTCCTAATTTCTAATTCCTAATTAAATCCAAAGAGGGGCTTTTATGAATTTTACTAAATATACAAACGAACTTTTGGGAGAGTCTTATTTTAAGGGCATACACGAAAGCGGGCTTGAGGTTGTGGTTATCCCTAAAAATCAAATGACTGCTTACGCTCTTTTCGCTACCCGATATGGTTCCATGGACAATACCTTCAAGACCGACAAGGACGGAGATTATATCACAGTTCCTGACGGAATAGCTCATTTCCTCGAGCACAAGCTCTTTGAAAACGACGACGGAACAGATACCTTTTCACGCTTTGCGGGACTTGGCGCATCAGCTAACGCATACACCTCCAACGAGATGACCGCTTATCTTTTCTCGGCAACTGAGAATTATTACGAGTCACTTGAGGTGCTCTTAGATTTTGTTACACACCCCTATTTTACCGAAAAGACGGTAGAAAAGGAAATGGGAATAATCGAGCAAGAGCTTCGTATGTACGAGGACAACCCCTACCGTTGGATGTATCAGGCGCTCCAAAAAGCACTCTACGTAAAGAATCCCGTGAGAATTCCCGTGGGCGGAACGGTGGAGTCTATACACGATATTACCGCCGAGATACTTTACGATTGCTATAATACTTTCTATAACCTCAACAATATGGTCCTTATCCTTTGCGGAGACTTGACCTGCAATAAGGTGGCAGAGGTTATGGACAAGACCCTCTCGAAGAGCCGTGATTCCTTTATCGAGAAAAAGGCAGCCCGCGAGCCGAGAAGAGTCAACGAGGAGCAGGTTGAAAAGTGCTTCCCCGTTTCCCGTCCCATGTTCAGCATAGGACTTAAGGAAACCGATTTTAACGGTGACGGAGATTTATATATCAAGCGTGAGTTTGAGCATTCCATTATATCCGAAATACTTTTCGGGAAATCCTCGGACTTTTATACAAAGCTTTATTCCGACGGACTTATCAATCAGAAGTTCGGTACGGGTTATTATGCATCAAAATCCTTCGCTCATTTTATTGCCTCGGGTGAAAGTGATGACCCGAGAGAGGTGTTCCGCCTTATGAAGGAGGAAATAAACCTCTTCAGAAAGGGTGAAAAAAATATAGATGAAGCCGACTTTGAAAGAGCGAAAAAGGTTCTCTACGCCGCATCGGTGCAGGCGTGGAATTCTACCTCAGATATTGCCGAGACCTTCCTCGACTATTATTTTGCAGGAGCGGATATGTTAAGGCTTCCCGAGGTACTTTCTTCTATAACTCTCGATGACGTAAAAGCAAGACTCGAAAAGTCTTACGATACGACCCTTATGTCAATGGCAGTAGCAATGCCCGAAAGAACAAAGAATGCAGAATGAAGAATTGCGGTTGATTTTGCTAAAGCAAAATCTTCTTCAATTATAATGCATCATAAAGGAGCAAAAATGTCACATTGGATATCTTTTCCGGGGCTTAACATTGAGCCCTTCAAAATAGACCCCGTTGCCTTCAATCTTTTTGGCAGGGACGTTATGTGGTACGGTGTTATTCTCACCACCGGCATTATTCTTGCGGTTTTGTATGCCTGGCAGATGGCGAAAAAATCGGGTATTAATGAGGATACGTTTTTCAATCTTGTCCTTGTGCTTATTCCCGTGTCAATCATTTGTGCACGCCTTTACTACGTGATTTTCGATCCCACTCCAAACTACCATAGCTTTATTGACGTTATTGCCATATGGCGGGGCGGAATAGGCATTTACGGTGCAGTAATAGGAGGCGCGCTCACGGCAATAATTTTTGCTAAAATCACAAAGCTTCATCTTCCAACTCTCCTTGACTGTCTTGCTCCTGCGGTAATGATAGGACAGATTGTGGGACGCTGGGGAAACTTTGTAAACGCCGAGGCTCACGGCTCTGTAACAGACCTTCCTTGGCGAATGGGCATTTCTCCATACGTCGAGGGCTCTGAGTATTCGGAGATTTATACCTCTTACTATCATCCAACGTTTATATACGAGTCTCTTTGGAACTTGATTGGATTTTTGATTATACACTTCATACTGAGGAAGAAAAAGACCTTTGACGGCGAGCTCGCTCTCTTCTATCTTGCATGGTACGGACTGGGGCGTGGGTTTATCGAGCTTCTCCGCACCGACAGTCTCAGAATTTTCGGCTTTAAGGTGTCGGCTCTTGTGGGATTCGGTTGTGCTTTGATTTTTGGAATAATACTGATTGCAAAGAAAAGAAAAAATAATTAGAAATTAGAAGTTAGAAATTAGAAATTTTGGAAAATTTCCCATAGGGAAATTATAATTGATTGTAAATTTGCCAAAGGCAAATTATCCACAATTTCTCATTTAACATTTAACATTTCTAATTTACAAAGTTTTCGTTTTTAAACAAAATATAGCTTTAAGAAAAGGAGTTACATATATGGCAGTAATACTTGACGGAAAGCTTACCTCGGCTAAGGTAAGAGAAAGAATAAAGAATGAAGTTGATGCGCTCCCCGAGGGAGCAAGACGCCCCGGGCTTGCGGTGGTTATCGTAGGTGATGACCCTGCCTCTCACGTGTACGTGAGAAACAAGAAAAAGGGATGCGAAGAGGTGGGATTTTTATCCCGTGAATATGCACTCCCCGAAAGCACTACCGAAGAGGAGCTTATTGCCCTTGTGGAGGAGCTGAACCGTGACAGCGAAATTGACGGAATACTTGTTCAGTTACCCCTTCCCCGCCACCTTGACGACAAGAAGGTTATAGAGCACATTGACCCGTCAAAGGACGTTGATGCCTTTTCCTATCACAACGTGGGAAGAATTACAGTGGGAGATTATGACTTCCTTCCTTGTACACCTGCAGGCGTTATGGAGCTGCTTCATGAATATAATATAGACGTTTCGGGCAAGAATGCAGTAGTGGTTGGCAGAAGCAACATAGTAGGTAAGCCTCAGGCTCTCTTGCTTCTTCAGGCAAACGCAACAGTGACGGTGGCTCATTCAAAGACCAAGAACCTCTCTGAGGTGACAAGAGGCGCCGACGTGCTTGTTGTGGCTATCGGAAAGGCTAAGTTTGTCACCGCCGATATGGTAAAGGAGGGCGCCGTTGTTATTGACGTAGGAATGGACAGAGACGAAAACGGTAAGCTTTGCGGAGACGTGGATTTTGAAGGCGTTTGCGACAAGGCATCGTATATCACTCCCGTTCCCGGCGGAGTGGGACCTATGACAATAACGGAGTTACTCAAGAACACTCTTACCTCATATAAGAGAAGAAATAATATTTAAGGATTTTTATGCACGAGATTTTACACATTTTTTTACACGCTTTGGAGCACACCCTTAAGGACGGAATATCCCTTTTGCCCTTCTTGTTCCTTACATATTTTTTGATGGAGCTGATAGAGCACACGTCAAAGGATAAGGCGAAGGCATTTATTTCCTCATCGGGCAGATTCGGTCCCTTAGTGGGAGGAGTGCTTGGCACAATTCCACAATGCGGATTTTCGGCGGCAATAGCGGGACTTTATTCGGGAAGAGTTATAACCCTTGGTACTCTTTTTGCTATATTCTTGTCTACCTCTGATGAAATGCTCCCTATAATGATTTCAAATAAATTTCCCGTAAGTTCAGTTGTAACAGTTATTGTAACAAAGGCTCTTATAGGTGCCGTAGTTGGCTTTTTGGTGGATCTGATTCTGAAGAGAAGGAGCAACGCCGAACACATCACTCACGTTTGTGAGGACGAGGGGTGCCATTGTGAAAATGGGGTTCTGCGCTCGGCTCTTCATCATACCTTAAGCGTGTTTTTATTTATATTTGCCGTAGGCTTTATTCTTGAAGCGGTAATCGGAATTCTCGGTGAGGATTTACTTGCCTCTCTTATTTCGGGTGCTCCCGTTATATCCAATATAGTTACCGCAACCATAGGACTTATCCCCAACTGTGCCGCGTCGGTGGTAATAACCGAGCTTTACATCGAGGGGATAATCTCAGCAGGAGCAATGATGTCGGGGCTTCTTGTGGGAGCAGGAATGGGAACCCTTGTTCTTTTCAGAACCAACAAGAATTTAAAGGAAAATCTTTTGATTTTACTTTCTCTCTGGACTATCGGTGCACTTGCAGGAGTGCTCCTTGATACAGTGGGATTTCACATATAAAAAGGAAGTGAAGCTTTGAAGCATCAGATAAAAAAAGTAATAGCCGCCCACGACCTATCGGGTCTTGGCAGATGCTCTTTGTCGGCGGTGATGCCCATACTTTCGGTTATGGGGATACAAGCGGTAGCCTTACCGACGGCAATACTTTCCACCCAAACCGACGGATACGAGGACTTTACCTTTCACGATATGACCCAGGGGATAGAGAGCTATTTTAATCACCTTATTTCACAGACAGATTCCTTTGATGCTTTTTACAGCGGTTTTCTCGGCTCGGCAGAGCAAATAGAGAAAATTTGTTATATGACCGAGAGGGTAAAGGACAAAATGACGGTGCTCGTTGACCCCGTTATGGGTGACGGGGGAGAATATTATTCTACATATAACGAGGAAATGAGCCGAGGTATGAGGCGTCTTATAAAAAACGCCCATATAATCGTTCCCAATATAACCGAGGCTGCCTTTCTCCTTTCGGAGGAAACTAAAAAAGAATATAGCGAAGAAGACGTGAAGGGCTACGTAAAAAGGCTTTCAGCCATAACGGGAGGAACAGTTGTCATAACGGGAATAAAGGGCAAGGGAAGCGTTTCTTGTGCTTTTTCCTCCGACGGCGGTATTACCGTTGGTTTTCAGGAGAACCACACCCTCGACTGTCATTATCCCGGAACGGGGGATATATTTGCATCTGTTATGCTTGGCAACATACTTCAGGGCGGGAATTTAAGCTCTGCGGTGAAAAGAAGCGCAGAATTTGTAAAAGAGGTTATGGAATACTCAAGTCAGTTTGATTACCCCAAAAGAGAGGGCGTCCTTCTTGAAGCAAAACTTTCAAAGCTTATGAATTTTTAAGCCCTCTTCGTCATAAACTTTTAAAAAACGAAAAGGAAGATTTATTATGAATTACACCGACATAAAGGATTTTAACCCCTTTATTAAAATCGGCTCAGATTGGGCACTACTCGGTGCTGTTATGGGAGAGCGCAAAAACGCCATGACTGTCAGCTGGGGAGAGGCGGGAGTACTTTGGAATAAGCCCATTTTTACCGTCTACGTCCGTCCTACACGCTATACCTATCACCTTATAGAAGGAAGTGACATAGCCACCCTTTCATTTTTTGACGAGTCAATGAAAAAGACTCTTTCCTATTTCGGAAGAGTCAGCGGAAAGGACGAGGATAAATTCGCTTATTCTAAAATAGAGCATCATATAGAAGACGGAGCCTTGATGTTTGACAGAGCAAATCTTACCCTTGTGGGAAGAAAACTCTATTACTCGGATATTGACCCAAGGCATTTCAAGGATGAAGCAATTGACTTAAATTATTCGGGAGATTACCACAGAGCTTATACTTATGAAATAATAAAGGTGTGTCGCTGACACACCTTTTTGAATGAAGAATCCAGAGTGAAGAATGCAGAATTAAGGAAAATTTGCCTAAAGGCAAATTATAATTATTGTAAATTTCTGCTCAGCCGAAATTATCCACAATTCATCATTCAGCACTCTGCATTCTGCATTTAAAAAAGCACTTTCGGGCTTTTTTAAATATCGTATTTGATTTCAAATTTGCTCTTCCACTGTGCGCACTGTGCGGTGAAGTCGGAGTCGGGCTCTGTTTTGACAGAGTGAAGATATTCGTGAGTATCGAAGGTTCCGTGAGCGGCTTCTATCATAGCAACCGCTATGTTTGAGCAGTGGTCTGAAATTCTTTCACAGTTAGTTAATAGGTCGGTGAGAACAAACCCGAGCTCAATAGTACAGCTTCCTTTTTGAAGTCGGGAGATATGTCTCGTTCTTATCTCGTTAATGAGAGTGTCGATGACCTGTTCAAGAGGCTCAATGGTTTTTGCAAGTGCCAAATCTCCCGTCTGGAATGCGCGGGTGGTATTTGACAGTATTTGAGTTACCGCCTCGGCAAGAGTTCTCAGCTCGTTTCTCGCCTCGTGAGAGAAGGATATCTTCTTTTCATACATTTCGCGGGACACGTCTACAAGATTTTCGGCGTGGTCTCCTATACGCTCAAGGTCGGTAATAACGTGGAGAAGAAGAGATACGTTTTTGGCGTCGCTGTCAGAGAGCTGACACTTTGAAAGCTTGACGAGATAGGTTCCAAGTCTGTCCTCGTAGTTGTCAAGTACTCCTTCAAGCTCCACAATCTCTTTCGCTTTTTCTTCATCGTATCTTTCAAGAAGCTTCAACGAGTCAAGCACCGAGTTTTCGGCAAGAGCACCCATGGTTCTTGAGGTAGAAAGAGCGTTTCCTACTGCAATAGAAGGTACAGTGAGAAGTCTGTCGTCGAGAAAAGCGGAGTTTTCTTTATCGTCAGAGGTGAGCTCTTCCTTGTCTTTGATAATAATACAAGCGCACTTTTCGAGAAGCTTTGAGAAGGGGAAGAGAATAACAGTTGAAATAACGTTGAATATAGAATGAATTACAGCGATGCTGAAGGGCGTTACGGGAGAATTTTCAAAGGTGAATTCCACAAAAACACCTATTACTGTCCAAAGAGCGAGGAGAATGACTGTGCCTATGATATTGAAGAGCAAATGTACTACCGCTACGCGTCTGGCATTTCTGCTTGCGCCTATTGAAGAAATTATAGCGGTGATACAGGTACCGATGTTCTGACCCATGATAATGGGGATAGCGGATGAATAAGTAATTGAGCCGGTCATGGAAAGAGCCTGAAGCACACCCACAGATGCCGAAGAGGACTGTATAATAGCGGTGAATATTGCACCTGCAAGAACACCGAGAACGGGATTTGAGAAGGCGGTGAGAATGCTTGCAAACTGCGGCATACCCGCCAAAGGCTCAACGGCGCCCGACATAAAGTCCATGCCGTACATAAGCACGGCAAAGCCTACAAACATGGAACCGATATCCTTCTTTGCTTGCTTTTTAGCTACCATTATCAGAAGAATTCCAATGAAAGCCACAATAGGGGAGAAGCTTTCGGGCTTCATAAGTCTAAGCCAGAAGGAATTACTTTCAATTCCCGTAAGGCTGAGTAACCACGCCGTAACGGTAGTGCCGATATTTGAGCCCATTGTTATTGAAATCGCCTGAGAAAGTCCCATAATCCCTGAGTTTACAAGACCTACAAGCATAACTGTTACTGCAGAGGACGACTGAATGACCGCTGTTATCACAGTACCGAGGGCAAGACCTTTCAAGGGATTTGAGGTGAGCTTTCTGAGTATTCCCTCTATTTTGCTTCCTGCCAGCTTTTCAAGAGAATTTGACAGGACGTGCATTCCGTAGAGGAATAGAGCAAGTCCGCCAAAGAGACTTATAACTGAAAAAATATCCATTTTACTATCCTTTCTTTAGAGCACCTTTTGTCCGTTTATGGTAAGAGAAAAGGTAAGCCCAAGCTTTTCTGCGGCATTTCTGCACATAATCATTCTTCCGAGAAATATTTCAAAGTAATTCATTACCGAGCCAACCGTCGTATCTATTTTAAGACTTAAGGTGATGGTTTTATTTTCGGTGTCGATTTCGGTCTTTCCCTCTTCTACCGAATAGTTTACTCTGTCGTGAATATCGAAGGAGGACTTGTCGGTGTTTCTTACCCTTGACCGCCTTACGTCCGTCTTATCGGCAAGGATAAGGGCGGCGGCAACGGCGTTTACTGCAACGCCTGTTCCTTCGTCGTGATTGCCTATGGCGGTGACTACCGTTGCGGTGTCCTCCGCAGGCATACCTAAATTATCAAGTATTCTGAAAGCCATGATAGCACCGCTCTGGGAGTGGTCCTCACGGTTTACAAGGTTTCCTATATCGTGCATATATCCCGCAATCTTCGCAAGGTCTACTGTGTGAGGGTCATAGCCCAGTGTCTCCAGAATTTTACCGCTGTCTGTCGCTACCTTCACCACGTGAGCAAAGCTGTGCTCGGTGTAGCCAAGAGAAACAAGAGACTCATCTGCCTTTTTTATATAGGTCTTTATTTCTTCGTTTTTCTTTATGTCTTCAAAAGTTATCATTTAAAATACTATCCTTATCGTAGTTCCCTCGCCGAGAGTACTCTTTACCGAAAGACCCGCTCCAAAGAACTTAGCGCCGTGCTTCACAATGGAAAGTCCAAGTCCCGTTCCGCCAATTTCCTTAGAGTGGCTCTTGTCTGCTCTCCAGAAGCGCTCGAATATGTGAGGAATGTCGTTTTCCGCAATGCCTATACCTGTGTCGCTGACCTCAAACTCAACGCCGTCAATTCTCTGCTTTATTTTTATATTGACCTCGCCGTTTTGCTTGTTGTATTTTACCGCGTTGTCAAGAATATTGAATATCATCTCTTCGACGATCTGCTCTCCTCCCGTAATAACGGGTCTGTCTCCCGTAAGGGTGAAGGTGACGTTTTTTTCCTTTGCCTGAAGCTCGAGCTGACCAATTATAGCTTTCGTCAGGTCGTAGAGGTCGATATCCTCTATCTTCACCTGAATGTCCTTGCCGTCAAGCTGTGAAAGCTTTATTATATCCCCGACAAGTGTTATAAGGCGGTGGGCTTCATCGTGTATTTTACCTGCGAACTTTGATACGTCTTCTTCCTTTACAAGACCGTCGCGCAGAAGCTCGGAGTACCCCTTGATGCTTGTGAGGGGAGTTTTGAGCTCGTGGGATACGTTGGCGGTAAAATCCCGCCTTAAGTTGTCCTGCTCCTCGTGAAGCACCTCAATGGATTTAAGTCTGTCAGAGGTTTCTTTTTCTTTTTTTATTATCTTATTTCTCAATTCAAGAAGCTCATCGTATACGTCGTTTGCATAAGGGTTATCAAGGTCAACAGAGTTTATTTTCTTTGAAATTCTCTCAGAGGACTTTACTGCCCATATAAGAGACAGAAGTGTTAGTGTCACAATGCCCACCGACAAAAGCCCCACAAAAGCATAACCCACCTTGAAGTCCATAAGATATATGAGAACGAAAGCCACAGCCGAAAAAAGAAGTGTAAAGGCGGAAACCTTCAAAGATACGTTCAATATTTCACGGCTGAGAGTATTCTTTTTCTTCATCTTTTTACCTCTTTTCGGAAATTTTGTAGCCCACACCTCGCACCGTGTCAATAAGCTCTCCTGCTATTCCAAGTTTTTGCCTCAGGGTGCGTATGTGTACGTCTACCGTTCTGCTTTCCCCGTCAAAGGAATAGCCCCATATGGTATTGAGAAGCTGGTCACGGGTGAGAACGATGCCTATGTTTTTCAAAAGCAGAGCCAGTATTTCAAATTCCTTGTAAGTAAGTGTTACCTCTTTTTCATCAACCGTTACGATGTGTCTTTCGGGACAGACGTAGAGAGGACCTATCTTGTATTCAAAAAGCTCTTTATCATTTTTGCCTGCTCTTAGCCTTGCTTTGACTCTTGCCACAAGCTCCATTACGCCGAAGGGCTTGGCAATATAATCGTCAGCCCCAAGCTCAAAGCCCTGTACCTTGTCGATTTCCGAGCTTTTCGCTGAAAGCATAATGACGGGTATACCCGCAGTGGACGGATTTTTTTTAAGCTTTTCAAGAATGCTCAGTCCGTCTTCCTCGGGGAGCATAATATCAAGAAGCACCAAAGAGGGAGATTTTTCTTCCATGCCCTTCCAGAATGAGAGAGGATTGTCGAAGCTTTTTGCTTCAAGTCCCATATTTGTGAGAGCGTAGGTGACAAGCTCTCTTATATTTTTGTCATCTTCTACGAGATATATCAATATAAATACCTCCAAAAACGGATTTTGGCATATTTTAGCAGATGATTTCAAAACTTAGACGAAATTCCGGTTAAATTTATGTTAAACTTTTCATTTCCATTATAGTTTATTATTAGCATTTTTGCAAGAAAAAATAATGCTGTGTGTAAAATATTACACACAGCATTTTATAATATATGATTTCGGTGGAATTTTTATTCCCTTTACCGCCTTTTCGCTGTTGCCTATATTAATTGCGACTGTAACGGTGTCCCTGTCTTTCTTACGGCGGTAGATGACACATTCCCCGTCACGGTAGACAAATTCAAAGGCTCCGTCTTTGAAGCAAGGGTGCTCACGTCTCAGCTTTCCAAGCTCCTTATAGTGCTTTATAAGCTCCTTTTCTTCACGTCCCCAAGGGTAGGGAAGCCGGCAGAAGGGGTCGTGATAGCCCTCAAGTCCCGCTTCGTCTCCGTAATAGAGCGATGGGAATCCGAAGACAGTATACTGAATGACAGAGGCGATTTTCAGAAGAGAAAGAGCCTCTTTTCTCTTTTCGGTTGAAAGCCTGAGCACTGCAAGCTCGTCGTTGTCCTTGCCGTCTCCTGCACTCTTGTCGCCAAGCAGTGTGAGCATTCTTTCGGTGTCATGGGTGGAAATAATGTTCATAAGGGAGTTTGATATTTCAAGAGGGTAGCTTCCGTAAAGCTCGGTGAGAACGTTGTAAAAGGTTTCGGTGTCACCCTCGGTGAGAAGAGCGAGAATAGCCGAGCGCAGAGGGTAGTTCATAACGCTGTCAAGCTGACCGCCGTGAAAATACTTTCTTCTAACTGAATAGGAAACCTTCGTTACGGCGTTTTCCCACACCTCTCCTATAATAGCTTTGTCGCCGTAGCTCTTAACCTCATCGCAGAATTCGTCAAGGAAGGTGTCCGAAAGCTCATCTGCTACGTCAAGTCTCCAGCCGTCAGCCCCTCTTTCAAGCCATTTTTTTGCAATATTTTGAGTGAAATATCTTCTGCATCCTTCATTGTTGTGTTGAAGCCTTGGCATTATTTCAATACCCCACCAAGCCTCATAGCTTTGGGGAAACTCTGTGAAGTTAAACCATTTGTAATAAGGGGAGCTCTCTGACTGATATGCACCATTTTCGTCATATTCGCCGTAGCGGTTGAAGTAACGGCTGTTGTCTCCCGTGTGATTGAAAACGCCGTCAATAATAACCTTTATTCCTTTTTTATGGCACGCTTTGATAAGGGCGTCAAAGGCCTCGTCACCGCCGAGAAGAGAGTCTATCTTCTCATAGTCACCCGTATCGTAGCGGTGATTTGATACCGATTCAAATATAGGGGATAAGTAGATAATGCTGACACCCAGCGTTTTAAGATAGGGAAGCTTATCAATAATGCCCCAGAGATTTCCCCCAAAGAAAACGTCGTTTGAAAGAGGGTCGCCTGCCTTTTTTGCATATTGCGGAATGCCGTTGTCCCAATCCTCATTGAGCTTTCCGTGGAGAGTTACTTTTCCCTGACCTTTACAAAATCTGTCAACGAATATGTGGTACATCACACCGCCCTTCATAAAGTCGGGGGTAGAGAGGGAGGGTGAGTGGACAAGGAGAGTGAATTTACTCTCACTTTTATCCGATAGGGTAAAGTCAACGTTGTTAGTGCTGGAAGAAAAGAGGGTGTCGATGCCTCTCAAAAAAAGAAATTCATAAAAATAAAGACCTCTTTTTTTAAGGGGGAGAGTCAGAGCATAGGTGTCATTACCAAGATAGGTGTTCTTGAAGTCAAAGGGGAGGTCAAGTGAAGGCTCCCCGTCGGGGTTTATTCTCAAAACAACACCCGACGCACCAAGCCTTCTTGGTACTTCAAGGGTAAAGGTGAGCCTTTCTCCCTCAGAAAAAGCGCCGAGAAGTGTCACGTTTTTGGCGTGACACTTCTTTGTAAGGCGTATTTTGATTTCTTTTTCTAAGCTTTTATGGTTAGTTATAATCATTATTTAACTTTCTTCAAATTCCAGAATTTAGAAGCATATTCCTCGATGCATCTGTCTGCGGCAAAGTAACCCGAGGATGCAACGTTGATAAGCGACATACGGTTCCACTTTTCACGGTCACGGTAGGTCAATATCGCCTCTCTGTGTGTCAAGTGATAGGACTCGAAGTCGGCAAGACACATATATGGGTCTGCAACGCCGTGAGCGTTGAGAAGATAAGAGGCTATATCCGCAAAGGACTCACCTGCAAAGCCCTTGGCAAGGCGGTCTATAATTGCACGGAGTCTGGGGTTTGTGGTGTAATAGTTTGCCGAGTTGTAGCCCGACAGCCACAAGCTCTCAACCTCACTTGCGGTAAGACCGAAAATAAACATATTTTCACTGCCCGTTGCCGCCTGCATTTCAACGTTTGCGCCATCGAGAGTGCCGATAGTCAGCGCACCGTTTATCATAAGCTTCATACAACCCGTACCGCTTGCTTCTTTACCTGCAAGAGAAATCTGTTCACTGATTTCGGCAGAGGGTATGAGCGCTTCGGCAAGGCTTACGTTGTAATCCTCAAGGAAAACAACGCTGAGCTTGTCCTTTATCTTGGGACTCGCTTCTATATCCTTTGACAGACAGCAAATAAGCTTGATAATTCTCTTTGCCATATCGTAGCCCGGTGCCGCCTTCGCTCCGAAAATAAAGGTCTGAGGCTGAAGGTCAAGGTCGGGATTGTTTTCAAGGTCTATATAAAGACCGATGATATTGAGAGCATTGAGAAGCTGACGCTTGTACTCGTGGAGACGCTTTATCTGTACGTCAAACACCGAGTGAGTGTTAAGCTTCTGCCCTGTCTTATTTGAGATAAGGTTAGCGAAATCAATTTTATTCTGATGCTTTACAGCTCTCAGCTTTTCAAGAACTGCCTTATCGTCGGCAAACTTTTTAAGTTCTTCGAGCTTTTCGGGCTCTTTTTTGTAGCCGTCACCGATACACTCTTCTATAAGAGATGCAAGTCTGGGATTAGAATAGCAAAGCCAACGTCTGTGGGCAATTCCGTTAGTTACGTTGTCAAAGCGGCCCGGGTACATCTTATAAAAGGGCTTAAAGGTAGAATCCTTTAAAATCTGTGAGTGAAGCTTTGATACACCGTTTATAGAGTGGGAGGCAATAACCGAAAGGTTTGCCATTCTTACCTCTCCGTTTGCGATAATGCTCATACTGGAGATAATATCCCAATTTCCGGGGAATGCTTCCCAAGCCTCACGGCAGAAGCGCTCGTTTATCTCTTTTATAATTGAGTGAATTCTCGGAAGCTTGAGGCGGAATAAGTCCTCATTCCACTTTTCAAGAGCCTCGGGCATTACCGTGTGGTTGGTGTAGGATACGGTTTTTGTTACAATATCCCACGCCCTCTCCCAGGTATAGAAGTATTCGTCAATGAGAATACGCATAAGCTCAGGCACAACAAGGGCAGGGTGGGTATCGTTGATGTGAATTGCCACCTTGTCTGGAAGATTGTCAAGTGTCTTATAAAGCGCCATATGGTCGCGGATGATGCTCTGCACCGACGCAGATACCAGGAAGTACTGCTGAGAAAGGCGGAGAAGCTTGCCCTCAGTGTGGTTGTCCGAGGGGTAGAGCACCTTGGATATAATATCCGCATTGGTGCTTTCTTCAAGAGCCTTTGTATACTGTCCTTGGGTGAAAAGACCCATGTTGAAGTTCTGAATGTCACGTGCCTTCCACAGTCTGAGTTGGCTTACTGCCTCGGAGTCTGCTCCCGATATCATCATATCATAGGGCACGGCTTCGATTTCCTCGGCATTTTCATAAAGTATTTCAAGGTGTCCGTCACGCCAGTTTTCAACTACCTTGCCTCCGAATTTAACCTTGTATACTCTGTCTGTACGGGGAACAAGCCAAACCTCTCCTCCGGGAAGCCATACGTCAGGAAGCTCAAGCTGCATTCCGTCAACTATCATCTGCTTGAAAAGTCCATATTCATAGCAGATAGAAAAGCCCGTGGCGGGATAGTCAAGACTTGAAAGAGAGTCCATAAAGCAAGCGGCAAGTCTGCCAAGACCTCCGTTGCCAAGCCCTGCATCGGGCTCACATGAATAAAGCTCTTCAAGGTCGAAGCCAAGCTCCTTCATTGCTTTCTTGTAGGAATCGGCAAGACCGAGATTGTGGAGATTTGTCTTAAGACTTCTTCCCACAAGAAACTCCATACACATATAGTAAATGCGCTTTGCGCCTTTATCGTTTACTTTTTTCTTAAAGGCAGCACGCTTTTCAGTAAGAATATTTTTGACGGTTATTGCCGCCGCTTTGTACATCTGTTCGCAGGAAGCCTCGTCGGGAGAACAGCCGAAATGTCTTTGAAGTACGTTCTCTATCTGTTCTCTTACCTTAGCACTGCTTGTTATTTCGTTCATTAAATTCCTCCGTTGCACCAGTAGAATGCTGAATGCAGAATTAGGTTATTTTTGCATTCTGCAAAATCTTCATTTTTTAGGTTGTTACATATCAAGGCTGTCGTAGAGCTCAAGATACTTTTCGGCAGACTTCTTCCAAGAGAAGTCACACCTCATTATCTTATATATGAGCTTTGGAGCAAATTCGCTATTGTAAAGGGCGATTGCCGCCTCACAGCGTTCCTTCAGCTCGTGGGAATTATAGCCTGAAAAAGTAAAACCGTTTCCGTTCATTTTTTTGCCGTCCATCCAGAAGGGCTTGATAGAGTCATAAAGACCGCCCGTTTCTCTGACTACGGGTATTGCGCCGTAGCGGGACGCTATCATCTGACTGAGTCCGCAGGGCTCGCTCTTTGATGGCATAAGGAAGATATCGGCACCTGCGTATATCCTCTTTGACAAGTCTCTGTCATAGGTTATAAGTGCACGCACCTTATCGGGGAAGCAGGCTTCAAGATATCTGAAGTATTCCTCGTACCTCGTCTCTCCCTTGCCCAGCACCACAAGCTGAACGTCATTCTTTGATACTATATCATATATCGCACCTTCGATAATGTCAAGTCCTTTGTGAGACGCAAGTCGTGTTACAATGGCAAGAAGAGGGGTGTCGGGCTTTATGGGAAGAGCACATTCCTTTTGAAGAGCCTCTTTACACGCCTTCTTTCCCGAGGTGTCAACCGAGGAATAATTCTCGGCTATGGCAGGGTCTTTTTTGGGGTCGTAGTAGTTATAGTCTATTCCGTTGAGAATGCCCGAAAGCTTACGGGAATTTCTTTGCAGGACGGTGTGAAGTCCGTGAGCAAATTCGGGGGTCTGTATCTCCTCGGCATATTTTGAGCTGACGGTGGTTACTCTGTCAGCATCCTCGATTGCACCCTTCATAAGATTGATGCATCCATCGTGCTCCATAAGGGAGTGTTCCCCTTCATTCAGGTCGAAAACGTCCCCAAGAATGGCGAAATCGTATTTGCCTTGATACTCTATATTATGAATGGTGAACACAGTTTTGATTTTCTTATATTCCTCACGCCACTTGTAGATGTGGTTGAGATAAATTATCGAAAGCGCCGCCTGCCAATCGTGAGCATGGAGCACGTCGGGGAAAAAGTCAAGCTTTTCAAGCGCCTCGATAACTGCCATTGAGAAAAATGCAAATCGCTCCCCGTCGTCGAAGCATCCATAGAGAGTGTCTCTTTTAAAGTAGTATTCGTTATCTACGAAATAATATGTGACACCATCTTTTTCAAGGCTGTAAATGCCACAGTACTGACGTCTCCATGAAAGTGTAACGTAAAATACCGCCTCCTCCTTCATTTTCTCACGCCATTCGGGCTTTATCTGAGAATAGAGGGGCATTATCATTCTTACGTCTGCCTTGCCCGTCTTACTGATAGCGGCGGGAAGAGAGCCCATAACGTCACCAAGTCCTCCTGTTGCCCCAAAGGGCATAGCCTCGGCACCTACGAATAAAATCTTTTTCACACAGTTCCTCCTTTTCCGATGAAGAAAGGCATAGTTTCATGTCCCGACAGAGTTCTGCCGTCTTTTATGAGAACGTTTTTATCTGTTATTACACAGTTAATATCCGCGTTGTTTCCGACGTATGTGTCCTGAAGAAGCACACTGTTTTTGATAACTGTGCCCTTGCCTACGTGCACCCCTCTGAATAGAATGGAGTTTTCCACCTCTCCTTCTATAACGCATCCATCGGCAACAAGAGAGTTCTTAACCTTAGCCCCCTCAAGATATTTCACGGGTGCGCTGTTACGAAGCTTGGTATAGATACGGCGGTCCTTTTTGAAAAGTCCCTCCCTCGCTTCTTTTGTGAGAAGCTTCATTGAAATTGCGAAATAGCTTTCAAGAGAAGAGATATAAGCGTACCAACCGTCATAGTGATGTGCACGTATAAGCTTTCTCTTCAGGTTTTTGCGGATAACGTCACGTGTAAAATCGGTAAAACCGTGAGATACTGCGGTGGAGATAACCTCTTCAAGGTCACGCCTTGACATTACCATAATGTTTGTGGATATTTCCACCTCTCCCTTTTCGGGCTTAAAGTTTGCAATATCCGTTATGGCGTTGTTTTCTCCCGTCGTTACTACCTTGACGTTTGAGTCAAAGTGGCGGTCCTTTGTATTAAGCTTTTTTGTTACAACGGTCATATACGCGCCTGAGTTTACGTGGTCCTCAATAACCTTGCTCATGTCAATATTCAATACAACGTCACAGTCGGACATTACTATATAGTCGGCCTGGCATTTTGAAACAAAGCTTCCTGCATTGATTATTGCTTCAAGTCTGCTCTCATAGAGTCTTCCCGTAACGCCGTTCTGATATGCGGTAACGTAGGGAGGAATAAGCTTGATACCTCCCGAACGTCGAGCTAAGTCCCAATCCTTACCCGTTCCTATGTGGTCAAGAAGCGAACGGTAGTTATAGTGGGTAATAACGCCTATGTTGGTTATCCCCGAGTTTACCATATTGGAAAGAGCAAAGTCGATAAGTCTGTAACGGCCACCGAAGGGAATGCTTGCCATGGTACGAAGCTTTGTCATTTCGGGTATACAGTTATCGTGAATATTTGAAAATATAAGTCCTGCTGAAGTCAACCTTTGCCACCTCCCTTAGTTAATCATAGCGCCGGCTTCAACCGTGTCGCCGTCTTTGATTTTTTTGTCTGCACCTATAACGGTAACGTTGGCTTTGTTTCCGTCTTTGGCAATAACGGCACCCTTGCCGATAACCACGTCGGCATCTACTATGGAATAGTAGACCTGGGCACCCTCTTCTATCACAGTATTGTCCATAATAACACTGTTTTCCACAACGGCATCCTTTTCAATTCTTACGCCGTGACCGAGAACACAGTTTCTGACCTTGCCGTAGATTTCACAGCCTGCCGTCATTGTGGTGTTTTCCACTGAGGCATCCTCTCCTATATACTGAGGAGACATAGCGTACTGCCTTGAATAAATACGCCAGGACTCGTCCGCAAGGTCGAGGGCGGGACTATCTCCCAAGAGGTCCATATTCGCCTCCCAAAGAGAAGTGATGGTTCCAACGTCCTTCCAATATCCCTCAAAGGGGTAAGCATACATCTTTTCGCCCGCTTTGAGCATTGCAGGGATAACGTTTTTACCGAAGTCATAGCTCGAATCGGGATTTTCGCTGTCTTCTCTGAGGTACTTTTCAAGCTTGGATTTTGTGAATACGTAAATGCCCATAGATGCCTTTGTACTGTCGGGATTTTTGGGCTTCTCGGAAAACTTGTATATTTCGCCATCCTCGGTTGCCGTCATTATTCCGAAACGGCTCGCTTCCTCAATGGGTACGTCGATAACCGCAATGGTGCAGTCCGCCCCCTTCTTTTTATGGTAGTCAAGCATTTCTGAATAATCCATTTTGTAAATGTGGTCACCCGACAGAATGAGAACGTATTCGGCATCGTATCGGTTGATAAATTCCATGTTCTGCCAAATGGCGTTGGCAGTACCCTTGTACCAGTCGGCAGAGCCCTGTCCCTGATAGGGCGGAAGTATGTGAACACCTCCGAAGGTACGGTCAAGGTCCCAAGGCAGACCCGTTCCGATGTAATCGTTGAGATAGAGGGGTTGATACTGAGTCAGTACTCCCACAGTATCAAGTCCCGAATTTGTGCAGTTTGAGAGAGGGAAGTCAATAATGCGGTACTTTCCTCCATAAGATACCGACGGCTTTGCCGTTTTTGTCGTTAGTGCATAAAGTCTGCTTCCTTGTCCTCCTGCCAGAAGCATAACGACGCATTCTTTTTTCTTGAACATAGCTCCTCCTTTAATTGAATGAAGAATGCAGAATTAAGAGTGCAGAATTTAGGAAAATTTGCCCAAAGGCAAATTACAATTAATTGTAAATTTCGGCAAAGCCGAAATTATCCGAAATTCAGCATTCATCATTCTTTACTCAGCATTTTATATATAGCTCCGCTCATGGGCGGTAAATTTATTCTTATTGCCTCAGAGTAGCCTCTGAGCATACAAGGCTCGGTTTTGAGTATACCTTTATTTTCAATACCGCTTCCGCCGAATTCCTTTTTGTCGCTGTTGAAAACCTCCGTCCACTCACCCTTAAAGGGTACTGCAAGCAAGAAGTCGTCTCTTTGTACGGGGGTGAAGTTTATTATTACTACAAGCTCCCGTCCGTTTTTGTCACGCCGTCTGTATGAGGCAATGCTCTGCTCGGCGTTGTCGGCGTCTATCCACTCAAAGCCCGACCAATTCCCGTCACACTCAAAGAGAGGTGGATTTTCAAGATAAAAGTGAAAAAGGGAAGCAGAGAACTCCTGAAATTTCCTGTGCATTTCGTAGTCAAGCAAGAACCATTCTATTTCACCTGCAAAGTCCCATTCTCTAAACTGACCTATCTCGCATCCCATAAAGGTCAGCTTTTTACCCGGGTGTGTCATCATATAGGTAAGAAAGGCTCTCGCTCCCGCGAACTTCATTTCGTATTCACCCGGCATTCTGTCAAGGAAAGACCTCTTGCCGTGAACTACCTCGTCGTGAGATATGGGAAGCAGGTAGCGTTCGCTGAAGGCGTATGAGAGAGAAAAGTTTATTTTATTGTGGTGATACTTTCGCCAAATAGGATCCTCTTCGGCATACGAGAGGGTATCGTTCATCCATCCCATATTCCACTTTAAAGTAAATCCAAGACCGTCGTTATCAAAGCTTGTCACGTTGGACCACGCCGTTGACTCTTCTGCAATAGTCATAACCTCTGGGTAGTCCTCGGAAAGTGCTGAGTTCAGCTTTCTGAAGAAAGCAAGCGCTTCAAGGCACTTGTTGTCGCCATATACGTTAGGCACCCATTCCCCAGGACGCTTATCGTAGTCGAGATAGAGCATGGATGCAACCGCATCAACTCTCAGAGCGTCTATATGATACTTTTCTATCCAATAATATGCGTTTGATATGAGAAAGCTTTGTACCTCCTCACGTCCTACGTCAAAGCGTCTTGTACCCCAGACCTCGTGCTCAATTCTGTCTTTACCTTGATATTCGTAAAGGGGCTGTCCGTCAAATTCGTAAAGCCCGTGAGCATCCTTTGGGAAGTGGGCAGGTACCCAATCGAGAATAACTCCTATTCCCGCCTCGTGCATCTTGTCTACAAATGCCATAAAATCCTTGGGGTTGCCAAAGCGAGACGTGGGGGAGTAATATCCCGACACCTGATATCCCCAGGAACCGTCAAAGGGGTATTCAGATATGGGCATAAGCTCTACGTGAGTGTAGCCCATCTGCTTTACGTAGGAGGAAAGCTCCTCTGCAAGCTCTAAATAGGACATGACCTCACCGTTTCGGCGCTTGAAGGAGCCGAGATGCACCTCATAAACGTTAATGGGCTCGGACATAATTCTTTCGCGGGTAAAGTGCTTTTTGCGATAATTCAAAAAGCCCTTATCCCGCCATTTGTAGCCGTCAAGGTCAAAGAGCATGCTTGCAGTTTCGGGCGGATGCTGCGAGAAAAATGCGTAGGGGTCTGCCTTGTATATTTCTTTATCGCCGTTTTTTATAAAAAACTTGTATTTGTCACCGTAGTGAGGTGCGTCAGAATAGATTTCCCACACTCCTTTTTCGGTCACCTTATACATAGGGAGACTGTAAGGGTCCCAGCCGTTGAAGTCGCCAACCAGTGAAACGTAGTGAGCATTGGGCGCCCATACGCGAAAAACAAAGGAGTCGCTTTCCCTGTGTGCTCCGAGATATTCAAAGGCTCTTCTTGACGTGCCCTGATGGAAATAAAATGGTGCCTGCTTGTTGTCCATACAAAGTCTCCTTTAAAGAATAATCAATATAATAATTATATTATACCCTCATTATAATTATTATAGCACATAACACAAATTTTACAACGAGTTTAAAAGCTTTTTTGTAAAAAATTACCTATTTTGTGTAATATTATACAAAACTAAAAAGAAGAAAATATTGTTTTTGCAACACTTTTAAAAAAACTGTTGTTAAAATGCCCAAAAAAGAAAGGCGAATTAACCGCCTTTCTTTCTTATATAAATTATTTCTCATATTTTTCTGCTATATCTCTTGCTACAAAGACACCTGATGCCGATGCGTGGGAGAGAGAATGAGTAACTCCCGAGCAGTCGCCGATAACGTAAAGACCGCGGTGCTTTGTTTCAAGGTGGGAGTTGATTTCAACCTCTACGTTGTAGAACTTAACCTCCACACCGTAGAGAAGAGTATCGTCGTTTGCAGTACCGGGGGCAATCTTGTCAAGTGCGTAAATCATTTCGATTATTCCGTCAAGTATACGCTTGGGCATAACGAGGCTTAAGTCGCCGGGGGTAGCCATGAGAGTGGGAGTGATGAACGCCTCATCTATTCTGCTCACAGTTGAACGCTGACCGCGTATCAGGTCGCCGAAGCGCTGAACTATAACTCCTCCGCCAAGCATATTGGAAAGCCTTACTATACTTTCACCGTAGCCGTTGGAGTCCTTGAAGGGCTCAGAGAAATGCTTTGAAACAAGAAGGGCAAAGTTGGTATTTTCGGTTCTGAGAGAGGGGTCCTCGTAGCTGTGTCCGTTTACCGTGACTATTCCGTTGGTATTTTCATTTACTACTGCGCCGTAAGGGTTCATGCAGAAGGTACGCACAAGGTCCTGAAACTTTTCTGTTCGATAGACTATCTTGCTCTCGTAAAGCTTGTCGGTAATGTGAGAGAATACCTCTGCGGGAAGTTCTACTCTCACACCGATATCAACTCTGTTTGAGCGTGTGGGAATGTCAAGGTCGTGGCAAACCTGTTCCATCCATTTGCTTCCGCTTCTTCCTGCCGAAACGATACATTCCTTTGAGGTATAACTTCCCTTTGCAGTAACTACCTCATAGCCGTCATCGGTCTTATTTATTTTATCCACAGGGGTATTGAAGAAGAATTCTACCTTATCCTTAAGCTCTCCGTAAAGGTTTTCAAGTACCTTGTAGTTAATGTCGGTGCCAAGATGTCTGACAGAGGCATCAAGAAGATGAAGTCCGTTTTGTACACAAATCTTCTTGAACTCAGAGTTTGCCGTGGAGAAGAGCCTTGTCCCCTCACCGCCGTGAGAAAGGTTAATTTCGTCAACGTAGCGCATAAGCTCAATGGCTTCATTCTTTCCTATATATTCGTGGAGTGTTCCGCCGAACTGGTTTGTAATATTATATTTTCCGTCTGAGAATGCTCCCGCACCCCCGAAGCCGTTCATAATAGCACAGGTTTTACATCCGATACAGGTCTTTACCTTCTTGCCGTCAATGGGACAAATTCTTTTTTCAAGAGGATTGCCTGCCTCGAAAACTGCAATTCTAAGGTTATCCTTTAATTTTACAAGCTCGAACGCCGAGAATATACCTCCGGGACCTGCTCCTATTATGGTAACGTCGTAATTCATAAATTTCACACCTTTCCTTGCAATTCTACCATACAAACATTTTCTTTTCAAGTATCAATATTGACAAAACCGTAAATAAATGATAGGATAAAACATACATATTTTGAAAGGATTGATAGTATGGTTTCAGAAAAAATGAAGGAACTTGGCTCGAACCGTTCGGTTATCCGAGAGCTTTTTGAATATGGAAAAAAGAGAGCCGCAGAGGTAGGTTCGGAAAACGTTTACGATTTCAGTCTGGGCAACCCCAGCGTTCCCGCTCCCAAGAGCGTAGAAGAAAAGATAAAGAGTCTCTTAGAGACAGACCCCACTGTTCTTCACGGATATACATCCGCACAGGGCGATGCGAACGTGAGAAAAACTATTGCCGATAATCTGAAAAAGCGCTTCGGTGCATCGGTTTCTCCCGACTTTATCTATATGACCTGCGGTGCGGCGGCAAGCCTTACAGTTTCTCTTAAAGCACTTGCCGAGGAGGGCGACGAGTTCATAACATTCACTCCGTTTTTCCCCGAATACAGAGTTTTCGTTGAAATGACAGGCTCAAAGCTTGTTCCTGTGAAAACTATCGACGGCACCTTCCAGATTGACCGTGACGCCTTTGAAAAGGCAGTAACACCTCACACCAAGGGAATTATAGTGAATACTCCTAATAACCCTTCGGGCGTTATTCTCAATCCCGACAGCGTCAAGGCTATCATTGAAGTCCTTGAAAAGAAACAAAAGGAATATGGACACGATATTTTCCTTATCTCCGATGAGCCCTACCGCGAGCTTGTATATTCCGATACTGAAAATCCCGTGTTCTTAAATCTTTACTCCAACACTATCCTTTGCTATTCCTACTCCAAGTCACTGTCTCTGCCCGGTGAGAGAATAGGCTATATCGCCCTCGGCGACGCTATGGCAGGCAAGAGCGACGTTTATGCCGCAATCTGCGGTGCGGGAAGAGCTCTCGGATTTGTATGCGCACCCTCTATGATGCAGAGAGTTGCCGCAGCCTGCGACGGTGAAACTGCCGACGTTTCGGTTTACCGTGAAAACAGAGATTTGCTTTATAATTCTCTTACAGAGATGGGATATGACTGCGTTTATCCCGACGGCGCCTTCTATCTCTTCGTAAAGACTCCCACCGCAAATGCAAAGGACTTTTCGGATAAGGCGTGCGAATATGACCTTCTTGTAGTCCCCGCAGACTCCTTCGGTGTCGAAGGCTACGTAAGAATTGCGTACTGCGTATCCACCGATATGATAAAGAGAGCCCTGCCTAAATTCGCAGAGCTTATTAAAGAATATAAATAGGGAAAAGGTTTAAAAGATTTATTATGAAAAAGCTTTTTGTTTTAGTGATATTGGTTTTGACTGCACTCATGGCTGTTTCCTGCTCCTCTGATAAAAAAGATAAAAGCGATGATAAGGAAGATAATAAGTCGGGTATATTTGACACGATTATGAAGGGCGAGAGTGACAGCGCCTCCGAGAAAACGCCTGAGGTAAGCGATACTACGGGCGATGAGGAAGAATTTGAAGAAGAGGTAATTATTCCCGTTGAGCCCGAAATCCCCGTTGAGCCCGAAATCCCCGTTGAGCCCGAAAAGCTCGTTTATAACCTCGAGCTTAAGGGAATTACCTTTGAGGACGGAAAAAATGTTAAAGCCTTTGACCCCGACACAGTGGTCACGGTAAAGGCAGAGAGCAGCTCTGACAAGGCGTTCCTTTATTTTAAGGATAATTTTGACCGCGTTTTAACCAATTCGGATACCTATACGCTAACGATGAAGGGGCACACTTTTATCGAGGCTGTGTACGCCGAGAAGGGTGACGGAGAGCTGGAGTATAACACCGAAGACGGAAAAACCTATTACGTAGCAGGAATAGGAAGCGTCAGCGGCGATACTCTCTTTATTCCCGAGAGCTATAACGGAAAGCCCGTTACAAAAATCGCAATGACCGCCTTTAAGGATAACACAAATTTAAGAACCGTATATATTCCCAAAACCGTTTCCTTTATAGGAGATGAAGCATTTTTGGGATGCACGTCATTGGAATACATAAACATTCCCGCGACTGTTACAGACTTTGATATAGATTCTCTTGCCGATCTCACTTCTCTTAGAATTCTCAGTCTCGGCAAGGATACAGAGGAGCCTTTGAAAGTGCCTTCCCTTACAACGGTTTTTCTTGAAGAGGGGGTAAAAAGCTTTAACTTTAATTCAATGACGAGCCTTATACAGGTGTTTTTGCCGGATTCCGTCGAGTCGATACCAAACGATGCTTTTGCAGGATGCACCGCGCTTGAAAGTGTAAACATTCCCAAAAACGTAAAATCTATAGGCAATTCAGCTTTTAAATTCTGCGAATCCCTTTTAAAAATAGAGCTTCCTTACGGAATTACCACAATAGGTGAATATGCGTTCCTTACTTGTGGCGCACTGCAGGAAATAAACTTCCCCGAAAGTTTAACTACTATAAACGGTAGTGCCTTTGCTGGCTGTAACTCCTTGACCTCCTTGACCTTTCCCGATTCCTTGACTGTTATTCCTCATATGTCTTTTATGAGTTGTCAGTCGTTGAGGGAAATCAACTTCGGCGGATACGTTAAGGAAATTGAGTTTTCTGCCTTTGCTGGCTGTGACAGCCTTGTGACCTTAAACCTCCCCGACTCTTTGGAAACAATAGGAAACGGAGTCTTCAGTGATTGCGAAAATTTGACGACGGTTAACCTTCCTGAGAACATCGATACTATCGGAGAAAAGGCTTTTGAAAAATGTGCAAAGATTAATAAAATCGTCATTCCTCAGCACTTAAGAACCCTTGCCGGAAAGGCGTTTGCAGAGTGTACGGGTATTAACACTGTAATTATAGGTGCAAACAGAAGAATGTCCATTACAGCTTCCGCTTTTGAAGGTACGAACAAAGCTGATATGACTGTTTTGTATAGCGGAACGCAGAGCGAATGGCAAGAGGCATTTGGTGACATCAATGCATTCAACGAATGCACTATAAAATTCCAGGCTAACACCTATTACGATTTTGAAAGCGGATTAAGATACGCTTCAAACGGCGACGGAACCTGCCATATAGGAAAAATTCCTAGCTGTGAAATAACTGTGGAAAACCTTGTAATTCCCGAAAAATCTCCCGATAATGAGACGATAACCGCTATCGACGAAGAAGTTTTTTGGAGCAATGCAAATCTTAAGACTGTAACCATAGAAGCACCCATTACAGTTCTTCCTGCAGGTACTTTTAGCGGTTGTCAGAACGTTACCGAGATAAAGCTGCCCGAAACGTTAAAGAGAATTGAAGAAATGGCTTTTGCAGGCTGTTCTTCTTTAACTGCCGTAAATCTTCCCGAGGGACTTGAATTTATCGGAGAAAACGCTTTTGAAAGATGCAGCAGCTTAAAGAACGTTTATTTTCCCTCGACCCTTGAGCAAATAGGCAAACGTGCCTTTGATATGTGTTCTTCCGTTAGCGAAATAACACTCGGTGAAAACGTTCAGAAGGTGGGAGAAAGCGCATTTGGTTATTGTACTGCCCTGACAAAAATAAATATGAGCTGTAAAAACGCTACCTTTGGTTACAATTGCTTCCCCAACGTGATGGCTGACGTATATTATACGGGCGGTGTAGAGGGCTGGATGTCTCTTGGTTCACAAACTATTCTCCAAAAAGAAATGAACCTTTATATCGACGGCAAGGTTCTCGTAGAGTTGATCCTTCCCGAAGGAATCTCCGAAATAAAGAATTCTGCTTTTAGTAATATAAAAACCCTTGAAAAAGTAGTTATTCCCGATAGCGTGAAAAAAATGGGTAACTCAGCTTTTAACGGTTGTACAGCCCTTAACCACGTTGAGCTTGGAAGAGGTCTTGAGTACCTGCCTTACGGCGCCTTTGCAAATTGTGACACTATCGAGTATATTTTCTTCCCCATAGAAATTAAGTCGATATCCGAAGATACTTTTTCAAACACCTCTGTTCCGGGAATATTCTACGAGGGAATTGTAACACAATGGGGCGACGTTGCAGACTCGAAGAAATTGACCTATCTTCTTAATATGGTGTATTATTACTCAGAGGAACAACCTACAAATACAAAATTAAAATTCTGGCATTACGTTGACGGAAAGGTTACTCCTTGGTAAAAATAAGGCTGTAAAAGTTTAAAACTTTTACAGCCGTTTTTTATCTGTAAACGTGAAATCCGTTTCCTACAATCTGTTGAGACTCTGAATATATTATAAATACGTTTGGGTCAAGCTCTTCGATTTTGTGCTGGAAGATAGGTATTTCCGAGTCCTTCAGGGCGCAGATAAGCACCTGTCTGTCACCGCCTGTGTAGGCTCCCTTGCCCTCAAGAAGGGTAATTCCTCTGGGGGAGGTGGACACAAGGTGGCTTGATATTTCCTCTCCCTTTGAGGTAATGACAAAGGCGAGCTTAGAAATGTTCATTTTTGAAATGAGAAAGTCTATTGCAAAGGTGGATACTGCAAGAGCGATAATTCCGTAAAGAGCAAGGTCAAATTCACGGAAAACTATAAGGGAGAGAAGTATTACTGCGCTGTCAACCACAAGAAGCAGTCTGCCGATGGCAACGTTTGGACGGTAATGCTGAATAAGACGGGCGGCAATGTCTGTGCCTCCCGTAGATGCTCCCACAAGAAGAGTTATACCTATTCCTACTCCGTAGAAAACCGACCCGCATATTGTGGCAAGTACTACGTCGTTTGTAATAGGTGGCACGTAGGAGAGCAGTTCAACGAACAAAGTCAGCGAAAATGCACCCACAAGGGTATGAAAAACGAACTTTTTACCTAAGATGAAAAGGGCGATAAGGAGAAGGGCTATATTTATTACAGCGTAGGTTATACCCGGCTGAATACCCAGAGTGTGATATATAACCGTAGCAAGACCCGATACTCCGCCTCCTACAACCTTTGAGGGCAGATAAAAGACCGATACACCGATAGAGGTGAGAAAGGTTCCCACTATTGTTAAAATAAGAGTTTTTATCTTTGACATAGACAAACTTCCCTTTCGTGTAATACACGCTATTTTACACCATTACCGCCGAAAAATCAAGCGGTGTTTTTCACAATTCACCGAATAATTTGCGAAAATAATTGAATATTACAGAAAAAATATCTGATTTTGACTTTTTTGCATGAACGATAAACTGATTTTTTAAATGCTTGACATATTGTGGCGTTTGTGTTAGAATTAACTATCTTTAAGGAGAGGAGAAAAAGATATGATGATGCTTCTAATGTGCAACTCCAAAAATATGCTTTCTCCCTGTCTCCGAATGCCCCAAAGGGCAAAGGCATAACTATTTAAGGCAGGGTAGACCCCTGCTATTTTTAATTAAAAAAGAAAATTTCGGCTTTGCCGAAATTAATCATAATTCTGCATTTTGCATTCAGCATTCTGCATTTATCAAAGGAGAATATTATGTCAAACTACAAAATTGAAACTAAATGCATTCAGTCGGGATACGTTCCTACAAACGGAGAACCCCGACAGATACCTATTGTACAAAGCACTACCTTTAAGTATGATACCAGCGAGGATATGGGAAAGCTTTTCGACCTTGAAGCAAGCGGATATTTCTATACAAGACTTCAGAATCCCACCAACGACTACGTTGCAAAGAAGATAGCCGACCTTGAAGGCGGTACTGCCGCAATGCTTACCTCATCAGGTCAGGCGGCAAACTTCTATGCTATCTTTAATATCGCTTCCTGCGGTGACCACGTTGTGGCTTCTTCTACTATCTACGGAGGAACCTTCAACCTCTTCTCTGTTACTATGAAGAGAATGGGAATAGACTTTACCTTCGTTTCTCCCTATGCAACCGACGAGGAGATTCAGGCGGCATTCCGTCCCAACACAAAGGCTCTTTTCGGTGAAACTATTGCAAATCCCGCACTTACCGTTCTTGACATAGAGCGCTTTGCAAACGTTGCTCACAAAAACGGCGTGCCCCTCATTATAGACAACACCTTTGCAACACCCTTCCTTTGCCGTCCCTTTGAATTCGGTGCTGATATCGTAACTCACTCCACCACAAAGTATATGGACGGACACGGAGCAGGCGTTGGCGGTTGTATAGTTGACAGCGGTAAATTCGATTGGACAAAGTACCCCGACAAGTTTCCCGGTCTTTGCACTCCCGACGACAGCTATCACGGAGTAACCTACACCGAGCGCTTTGGACTTGAAGGCGCATTTATTACAAAGGCTACTGCTCAGCTTATGCGTGACTTCGGCTCTATCCAGTCCCCTCAGAACGCATTCCTTCTCAATCTCGGTCTTGAAAGCCTTCACGTGAGAATGGAGCGTCATTCGTCAAACGCTCTTAAGGTAGCTACCTTCCTCGAAAGTCATCCTATGGTTTCGTGGGTAAAATATAGCGGACTTCCTTCTGACAGAGATTATCCTCTTGCGCAGAAGTATCTGCCTCTCGGCTCCTGCGGAGTTGTAAGCTTCGGAGTTAAGGGCGGAAGAAAAGCGGCTGAAAAGTTTATGAAAAACCTTCGCCTCGCTTCAATCGAGACCCACGTAGCAGATGCTAAAACTTGCTGTCTGCATCCTGCTTCCGCTACCCACCGTCAGATGAACGACGCAGAGCTTGAGGCGGCAGGTGTTTCTCCCGACCTTGTAAGATATTCCTGCGGTATCGAAAACGCCGATGACCTTATTGCGGATATAGCTCAGGCACTTGAAAAGGCGGGTGTTTAATAATGCCTATAAGAATACCCAACTCTCTGCCTGCCACACAAACTCTCATTGACGAAAACATCTTCGTCATGACCGAGACACGGGCTTTGACACAGGATATTCGCCCTTTGCAGATACTTCTTTTAAATCTTATGCCTACGAAAATCGTTACCGAAACACAGTTTGCAAGACTTCTCGGAAACACTCCCTTGCAGGTGGAGCTTGACTTTTTGCAGACGGCTACTCATAAGGCTACCCATACCTCCTCCGACCACCTTCTTGCTTTTTATAAGGTCTTTGACGACGTTAAGGACAAGAAGTATGACGGCATGATAATCACAGGCGCACCCGTAGAGCTTATGCCCTTTGAGGACGTCAACTATTGGGAAGAGCTTTGTGAGATTATGGAGTGGTCGAAAACTCACGTAACAAGTACCTTCCATATCTGCTGGGGCGCTCAGGCAGGTCTTTACTACCACTTCGGTATAGGTAAAAAGACTCTCCCCGAAAAGCTTTTCGGAGTATTCTCGCATAGAGTTGTTCATAAGAACGCTATACTTTTCCGAGGCTTTGACGACGAGTTTTTAGTTCCTCATTCCCGTCACACCACCGTTGACGTTGAGGACGTAAGACGTGTGCCGGAGCTTAAAATTCTCACTCTCTCCGATAAAGCGGGACTTCATTGTTGTATGACAGAGGGCGGACGTCAGATTTTCGTTACCGGTCATTCCGAATATGACCCCGAAACTCTAAAAACCGAGTATCTCCGTGACAAAAACGCAGGACTTGACATAAAAGTTCCAGAAAACTATTTTCCTCACGATGACGATACTCTTCCCCCCATCGTCAAATGGCGCTCCCACGCCAATCTCCTTTTTTCTAACTGGCTTAACTACTTTGTATATCAAACGACTCCTTATGATATCAACGACATATAAAATTTCTTTGTCTTTTTTCGCATTACTTCGCACAGCAAAAATGGAAAATTGAAATTTGAAAATTAATGAAGATTTTCCCAAAGGGAAAATCAACCTTAATTCTGCATTCTGCATTAAAAATCCTCGGAGGTTAAAATGAAAAAAATACTTAACGTTCTTTATACGGCGGTTTGTCATTTTGCTTTGTCTTTTTCGGGAATAATCCTATTTTTTTGGTTATTTATGGAAGAGGCACAGTACATTGATTATGAGAAAATTCTAATTTTCTTCCGATTTGCCTTGATATTCGGCGCAGCGTCTGTTGTTTTTGCTATACCTAAGATTCCTTACGTAGTAAAGGTAGCACTTCATTTTGTTATAAACACAATAGCTTTTGTCGCAACCTTTGCGACTGCTACGGGCATATCACAGATGAGAGCCTTTGTTGTGGGCGCGTTATTCGTTATCATTTACGCTGTTATCTTCGCGATTGTAAAGGTGCTTCAGGCTCTTTCAAAGAGATTTACGAAAAATGTATGAGCTGAAAGCCTTGGGGGAATGTACTTATTACATCGACTGCCCCTCTAAAATCGGAATAATAAGAAAAGAAAAAGAGGTTATCCTGGTTGACGGGGGAAGCAGTAAGGACTCTGCAAAAAAGACCCTCAAAGCGGTGAGTGACGAGGGCTGGACCGTAAAAAGTATAATCATTACCCATTCCCACGCCGACCATATCGGAGGGGTAAAATACCTTGCAGATAACACGGGCGCAAGGGTTTACGCCAAGGGTGCAGAGTGTGATTTTACACGCCATACCTACCTTGAGGGTGCCTATATTTGGGGAGGCTTTCCCCATAAAGATTTGAGAAGTCATTTCTTTTTAGCACCGCCTTGCGGGGTGCTTTCCATAGAGGAGTTTGAAGAAGAGGGTGTGAGCATAATCGACCTGCCCGGTCATTCCTTTGACCAAATAGGCGTTAAAGTCTCCGACGGCACCGTCTTTGTGGCAGATGCCCTTGCAAGCGAAGCTACCCTTGAAAAGTACGGAGTCTCGTTTCTTTACGACGTAAAAAGCTATCTTGAAACTTTAGAAAAGCTGAAAACCCTTGATGGAAAGGTGTTTTTGCCTTCTCATAACGAGCCCCAAAGGAGCATAACCAACCTTGCTGAAAAAAACGTAGAAAAGACACTTGAAATATGTGAGTGTATAGTGGAGCTTCTTGACACTCCATTGACCTTTGATGAGCTACTGAAGGGTGTTTTCGACAGATACTCTCTTATATTGTCCACGGGACAGTACTCTCTTGTAGGGGCAACTCTTCGCTCGTATGTCTCATATCTTTGGGACGAGGGCAGAATTGAGCCCGTGATTGACGACAACTTAATGAAATGGAAAGGGACTGTAAAAAGGTTAGGTTTACCTCTTTTTTAGGCGCCCTCGAAAAACACAGTTTGATATAATCCCCTTAAAGTAGTCTTGGATTTTTTGTTTTTCAAGTGTCTGCTTTAAGGGGATTTATATCATTTTTGGTACAACGGTTGCATTTTAGCGAATTCTTTTGATAAATCTGTAAAGGCTATATTTTTTTTATAACCGTTCTCACTAACCCCACAACGCTTACTCTCAGCACCTCAGCACCTTCAAAGCGTCTGACGGGGTAGGCGGGATTGATACTGTGCAGCTCTATGAAGCTTTTGCCGTAGACTACACGCTTTACAAGCCCCTCTTCTCCGTCAAGGAGCACAACGGCAATAGAGCCGCTGTCAACACTGTTTTGTTTAACTACTTGTATTACGTCGCCGTTTTCGATTTTTGGAGACATGGAATCTCCCCAAACCTTAAGGCACATTGTGTTTTCTGCTTCATAGGGATTTTCAATGTAGCAGGGCATATATCCCACGATTTCTTCAAGAGCATTGACCCCAAAGCCTGCCGATACACTCTCGTAAAGAGGCACCATACGAACTGAGGAATTATCAAGAAACATAGCATTTGACTTTACGTCAGATGCTTTTTCTTTTTCCTCAGACGTGAGATATTCAACGCTTACCCCGAAATAATCCGCGACTGCCTTCAAGGTGTTTCTGCGTGGAGGCTGTGTCATTTTCTTCCAGTTTGTAGGAGTCCCCTTTGAAAGTCCAAGCTCAACGGCGAGGGCTGTTATTGACATCCCTTGTCTTGAACACAGTTCATTTACTCTGTCGTAAAAATTAGCCATAATTAAACCTCTCACAAAATAATTAAACTAAATTAAACAAATATATTGACAAAACTAAACTTTTGTGTTATATTTAATCGAGCTCAATTGAGCTTAATTGCACTTCGGTTTAATTGTAACATCCAAAAAACGAAAAGTCAAGTTAAAAAATATGTGTATCACAAAAAAGCTTTAAAAGATGAAAGCGAGTTCACTAACGGGGCAGGGGATTGCTTTATCAGAAAAAGCAGACAAGTGAAAAGC
This sequence comes from Clostridia bacterium, assembly GCA_017467865.1. Lineage (GTDB taxonomy): Bacteria > Bacillota > Clostridia > Oscillospirales > SIG627 > RGIG6353. Next base: position 106,377 of record JAFUKG010000030.1, read on the forward strand.
ATAACTCATGCACAGAGAACAAGACATGTTGTCGGTTGATGCATACAAAAACGCAAAGTGCAAAAAACAGAAAGGAGATAAATAAATTGAGTGATATTTTATCAAGCTCAAACGTTAATGCAGGTTTGGTTATTGACCCTGTTACAAGAAAAATATCCGCAAAAGACGGAAACGAAAAGCTTTTTGTAGCAAAAAATGACCATAACAGCACGGTTTTATCTTTTGAAATTCCGAAATACATTGATGGACACGATATGTCCTCTGAGGATACTTTTATACATATTCACTTTGTCAATATGGACGCCGAGAATAATGCTAAAACCTCGGGAGGAGTTTGTGACGTAACGGCTACCGCTCTTGAATCAGCGGAAGGCGTTCTCAGCTTTTCCTGGTGTATTCCCCGAATTGCAACACGTTATGCAGGTGTGCTTTCGGTGGGCGTGACCTTTGAGTGTTATGAAAACTCAGAGGGAGAGGCAGAAGAGGTTTATTCCTGGAGCAGCGCACCCTACGGAGATATTGTGGTTTGCAACAGTATCGACAAGGGCAAGGAGGAGACTGAGAGGGAATACAGTTATCTTGTTGAAACCTGTAATGCTATTGTGATGTCAGCTCTTAAGGCAGACCTTAGCTATCTCGTAGACGAGGCACTTGAGACGGCAAAAGACAGCGGTGAATTTGACGGTGCAAAAGGTGATAAGGGCGACGGCTGGGTAGTCAGAGGCTACTATACCACCCTTGACAAATTAAAGGTCAGCGTTGATTTTCCAGTTCAAGGCGATACCTATGCCGTAGGAAAAAAAGAGCCTTATACCTATTATACTTACGACGCTCAGCTTGGCTGGGTGAGTCAGGGAACGTTCTCGCCTGTTCTTGCAGAGTCTTATGCAAGAGGGGGCACAGGGACGAGAAAGGGAGAGGACAGCGACAATGCCAAGTTTTATTACGAAAAGACTAAGGACAGATTTGACAGCACGGCAAACACCTATAAAACCATATCTTCAGGAAAGGATGTCGTTATAATAAACGACGTGTCTCCCTACGAGCACGATATGACAGTAACAGTAACGTCTCCGTACCTTATTCCTATTGTACCCTATGATTTTGACGATGCCGAAGAGATAGGCGGTGTTCATGCTGACGTAAAAGACGACGGTAGTGTGATTATTAAAGGAATATGCAATTCAGAGGAGACAAGGGGAAAGTACGTTGTATTGAAAAAGCTCTCTCTTAAAACGGGTTATTACACTGTAGCATTAAGAAAAAGCTCAACTTCAGAATATTTGGAGATTGCCGTGGGACACGATGCGGAATTTAACACACCTATTGCTGTTAAGGAAGGTGTTTCAGGAGAGCAGGTTACAGTTTCCTTTAATTTGACTGAATCTCAAGAAGTATACTTAGGAGTTAAAACTCAGTTCGCAAAGGGTGAAACCTACGAGCTTACCTTCAAGCCAAAGCTATATTTGGGAAAATCCGAAAGGTTTGATTTATCCGAAATAGAGAGCATAGATATTATTGATATTCAAGGAAACGTTTCATCTTATCCTTGTAACGGTAAGGCAAGCGATACAAGCGTCAAGCTTACTGTTAAATCCGTGCAGGGACGGTTTAAAGTGAAAACCGATAATTCCTATAGCTGCGATATTGCGGTTGAATATAACGCCGACACAAATAATTTAGATAACAAATTCAGTCAGCCCCTTTACGGCTTTGAAGAGAATGGGCGTGTGATTTTTCTTGATAACGTGTCCGAGGGCAGACATTTTGTGACCGTAACCATACCGGGAGCGTATACGTTGGATAAATACGGTTATTTTACGGTTTATGGAACAAATTTGCTGAATATAGACGACTGTGTAGTAAATAACGGCGAAATTCAAAACAGCGCGGCAATCTACGGAGCAGTACTTAGAAGCTTTGTAGATACCCATGGTATAGAGATAGTAGTGGGAGGTGCCTTAAAGGAAATATTATCTATAAAAGGAATGAGCCGCCGCTTTACTTTTTCGGCGCACGTCATGGGCGATGAAGAATATCTGGTTGTGCGTATCCTTTACAAGGACGGATCAGAGGATGAGTTTGTAGGCGAAAAGGGAAGCCGTACCTTGACCTTCGATTATACTTCACCAATAGATAAAACGATAGACAATATCTATTTATATCCCAGAACGCAAGATGAATTGTTCACGGTTACAAAAACAACCACAGGTATACAATTTGAAATAGGACAAGCTTCTTCGTTTTGTACCCATACGTCCCAAAAATACGATTTGTTTGAAGGCAGATCAGAGGAAAATCGCACAAAAGAGGATTGTGAATGCAATATTCCTGCGATTGCTCCGAAAATGGCAATCGTGTGTAACGAAAACACAACCGTGAACGCCAGATACAAAAAGGATTTAAACAAAGTTATTGAAGATTTACAAAATGCAATACTAAGCTTAGGAGGAAATATATGATGTTTGATTTGAGAACTTTTATTAAAAGAGGATTTTTGAATGCAGTAGGGAAAATGGCAGATTATAAGATTATTCTCAACGCTGCGGGCTGGTATGAAAAGGGCGTGCTTGAAGAAAGCGACCTTGCAGAAATCCAAATTAAAATCGACGAAAAGAACACCCTCGATGAAAGCCTCAACGAAGAGGATGCTCTTGAAGAAGAGGAAGCGTAATTATTTGCTTCACCAAAGGTGACAGCGAGACTTAAACAAAAATACAGACGCTTCGAGCGCCCTCAGATTTATCGTATCATAACAACAAAAGACAGATGCATAAGGCATCTGTCTTTTTTGTTATGGGTGAATAATGGGGCTCGAACCCCCATCAAATCACTATATATAAGGTAAAAACAGACTTATTACATCTTTTTTACATTATTTATTGAAAAAATCGTTTAATTTTCTCGCATATTCCTGCTGTCTTGTTTGCCTGATATGA
>JAFUKG010000031.1 GCA_017467865.1 Clostridia bacterium
CGCTCTGCCGTTTGACATAATAAAGTTGAGGGAGCGTACAATCTGAGCTCTTGCCTCTTCGGCGTTCCATATCTGTACACAGGTTAGCTGCTGGAATACGTCTCTCACACCGAGAAGCCAGCCCGAGTAGTTCTTACCTAAAGCGCAGAGGTTTACCTGTCCCTGCATACCCTTGATAAATCGGTTGAAGAGAATGGGATTAACCTTGTCATTTTCTATGGTAGAAAATTCTATATTGAGTCCTGCGAGCTTCTTCTTTTCAAGGGCTTCCTGCTTTTCTATATCTTCTCTGATGGCAGACAAATCAGGAACGTTATCTGCAAGAGCGTTGCAGGTTTCGGTATCGTGTGAGATATTGACAAGGAATGAGGCGGTAAGAGAGGCTTCGCCCGAAAGCTCGGTTTTGATTATTTCAGACGAAATACCAAAGTCGGTAGTATTGACAGCCTTTTTAATCTGAGGGAATTTACCCAGACGAAGGCTGATAGGATTAGACGCACTTCTTCCAACAGCACCGAGAAAATTTGCAAGTGAAACGGTTGCGTCACATTCCACACTGCTGTCACATTCAACAGTCTTTGTGATAATTGCGATATTTGCAGGGTCCTGGTCTTCGGGGTCAGAGTAACGAATAATTTTAGCTACGTTGTTTTCAAGAAGCTTTGCACGTCTGCCAAGAGGTCCCCAAGGAGTATCGTTGTTGGTGTAACGCAAAATAGGGTTGAAATAAGATGCGATATAGGTTTTGATTTTTTCGTCAGTCTTGTTTATAGCCACGGCGGTAAATGAAAGCTGCTTTGCACAAGTAACTGCCGCGCGTAAAGCAAAAATAACCTTTTCTGTGTCAGCTATGTAATAAGCACATCTGGGTGAATAAACTGTGTAGCGTGAAACGGAAATCGGCTCGTAAAGAGGCTTTGTGGCGCCCGTAATCGAAACAGGTATCCACTCATCACCGCTTGAGATACCGCCCCAAAAATCAAGCGTTGCACCTTCTCCAAGAGCGCCGGTGCGGAATATAACGAAGTTACTTTCGTTAGCAGCCATATGACCTGTAGAATGTGCCCACAGGGTAAGTCCGTCTACGTAATAGGGATAACGGGACTCACCTATAAACCTTTCCATACAAACTACGTCTGTGTCATTCAAGTAAAAAACATTTTCCGGAAGCGCTATTTCAGCTGTATTTTTATTTTTAAGATTTTTAATGTCACTGAGTAATGATAAAATTTTTTCTTTCATATTTTACTCCTTTTTTATATGCTAAGAAATTGCATCTGCAACGACCTCGCCGTTTCGCTTTTTTTGGGTAAAAGAAGTATTGCGATAGGCGAGATATGCCAGCGGCGGCTCGCCGCTTTTTTATTTACAGAAGTTTTCTATATAATTGTCGATTGCGGTCTTTATTACCTTAACCGCTTCATCTCTGTCCTGAACCTCGTTAACGGCAGTTTCCTTCTTTTCAAGGTTTTTGTAAACCGTAAAGAAATGTCTCATTTCGTCAAAAACGTGAGAGGGAAGCTGGTCGATATTTGTATATTGATTGTTGTTGGGGTCGTCAAAGGGGATAGCAATTATCTTTTCGTCGTTTCTTCCATTGTCTATCATGGAAATTACACCGATGGGATAAGCGCGCACTAACGTGAGAGGCTCCAAAGGCTCAGCGCACAGAAGAAGTACGTCAAGGGGGTCATTATCGTCACCAAGAGTTCTTGGAATGAAGCCGTAGTTTGCAGGATAGTGGGTAGAGGTGTAAAGAATTCTGTCAAGAATAATGTATCCCGTTTCCTTGTCAAGCTCGTATTTCTTTTTACTTCCCTTGGATATTTCAACCACGCAGATGAAATCGTCAGCATTTATCCTTTTGGGTGATATGTCATGCCAGATGTTTGCCATAGTAAAACCTCACTTTCTTTCGGGTGATATATTATACAACAAAACCAAAAAATTTGCAAGTGCTTATTGAATTTCACCTTGCAGTGTGGTATAATAAACCAAATATAATGATTTGGGAGAAATAATTAATGGAAAAAAAGATAGAAGAGATACTCAGCTCTTTGACTTTTGAGGAAAAAGTAGGGATACTTACCGGTGTAGGAACAATGTCAACGGCAGAGGTGGGCAGACTGGGTATAAAGGCAAAAGTGTTTGCCGACGGTCCTCACGGCGTAAGAGCAGAAGAAGAGGATAACTGTACTTCTTTTCCAAATCTTTGCCTTGCAGCGTCAACGTGGGATATCGAACTCATAAAAAAAATGGGTGAGGCTATCGCCAAGGATTGTATTCATCACGGTGTGGATATGATTTTAGGACCGGGTGTCAATATTAAAAGACATATTCTGTGTGGAAGAAACTTCGAGTATTTTTCCGAGGACCCCGTCCTTGCAGGCAATATGGCGGCGGCATACATAAACGGACTTCAGAGTCTGGGAGTTGGCGCGTCTCTTAAGCATTACGCACTTAATAATCAGGAAAAATACAGAATTACCACAAGTGTTGACGTGGACTTCAGAACGCTTATGGAAATATATCTCAAGGCATTTGAGATAGCGGTAAAGAAGTCATCGCCCGCCAGCATTATGTGTGCATACAATAAGCTTCATTCTATTTGGTGCTCGGAAAACAAGTTCCTTCTTACCGATGTGCTTCGTGATATGTGGGGTTACGAGGGCTTTGTTGTGTCCGACTGGGGTGCAGTTCATAACCCCGTCAGAGCATTCAGGGCAGGACTTGATATACAGATGCCTCAGAATGAAGAGCTCGCCGAACAGCTCACCGCAGGGCTTGAAAAGGGTGAGATTACAATGGAGGAAATAGACAAAGCGGTAAGAAGAATGATTAAATTCCTTCTTACAGAGGTTAAAAAAGATATTGCCTACGACAGAGACGAGCAGCACAGACTTGTACGTGAGGTTGCGGGCGCAGGTATAGTTCTTCTTAAAAATGATGACAACACGTTCCCCCTCACCAAGGAGAAATACAAGAAAATTGCCGTTATCGGCGAATTTGCAACGTCTCCTTTAATAAGCGGACAGGGTAGCGCAGAGGTCAAGGTTAAGAAAGAATATATTGATTCACCCCTCGACGAGATAAAGAAGTACGTAGGTGACGGTATAGAGTTCAAATATTGGGAGCTTTACCAAAAAACATCTTTCTCTGCCGAAATGCTCTGGACAGAGGATGAAAACTTTATAGAGTTCGTTTCGGACAGTGACCTCGTTCTTATGTTTATGGGTTCAATGAATTCAGAGGACACAGAGCAGTTTGACAGAAGAACCGCCGAGTTTAATCCCAATTACGATTTTTTTGCAAACCTTGCGCTTAATCAGGGCAAAAAAGTTGCCATAGTAATTCAGTCCGGTTCAGCTATGATACTGGGGGATTTGAAAGATAAAGTTTCAGGAATTGTACAGATGTGGCTTGGCGGAGAAAGTGCGGGAGGCGCTATTGCCGACGTGCTTTGCGGAAAAGTAAATCCCTCGGGTAAGCTTTCCGAAACCTTCCCCACAAAGCTTCGCACAGATATGAAATATCCTGGAACAGAGTTTACTGCAGAATATCCTGAAAAGGTTTTTGTGGGATACAGGTATTATGACCTTCACCCTGACGAGATAGCGTATCCCTTCGGACACGGACTTTCTTATACAAGCTTTGAATATAGTAACCTTTCTGTTGAAAGACAGTTGGACAAGCTTGTTGTTACCTTTGATTTGAAGAACGTGGGAGACATAAAGGGTGCCGAGGTAGCTCAGCTTTACGTGGGTGACCCTGTTTCGACAGTTGTAAGACCCGTAAAGGAGCTGAAAGCCTTTGATAAGGTCACCCTTAAAGCAGGTGAAACAAAAACCGTTACCTTCACAGTAGATATAAAGGATATCGGATACTATAACGTGCTCCTGAGGGAATGGATAACGGAGCCCGGCGAATATATCGTTTACGTAGGCTCATCCTCAAGAGATATAAGACTTGAAAAGTCCATAACAGTAGAAAATGATATACCCTATACTTTAGATAAAGTTGGGGATACAATGATGGGATAAACAGGGAGGCAAAAAAATGTTTAAGTCAATTATCAGAATACCCGATTTTGTGGAAATTCAAACAGCAAACGGCTGGAAGGACGCTGTAAAGAGAGACGCAGACTTCTCAACCGATGCTATCGAAGTAAGCTTTAAGGAGAATAACGGGGCTCTCGACGTAATCGCATCAGAGACACGTGAGCCTGTGCTTAGAATAAGAGTAAGATGGAACGACGACTTTACCTTCGTAAAGAGAGTTCTTGGAGACGCCCCAGGCGTTGAATTCGGAGATATGGGATGGATGCCCGTTATCCCCGAAAAGCATCACGCATGGTACCTTCAGTGCTTTGACGGTACATTCACCCACGGCTACGGCGTTAAGACAGGATGCAACAGCTTCGTGTTCTGGCAGCTTGACCCCGAAGGACTCACCGCTACCTTTGATATCAGAAACGGCGGTAACGGCGTTATGCTTAAACGCAGCCTTGAGGTTGCAACTGTTGTTGTAAGAGAGGGCAAAGACGGAGAGAGCGCATATCAGGCTTGCCGTGCGTTTTGTCGGGCTATGTGTGAAAAGCCCAATCTTCCCACACGTCCTATTTTCGGACTTAATAACTGGTACTACGCTTACGGCAATATTACAAGAGAGAGCGTTATCGTTGATACTGCACTTACTGCCGAGCTTTGTGCCCACACCAAGAACAGACCCTTTATGGTTATAGACGACGGATGGCAGATAAGACACAACGAGAATAAGAGTGAATATAACGGCGGTCCCTTCCTTCCTTCAGCAAACTTCAGAGATATGAAGGAGCTTGCCGCAGAAATGTCAGAGATGGGTTGTGAACCCGGTATATGGATAAGACCTCTTCTCACTAAGGACGGCTTCCACGAAAGCCTTTACCACCCAAGACACCTTGGCACCGAAAACGGATATTTCCTTGACCCCTCAAAACAAGGCGTTCTCGACTACGTTGCAGAGCTTGTTTCGGGCATTGCCAACGACGGCTACAAGCTTATAAAGTATGACTTCACTGCTCCCGATATGCTGACAGCACATATTATGGACGAGATTTATCTTAAGGAAAATATAACCGACGGCGGTTGGCAGTTTGACGACAATACCGTAACCAACGCCGAGATTATCAAGAAGCTTTATACCACCATTCAGAAGGCGGCAGGTGATACCCTTATTATGGGATGTAACACCTATAATCACCTTGCGGCAGGTATACATCAGATTTCAAGAAGCGGTCTGGATACAAGCGGATTTGATTGGCAGAAGACAAGAAAGTGCGGTATAAACTCACTTGCTTACAGACTTCCCCAGAACAATACCTTCTTTATCACCGACCCCGACTGTGCGGCTATTACACCCAACGTTTCAACAGAGCTTAACTTAAGATTCTTTGAAGCGTGTGCTCTTTCGGGCACCAGCCTCTTTATTTCGATTACACCCGGTATGCTTAGCGATGCTGACAAGAAGCGCCTTATGGATTCCTTTGCTATTGCAGACAGAGGAGTTACAATGGAGCCTGTTGACTGGTTTGATACAAACTGCCCCCGTCAGTATATGGCAGAAGGAAAGCTTCATACCTTCAATTGGTATGACGTAACAAAGGGAGTAAACGTTTATTAATTTGGAGTTAATGGAGGAAAACAAAACATGGCAAAAATAAGAGTAGGTATATGGGGCTGCGGCGGAGTTTCCGCAGCACACAGAAGAGCATACCATGCCCTTGAGGAAGAGGGCGTTGCAGTTGAGCTTGTTTCTCTTTGCGATATCAACGAGGACAATTTCAACAGAGAAATAAAGATTAATCTGTCAGGTGACGTGGATGCACCCTTGAAGGTAATCAAGAATTGCTATACCGATATTGATGAAATGCTTGCGAAGGAAAAGCTTGACCTTGTTGATATCTGTCTTCCTACCTTTCTTCATAAGGATGCAGCTATAAAGGTTATGGAAAGCGGAGCAGACGTGCTTGTTGAAAAGCCTATGGCAATGACAAGTGAGGAATGCCGTGAAATGCTGGAAGTGCAGAAGAGAACCGGAAGACGCCTTATGATAGGACATCTTTTAAGATTTGAAAAGTCCTACGAAATTCTTAAAAAGGCAGTGGTGAAAAATAAGTACGGAAAGCTTGTAAGCGCCGACTTTTCAAGACTTTCTCCCGTTCCTCTTTGGAGAATTAAAAAAGGTGTTCCCAATAAAGGAAGACTTGACAGCGTAATTCTCGATATGCACATTCACGATATTGACTTCGTTCAGTATCTTTTCGGTATGCCGCTCACCGTTTCGTCGGTAGTTTCTACCAATAACGTGTCCTACTGTGACTCTGTTGTTACAGTGTTCCGCTATGAAGACGGCTTTGTCAACATCAGAGGAGACTGGGGACTTCCTCAGACCTTTACCTTCCGCTATCCTTGGATAGTTAACTTTGAAGAGGGCGCGCTTTACTGCGACGAAGAGGGAATAGTTCATCTTTATGCCGACGACCACAGCGAGGTTGTTCTCCCCGTCGAAAGTAAGGGTGAATTCTATGAGGAAATCAAGTATTATATCGACGTTATTTTAAATAATAAAGATAATACTGTAAATCCTCCCGAGGAATCCTGCAGAACCCTTGAGCTTATAGAAAAGATTGAGGAAAGTGCTGCAAACGGCGGTATGATAATAACCCTTTAAACTTCAGGCTTCCCATTGGGAAGCCTTTAGAATAGGAGAAATTATGGATAATTTTGATAAGCTTCATACGGGAGATATTTATCTTCCGGGAGACGAAAGCATTTTGAAGATACAAAACGCTTGCCTTGAAAAGCTTTACGATTACAACATGACAAGACCCGGTGAGGGAGAAAAAAGGCAAAAGCTTTTAAAAGAAATGTTTGCTGAAATAGGAGAGGGATGCTATATAGAGCCCCCGTTTCACGCAAACTTCGGAGGCAGACACGTACATTTCGGTAAGAACGTGTATGCAAATTTCAATCTTACGCTGGTAGACGATACCCACATTTACGTTGGAGATTTCACTATGTTCGGTCCGGGGGTAGTGGTAGCAACTGCAGGACATCCCATACTTCCTGCCCTTCGTGAAAAAGGCTATCAGTATAACGCTTCCGTCACAATAGGTAAAAACTGTTGGATAGGAGCAGGTGCGGTTATAGTGCCGGGAGTTACTATTGGAGATAATACTGTTATTGGAGCGGGAAGCGTAGTTACCAAGGACGTTCCGTCAAACGTTGTAGCGGTGGGAAATCCCTGCAGAGTACTTCGTGAGATTGGAGAAAAGGATAAAGAGTATTACTTTAAGGATAAAAAAATAGCTGATTCGCTGAAAGGAAGATAATATGAAAATAGCACTTATTGCCCACGATAAAAAGAAGCCTGAAATAATAAGCCTTGCAAAGGATTATAAGGATATTCTCTCACAGCATGAGCTTTATGCAACGGGAACAACGGGCACAATGATTATGGGAGAAACCAAGCTTGATATCCATCGTCTTAAAAGCGGACCTCTCGGCGGAGACCAGCAGATTGGCGCCATGCTCGCAAACGGAGAGATAGACCTTATAATTTTCCTCCGCGACCCCCTTACCGCACAGCCTCACGAGCCCGACGTATCGGCGCTCCTCAGACTTTGCGACGTTCAGAAAATCCCCCTTGCCACTAATGAGACAAGCGGCAGAATAATGCTTGAATCTCTTAAAAATAAATCATTCTTTGAAGTGACAAAAGAGTAAGGAAGAATAATGCTTTTATATATAATAAGACACGGGGATCCCGATTATACCACCGATACCTTGACAGAGCGTGGACTCTTGCAGGCTGAAGCCGTGGGAAAACGATTAGAGAAAGCGGGAATAGATGAAATCTACTCCTCTCCCATGGGAAGAGCAAGACAGACGGCAGAGCCTCTTTGCCGAAAGCTCGGACTTGAAATGAAAATAGAGGAATGGTCTCACGAGGTACAAAAGGAAAGGCTTACCACCTATCCCGACGGTGTGGCAAAGTCGGTCTCCCTTTTGCAGAATACCTATCTTCGAGAAAACGGAGAAATTGACATTCCATATGACAGAACCTTTGAAACAAAGGCTTTGAAGCTGACTGATATGGAAAGTGCCTTCAACTATATCAAAGAAGGTGGAAGAGACTTCCTTGCAAGACTTGGCTACGAAGAGGAAAAGGGAGTCTACCGAATTGTCAGAAAAAACGAGAATAAAGTAGCTCTTTTCTGCCATTCCGTTCTTGAAAGAGTGTGGCTCAGCCATCTTTTACATATTCCTCTTCATATTATGTGGGGTGGATTTTTGCCTACACATACGGGTGTGACGATATTGGAGTTTAAAAACAACGAAAACTTAGTCACTGCCCCCAAATGTCTTGTCTTTTCGGATATGGGTCACCTTTATAAAGAGGGACTGGACACTATACACGATAATAAATGGGAACTGTAAACAATGATAAGTATCAGCTGTAAAAATATTTGTCTTTCTTTCGGTACGGACGTACTTCTCGATAACGTTACTTTTTCTATCGAAAAAGGGGACAGAGTGGGCGTAGTTGGAGTGAACGGTGCAGGAAAGACCACTCTTATGAAGATAATCACAGGTCAGATGAGCGCCGATAAGGGAGAAGTATATATCGAGTCGGGAAGTAAGATAGGCTATCTTGACCAGTATGCGGTAGTTGACTCGGACAGAAGCGTTCTTGAAGAGATGCTTGAAAATTTTTCTCATCTCAAAAGGATGCAAAGTGAGCTTGACGAGCTTCAGCTTGTTATGGATAATGACAGTAATCTCCATAACGTTTCCTCTGCCACAGTAAGATACAGCGAGATTTTGGAGAAATTTGACAGAGAGGGCGGAAATCAGTACGTCAGCCGTACAAAGTCGGTGCTTCAGAAGATGGGCTTCGGTGAAGAATTTTTCGACCTCCCCGTAAACAGCCTCAGCGGAGGACAGAAAACCGCTCTTGCCCTTGTCGGACTTATTCTGCAGAATAACGATATACTCATCCTCGACGAGCCTACAAACCATCTTGACATTGAATCGGTTGAATGGCTTGAAGGCTATATAAAGAGTATAAAAGCAACGGTTATCGTCATATCTCACGACAGATATTTTCTCGATACCGTGACCTCTAAAACTCTCGACGTGGAGAACACCCACGCAAAGCTTTACCTTGGCTCCTATTCGGTCTTTTACGAAAAGAAAGAAAAGGAAAGAGAGATATATCAGCGCCACTATGAAAACCAGCAAAAGGAGATTGCCCGTCTCGAGGCTTATATCGAACAGCAAAGGCGTTGGAACAGAGAGCGCAATATTATAGCGGCAGAAAGCCGTGAAAAGGCGATAGCCAGAATGGATAAGCTTGAAAGACCCGAGGATTTGCCAAAGGGCATAAGCTTTTCTTTCGGAGAGTCAATACGCTCGGGTAACGACGTGTTGAGCGTCAGAGGACTTTCTAAAGCCTTTGACGGCAAGCCTTTATTCCGCGACGTATCCTTTGAGATAAAAAGGCTTGACAGATTTTTTATTTTGGGTAAAAACGGATCGGGCAAATCGACACTTCTTAAAATACTCAACTCATCCATTGCCGATTACGGCGGAGAGTTTGACTTTGGTACAAACGTTAAGGTTGGCTACTACGATCAGGAAAATCAAAATCTTTCACCGAGCAACACGGTTCTTGACGAGCTTTGGAACGAGCACTCCTCTCTTACTATGACCGAAATCCGCTCAGCCCTTGCCCTTTTCAGATTTACAGGCGATGACGTTATGAAAAAGGTTTCGGTGCTCAGCGGCGGCGAAAAGGCGAGGCTCACCCTTGCAAAGCTTATGATGTCAGAGGTCAACCTTCTGATTTTAGACGAACCTACAAACCATTTGGATATAGCCTCCCGCGAGACTCTTGAGGATGCAATACTTCAATTCGCGGGAACCGTTATTGCGGTTTCCCACGACAGATATTTCATAAAGAAGCTCGCCACAAGAATTTTGAGAATAGAAGAGGTCGGTGCAACTGTCTTTGAACACGGCTATGAAAGCTACCTTGAAAAATGTTCTTCTCAAAGTGAAATCGTAACCGAAAAGGAAAAAGAGCGTGCAGGCAAGGCGGAATTCCTTGAACGCCGTGAGCAAAAATCCAAGGAGCGAAAAAAAGAGCGCGACATAGAAAAGACCGAAAAAGAGATAGGTACTATCGAAGAGAAGATAGCAGAGCTTGACTCTAAAATGGCAGGTGAGCTTGCTACCGATTACAGCGCTTTAATGGAAGCGGATAAAGAAAAAAGAGCTCTTGAAGAACGCCTTGATGAGCTTTATCTATTTCTTGATACACTTATTTAGAGAGGAAATATATGACAGTACGCCTTGATAAATTTATTTCTTCTGCCCTTGCTGTTACCCGAAGCGAGGCACACACTCTGATAAGACGGGGGTACGTGACCCTTGACGGAAAAGCGGAGCGTGATATCGGTAAAAAAATAGACCCCGAAAAAAACGAAGTAGTTTGCAAAAACGAAAAGCTGACCTTTTCACAGTTTCATTACTATATGCTCAATAAGCCCGACGGATATATCTGCTCTACCGAGGATATGAGAGACCCTACTATAATGGAGCTTTTACCCGATAATGTCAAGCACCATAAGGTTTTCCCTGTGGGCAGACTCGATAAGGATACCTTTGGCCTTGTAATCCTTACTGACAACGGTGAGCTTTCCCACTTTCTTCTCTCTCCCAAAAGGCACGTGGAAAAGGAATATTACCTTGAAACCGATATCGGGATGGAGCCCTCCGACGTTGAAGCCTTGAAAAAAGGGGTGGATATAGGAGAAACGAAGCTTACTCTTCCCGCCGTTCTCAATATAACTGATGACCCGAGGTGTGCATATATAACCATTTGCGAAGGAAAGTTTCATCAGATAAAAAGAATGATGCAGGCTTTGGGCAAAAAAGTGGTATACCTTGAGCGTGTGAGGTTTGATAATATTCCTCTTGACAGAAGTCTTGAGAGGGGAGAGGTGCGTCCTCTGACCGAGGAGGAGATAAACTCTCTTTTGAAAAATATGGCATAAAGGAAAGTTAAACGGCATAGAATACACTAAAAAAGAATAGGAGTGTTTTATATGTTCGTTTATACCCTGAAAGCTACAACCTTGAAATATATCGGTGTTATGACCTTGTGCATTGCCGCAATAGTGATAACGGTTGCCCTTGTGCCCTCTAACACTGCCACAGGGAACGGAGCCGAGGAATTACAAGCCGTTGCTTCTGTTCCAGACTCCAAAAACGTAAAGAAGCGTTCTGACAGAATAGAATTTCTCAAGGGCTGCGGTATAGAGGTAGACGCCGACTCTGAAAGTGTAAAAAGCGTTACAATTCCCGAAGAGTTCGACGAGGTGTATTCCGAATATAACGACCTTCAGCTCTCCCAAGGCTTTAACCTTGAAAAATATAAAGGCAAAGAGATAGAGTGCTATACTTACGACGTGATAAATTTCGACGGCGGAACTCCTGCTGTGGCAAATCTTATGATATATAAAAACAGAGTCATCGGGGGAGATTTATCATCTGCCGAAATGAATGGCTTTCAACAAGGCTTTGTGAAAACCTAAAGCACCGAAAAGGTGCTTTTTCTTATTGACCTGAAGAGCTAATTGTGGTAAAATCTATTCATAGAATAATAAAGAGGTAGCTATGAAAAAAGTAACAGTTTATACCGACGGCGCCTGCAGCGGAAATCCGGGCCCAGGCGGTTTTTCGGCAATACTTGTATATAACGGAGTAGAAAAGCCCATATCGGGAGGAGAAAAGGAAACAACCAACAACCGAATGGAGCTTACCGCAGTAGTGTCTGCCCTTGAAATATTAAAAGAGCCCTGCGAAGTAGAAATAGTTTCGGACTCCAAATACGTGGTTGATGCCATAAATAAAGGCTGGCTTAAATCGTGGCAGAAAAAAAATTGGAAGAAGGCAGACGGAAAGCCTGCCCTTAACGTTGACCTATGGAAAAGACTTGTCCCTCAGCTTGAGAGACACTCTGTGTCCTTTTCGTGGGTAAAGGGACATGACGGACACGGATATAACGAAAAGTGCGACAGCATGGCGGTAGAAGAAAGCCGAAAATACGGAGAGATGTAATGGAAAAGGTTTTACTTGGAATGTCGGGCGGTATTGACAGCACCTTTGCTTGCCGAGCTTTGCAGGAAAAGGGTTATGAGGTAGAGGGACTTTTTCTCTCACTTCATAAAAACGCCTCATCCGACGACGCAAAGGAAGCGGCGAAAAGACTTGGCATAAAGCTTCACGTGGCGGATTATTCTGCTCTTTTTGAAAGGGAAGTAGAGGAGTACTTTATAAGTGAATATCTTAAAGGGCGCACCCCTAACCCTTGCGTTGTATGTAACAGAAGAATTAAGTTTTACACCCTTCTCTGTGAAGCCAATAAGCTTGGTATACACTACGTGGCAACGGGACATTACGTGAGAATAGGAAAATCCGGAGAGCGTTATTTCCTGAAAAGTGCAGCCGATAGCAAAAAAGACCAAAGCTATTTTCTGTGGCAGCTTACCCAAGAACAGCTTTCCCGATTTTTGACACCTCTTGCAGAGCTTGAAAAAAGACACGTAATCGAAGAGGTAAGGAATAGCAATCTTGTAGACAAAACCGAGGAAAGTCAGGAGATATGCTTCGTCCCCGATGATGATTACGTGAAGTATTTAAAAGAACGGCTGAATGAAAAAGAAAAAGAACAAGCATTCGCCAAAGGAAACTTTGTTTTGAAAGACGGACGGAAGGTGGGAGAACACAACGGCATCGCATCCTATACGGTAGGGCAGAGAAAGGGTCTTGGCGTAGCCTTGGGCAGACCCGCCTTCGTTATTGAAATAAAGCCAGACTCAAAAGAGGTTGTATTGGGCTTTGAGACGGACAATATATCCGACACGGTTAAGGTAAGCAGTATAAATTTTGTTGGACTTGCTCCGTTTGTGGGAGAGCTCGATTGCTTTGTACGTCCGCGCTATCGCTCACCACTCATTCCATGTACAGTATCGGTTGAAAACGGCGAAGCCATAGCCAAAACTCACACCCCCATAAAAATGCCTTCCCCTGGACAGTCGGCGGTTTTCTATAACTCCCTCGGAGAAGTGCTCTTTGGAGGATACATTGAACTCTCATTTGGCAAAAAATGACAATTATACGGTGTTTGTGACTTGATTTTGTACGTTTTGACACTGTTTTTTTAATAAACAAAAAAATTTTATGTGTTCCAAATGACAAATATCAAAGTTGCTATTTGTGAATAATGCACAAATAGATTGACAGGCAATTCACAAAGTTTGATTGCAGTAAAAAGTTAAAAACAGGTAGTTCAAAAAATAAATATAAATTATCTCTCAAAAAAAGATTGTTAATAAAAGATACAATAGTTATAAAACGCAAAGTAAAAAAAGCCAAAATACCCCCTAAAAATAGGGGGTATTTTTAAGATTAAAAAAATGGTGATATATTATTATTTCATTTTTTGTGCACTTTTTCAAAGTTTAAATTTTAAATCTTGAAAGCGTGTCGCGTTAACACTTTTTTCACTTTCCTTTTTTTGTTAATATACATATAATATCATCCCCAAATATAGTCATACTTGACAAAATCACGCCTTGGTGATATACTTACTTAGTAAAAATACTCAAACTGGGCAATTTTGTGAACACGATAATTTCCGTGTGTAAAAAAATGCCTGAAATAGTGCTTAAATGGCTTATTTTTACCACTGTTGTCGATACGGAGTCGGACGTGTCGGTGACTCGAATGGCAGTGTTAGAGTAAATCAACCCAAATTTTTCAGGAGGAAAAGTAATGTTAAAATCACTTTTTTCAAGATCCCTTGCAGTTCTCTTGGTTATAGTGATGCTTGCTTCTCAGCTTAGCATGGCTGTTTTTGCCGAGACTTCTGCCGGAACCGTACCTGTAAGCACAGGCGCAAAATCGGCGGCAGAAGAACTTGAAGAGGTCAAAGCTCTGCTTTCTGCACTGAGCTATCAAGAATACCTCGAGGAAGTCGAGGATCACACTGAGGGTAAGGACGATATCACCCTCACTTATAAGGACGTGGTTGCTGATAAGACCACATCCGACACTCTTCTTTTGGGAGCGGATGAGCTTGAGAAGATTCTCCGCGATACATATTACTCCCAGATTGAAATTACCGATAAGATGACTGAAAACGTTGCAGGTAAGACAGAAGAGCATAACAAATTCAATGCTATTTACATCGAGGATCTTGTAAAGGATGCCAAAGAGGGGATGACTGACGTGGAGAAGGTAGTGTATACCACTGCTTCTTCAGAGCTTACCTTTGGCTTCAATATCGAGACTCCCGGCTTTTATAACTTTGAGATTGAGTATATGTCCACCGACGCAAGCTCAAATAATATTGAGCGCGCTGTTATGGTTGACGGAGCATATCCTTACTCAGAGACAAGATCCGTTTCCTTCGTTGGAACGTGGGTTGACGAATACGACACAAGATTTGAGCGTGGATTTATTCACGACGTCAATGATAATGAAATAAGACCGACAAAGGCTGCACGTCCTACCTGGTCAAAGCGTTTTGTTTATGACACAACAGGTTACTACGGAGAGCCTCTTAAGTACTATCTCGGCAAAGGTGAACACACTGTTACCATAAATGGTATTAAAGAATCAATGACCGTTAAGTCCGTAAGAGTTTACTTCTTCGAGGGTCAGAAGTCCTACGACGAGGTTCTTAAGGAATATGACGCAAACGGTTACAAGGCACCTTCGGTTAAGGCTGAAAAGTATCAGGCAGAGCACGCTTACAGAACCTCTGACCAGTCCATATACGCCGTAACTGACAGAACCTCTGCTTCCAATGAGCCTCAGAACGCTTCAAAGGTTTTTCTTAATACCATAGGCGGAACTAAGTGGCAGTCCAACGGTCAGTGGATTGAATGGGAGATAGAAGTTCCCGAAGACGGACTTTATCAGATTGCTACACGTTTCAAGCAGGACGTTCTTGCGGGTATGTACGTTTCTCGTAGAGTTTACATAGACGGCGAGGTTCCCTTCGCTGAAGCTAATAACGTAGCATTCAATTACAACTCATCTTGGCAGACACAGTTTATCGGTGAGTCTGTTCAAGGTAAAGACGGCGAGTTTGAAATTAATCCCTTCAAATTCTACCTCACAAAGGGTAAGCACGTTATAAAGATGGAAGTTGTACTTGGCGATATGGCGGAAATCCTCCGTGACGTTGACGAGTGCATGGTAAATATCAATAATTACTACCTTAAAATAATAATGGTCACAGGACCCGACCCCGATATCTACCGTGACTATGGCTTTACAAATCTTATGCCCGACGTTATGACTAGTCTTGTTGCAGAGGGCGAGCGTCTTACAACTATATCTAAGCGTCTTGAAGAAGTAACAGGTCAGAAGGGTGAAGACTCAGTACTTCTTGATAAGATTGCTCTTATCCTCGACCTTATGGGAAATGATGACGATAAGGTTGCTCCCAACCTTTCTACATTAAAAGATAATATAGGTTCTCTTGGTACTTGGGTACAGACAGCACGTTCACAGCCCCTTCTCCTTGACTACATTCAGGTTCAGTCGGCTGATGACAAGGAAGTTCCCAAGGCGAATGCAGGCTTTTTCACAGCACTCAAGTATGAGCTTTCTTCCTTCGTAATGAGCTTTATCAGCGATTACAACAACCTTGGTGCAATGGATGAGTCCAAGGAAAACGAAGATCCCCTCGAGGTTTGGATGACCGCAGGTCGTGACCAGGCACAGATTATTCGTTCGATGCTTACCGACTTTACTGCCGAGTACGGCGTATCGGTAAACCTTAAGCTTGTTGCAGGCGGTTCGCTTCTTCCCGCAACACTTGCTAAAACCGGTCCCGACGTATCAATTCAGAATACATCGGATACGTGTATCAACTACGCTATCAGAAGTGCAGTTCTTCCCGTAACAAATATGGAAGGTATGGAAGAGGTAAAACAGCGCTTCGATGAATCTGCAATGATTCCTCTTACTCTTTACGGAGAAATTTACGGTCTTCCCGAAACAGAGACATTCAATATGCTCTTTGTAAGACTTGATATCTTTGCAGAGCTTGGAATGGAAATCCCCAGAACTTGGGACGACCTTTACTCAATTCTTCCTATTCTTCAGTCCAATAACCTTCAGGCAGGCTTCCCTTCAAACCTTGCAGGTGCTACAATGCTTATGTACCAGAAGGATGAGCCTATGTACAAGGACGCTATCAGCGAAGAAGAAATGGTTGAAGCAGGCTTCAAGGCAGAGGATGCATATCTCACAAGAGGAATGCAGATAAACCTTGACTCCAACACAGCTCTCGACTGCTTCAAGGAAGTTTGCGAATACTTCACAATGTATTCATTCCCCTTGACGTTTGACTTTGCTAACCGTTTCAGATCGGGTGAAATGCCCATCGCGGTTACTGCATATACTTCATATAACCAGCTCCAGATTTTCGCACCTGAAATTTCAGGTCTTTGGAAGATCACCACTCTTCCCGGAACAGCAACTTATGCTACTGATGAAGACGGCGACTTTATCTACGGCGAAGACGGTAAGAAGGTTATAGAAGACATTAACTACAACTCAGTTGCCACAGTAACTTGTGTTATGATGATGAGAGGCGCTCTCGGCGACGAAGAAAGAAGCTGGAAGTTCATGAAGTGGTGGACAGATGAGTACGCACAGACCACCTACGGTAACGAACTTGTAACCCTTCTCGGTCCTTCAGGACAGTATGCAACAGCCAACCTCGCAGCCCTTAAGAATCAGCCTTGGTCACCCGAGGTTCTTAAGGCTCTCGAAGACCAGTTTGACAATCTTGCAGTAACTCCCGAAATGCCCGGCGGTTACATTATCACAAGATATGTAAACTTTGCATTCCTCGCAGCTTACAACGACGACGCTAACCCCGTTGAAGAAATGCTCTCTTACATTGATACAATCAATGCAGAGCTTTCAAGAAAGCGTGAAGAATTCGACCTGCCGACACTTGAAGACTTCAAAAAGTCTTAAAGTCTTGCCGCAGTAATACTTGAAAAGGAGAGAAAATCATGGCACAAACAAAAACTGCGCAGGCGGGTAAGAAGCGCTTAATGCCTCATGAAATGACAAAGGCGCAATATACGTGGAACGAAATGAAGAAGAATAAAGTAGCATATCTTCTGCTTGCTCCTTTCTATCTCATCTTCACAACGTTCGTAATTTTGCCCGTTCTTTTATCACTGTTTTTCAGCTTAACAAACTTCAATATGCTGGAAATGCCCGACTTCGTATTTATGGACAACTACGTAAGACTGTTCCTCGATGACGATATTTTCCTTCTCGCCATTAAGAACACTTTGGTATTTGCAGCTATCACAGGACCCGTGTCCTATCTCTTATCACTTCTTTTTGCATGGTTTATCAACGAGCTTTCTCCCAAGATGAGAGCTCTCGTAACACTTATATTCTATGCACCTTCAATTTCGGGTAACGTTTACCTTATCTGGACAACCCTTTTCTCAGGTGACCAGTACGGACTTGTAAACGCATTCCTTATTGACACGGGCTTTATAAGTACACCTATTCAGTTCTTTACAAATACAAGCTACATCATGCCTCTGGTTATTGTAGTAGCGTTGTGGACAAGCCTTGGTACTTCCTTCCTTTCCTTCATTGCGGGCTTCCAGGTCGTTGACCGCAGCCTTTATGAAGCAGGAGCTATGGACGGTATCAAGAACAGATGGCAGGAGCTTTGGTATATTACATTGCCTATGATGAGACCGCAGCTTATGTTCGGCGCGGTAATGGCAATTACAGGCTCATTCGGATTTGGCGGCGTTGTAACTGCACTTTGCGGCTTCCCGTCAGTTAACTATTCATGTCA
>JAFUKG010000032.1 GCA_017467865.1 Clostridia bacterium
CGTCAGATGAAATCATCCCCGTAGACGAGCTTCTTACAGTTAAATTCGGCAGAGGTAAGATAGGTGCTTTGACACTGTTCGTACTTCCTGAAATAACAGGCAAGGCAGTATTCTACGTAATGGATAATACAGGCACCGTTATACCTTATACCTGGACGGGCACAAGTAAGGCTATATCTGCTGACGGTGATATGGCATATGATGAAATTGATATGCAGACATTACTTCCCGATGAGGGCTGGGTGGTAGGCTTTAAGTACTATCCCGTAGGCACAGTAAATGCAGAGGACATTACGTATGACGCAAGCGCTGCTGCCAGCACTTCGGACAGAGTATATGAATTTACAATAGAGATGGGCTCAAGTTACGACGGTTACTACGTAATCAAGGAGGACCACAAGGCTAAGGTTACAGGCGCAAGTCTCCTTCTTGACGGCGCTATTGGTATTAAGCTTTATATGAGCTATTCCGAAGACGTAACTGCAATCTCACTTGCAAACATTGACGAGTATACAAAGACAGCGCCTACTGTTACAATGGCAGACGGCGTTGCAACTGCAACCTTCTACGTAAACCCCAAGGATGCTTTGACCTTCGAGGTAACAGGCGACTTGGTTTACACTGTGAGCGGTGCAGACAAGACCGTAACAGATGCATTTACCCTCAGCGTTCCTGCCTACGTAGCTGCCCTTAAGGCCAAGGCAGAGGCAGGAGACGCAGAGGCTCTCTCTGCCGAGGCTCTTATAGATGCTCTTGAAGTATACTATACACAGGCAGACATCTACTTTAACAATAAAGACTCAGTAGAAGTAGCGCTTACAAGCGATGAGTCAACTGCTATTGCGGAAATGACAAATCCCACAAGAACAGGTACAATGCCCACAGGTCTTGAATTTTATTCCAGCTCTCTGATCCTTGAAGAGACAACTACCATCCGTCATTACTTCAAGATTGTTGGAACAGGTGAAGGTCAACTTGTATTTACCGTAAACGGAGAAGAGGCAGTCTTTGGTTTCGCTGAAACAACAGGAGATAGCGTAAGCAGTTACCTTTACGTAGACGTTGAAAATATTTCGGCAGACAAGCTGGGAACAGGTGCAGTGGTTACAGTCAGTGACGGAACCTACACTTGTACGATTACTTTCTCTGCACTTGATTACGTAAAGCTCACCTACAACAATGAGACAAACGCAAATCTTATGAATCTCGCCCGTGCTCTTTACAAGTACTCGGTAGAGGCAGATGCGTACCTTAATCCTCAGGCTTAAGTAAAGAAAGGGCAGGGTAGAATGGATATAAAAGAAATGTACGAGACCCCCGAAACAGAAGCGGTACTTTTCGATAGCGACGATATCGTAACGGCAAGCTTTGGCACGGGTGACGACGAGCTTCCTCCCACAATTTGGGGATAATAAGTAAAAAAGTGGACTCTTTTTAGAGTCCACTTTTTAAATGCAGAATTAAGAATGCAAAATGCAGAATTAAGGTAAATTACAATTGATTGTAAATTTACTCTGAAGTGAAGCTTAACTGACTAAGTCGATTTCGTTTTATTTGTGTTTGGCACAAATAAAACATTTATCTATTGACTAAAATATAATTATATGGTAGAATTCTTATAATTATGTTTAAGAAAGAGGAAAAATTATGGACTCAAAAAATGAATTCAAGCCCTATATTCCTGCTGAGAAAATAACTCCCGAGTTAACAGCAACCTCGGTTATTATGGGTATTCTTCTTGCAGTAATATTCGGTGCGGCAAACGCGTATCTTGGACTGAGAGTAGGTATGACCGTTTCGGCGTCTATTCCTGCGGCGGTTATAGCAATGGGCGTTATCCGCGTTATTATGAGAAAAAATTCTATTCTCGAAAGTAACATCGTTCAGACTGTCGGCTCCGCAGGTGAATCGCTTGCGGCAGGCGCAATATTCACCCTCCCCGCTCTTTATCTTTGGGCAAAAGAAATCGAGGGCTTTGAAAAGCCCGGTCTTATGGAGATTACGGTAATTGCCCTTCTTGGAGGACTCCTTGGCGTATTCTTTATGATACCTCTTCGTAACGCTCTTATCGTACGAGAGCACGGCGTTCTTCCTTATCCCGAAGGACAGGCTTGCGCCGAGGTGCTCCTGGCGGGCGAAGAAGGGGGCTCAAGTGCCAAGACAGTATTTGCAGGTATGGGCTTTGCGGCGCTTTTCAAGTTTATTATCGACGGATTGAAAATTGTTCCCGGCGAGGTTTCAGTCGAGGGAAGCACAAAGACCTACCCCGGTGCAATAGGCACTCAGATTTATCCCGCCGTTATGTCGGTAGGTTATATCTGCGGGCCCAAGATTTCGTCTTATATGCTTGCAGGCGGTATACTCAGTTGGCTTATACTCATACCCCTTATAGTTATTTTCGGCTCTTCAATTATTATGTACCCTCAGACAGAGGCGACTATCGGTGAGCTTTTCGCCACCGGCGGTGCAGGTGCTATCTGGGGCAGTTACGTAAGATATATCGGTGCAGGAGCCTTGGCGGCGGGCGGTATAATCAGCCTTGTCAAGTCTCTTCCCCTCATTATACGTACTTTCCGTGACGCTATCAAGGGACTTTCTCAGGGCGGTGCAGGTGTAAGCAACCGTACAACGCAGGATATCAGCATGAAAATAGTTCTTCTCGCTATCCTTGTTCTCACTCTCCTTGTATGGCTTGTTCCCGCTATTCCTGTGTCACTTGTAGGAGCATTTATCGTAGTTATCTTCGGCTTCTTCTTTGCCACCGTTTCTTCACGTATGGTTGGACTTGTCGGAAGCAGTAACAACCCCGTTTCGGGTATGGCTATCGCAACTCTCCTTATCGCAACCCTAATATTGAAGCTTACAGGCGAGACGGGTGCCTCGGGTATGCGTGCGGCTATCGCTATCGGCTCTATCATATGTATCGTTGCCGCAATCGCAGGCGATACCTCTCAAGACCTTAAAACAGGCTACCTTTTAGGTGCTACTCCCAAAAAACAGCAGATTGGTGAGATTATCGGTGTAGTTGCCGCGGCATTTGCCATCGGCGCAACTCTCAACCTTCTTGATACCGCTTGGGGCTTTGGTACAGACGAGCTTGCAGCTCCTCAGGCAACCCTTATGAAAATGGTAATCGAGGGCATTATGGGCGGAGAGCTTCCCTGGTCTCTTATCTTTATAGGCGTGGCTATTGCAGTAGTTGTGGAAATTCTCGGTATCCCCGTGCTTCCCTTTGCTATCGGTGTATATCTCCCTGTACAGCTTAACGCTTGTATTATGGTGGGCGGTCTTGTAAGACTTGCAATGGATAGACTCAAGGACGAGGATAAGAGAAAGAACGCTACGAACAACGGTGTTCTCTTCTGCTCGGGTATGATAGCAGGCGAAGGACTTGTGGGTATTCTCCTTGCAGTTCTTGCAGTATTCGGCGTAGGCGAGATGATTGACCTGTCAGGAAAGCTCAACCTTTCTTCCGCTGTTTCAAGCATCGGAGCACTTGTACTCTTTGCTCTCATTGTATTAATACTCGTTAAATTCTCTCTCGGTAAAAAGATTAAGAAATGAAGAAGAAAACAGTAGTTACGAAAAATTATCTTGAGGGTATCCCTTACCGTCCCCAGCATATCCGCTGGACTTCCGACGAAAAGGGGATAGTAACTCTCGAAATAGAGAACCGAGGCTTTATGAATAGAGTAGCACAAAAGCTCTTCCGTAAGCCTAAAATAAGCTATATCCACCTTGACGAGACGGGAAGCTTTATATGGCCTCTTCTTGACGGAGAGAAGTCGATTATGGATTTAGGTGCCCTTGTAGAAGAGCACTTCGGCGAAAAATCACACCCCCTTTATGAACGCCTTGCCAAGTATTTTATGATACTTGACTCCTACGGATTTGTAAAATGGGCGAATAAGTGATTTTGCCTTTGCAAAATCAATGAATTGCCTATGGCATGAATTGAAGTTTAAACTTCATGAATTAAAGCCTTCGGCTTTATGAATTGCACTGCGGTGCATGAGGACAATTCAATTCATGGAGCGTCAGCGAGAATTCATGGGATACCCAATTCATGACAACAAGGTTGTCAATTCATTAAACAAAAAGCTTTCGGTTTTTTTCGAAAGCTTTTTATTTAGTGTATTCAAATGCTTCATTTGACAAACGCTCTATTTCTTTTGACAGTTCCATAAATGCAGGGCGGAAAAGTTTAACTTTTTGATTGTACCACAAGAGACTTATAATGCTTGAAATAAAGATACAACCCAACAAAAGAATCACAAAACCAATTGCACTGCCGAAATTGAAAATAGTGAAAAATATATCCGTTTCTATAACATTGCACGCTTCAAGTCCAAAATAT
The DNA here is from genome assembly GCA_017467865.1 of Clostridia bacterium. Taxonomy (GTDB): domain Bacteria; phylum Bacillota; class Clostridia; order Oscillospirales; family SIG627; genus RGIG6353. The sequence continues at coordinate 4,358 of JAFUKG010000032.1, forward strand.
GTTGTTATAGCTATAGCAAGCACAGCAAAACTAATAAAAAAATAGCCGAATATAGAGCGTCTTACTTTATGCATAAGCTCTTTTTTTGTGCTGAATAACGATAAAATTTGCTGAGTATAACTGGATAAAATTTCATAATTTGGTATGTTACGGTCTCGAACAAAGGTCAGTTTTACATCCTTGAACGAATATGATGAAGCACTTACGTTCTTTCCATTAATATTTACGGATACTTCGGGACTAACTATGGTGTTGTTTGTTACCAGAGTATACCCAAGTTTCAAAATGGTATTTATTAAATTTTGTTCATTCTCTTCAGAAGAATGCAATATCAAATATTCTTTGGAATTATCCTGATTAAGCATATTTTCTCTCCTTTATTTTTGGTTACCTACATTATATGACAAGATGTCATATTTGTCAATGATAAAATATGACATAATGTCATTGGGTGATGTAATGAAAAATAACTTAAAGTATTTGCGTAAGAGCAGGGGATATACTCAGGTAGGGCTGCAGATGCAAACAGGGATAGAGCAGTCGCTTTTATCAAAGTTTGAAAACGGAGAGCGTGTTCCTCCCACGGAAACACTTTTGACTCTCGCAGAGTTTTACGGAGTAAGCATTGATTATATACTTTGCCGTACCGATAACCCCGAAGTAAACAAATAGCGGTTTTTGTTACAAAACAACAAAAACCGCTTTTTAATTTTGTTGAAAAAATACTTGATTTTGACGCTTTATTGTGCTAAAATGTTTACATCATCTAAATGCGTTGAGCAAAAACAAGTAGGAGCGTAGACTTCAGCTTCAAGAGAGCCGTCGGTTGGTGTGAGACGGTGGCGGTTATGCTTTGAATACATTTTGTTAGCAGTGCACCGAAAGCGTGAGCAAGTAGGCTGCAACGGGAGTTCCCGTGACAGAACGAGGGTATAGCAAGTACCCGTGAGGCTCTTTTCGTGAGGAGAGAGTGAATAGAGGTGGTACCACGATTGAAAAAGTCGTCCTCTGTATTCAAAACAGAATACGGAGGATTTTGTTTTTTACCTCCGTACCTGAAACAAGGAGGAAAAAACATGCAAGACGCACAACTTTACACTATCATTGCTCTTTGTATTTACGCAATAGCAATGGCACTTATCGGATGTATCAGCTACGGCAAATCAAAAACACTTGACGGCTTCCTTATAGGAGGAAGAAACATCGGTGCATGGGTAACTGCATTTGCTTACGGAACTACATACTTTTCGGCGGTTGTATTCGTTGGATATGCCGGTCAGCACGGTTGGAATATCGGTATCGGAAGTATATGGATAGGTATAGGAAACGCCGTTTTAGGCTGTCTTCTTTCGTGGCTTCTCTTTGCTAACCGCACAAGAAAGATGACAAAGAAGCTCAACGCCAGAACAATGCCCGACTACTTCGAGAAAAGATATGACTCAAAGGGCATGAAGATTTTTTCGGCGGCGATTATCTTTATATTCCTTGTTCCTTACTCCGCAGCGGTTTATAAGGGACTTGGCTCACTTTTCAGTGCGGTATTCCCCGGTGTTGAAACATGGGTATGGATGCTTATAATTGCCTGTCTTACAGCAGTTTACCTTGTCGCAGGCGGATATGTTGCAACAGCTTACACCGACCTTGTTCAGGGAATTATTATGATTGTGGGAGTTATATGCCTTGTCGTTACGGTTCTCGGACACGACTCGGTAGGCGGTATTTCAGGTCTTATTGAAAACCTCAGAAACTTCCAGTCTCTTCCCGACGACCCCAATCCCACAACAGGCGCACAGCTGACAAACATTTTCGGCGGTTCGTCCTTCAAATTCCTTTGCTTTAACATTATGCTTACAAGCTTCGGTACATGGGGACTTCCTCAAATGATAGGAAAATTCTATGCAATCAAGGACACTGCCGCTATCAAGAGAGGCACAATCATTTCTACTCTCTTCTGTGTGATTATCGGTTGCGGAGCATACCTTATCGGAAGCACATCGAGACTTATTCTCGGCGGTGTTCTTCCCGAGGGCGGAATTGACGCTGTTATCCCCGCAGTTCTTATGGAGGTTCTCAGCGGAGGAACACTTGGAATTATCCTTTTGGCAATTATTATGATTCTGCTTCTTTCCGCTTCGATGTCAACCCTTGAGGCAGTTGTTCTTACATCTGCTTCAGCAGTTGCAGTTGACCTTATTCCTGCAGTCAGAAAGAAAGAAACCAAGCCCGAGACACAGATGCTTCTCACAAGACTTCTTTGCCTTGCCTTCGTTGCTTGTTCGTTTATCTTTGCAACACAGAACATTCCCATTATCGTAAGCCTTATGTCATTCTCGTGGGGCGTTGTTTCGGGTTGCTTTATCGGTCCTTACATTTGGGGTCTGTTCTCAAAGAAAATAACCAAGATAGGTGCATACGCAGGCATACTTTCCGGACTTCTCACAGTAGGAATTACAACACTTGTTATAACACTTAATTCTGGTTTCAGTTCTGCTGCTGCAAAATCTCCCGAAATGGGCGTTGCGGCCATGGCTGTTTCCTTTGTAGTGGTTCCTCTTGTAAGTCTTGTCACAAAGAAGCCTGATGCCAAGAAGGTAGACGAGATATTCGAGTGCTACAACGAGGCTGAATAATAAAAAGTTAATATTTATATACACAGGGCGTACGGAAATTCCGTATACCCTTGTGTCATTTTCCCAGAAAGGATACAAAAATGCCAATCACAGAAATTTTACAAAAAAACGCCGATATTTATCCCAACGACGTAGCCCTCGTTGAGATAAATCCTAAGTTTGAAAGACAGCGCGCTTCATGGCGTGAGTACTCTCTTATCGAGACAAACTCCCGTGAGGTTTACCGCAAGGAGATAACATGGCAGGACTTCAACTGCAAGGCTAACCGCTTTGCAAACCTTCTTCTTTCAAGAGGTGTCAAGAAGGAAGATAAGGTGGCAATTCTTCTTATGAACTGTCTTGAGTGGCTTCCCGTTTACTTTGGAACGCTGAAGTCGGGTGCTATGGCGGTACCCCTCAACTACCGCTATACGGCAGACGAGATTAAGTACTGTCTTGATTTAGCCGATGCCGACGTTCTTGTTTTCGGACCTGAATTCATAGGTCGAGTAGAGGAAATATGCCATAAGGCAAAGAAGGTTAAGACCTGGATCTACGTAGGTGAGGACTGCCCCACCTTTGCAGAAAGCTATGAGGAGCTTGTGGAATACTGCTCTTCAAAGTCTCCTAAGATAAAGCTCACCGACGACGATAATGCGGCAATATACTTCTCTTCGGGAACAACAGGCTTCCCTAAGGCTATCATACATAAGCACAGAAGCCTTATGCATGCGGCAATGACCGAGCAAAATCACCACTCTCAGACCAAGGACGACGTATTCCTTTGTATTCCTCCCCTTTATCACACGGGTGCTAAAATGCATTGGTTCGGCTCGTTCTTAGTGGGAGGCAGGTCTGTTCTTCTCAACGGCGTTAAGCCCGAATGGATAATGCAGGTTGCCTCAGAGGAAAGATGCTCTATCGTATGGCTTCTTGTGCCTTGGGCTCAGGATATTCTCGATGCAATTGAGCGCGGTGATATAAAGCTTGAGGATTATGACTTGTCTCAGTGGCGGCTGATGCACATCGGTGCTCAGCCCGTACCCCCCAGCCTTGTAAAGCGTTGGAAGAGCTATTTTCCCACACATCAGTATGATACAAACTACGGACTTTCAGAGTCCATCGGACCGGGCTGTGTTCACCTCGGAGTTGAAAATGAGCATAAGGTTGGCGCTATCGGAAAAGCAGGCTACGGCTGGCAGACAAAGATAGTTGACGAAAACAGAGTTGAGGTGGAGAAGGGTAAGGTAGGAGAGCTTGCAGTTAAGGGCCCCGGCGTTATGACCGCTTATTACAAGGACGAAAAGGCTACCGCAGAGGTGCTTGCCGACGGATGGCTCTTTACGGGAGATATGGCAGAGCAGGACGAGGACGGCTTCATCTGGCTTGTTGACCGCAAGAAGGACGTTATTATTTCGGGCGGTGAAAACCTTTATCCCGTTCAGATTGAGGACTTCCTCAGAAAGCACGATAAAATCAACGACGTTGCGGTTATCGGTCTTCCCGACCCAAGACTCGGAGAAATTGCGGCGGCTATTATTCAGGCAAAAGAGGGCATGGAATTAACGGAAGAGGAAATCGAAGAATTCTGTCTCGACCTTCCCCGTTACAAGAGACCTCACAAGCTTATCTTTGCCGAGGTACCCCGTAACCCCACAGGAAAGATAGAGAAGCCCAAGCTTCGCCGTATTTATGGCGCAGAGGGCGTTGTTGCTCAGCAGAATGAAATAAAATAACTTGACCTTTTCAGTAAGATGTGTAATAATATATACGAGAAACTGTGAATATTATTTTATATGTTTTTCGTAAGAGCGCGAGAGAGTGCTTTTGACTTCAAAAGCATTCTCTCGCAAATTAAAATAATCAGGAGAATAAAATGAAAAAATTACTGCTTGGAAATGCGGCGGTTGCCAGAGGTGCTTATGAAGCAGGCGTCAACGTCGTATCTTCCTATCCCGGAACTCCAAGTACCGAAATAACCGAAGAAATAGTAAAATTTGAAGAAATTTATGCAGAGTGGGCGCCTAACGAAAAGGTTGCCGCCGAGGTGGCTATCGGCGCATCCATTGGCGGTGCGAGAGCCATGAGCTGTATGAAGCACGTGGGACTTAACGTTATGGCTGACCCCGTCTTTACGGTAAGCTATACGGGTGTCAACGGAGGTCTCGTTCTTTGCGTTGCTGACGACCCCGGAATGCACTCCTCGCAGAATGAGCAGGATTCCCGCCACTATGCCAAGGCATCGAAAATAATGATGCTTGAGCCCTCTGACTCGGCAGATTGCCGTGACATGACGAAGATGGCGTTTGACTTGTCAGAAAAATTCGACACTCCCGTTTTCATCCGCCTTTCTACAAGAGTTTCCCATTCACAGAGCCTTGTAGAGCTTCACGACAGAGAAAACGTAGAGCTTAAGCCCTATGAGAAGAATATTCAGAAATATGTTATGATGCCTGCCATGGCTATAAAGCGCCACGTTGTAGTTGAAGACAGAATTAAGTCTCAGATTGCCTTTGCCGAAGAAACAGAGCTTAACCGTGTGGAAAATAACGGCTCAAGGATTGGTGTCATTTCGGCAGGTATTACATATATGTACTCCAAGGAAGCCTTGGGCGATAAGGTTGACTACCTGAAGCTTGGTATGGTTTATCCTCTTCCTGAAAAGAAGATTGCAGACTTTGTAAAGAGCCACGATAAGGTTTTTGTTGTCGAAGAGCTCGACCCCGTAATCGAAGAGCACGTAAAGGCCCTCGGTGTCAACGTTATAGGCAAGGATGCCTTCACTCTCCTTGGCGAGTACACTCCCGCTATGATCAAGAAGGCGGTGCTTGGGGAGGATGCTCCCGAAAGTATGGCACTCAGCGAGACTATCCCCGTCCGTCCTCCCGTTATGTGTGCAGGCTGTCCTCACAGAGGAACCTTCTACGTACTCAAGAAGCTTGGACTTGTTGTTTCGGGTGATATTGGATGCTATACTCTCGGCGCAACGCTTCCTCTCCAGTCGGTTGATACCACTATTTGTATGGGCGCTTCCGTTTCAGCGGCTCACGGTATGGCTAAGGCAAGAGGTGCCGAGTTCAACAAGAAGCTTGTTTCAGTTATAGGAGACTCCACCTTTATGCATTCTGGTATCACGGGACTTGTGGACATCGTGTATAATAAGGGTAACAATACCGTCATCATCCTTGATAACTCCATTACTGGTATGACGGGTCATCAGAATAACCCCACAACAGGATACACCATAAGAGGTGAAGAGACAAAGCAGGTTAACCTTATAACTCTTTGCAAGGCGGTTGGCATTGAAAGAGTTGTAGTTGCAGACCCCTTTGACGTTAAGAACTTTGAAAAGGTAGTAAAGACAGAGGTAGAGTGCGAAGAGCCCTCTGTTATCATTGCACAGCGTCCCTGCGCACTTCTCAAGAGCGTGAAATACGAGGGCGTATGTGAAATAAGTGATAAGTGCCGCAACTGTAAGATGTGTATGAAGCTTGGCTGTCCCGCCATAACCATAAGAGATGACAAGGTTGTAATAGACCCCACTCAGTGTAACGGCTGCGGACTTTGTGTAAACGTGTGTCCTTTCGGCGCCATTGAAAAGAAGGAGAGATAACCATGACAAAGAACATTATGATAGTGGGTGTCGGCGGACAGGGAACACTCCTTGCCAGCCGAATACTCGGTAATACAGTTATCAATGAGGGCTACGACGTTAAGGTATCTGAGGTTCATGGAATGAGTCAGCGCGGAGGCAGTGTTGTAACCTACGTGAAATACGGCGATAAGGTTTATTCTCCCATTGTTGACAAGGGAGAAGCGGATATAATACTTGCGTTCGAGCTTCTTGAAGCTTACAGAGCACTTCCTTATCTCAAAAAAGGCGGTAAGATTATCGTCAATAATCAGAAGATTGACCCTATGCCCGTTATATCGGGACTTGCGAAATATCCCGAAAATATAGCAGAAAAGCTTCCCGACGCCACAGTTGTTGACGCCCTCAGTCTTGCAAAAGAGGCAGGAAATATAAAGGCGGTTAACGTTGTGCTTATCGGCGTTATGGCGAAGAGCACCGATATTCCTTATGAAAATTGGGTGGAAACCATAAAAACCACAGTTCCACCGAAATTCCTCGACGTAAACCTTAAGGCATTTGAACTTGGATATAACGCATAAAGGAGAAATAATTATGGCTATGTGGCAACCCGAATATGAAGCACTACCTCGTCATGAGCTTGAAAAGCTCCAGAGCGAGCGCCTTGTGGCACAAGTAAAAAGAATGTACGAAAAGGTAGAGCTTTTCAGAAAGAGAATGGACGAAAAAGGGCTTAAGCCTTCGGATATTCACGGAATTGAAGATTTACATAAGCTTCCTTTCTCATATAAGCAGGACCTGCGAGACTACTATCCTTACGGACTTTTCGCTACTCCTATGTCCGAGATAAGACGTGTTCATGCTTCCTCGGGTACAACGGGTAAGCAGATAGTTGTAGGCTACACCGACAACGACCTTGAAATGTGGGCGGACTGCTTTGCAAGAATGCTTATTGCCGTTGGTGCCGATGAAAACTCCTTCGTACACGTTGGCTACGGTCTGGGTCTCTTTACGGGAGGCTTCGGCGCTCACGACGGTGCGATAAGAATAGGCGCTACCGCTATTCCCATTTCGGCAGGTAATACTCAAAGACAGATACAGACTATGATTGACTTCGGCTCAACGGTGTTGTGCTGTACCCCCTCATACGCTATGTACCTTGGCGAAACCATCGAAGAGATGGGACTCAAGGACAAGCTCAGCCTTAAAGCAGGAATATTTGGCGCAGAGCCTTGGACAGAGGAAATGAGAGCGCAGATTGAAGAAAAGCTTAATATTAAGGCATACGATATCTACGGGCTTTCCGAGATTATGGGTCCCGGTGTTTCTTACGAATGTGAATATCAGTGTGGTATGCACGTTTGCGAGGATCACTTTATACCCGAAATCATTGACCCCGACACAGGGGAGGTAAAGGGTCCCGGCGAGGACGGAGAGCTTGTATTTACTACTATTACTAAGGAAGGCTTCCCCCTTATCCGTTATAGAACGAGAGATATATGCTCTCTTAACTACGAGCCCTGCAAGTGCGGAAGAACTCACGTGAGAATGAATAAGCCCCACGGAAGAACAGACGATATGCTCATCATCCGCGGTGTAAACGTATTTCCCTCACAGATTGAAGAGGTGCTTCTTAAGGTGGGCGGTGACGTTACTCCTAACTATCAGATCGTTGTTGACAGAGTAAACAACAACGACACCTTTGAAGTAAAGGTGGAAATGAGCGAAGAGCTCTTCTCGGATGGCGTTAAGGGAATTGAGAGAGTGGAAAAGACGATTTCCGAAAACCTGCGTTCAACTCTCGGCATAGGTCCCAAGGTGACTCTCGTTAACCCCAAGTCAATCGTTCGCAGCGAGGGCAAGGCGAAGAGAATAATTGATATGAGAAAACTCAGCTAAGGAGGAAAGAGTATGTTTATAAAACAGCTTTCTATATTTGTTGAAAATAAATTCGGCAGACTTGAAGCCATAATTGACACTATCGGTAAGAACGGCGTTAATATCAGAGCCCTTTCTATTGCGGATACAACTGATTTCGGAATACTCAGAGTCATTGTTGACGACACAGAGAAGGCAAAGAAGTGCCTGAGCGACGCGGGTGTTGTGGCAAAGGCTACCGACGTAATTGCCGTTTATATCGACGACGAAACGGGCGGACTTGCCAAGGTGCTGGGATACCTCACCGAGGAGAAGATAAGCGTTGAATATATGTATGCATTCCTATCAAGAGATACTTCAAAGGCACTCATGGTAGTGAAGGCAGACGATGAAGAGGCTGCCGAGAAGGCACTTAGACTCAAGGGCGTTGAAATGCTTAACCCCGAAAATTTATAAAAGGTTGAAAAGAAACCGACGTATCGTATGCGGTTTCTTTTTTTCTATCTATGATATTATAAAATGATTTGTGAAACTATCAAATATTTAAAAGTTTATGGAAACATCTTGAAAAGATTTTGACAATATGCTATAATATTTTAGACTTATAAAAGGGGTGTTAAGATTTGACTGTTATCCAAAGAAAAATGCCTGAAATCTAAAATTTTACTGCAATATTACTAATAATATACTTTTTCGAGCAGGAAAATGCGGCGTTCTTTTGGTATTTTTGTCAATTGATACGGGTCAGTGACTTATAGTATAATTTAAATGTTATAAATTAATAATTATAAATTTATATTTTTAGGGAGGCAATTATGTTTAAAAACAGAATTTTCAGTATAGTTATGGCTTTTATTCTTATTATATCGGCTGTAGCTTTTACCGCATTTGCTGACGATACTACAGTCAGCGAGGACACTACCGTAACCTTCGGTGTATTTTCGGACATTCATAAACAACCTCTTTTCCTTGAAAGAGTAATGAATGACCTTATTACTATGGCGGACGGAAAGGAAAATATTGACGGTCTTGCACTTGTGGGAGACATCGTTTATTTTCAGCAAGACGAGACCCCTGAAGCATCTTTCTACGATATGCTCGACGAGAACGAAAACTATCAGTATTTCGTTCAAAAGGACGTAGTTTCCTTTGCTATGGGTAATCATGAGTTTCCTATCAGTGCAACGGATGAGACTGTGTGTGACCTTTCAAAAGAGGTGTTTACACAAGAGATAGGTCAGGCACCTGAGAGCCATAAGATTATCGGCGGTTATCATTTCATCACCGCTGGACCCGATACTTATATGGGTGAGATGTCTGCCGAGCAGGAGCAGTACGTAATGGACGAGGTAGCGAAGGCTCTTGAGGATGGCACGGATAAGCCCATATTCGTTCTTATTCACCACCCCATTGACGATACTCTTTATAATACTGCAGACAGAGGAAGAAACACCGATGAGTTTACGGCTTTCCTTAAGGCTAATCCCCGTCTTGTTGTAATCAGCGGACACAACCACTATCCCATCTCTAACCCCCGTTCCATTTATCAGGTGGCGGGCGGTGCAACCTTTATGTATACAAGCTCGGTAAACAGCGGAAACAAGCTTTCCGACCCCTATGCAACAGAGCGCCATGCAACGTCATACCCCTCACAGGCATATATTATGCAGATAGACAGTGCTACAAACGTTGTTACCATGAAGCGCTTCTACGTTACATCAGACAACACTCCCACCTGGATTGAGGGCGGTGACTGGGTTCTCGATATTCCTGCAATGATTGCAGAAAGCGCAAAGGAAGAAATAGATTTATCCGTTTATAAATACACCTATGACGAAAGAGAAGCGAGCAGCACAGCACCTATTTTCAACGAAGGTGACGAAATAACAGTAACCTCTCTTTCCACAAAGGATATAAGCTTCACCTTCCCCGCAGGTACGCCCGCTCTTGACGGCGAGGACAACTACGTTGGCTATTATAAGATAGAGGCATACAACAAGGAAACAGGGGAAACAGTTACAAAGAAAATCATAAGCGACTACTTTATGCCGAAGAATAGAAGAACTACCTATTCTTGCAGTCTTTCAGGTCTTATTTATGACACAGAGTATACTCTTTCGGTCTATCCTGTTAATATGTGGTACGTTGAGGGCACACCAATAACCGTAGACTTTAAAACAGGCGGACTCCCCGGTGGATTTGGCACTATCGTAGGCTATGACGATACCTACTACGCCGCACCCGCAACTCTTAATAATGCAGGCAACGGGCTCAATATTGATACCGATAGTGCCTTTCAGATTACTTCAGAGAATAACCATAAGCTTGCAGGTCTCTATGCAGTGTCAACTGACCAAGCCTTTGGCGGCAATTATGATATCGTTTACGTCTACGGCGAATATAATACCAGAAGCACTTTCCTTAGAAAGTGGGCGGAAGGTGAACTTAATCCCGCTACAAGCAGTGCAGTAGACTCAAGCTGGGTGGGAAGAATAAAGGGTATTGACTCCGATAAATTCTACCCAGGTATATTTGGCGGAAAAGGACCCTTTACAACAATGACAGGTAGTTTTTATACCAATGAATTGTCAACTACGGGTTCACACCTTTCTGTTGCAAAAACAAAAAATGTATATTTTTACAGTCGCAGTTGGGATGAAGCGATTGCAGAAGCTGAAGCCCTTGCAGCAGGTAATGAAACAAACCTTGCTACTTACCTTGCTAACCTTGAAAGCTTCTACGGTCAATATTTCAAGGCAGATAGTCACTCTGAATTTATAGATGCCACAACCAAAACTGCTTATGAATCGGCGAGGGCTACCTATCTTGGCAACGTAATTACAACTGTTCAGAGCCTGAATATGAAGTATGCTTATGCCAGCGACCAGATTGTTCCTATTTCCGAAGTGAACAGCCTTTCATATAATCAAGTTAACAGGCAGGGATGTTTAAGCTATAAAGAGAAATTTTCAGCAAAAATAGTAGCCTATGTTCTTCTCAAAGACGGAACTGTAACAAAGTGTTCAGCCTATACCAGTGCTCATGATTTATCGGGTACATGGAGAAGTAGAAGTATCAATTTTGAGACCGCTTCATGGACACCTGCTCTTCCTACAGAAGGATATCTTGTGGGATTCCAGCTTTATCCGTTTGCAGGGATGACTGATCCGGAAAAGCTTACAACTGTAGGTCGTACTCCTAAGAACTGTACCAGTGATCCGGCGAGTTACTCTATAAGAGTTCGCTTTAACGGCACGTATTCTATAGACGTTCCTCAGGTTCCCAAGCCCGACTACCTTTCGGTAGACGAAAACGGAAAGCTTGCGGGAACTGCAGAGGGTACTGTCTATATGTACGCACCTATCAGCTCAGCCGATATGCTCAACGGCGAAAGCCTCACTTACACTTCAGTGAATGCTGACACAACCTTCCCTGCAGGACTTTACTCTGTAAAGGTTCTCGGCATTGAGGGTGAGTGCACAGATTCCGAGCCTTACGTTCTCTTTGTAAGCGGAACGGCTGAGGAACAAAAGGAAATAGGAAACCTTGTTATAACAGAAACAGCAGCTACAATTCAGACAAAAGCCACAGACGATTGGATGGCGGGCTATTGGACAGGAGATTCAGGATACGTTCTTCCTTTTCGTTCAGCGGTTGATGCAGAAGGTAATCTTGACGGTTGGCCCAGCAACTACTGTGTAACAAGCAGCGGACAGCACGTTACAGCGGATTCTTCTGACAGAGCAGGTCAAGCTAAGGCGGCAGTGTTTAAATATGCATATGACGGAAATGAAATTATTCCCGCCGATATGCTTGCATCCTTTGGATACCGTGCCTTTATAAGAAGCGGTAATGACAAAATGATGTCAACTGCAAGTCCTAAATCAAAGTTTATTATTTACGTGCTGAATCTTGACACAACGGTATCTGAATACACTGCTATGTCAAGCTGTTCAAGCAGTAACAGCAAGACTGATACAGTTCTTGCTTCCGCATTTAATCTTCCCGAAGAAGGCTATATCATAGGTATTCAGTGCTATCCCTACTACGAGTTCGATGAAGCAGAGATGGGCTCGGGTCTTGCAAGCTTTGAATTGATGTTTGACCCTGCTGACTACGTGCTTAAAACTCAGCATACAACACCTGTAGTTACTATCAATTCTAAGAAGAATACTCTTACGATTTCCAATTACGACGAGGATGTGACCTACGCTTATTCGGCAGACAACGGCGAGACCTGGACAGAGCATACAAGTAAAACTTTGACCCTTACAAGAGCAAACACCTACTATCAGGTTAAGGCTCTGGCAGATGACTCTCACTTTGAAAGTGAAGTGGCAACGGCAACAACACCTTCTGCAGTTATGCTCTTCAAGGGAGCAAGTCTTATTCTCGACGGACAGATAGGACTTAAATTCTACTTCGACATTGATAAGTCTGTAGCTCATAAAAACACGCAGACTAAGTTTAGTGTATATGACGGCAGTACGGTAATAAGCTCCAAAGTAGGATATACCTTTATAAACAAGTGGAACGGATGGAATTACGCTTCCTATGAGGCAGACGGAAGAACGGCTTATTTCACAGTTTACGTTTCTCCTAAGGACTACGAAAACGTTTACGTAAAGTTTGATTGGATTTATGCTTACACAGATTCCTCTACCTTCGTTAGTCTGGCACCAAGTACAGAGTTCTCCGTTTCCTCTTACATTGACTCATTTAACAAGCAGGTTGAAGCGGGCAACGAGGAGTGCATTGCAGCAAACGGTCTTGTAAAGGCACTTGAAGCATACTGCAAGAACGCGGACAACTTCTTTGACACCGCTGATGCTCTTGATGAGGTGGCTGCCGATACAAGTGCTATTCAGAATATCACCAACCCCGCAAAGACCACTACCTACACCGAAAACGCTCCCATCGAGCATCACTCCACCTCTCTTATCCTTGAGGACACAGTGTCAATCCGACACTACTTCAAGGTAAACGACGAGACTGTCCTTGAGGGACTTACCTCAGACGCTTCAGGCTTCAGCGTGGAGAATATAATAACGGCAGAGAGCTCAAATAAGTATCTCTTTGTGGATATACCTGATATAGACGCAGGAAATCTCGATACACGCTACACGGTAACCCTTACAGATTCTGACGGAAACGAAATTTCTGTAACTTACAGCGTTCTCAATTACGTAAAGCTCACTTATAACTCAACAGATGCAAAGCTTAAAAACCTTGCAAGAGCTATCTATAACTACTCGGTTGAGGCAGAAAAATATATCAAATAGGAGGATAAATGAATGGAAAAAACAATTTATGAGTCCCCCGAAATCGAAGCAGTCCTTTTCGACAGCGCGGATATTGTCACCGTAAGCTTCGCTTGGAACGACGAAGAAGACCAGCTTCCTCCCACTGTTTGGGGATAAGAAAAAGCGGACTCGAAAGAGTCCGCTTTTTCAATGATGAATTCAGAGTGCAGAATGCAGAATTAAGGTAAATTTGCTTTCAGCAAATTATAATAATTGTAAATTTCGGCAAAGCCGAAATTATCCACAATTCATCATTCATCATTCTGCATTCATCATTCAAAAAGAGGCTTTTACAAGCCTCTTTTTTCACTATTACTTAAAATATAGACGTTTCGGGGTCGTCAACAACAAGGTCGAGAGAATACTTACTCTGACACATTTCGTTTTCTCTTCTGAACCATCTTCCTCTTGTGAAGTCGGGGAATTCAACGGGATGACCGCCCTGATTAATAGAAGCCTCGGAAAGAGGACCGATAGCAAGCCAAGTAGCGGTATCGTATACGTCGATGGGGGGCTCGGTCTCTGTCTTAACGCTTTCAACAAACGCTCTTACAACAAGCCAGTCCATACCGCCGTGACCGCCCTTTTCTCCGGCATTTGCAAATTCACGGTGGAGAGGATGGTCGTATTTTTCATACATTTCAGCCTTGTTGTCGAAGGTCTCATCTCCTTCCTTCATTCCTTCAAGGAAGAAGGTGTATCTTTTTGCTCCGCTTTCTTCGCACATACCCTTAGTTCCTCTTATTGTGAACTCACGGCTGTAAAATGCGCGGGGGAGAGTAGTGTCAAGGGTGAGGTGAATGGTCTCACCGTTAGCACAGGTGATGATAGTATTGATTATATCGCCCTGCTTGAACGTCTCACCTGCAAAGGGATGGTCTGCGGGAACGTGGTCCTTCATATAGGTTTCAATACCTCTTGCCTTTGATGCAACTGAAACAAGAGAAAGCATGCGGTTACCCTTATTGATATTAAGGCACTTGGAGATAGGGCCAAGCTCGTGAGTAGGATAGTTTTCAAGACATCTGTTCTTGTACTCAGCAAGTCTGTAATGGTCCGTAATAATCTTCTTTTCACCGTTTTCAAGGTAAAATTCAGTGCTATCTAAGAAAAACTCAACTTCATTGAGATAATGGTGGTAAGCACCGTTGGCGTGTACAATTTCGCCGAAGAGACCCTCTTTAACCATTCTGAGAGCCATCATTTCGTTTCTTCCGTAGCAGCAGTTTTCAAGCATCATACAAGGCACGCCTGTCTTTTCGTAAGCGTCAACAAGCTCATAGCACTCTGATATGTCAAATGCGCATCCAACCTCGATGCCGGTGTATTTACCTGCGTACATAGCTTCAATGGCAAGCTTAATTCTGGAATTCCAGCTTGTCATGATAAACACTGCATCTATCTCTTCCATTGCAAGAATGTCCTTGTAGTTTGTGGTCATAATGGGCTCAGTGCGTCCCTTTTTTACAAGAGTTTTCTTTGCATTTTCCATCTTTAATGGATTGAGGTCACAGATAGCCACAACCTCAACGTCGTTCATTTCGGATACACACTGATTTAAAACCGCATATCCGCGTCTGCCAAGTCCTATGTAACCAACTTTAATCTTTTCTTTCATAAGTTTCTCCTGAATTCTATTGACAATAATTTAAATACCAACTATAATTATATACGCTTTAAAATATAAATCAAGATGTTTTAAGATATATTTTTTACAAATTTGGATAAAAATTTTAGATTTTGGTGAATGTATGAAAAGTTTTAACGTTAATTATCCTTTTGTTATAAAAAGAGTAAATACCGGCTATGACTACAAATGGGACAGCACCTTTGATTTTACAGGTGAGACTCACGACAGCTGGGAATTTGTCTGCGTTCTTGAGGGCGAGGTTGAGATAGTAGAGGAGCACAACGTATATAAGCTTTGTGCAGGAAATTTCATCGCTCACGCCCCCTTGGAGTTTCATAGAATTAAAAGCTCTAACAATACAAGCCCCCATCTGTTTGTGGTTTCCTTTGTCCACGAGGGAGTTATGCCCAAAAGCCTTTCAGAGGGTGTATTCTTCCTCTCTCACGAAGAGATAGAAGAGTATTCTCTCATAATGAAGGACATTCTTGAATGCCTCTACAAGAACCACGATAAAAGCGAGACTCTGGGCGCCGAGGCGTCCCTTCTTCTCAGCGCCTTTGCGGTGAAGCTTGTTACGCGCCACCATCCCCATAGAACCTTCGCTTCTTCAAAGAGTGCCGAGAATTACAGAAAGGTTATACAAGTTATGCAGAACAACCTTTATGAAAACCTTTCTCTCGAGGACATATCGTCAATCTGCGCCATGAGTACAAGCTCTATAAAGGCACTTTTCAGAACCTATGCAGGTATCGGGCCCAAGACTTATTACACCAATATGAGAGCAACGGAGGCTATGAGACTGCTGGGGGAAGGAAAGAGCGTTGAAGAAACCTCGGATATGCTCAATTTTTCGTCGGTGGGATACTTCTCATACTTCTTCAAAAAATATTTCGGTCAACCGCCGTCATTTTACAAAAACTAAGGAGAGCTTTTCGCTCTCCTTAATTTTCTGTTGTGTGCTTTTATGAGAATAAAAATTGAAGAAGAAAACACAAAGTGTTTTCAACAATAATTCTGCATTCTGAATTCTGAATTTAAATAACAATATGGGAGCCAAAGCTCCCATATTATTATTTAAACGACATACTTTGATTTAATATAAGTGCGCTGTAAAGGAAGAGTACGTCGGCATTTTCAAACTCCTCGGGTGATACGAATGCCCCGATAAAGTGGGAGGCAAGGTATCTTATATCAATGAGTATTATCTCGGAATAGCCCTCTGTCATAAGAGGAGCAAGACTGCTTGTATAAGAGTCGCGGAAGATAATAAGCTTTTTGCCCGACGTGTTCTTTTCGTTTACTATTCTCATAAGGTTAACTGCGCCCGATAAGAACATTTCGTAAGGGTCCTTGGAGTTAAGCTTATCCATATTGTAAACCTTTGAGGGCTTGATGTTTTCAAGGACTCCGTCTGTTCCCTCGTAGTTATAAACCTTGCAGTTCTCAATCGTCTCGTTGGTAAGATAAGTTATCTTGTCGGGAGGAAGAGGAAGAGAGGACTGACCGTAATATACTCCGTAGAAGTCGGTGTCAAGAGTAACTTCCTTGTAGTCACTTGTCTTTTCGGCTCCCATAGCGTCAAGAATAGCGTGGGCAACGTCAACAATTTTCTCCTGACTCCAATGAGTGTCGGTCTTATAATAATCGGTGTAGTGGAGAAGAGGGAAGACGTCGATATACTTTGCAAAGGGAACACCCGACACAACGCTTTCCGTCAGCTTATTATAGTCAAGGCTCGGGTAATTTCCCGCCCCTGCAAGAGTAGTATTTTTATCGGGGATAATGGAAAGATAAACGTTACTTGTTTTTCCCTCAATATAGGTTTTATATAGATAGTTCAGCTTGTTTACCGCATTTGTTATTGATGCATCCGATATGGTGCTTTCAAGCTTTGCGGCATATCCGTCGTGAATATATATATCGTTGTTGTCATTCTGACGGAAAATATAGAACTTTGATATGGCCTTCAGCGTTCTGAAACTGTCGCGGAAGGGAAATTGGTCGGTAGCGTAGCTTTCAAATTCCTTTGTGAATTTGCCCGAAAGAACGGTGTCAACGCTTATTTCGGGGAACTGTGCAAGAGGACGTCTTTCACTTTCAGACGTGGCGCCGGGGGCTTTCATCCAAGCCAGCACCGATAAAGTGAGCATTACTGCTATTATAAGAAGTGATGACAGTATATATTTAATTTTCATATTACATCCTCCTTAAAATCTGAAATACAAGAACGGATTGTAAGAGCCGTCAACAAGGTAAGCGGTACACACAAGCAAAAGACATACAACTGCCACGGGCTCTATAACCGAAATAAGCCCTTGAAGCTTCGACTCGGAAAGCTTGGAATGAAGCTTTTTGGGCAGGGGAGTTGAACCTATGATACCGAGAATGAAAATCACGGCGTTGCTTGAGAGATGATATATGGTCGCCTTGCTTGAAAGGGCATATCCTCCAAGACCGAACATACCGATAAGGTCCTGACCCGCCGTCGCCATATTGGGTGCGTTGAATACAACGAAGCCGATTATGACGAAGAGCATCGTATAGATATGGGCAATAATGGCATTTTTGCCGATAAGCTTTCTTACAAAGAATTTTTCCCCGATAAGCAGTATCGCGTATATGAGACCCCATACGACGAAGTTCCACGCAGCACCGTGCCACAGACCCGTCAGCATCCATACGACAAAGGTATTGAAAAGCCAGCGCATTGTCTTAACTCTGTTTCCGCCAAGGGGGATATACACGTAGTCTCTGAACCAAGAGCCAAGGGACATATGCCAGCGTCTCCAGAATTCGCTGATGCTCTTTGAAATATAGGGATAGTTGAAGTTTTCGATAAAGTTGAAGCCGAATACCTTACCAAGACCTATTGCCATATCGCTATAACCCGAAAAGTCGAAGTAAACGTGTATGGCGAAGGCAAGGGCATAAACCCAGAAGAAGAGGACGGATTTGTCAGCACTCTCTCTGAAAACGTCGCAAACCTCACCCATCTGATTAGCGATGAGTACCTTTTTGGAAAGACCGACTGCAAAGCGTCTTATACCGAGATAAAATTTCTCAAAGGAGTGTGTGCGCTCTTCAAGCTCACGGCATACGTCAACGTATCTTACAATTGGGCCTGCAATAAGCTGAGGGAAAAGGGCAACGTAGGTTGCGAAATTTATGATATTTTTCTGATAGGGCACGTCGCCTCTGTAAACGTCAATGGTATAGCTGAGTATCTGGAAGGTATAAAAGCTGATACCGATAGGAAGAGCAATCTTCAAAAGAGGGATACTCAGCCCCGTTACTGCATTGAAGTTATATATAAAGAAGTCGGCGTACTTGAAAAATCCAAGGAGAATAACACTTGATATAACCGAAAGGGAAAGAAAGAGCTTTTTAAGCCCTGCAGTTTTCGATTTATCAATAGCCATTCCAAGGAAATATCCTAAAAGTATGGATCCTATCATCAAAAACAAATACTTGGGCTCACCCCAGCCGTAAAAGATAAGGCTGGAAAGCATGAGAACGGTATTTTTCAAGCATTTGGGAACGATAAAATATATTATAAGCACTACGGGAAGGAAATAAAAAAGAAAGGGCATTCCCGAAAAAAGCATTTAAACACCACCTTTAAAAATAAAATGCAGAATGATGAATGTAGAATGATGAATTTTGGACAATTTGCCTTTAGGCAAATTTACTTTTAATTAAAATTTTGCTTTCAGCAAAATTTTCCTTAATTCTGCATTCTGCATTCTACATTCTACATTCTGCATTGCGATTCACTTCGGTGTCGCACATTGCTCCACCTACGTTCACTGCATGGCTTTTACTTTTGCAGGTTCCGCTAATTCGCTACACCGCAAAAGTAACCCGCACATCTGCATTCAAAGAACTAAGGCTGAGCCTTAGTTCTTTGTAGCCTCGAAGGTTACCTCTCCAACTGCTTCAACGAATGCATCAACAAAGCCGTCGATACCGATCTGCATTTCGGAGTCAATCATAACGAGCATAACTGTGTTGCCTGATACAACAGTTCTGATAAGGTCTGCTTCAACGCACATCCACTTTCTTTGGTTGATGCCGTTGATCATTTCTGTTGCAACTGCCTCTGCGTCCTCGCCGTCCTTAACGCTGAGAAGAACGAGAGAGTAAGCCTGAGAGCCTATCATAGACTCTGAAACGATTACTGCATTTACCTTAGAGTCATCTGCAAGACCTGTGTAATATGCATAATAATCAGCGGTAATCATTTCTGCAGGAATAGTGCCTGCCATAAAGGGAACGGGATACTTTTCATAGATTTTGTCAACTGCCGCCTGAAGTTCTTCCGCGCTGAGAACAGAAGTGCTTGCTTCGGGAACGTCGGGTGTTTCGGGAACGTCGGGTGTTTCGTTGTTGTTGACGTTGTCAACAACCTCATTGTTGTTTTCGGGTGCTTCTGCATCGTCCTTTGCGCAGGATACGAGCATTACTGCAAGTGCGAGAATGAGTGCGAGTACAAGTGCGAGCTTTTTCATTTTTCTTTTTTCCTTTCGGCTTTTTAATTTACTTTTTTAATGTAGAACTTTTCAGTTCCTTCTTTGTGTGAGATACTGTAAAGGGAGCTTTTCTTATCCGTTTTTACTTCGAGCTGATATCCGTCGGCTTCGCCTTCAAACATCCAGATGAATTCTGCGTTTTTTTTGGTTTTTATCTTTTGCCCCATATCCTCTCCGTCAATTACTATCATCCCTGACGAAACCGTAATTTCGGCATCCTTGTCGGTCTTTAAGGGAATGGTAACACGGGAGGCTGTAAAGGTGCGTGCCACAGCCACCGACGAGTTTTCATAAACAAATACGTTTTTACCGCCAATCTCATCGCCGTTGAGGTATAGGCTTGCCCCCTCGTTCCAGAAGAAGGTAAAGGCGAATATTATCATTGCGGCAATTCCCGCCGCAGCATAACAAAAAGCTGCCTTTACGTGATGATTTTTTCTTTCCTTGGCACTTTCACTTATAAGTCTTTCTTTTATGGAGCTTGGTGCGGTTATTTTTTTGTAAGCGCTGATATCGTTTTCGTTCATCGGGCAACACCTCTTTTCTAAATCTCGCCCGAAAGCTTATCTTTGAGCTTATCCCGTCCTCGGGAAAGTCTCATTTTTACAGCAGATACTGAAATCCTCAGCATTCTGGCTGTTTCTTCAACAGAATATCCTTCAAAGTAATGGAGTATGATGGGCGTTTTGTAAATATCCTCGAGAGTGAGTATTTCTCTCATAGTGTCAGACGTACCTGCCTCGGCGAAAACCTCCATAGCTTCTTCGAGAGGAGCGTGGCTTCTGAGCTTCCGCCGTCTCATCAGGTCGTGACAGTGATTGACGGTCACTCTGATGAACCATGCCTTTTCGTGCTCTTCAGAGAAGAAAGCAAAGCTTCCGTTCATGTACTTTATAAAAACGTCGTGGACTGCATCCTCGGCATCCTCTTTATTCAAAAGGTGGGAGAGCGCAATTCTGTACATCGTGTCAGAATATTTATCATACACCGCATTTATCTCATCGTGAGAAGAACGGCTCATTTGTACCTCCTAACCTTAACACGTATTAGGGAGTGAAAAGGTCACAAATTTTTTCGTATTTTTTCACCATACTTTGTTACGACTCACTACGGTGTCGCACATTGCTCCACCTTCGTTCACTGTATGGCTTGAATTTTCTCAGGCTACGCTAATCCGCTCCGCACGAGAAAATCCCCCGCACGTGACTGCAAAAAAATATTTCAAAATTGAAATTTACTAAAGCTTATTTTACCATATATCTGCGGTTTTGGCAATATAAGTTTTTTATTACTTGAAAAATAGCCCGTTTCGTGCTATTATAGGGTATGAAATTATTTTTGAAAGGAAGGGAATAATGCAAAAAAAATTTAACGTTGAGGGTATGAGCTGCTCCGCTTGCTCGGCAAGCGTTGAGAGAGCCGTCGGGAAAATCGAGGGTGTGAACAGTGCATCTGTCGATTTACTTTCAAAAACACTTATCTGTGACTTTGATGAAAAGAAGGTCACAGCAGACACGGTTATAAATGCAGTTTCAAAGGCAGGATTTTCTGCAACTCTTAAAGAAGAGAAAAAAGCAGAGACAAAAAAAGAAGAAACAAAAGAGGATTATACACCTGTCAAGACAAGACTTATAGTATCCTTTATTTTCCTTTTTATTCTCATGTACGTTTCTATGGGACATATGCTATCACTACCCGAGCCCCCATTTTTCAAGGGACGTGAGAATGCCCTGACATTTGCTTTCACTCAGCTTCTTCTCACTCTCCCTGTTATCTACGTGAACAGAAAGTTTTTCTTTACGGGCATTAAAGCATTGAAAAACGGCGCTCCCAATATGGATACCCTTGTGGCAATAGGGTCGCTGGCAGGTGCGGTTTACGGCGTTTTCGCCATATATATGATAGGCTACGGACAAGGTCACGGTCAATGGGAGATAGTGGATACCTACCGTCACAATCTCTATTTTGAGTCATCAGCTATGATACTCACCCTTGTAACCTTGGGAAAATTCTTCGAGTCACGCTCCAAGGACAGAACGGGGGATGCTCTTAGAGGGCTTGAGTCCCTTTCTCCCGAAAAGGCTTTGGTGGAGCGCGGCGGAACAGTAGTTGAAATTTTAACCTCCGAAATACAAGTAGGGGATACAGTTATCGTTCGCCCCGGCTCACGTGTACCCATCGACGGCGTTATCACCGACGGCGGTGCTTCCTTTGATACGTCGGCATTAACAGGTGAGAGTGTACCCGTCTTTAAGAGCGTTGGAGACGAAATAGCGTCGGCATCTCTCAGCCTTGACGGTGAAATTAAAATAAAAGCTACGGGTGTTGGCAAGGATACAACGCTGTCGAAAATCATCGAGCTTGTGGAAGGTGCAGGAGCAAGTAAAGCCCCTATCGCAAGACTTGCCGATAAGATAAGCCGTGTGTTTGTTCCCACCGTTATGACGATAGCTCTTGTAACCTTTGGAGTGTGGATGCTGCTTGGCGAGGGCTTTGAATTTTCATTGTCAAGAGCGCTGTCGGTTCTTGTTATTTCCTGCCCCTGCGCGCTCGGACTTGCTACCCCCGTTGCCATAACGGTATCGGTAGGAAGGCTTGCCCGTGAGGGAATTCTTGTAAAATCCGCTTCCTTTGCAGAAAGTCTCGCTGAGGTGAAAATAGCAATTTTCGATAAGACGGGAACTGTAACTGAGGGTAAAATGTCGGTGTCTGATGTGAGCGTAAAGGAGTCGGAAAAGGAATTTTTCCTCTCTCTTGTAAAGACTCTTGAAGAAAAGAGCGACCATCCCCTTGCCCTTGCTATGACCGAGTATACCTCAGAGAGCACGTCCCTTGAAATCACCGATTTCAAGGCAGTTGCAGGTAAAGGCGTTGAGGGTAAAATAGATGGCAAAGAGGCTTTGGGCGGAAATTTACGCTTTATGAAGGAAAAGAATATAGATATATCCTCTCTTGAAAAAATTGCCGAAGGCTATGCCGAGGAGGGCAAGACTGCAACCTACTTCGCCCTTGACGGTAAGGCGCTTGGCGTTGTGGCTATCAGCGACACAGTGAAGGCTGATGCGAAAAGCACAATTGAAGAGCTTAAAAGGCTTGGCATAAAGACCGTTCTTCTCACAGGAGACAATTCTTATACTGCTAAGGCGGTAGGGAGTATCGCAGGCTTTGATGAGGTTATCTCCGACGTATTGCCTCAGGATAAACAGAGAGTGGTGAAAGAGTATCGGGAGCGGGGCAGAACTCTTATGGTAGGAGACGGAATAAACGACTCTCCCGCCCTTGCCACAGCCGACGTAGGTATGGCTATCGGCACGGGTACTGATATCGCCATTGACGCTTCGGATATAATTCTCATGTCAGGGGGACTTCACGGAGTACTTCGCTGTGTGACCTATGCTAAGGCTACCGTCAGAAATATAAAACAAAATCTGTTCTGGGCATTTTTCTATAATGCCCTCGGTATTCCCCTTGCGGCAGGCGTTTTGTTCTATCCGCTTGGAATAGTGCTGAACCCTATGATAGGGGCGGCGGCAATGAGCTTTTCATCCGTTTTTGTTGTAACTAATGCACTAAGACTTTATAAAAAATAATTTTAGGAAAATTATTTTTTTATGCAGAATGATGAATGATGAATGATGAATTAAGGACAATTTCGGTTTTACCGAAATTTACGATTTTATTATATTAAAATAAAAGGAGAAGAATTATGGAAAAAATTATTAAAATCGAAGGAATGAGCTGTCAGCATTGCTCTGCCCGTGTTACAAAGGCTCTTGAAGCCCTTGGACTTAAATGTGAGATTGACCTTGCAAAGGGTGAAGCGAAGGTGACGGGAGAGAGCATCGACGACAAGACAGTAAAGGATGCTATCGAGGACTTAGGATTTATAGTTAAGTAACAAAAAATAATCTGTAAAACTTAGTTTTACAGATTATTTTTTTCTAATGAAAAATGAATATTGAATGATTGTGGATAATTTCGGCAACGCCGAAATTTACAATACTTGTTACATATTCACTATTACTGATTACCTAAAAAAGAGCCTTTTAAAAGGCTCTTTTTTATCTTAGTATGCGTAGTATTTAAGCATTGAGAAGATAGTGGGGATGTACCACTTGTTACCGATTTTAACGATAACCATTTCCTGCTCGTCTGTGTCCTCGTCATCCTTGCCCTTGATAGTAGCTTCAATTTCTACTTCAAAAGCCTTCTTTACGCTCTTCTTAGCGATGCCGTAGGTTTCCTTCAGCTCATCCTTAAGGTCGTCAAGGTCATCCTCGTCCATCTTTTCCTTTTCGATAACCTTATACTTAACCTTTATGTTCTTGCCATACTCATCTTCAAGCATTTCAAGCTGTGCTTCAAATTCTTCTTCGATGGAGTCCTTGAGGTCCTTCATCTTAACGTCGTATTCTTCTTCAAGCTCTTCCCAGAAATCTTCGGGAGCGATGTCTTCAAGCTTGTCTACTTCGCCCTTAACAGAGAAGTCAAAGAAGTTGTCAATAGCCTTCTTGTATCCGCCGCCGAAAATGCTGGAGAGAAGAGCAATAACAACGATTACTGCAACAACAGCACCTGCAAGAATAACAACGTTCTTCTTGTTGAGGGACTTAGCTTTGTTTACAATTTCGTTTACCTTAGGATTAGCTGCAGCGGGAGCAGCAGGATTTTTAGCCCCACAGTACGCACAGTTAGATGCGTTTTCTTCAAAGGGCTTACCGCACTTAGGACAAAATGCCATATGGATTACCTCCTAAAAAATATTAATTTTCTGTGACTTAATTGTACCATTTTATCATTCTCTTGTCAACATATTTTTATCTTTTGCGACAGTAAAAATATTCCGCCGAAAAAGCAACTGCCGTTGTCAAGGCAAAATAAATAAGGGAATAAAGGAATTCTCGGTAATCGGTCAAGGAATATAAATAATGATATGTTGGGAAAAGGGATTGTATGACAGGGAATGCCCTCACGTTCAGGAATATGGGGGAGAGCACCGCCGATGCCGTCAAGGTTATGGGTAAGGTTACGCACAGCGCTTTTTTGGAAGGGCAGAGGGTAAGAAGGGCAACCGAAAGGGAGGCTGAGGTGAGAAGGAGAACGAGAAGGGAGAAAAGCTCTTTTAAAAATCCCGTAAAGGTTCCCGACAGCAACACCGACAGGAAGAAAACAGCACCCGTCGGAATAAGAGCCGACATAGTTGCCTCAAAGTAAATGGCGACGCGCTTTAAGGGCTTGAATTGAAGAAAGAGCCCCCTTTCCCCATCTTCCTTTAAGAAGAGTGCCGAGGAAAGAGCCGAGAGCAGAACCATAAGGGATAAAATTCCTCTCAGAGCGGTTAAGATAAAACTTGGTTCTTCGCTTCTTTCATTTCCGCTATTGTCAACCATTCTTATTTCAACGATTTCCGAGCTCATACCCTTATAGCCGTAGTATTCTTTAAGCTCCTTGTGTGAAAGCTTGTCTCCGCCTTCAATCTCACTTTTCATATAATCCTCAAAGAGAGTAAATGACAGGTGAGGATAGATGAAGCAGAAGAGCTTTTCGAGAGCCATATCCTGCATTTCGTTTTCCTCTCGGTTTAAAACGGTTATGACACAGTCACGTTTTTTATTGTAGTATTCGTCAAGTGCTTCTTCAAATTCCCCGTCAAATATCCAAAGGGAGTCGATTGCAGCATCTTCAAGGGCTTTTTCACCTAAGCCCTTGCTTTCGTACCTTGTGAAGTGAATTACACCATCGTCCTCTTCAATCTTTGAAAAAACCTGACAAAGCGTCCCATCGGGTGTACCCGACGCAGTATAGCCTATTTTTAACGCACTGTCATCAGCATTTATGACCTCTTTCATAAAGAAAGTAAAAAGAGGCATAAGCAAGAGAATGAAGATAAAGGAGAGGTGCTTGAAATTTCTCTTAAAGAAAAGGAAGAGGAGCTTCATATTCCCCACCTCACAATTCTTATTTTTCTGATAATGACCGAAAGAGCCGTAAGGATGACACACCATAAAAGAAGAAGCGTCACGTCATAAAAGCCCGCACCTCCCGACAGAAGAGAGCGACCCAGTGAAAAGGCAGAGCCTACGGGAAGGACTCCCGCCATATCCCTTAAAAGGCGGGGGAAAAGGAAGGAAGGGTAGAAGCATCCCGAAATAAATGCGAAGGTGAGGGACGCGAAGAACTGAAAAAGTGTTCCGCTCACAAGGGCGTCTGACGTCTCGTATATCATAAACTGTAACGCTGTGAGAGTGAATATGACGGGTATAAGCTTTAAAGCGTAAATGAAGAGCGATGCGTCAAGGACAAAGGACACAACGAAAAGAAGAGAGAAAACAATAGCGTATATAACCGAAAAGAAGGCAAAAAGCTCACATAAAACCTGCTTTAGCGGTGAGATACCCCGTGACTTCAGAAGGACGGGGAGCCCTGCGTGGCTTTTTATCATGAAAGGGGAGGCAGAGGCTCCAAGAAGAAGGGCGAAAACTATAATTATACTGACGAAATAGTATTCTACGGTGGATACGCTGTCAGCTATCCCCACAGTCTTTACGTCAAAAAGATTTTTCCTTTGAAGAATGGCGGAAACGTATTTGAAGGACATTTCCTCACTCTTTTCACCGAGCTGTGACTTCATGGCGTTATCCTTGAGATACTGTCTCATTCCATATACTGCGTTCTGGCTTTCGTTGAGCAGAACCGCCACCGACGAAACCGTCTCCTTTGTAATAACGTGGTAGAGGGATGATGGCTTTTTCAGCGCAATGTAGGTAAAAGGAATATTTTTACCCTTCATGGCAGAGGAAACGAAGCCCTCGGGAATTTCGGCATATCCTTGAATATCCCCCGACTTGAGAAGGCTTTCCGCTTCATCCCGTGACAAGGGTGTTATCTCAAAGGATTCATTTTCCGAAAGGAGAGTCAGGGCGATATCTATGTAGGTATCCTCGGTATTTCCCACAACGCCTATTCTCTTCACCTCTTTGTCTCGTGAGAGGTAGGTGAAAAGAAGAAGGGACGCGGCTGACAGAAGGATAAGAGTTATAACTATAAGCGGCACAGAGGCTTTTGACGCTCTTTTAAGGCAAAGCTTAAGATAGCTCATCTGAACATCTCCTTAAAACTGCTTCTGTCATAGGAAAACTCCTCGGCTTTTCCATCTTTTAAAAGATAGGTCTTGTCGCATATTTCAAATTCAAGGCTATCGTGAGTTGCCAAAAGCACGGTTCCTCCTTTTTCCTTGAAAAGAGTCAGGTATTCGGCGATTTTCTCCTTGCCCTCAATATCGAGGGATGCAGAGGGCTCATCGAGAATGAGAAGCCTTGGGTCGTGGGCTACGGCACAGCAGATAGAAAGCCTTTTCTTCATACCGCCCGACATTTTACGCACCTCGGTTTTGAGAAAATCTCCCACGCCAAGCATCCTCAAAACGCCTTCGTCGAGGGAGAGCTCAAGGGCGTCTTTCGTGTACCACAGACTCAAATTATCCTTTGCCGAAAGCTCTTCCATCAAAGGGGGTGTCTGAGGAACAAAGCCCAGAAGCTCCCGTCTCTTTTTTTTAGAAGAAAAGAGACTTTCCCCGCCGTATAGGAAGTCCCCCTCTTCTTTTCTCGCTATCCCCGAAAGGACAGAAAAAAGAGTGGATTTTCCGCTTCCGTTTTTTCCTATTATGCCTACACAGCTACCGCTTTCGGCGGTGATATTCACACCTGTGAGTACTCTTTTTTTGCCATAGCTTTTTGTAACGTTGATAATTTCTGTTTTCATAATTTCAATAAGGGGCACCGATATTTGTCGGTGCCCTCCTTTTATTAATATCCGTAGTCCTCGAAATAGTCCTCGGTTGATTGTCTGCCGTAGTAATAATCGTTGTAATAGTAATCGTCCATTACCTTTTCCTCGGAGGCAGCGTAGCCTGCGCTTGTGTCATATCCGAAATTGTCATACACGCCGTCGAGGTCAATGCTGCTGTCGAACATTGTGGCACTGTTGTAGCTTCCGCTATCGTAAGAGCTGTCGTTATAGGAAAGCATACCTTCCAAAACGCCCTGCATAAACTCTTCACTGTAATCGTATTCCATGGGCTCTTCCATTACCTCATAGCCCTCGGGAATTTCTTCTCCCTCTTCTACATATCCGAAGATATAAGCGTTGTATACGTATTCGATAGTACCGCTCTGACGGAGTGATTCAATGGCTTCGTTTATGGCGAAGAGAAGCTCGTCATTGTCCTTTGATACTGCAACGCAGTACTCTTCAAAGGAGAAATCCTCTTCAAGACGCTTTATTCCCGTGTTGTTCTCAAGGAACGTTTTCGCTACGGGATAGTCTACGATGATATAATCTACCTGACCGTCATAAAGTCCCTGAAGTGTATCCTCGTACTCGGTGTAGTAAACAACTCTTTCGCTTCCGAAGTCGCTTGTAGCGTAGATATCCGCGGTGGTGCCTGACTTTACTCCTACAATATGGCTTGCGCCGTCTTCATAAAGGTCGGTGCGGTACTTAAGAGGGGAGTCCTCTCTCATAATTATCACCTGAGTGTTTGCAATGTAGGGAACAGAGAAATTAACGTCAATAAGTCTTTCTTCTGTGGCGGTAATAGCCGCAATTCCCACGTCATAAGCACCCTCGGCAACAGAGGGAACTATTTCGCTGAACTCCATATTGTATACTGCATGGTCCATGCCAAGGTATTCGGCAATGAGCATACCAATGTCTATATCAATACCCGTGATATATTCTCCGTCATAGTATTCAAAGGGAGGGAAGTCAGCCGAGGTTGCAACGTCAAGAGTCTCTGAAAGTCCTGAGTCCGACACGTAGTCCTCGTAGTCCCATTCATCCTCGTGGTTATCCTCAGCGGGCACATCCACGTCTGTACTTCCGCCAAATAATCCCGACTCGGTAAGAAGAGTGAAAATGCTCTGCACTTCCTCGGGAAGTGTTTTTGTAAAGCCTTCAATATCAAGAGTTGATGCCCATGCCGTGATGTCCTCTTCGTTTGTGATTTCCATTGCCTTTTCGGGAATTTCGATTGCTTTTGCATCTTCAATGAGAGAGGATACACCAAGCTTTATAACAGAGGTTTTCCCCGTCATCAGGTCAAGTGAGAAGGAAGCGTTTTTATCGTCGCCCTTCATATCAAGTACAAGCGAGAGGTCCGAAAGGTCGATTCCCATATCATCAAGGCTT
The DNA here is from genome assembly GCA_017467865.1 of Clostridia bacterium. Classification (GTDB taxonomy): domain Bacteria; phylum Bacillota; class Clostridia; order Oscillospirales; family SIG627; genus RGIG6353. The sequence continues at coordinate 33,088 of JAFUKG010000032.1, forward strand.
ATACCTAAAGTGTTCTCAATATCTTCGGTTTCAAAGCTTGAAATTAGAGTGGAAACCGTTTTGGAGGGCTTGATGGTAAAGGTGCCGTTACAGGGGTTTTCTGTGTCGAAGTTTGCAATATCTATTGTTACAATGGACTGTCCCATAGCCTTTACGTTTGCTTGTCCGTTGAAGATATTCTTCTTAAGAGTACCCTCGCCTGCAACTGAGAAGCTCATATCTGCTGAGTCAAGGCTTAATTCAAAGGCGGTATTCTTGCCTTTTTCAAGGCTTACAAGGTTGAGAGTAAAGTCCTGATATTCTATCTTACGTCCGAGAGTGTTGCCCTTTGCATCAACAAAAACCGTCAAAACGATTTCGCCGAAGCCGTCAAGAACCTCTTCAAGCATTTCGTCGGCATAGTCAAAGAATTCAGCTTCTTCAAGGTAGGCTTTGATTTCGCCCTTCTCTGCATAACCGGTTGCGGATATAATTTCGTCAACAATGGACATCAGCTCTTCATCGTCTTCAAATTCTTCGATAAGGGCAAGAGCAATGTTCTTAAGTGCCTTTTCATCAAGGGTCACTTCTATTGCGGTAGTCTTTACTTCTATCTCGCCTGCCGAGAGAGTTTCCTTCGACTTCTTCACGTCGTCTGCTTCTGCAAGGGCTACGTCGGCATATTTTGAAATGATTTCAGATGCGGTTTCTCCGTCGGGAAGAGCGTCCAGCACGTCGAAGAGAACGCCGTAAACCTCTTCAAACTCCGCCGAGGAATAAAGCTCTGAAAGGTCTTCAAAGCCCAGAAGCTCTGCCACGTCCATCTTCATAGCAGTATCGGAAAGACCCGGATAGCTTACGTATGCCACACCGTCGCCGTCTACTGCAGTATTTATGGAAAGAAGGTCCTTGTCTGATAATTTGATAGCAACGTCGGAGGAGAAAAGTCCGTCCTTGGAGGACGTATCAACGCCGATGGCAATCTTCTTAAAAACGTCAAGATTCATACCCATACTGTTAAGGTATGACATTACGGGGTCACCGAGAGTAACGGAGAGCTCGGTGGAAACGTTCTTGCCGTCAAGCTCATCATTTTCGACGGTAAGCTTGCCCTGACGGAGCCCGTCGTAGCTTTTCTTAAGTGCTTTTGAGCTTTCCTTAATAGAATCAAAGACTGTTACCACACCGTCCTGAAGCTTGTCAATATTCTTGGTTTCAATGCTCTCGTAATACTTTTCGGCGGGCAAAATCGTCTTTTCAACGAAATTCTTCACGTAAGGGAAGGCCGCCGCAACGGTAATGCCAAGAACGGCTGCTACCGCAACAAGAGCAATTATAAGTCCCTTCAAAAATCCCTTTTTCTTCTTCGGGGCAACGGGTATTTCATTTATCACGGGTGCTTCGCTTTGAAGAACAGGCTCTTCAACCTTAGCGGGCTCTTCAGTAACCGCAGGCTCTTCCACAACCGCAGGTTCTTCAACAACCGCAGGCTCTTCAACAATTGCAGGCTCTCCAGTAACCGCAGGCTCTTCAGTAACCGCAGGCTCTTCAGTAACCGCAGGCTCTTCAACAACTGCAGGTTCTTCAACCTTTGTACCGCAGAAGGCACAGAACTTTACACCGTCGCGAAGCTCTTTTCCACAGTTTTTACAAATCATAACTATACCTCCGTAAAATTATTTTCTGAAATCATTGTACCATAAACCTATCGAAATGTCTACAAAAAATTATTGCAAATAAATATACTATGTTGTATAATTTCTAATAGAAAAATTTAACGGAGTAAAATATATGCGTAATTGGAAAATTGAACTTGAAAAAAGATGTGAATATATAAGAAGACTTGTTGAAAACGCCCACGCAAAAGGGGTGGTATTCGGCAACAGCGGAGGAAAGGACAGCGCCCTTGTGGGAATACTTGCAAGACACGCTCTCCCCAAAGACTATCGTGTGCTTGGGCTTATACTCCCTTGCGAGTCCAAAATTAACTTTACCACCGATAAGGACGATGCCGATGCCCTTGCCGAGAAATTCGGCATCGAAAAGAGGGTCATCGACTTAACAGATGCCAAGAAAGAGATAGTGGGCAGAGTAAGTGAAGCTTCAACACTTAACTCGGTTGCCATTAACAATATCGCCCCTCGACTTCGTATGACAACTCTTTATACCGTTGGGGCTGCTGAAAGCCTTCTCATTGCAGGAACGGGAAACAGATGCGAGCGATTTATGGGATATTTTACCAAATGGGGAGACGGAGCCTTTGACTTTAACCCTATTGCCGACCTTTACGTCAGTGAGGTTTACGACTTTTTAAGGTATCTTGGATGCCCCGAAAGTATTATAAATAAGGCGCCCTCGGCAGGACTTTTCGAGGGGCAGACAGACGAAAAGGAAATGGGAGTAACCTACGCCGAGGTGGAAAGCTATATCAGAGGAGAAGAGGTTGCACCTGCCTCACGCGAAATAATAGAGCGCTACCATGCACGTTCCGCCCATAAAAGAGGAATGGCAGAGCTTTTTGAAAAAGAAAGCGATTAATGATTAGATTATTTTAAAAACCGATAATAAAAGGAAAAAACTGATATTTCACACTTTCACCCATTCACAAAAGACCGAATAGACTTAAAATGAGGTGAAAAATGTGAAAAAGGTCATAATTTTTCTTATAACCTTGATTTTACTTCTTCTTTTGTTCTTTTGGAGCGTTTCAAGACTCCGCCCCCTTGCCACCGCTTTTGCCGAAAGCCGTGCAAGGAATATGGCCCTTGATGTTTTGTCACGCTCGGTTGAAGAGGTTATAGAAAAAAGGGGCATCAGGTATAGTGACCTTGTTGCCGTTGAGACGGATGAAGATAAGAACGTCACAAGTATTTCCACAAGGGTGGAAAACGTCAACGTCTTTAAAAGCGAGGTTTCCTCTGAAATTCTTGAAAGGCTTTCAGAGGAAGGCGCAAGAGATATTTCCATTCCCTTGGGCAACCTTACGGGAACACTCTTTTTTACGGGAAGAGGTCCTCGTATCAAGGCTCGGATTATTGAGGTGAGCTTTGCCGAAAGCACTCTTGAGAGCACCTTTACTCAATGCGGAATTAACCAGACCCGACACACCTTGAATATTAAGGTAAAAATCATAATGCAAATAGCCGTACTCACAGGAATTTACAGCGTTGAAACAGAGGACAGTATAGTAGTTGCGGATACAGTTATTGTGGGCAAGGTGCCAGACGGATATACCGCTATAAATAAGGCGAGCGATGAGCTTATTGGAGATATTGTTGACTTCAAAGCAGAGTAAATTTCAAAAAAGCCTTTTCAAAAATATAAAAGTATGTTATTATTATATTAAAGTAAAAATGAGAGGATATAAAAATGAAAAGCAGAATTATTTGTCTTTGCCTTTGTGTTGTAGCGTTGGGTGTTTCAATGCTCATGACAGTTAAGCTTATAAATTCCGAGGAGAAAGACCCGCCTGTAATAAGCGCGGACAAGGGTAAGAACCCCGACTCTGATGAATCAAATAAGGATAAGAACGGACTTGTAGCTCTGACAAACAATGCCATATCCTCTTTTGCAGATAAGACCGAAGCCTTTATAAGCGACCTTGCCTACGGCGAAAAGAAGGAGTATAAAGAAGAGCTTTCTTATATAGTAGAAAACCTTGACAGCATTTCCTCTTATCTCGCTTCGGATAAGGTAGGAGACGAAAAGGGAAGCGAATACCTTGCCTCTCTTTCTTCTGCGTTAAAGACTGCTAAAGAGGGCTTTGTAAACGACAAGGACTTCTCTCAGCGTGTCAGCACAGCTCTTGTTGAGCTGGACAATAAGAAAAACGCCCTCACCGAAGAGCACGCGAGCTTCTATCCCGAAATAGACACCGATGCAAACGGAGCTTTGACTCTCGCATTATTGTCAATTTATGAGGATAGTCTTTCAACCGATGCCGACACCTTTACCGTAACAGTTACAGGCGGTGCTCTTATGGGAGACCGGCTTGGTACTACCGCAGGACTTAAGTTTTCCGACCAACTGAGCGGGCATAAGTATCTCTACCCCTTCTATAAGATTTCTGCTATTACGTTGAGGGATGACCTGACCCTTTCAAGCCTTGAAGCGCCTCTCACCACCGCAACCGACTCCGAATCCTTCAACCCCTCCAAGGGCTCTCCCGATTATGCCAAGAGACTTCTCGGTATCGACGCAGTAAGCCTTGCTTCATCGTCAATTATGGATTACGGTGAAGCGGGCTTTGACGAAACCGTCAAGGCACTGCGTGAGAACGGAATTTCCTACTCTGTGCAGGAGGGCTCACAGACTGTAAACTCCGACTTCGGAAAGGTTGTGTATATCACCTTTGATCTGACCGATACTCCCGTTACCGACGAGCAGAAGGAGAGAAACAAAGAGGTTATAAAGAACGCCGTAGAAGCAGAGCGTACAAACGGTGCCGACCTTGTTATAGTTCTTCTCCATTGGAACACAAGACAGAGAAAGGCAGACTCTCTTTCATCAGATTACCTTGGAACTGCAGTCAGCGTATACGAGCCCCACTTCGACGCTTACAATAAAGAAATCGCACGTGCCGCTATCGGCAACGGTGTCAGCGGCGCCGACCTTGTAGTTGGATACGGCTCAAGAGTGGCTCAGGGAATTGAGTCCTATAACAACAAGTTTATCGTTTATGAAACGGGTGATTTGACTTATAGCGGAGCTCTTGACGCGGAGCAGAAGAACACGAATTATTCCTTCATCTTCCGTCAGACCTTCGTTAAAGACGGAAGCTCGGTTAAGTCTCATTCCTACCGCATCATCCCCATTGTCAATACCTCTGAGGATAACCTTTATCTGCCTACCCCCGTCTTTGACGAAACGGCAGACGAGATTATCGAAAACCTTGTATATCAGTCAAGATACTTCTCAAACGCCATAACAGATTTTAACTACATAAGAATAGAGAAATAACAAGAAAGACCGCTTTGAAGCGGTCTTTTCTTTTGCCAAAACTGCAGAAATCTGTTATAAACTTGGCGAAGCCAATCATAACTTGCCACAAGGCAATCTAAACTCATAACTTATTTCAGAAGAATTGTTAAGTTTAGAGTTTAGAGTTATGAATTCAGCTTCGCCGAATGTTTTGATATAATTATTTCTTCTGAAATAATTATAGTTTATTTAAGTCCAAGTATTTCAACCGACTCTTCTCTCATTTTGTATTTGAGGATTTTACCCGCGGCATTCATTGGGAATTCCTCAACGAAAAGGAAGTAGCGGGGCACCTTGTGCCTTGCGATGGATGCGTTGCCATATTCCTTCATTTCGTTTTCGTCGGCGGTTTCTCCCTTGTGGAGAATTACCCATGCACAGCATTCCTCGCCGTAACGCTCGTCGGGAACACCTACTACCTGAACGTCACGAACCTTGGAGTTGGTGAGGTAAAATTCCTCAATTTCACGGGGATATAGGTTTTCACCGCCACGGATAATCATATCCTTAAGTCTGCCCGTTACCTTGTAGTATCCGTCGGGTGTACGGCAGCAGATATCTCCCGAGTGAAGCCAGCCGTCAGCATCTATTGTCTGTGCAGTTGCCTCGGGCATTTTATAATAGCCCTTCATAATGTTGAAGCCGCGTGCCACGAACTCACCCGATTCTCCGTCGGGGAGCTCCGCTCCCGTTTCGGGGTCGATGATTTTACACTCAACGCCGGGGAATGCACTTCCGACAGTTTCAACTCTGTGGTCGATATCTTCGTTTACTTCACCCATTGTACAGCCCGGGGAAGCCTCGGTCTGTCCGTAAACCGAGATAATCTCACGCATATTCATTTCGTCTGCCGCACGGCGCATAAGGTCGGCGGGACAGTTAGCACCTGCCATGATACCTGTTCTCATATAAGAGAAGTCGGTTTTTGCAAAGTCGGCGTGATTGAAGAGTGCTATAAACATGGTGGGAACGCCGTTGAAGCAGGTGATGTGCTCATCGTTGATACAAGCAAGAGATGACTTGGGGGAGAAGTAGGGCATGGGGCAGAGTGTTCCGCCGTGAGTCATCATGGAGGTCATGGAAAGCACCATGCCGAAGCAATGGAACATGGGAACCTGTATCATCATACGGTCAGCAGTGGAAAGGTCCATTCTGTCACCGATGGTCTTACCGTTGTTTACAATATTGCGGTGAGTGAGCATAACGCCCTTGGGGAAGCCTGTTGTACCCGAAGTGTACTGCATATTACATACGTCGTCGGGCTTTACAAGAGAAGCACGGCGGCGAACCTCTTCACGGGGTACGAGCTCGCTTCGTCTCATCATTTCATCCCAGGTAAGACATCCCTTCATTGAAAATCCTACGGTTACAACGTTGCGAAGGAAGGGAAGGCTCTTGGAGTAAATGGGCTGACCGGGCTCAAGACCTTCAAGCTCGGGGCAAAGCTCCTCTATAATCTCCTTGTAGTTAATGTCCTTACAGTCCTCAATCATAACGAGAGTATGAGTGTCGGATTGCTTCAAAAGGTATTCTATTTCGTGAATTTTGTAAGCGGTGTTTACCGTTACAAGTACTGCACCGATTTTAGTGGTAGCCCAGAAGGTTATATACCAAGCAGGAACGTTTGTAGCCCAAACTGCAACGTGGTCGCCTGCCTTAACGCCAAGGGAAATGAGAGCGGCGGCGCAGTCGTCAACGTCACGGCGGAATTCGGTGTAGGTTCTGGTATAGTCGAGAGTAGTGTATTTAAAAGCGTATTGGTCGGGGTAGTTCTTTACCATTGTGTCAAGAACGTCAGAGAAGGTGGCATCCACGATTTCGTATTTCTGCCAAGGGAAGGTGCCCGTCTTTGACCTGTTGTAGTGTACCTTTACGGGCTTTGCCTTTTTGGTTTCTATCCTGCTCATAAAGCTCTCGAAGTGGGTGAGTACAATGTCGGCATCGTTTATCTCTTCATTCCAAAGAGCAGAAACGTAGCCGTCAAAGTTAAGAGAGGAAAGAGCGTTTATAAAGCTCTCGACGGGAAGCTCACCCTCCCCGATAAGAACGGTCTTGCCATCCTTCATGTCACCTATTTTTGCATATCTTATGTATGCACCAAGGCTCTTTATTGTGGTTTCGGCACTTTCTCCCGCTTTGAAATAGGTCTCCCTTACGTTCCAAGCCGCACCTGCCACCGTAGAGGAAAGATAGTTTATTATCTCTATTACGTTTTCGGTGTGTGCAAGATAACCCGAGGTCTCGAAGAGAATTTGTACGTTATCCTTTTCAGCCTCTTTTATAGCGTGTGAGAGTTTTTTTGATATCTCGTAATCCGACATCTTTTCGTCTATTCTTACAATGACGTTTTCAATGCCTGCGCTGTTTGCCATAGTAACGTACTTCATAACAAGCTCAGAGGTTATCTCGTCGTCATTGAGAGGAAGAGGAAGAGTGAGAGCAGAAACCGAAAGTCCGCGGTTCAAAAGCTTTCTCTTGGCATCTGCTGAGTATCCGCTTCTGAGAATACTGTCATAGTGATGCTTTCTTTCGCTTATAGCATCATATATTTCAAAGCCCTTGTACCCGTAGTCGTGCGCATAGCGGCACAGGTCGAGAAAGGTGCTTCTGCCTACGTTTTCACTTGAAAATACAAGCTTCATATTATTCCCCCTCGTATACTATCTTGTTCAAAGCGTTGATATACGCTCTGATGCTTGCGGCAACAATGTCTGTGGAAATACCGTTGCCCGAATAAAGCTTACCCTTATTGCGAAGTCTGACAATTGCCGAGCCAAGGGCTTCTTTTCCCTCGGTTACTGCCTGCACCTGAAAATCGTCAAGCTCGTAGTGGTATCCGATACACTGCTCAATAGCGCGGAAAGCCGAGTCGATGGGACCGTCACCCGTGCTCACGCCAAGTAAGGTCTCATCCCCTGAGGTGAGAGTTACCTGAGACATAGAGCCCGTTATATTGGAAGAGCTTGTGGTGTAGCTTTCAAGGTGATATGTTGAGGGCGCCTGCATAGCAAAGCTTGCAATAAGTGCCTCAAGCTCCTTCGAGCCGATGCTGTCCTTCTTTTCGCAAACCTGCATAAGTCCGCGGTGTACCTTTCCCGCATCCTCGTCGGAAAGGTCGTAGCCAAGGAGCATTGCCGCCTTGGAAACCTCTGTCAGCGTTGTGTCCTTGTCGAGAAGTATCTTCTTCTTGTCGCTGACAACGGCTTCCTCGTAGGTTGCGTGATTTAATGAAGAAAGCATTTCGTCAACGTTTGCGTGAATTTTGGTGTTCTGAAGCTTGGTTTCAGCCCCGATTGTCTCACCTCTTGTAGAAATGGCGTCGGAAATCTTGCCCATAAGAAGAGCGTCCTTGCCTGCCATAGCACACTTGATACCGTCGGCTCCTGCTCTCACTGCCGAGAGTGCAACGGATACAGCCATGCTTATCTTATCAGAGGGCTGAACGTTGAGGTGAATTGCGCTTTCAGCCTTGATTTTCTTGACGAGAGCTTCAATTTCTTCGGGGAGAGCGATACCTGCATCATCGGAAATAGTAACGCTTGTTGCTCCCTGAGCCTCAGCTTCCTTTATGGCGTCAATAAGGAATTTTTCGTCAGCTCTTGTAGCGTCAAGGGCAACAAACTCAACGTCGTTAGTGTAATTTTTCGCTTCCTTTACAAGCTCGCTGATTTTCGAGAGCATTTTTTCCGCCTTAAGATGATAGATATATTCCATCTGAACGGTGGAAACGGGAAGCTCAATCTGCAGACGGGGGCTTTTCGCCTCCTTGATGCATTCAAAGGCGTTCTTAACGTCATCGGCAGTAAATCCTACGGGAATTGCAACCGCTGAGTCCTTCACGTTCTGGCAGATTGTTTTATAGATTATAGTGTCCTCGCGGATGCTTTTGACGGGCGCAAGCTCAACCGTATCTGCTCCAAGAGAGGAAGCGCAAATTGAAATAGCGGTTTTATCGCGGAATAAAAGCTTTTCCTCCGCCAGCTTCTTAAGAGTAACGTCTGAAATTCTGATTTGTTTCATTTCTTTTTTCCTTTCTGAAATACAAAAAGCCCCTTGACAGTTTTCCTGTCAAGGGGACGAAAATACATTTTCGCGGTACCACCCCGAATTACTGCAAGTGCAGTCACTCGTCAAGACTCAATCAAGCCTTCTGCCATGGTAACGGGGCAAGCCGTAATTGCTTACGCAGTCCGAGGACCTTCTGCAATTCTGCTCCGGAACGAGACTCACCTAAGCTTTTTGTACCGACTCTCACCAAACTCGGCTCTCTTTGACAAAAGGGGAATAAGTGATAATTCCTTCAATGCATTTTTCTATGATATGAAATTTTATCATAAATCAGGCTTTGTGTCAAGCACTTTTTAAAATTTTTTCAAAATTAATTGTCTTTTTCAAATAGCGTCAGTAAAGCGGGGATATCTTCTGTTAACGTGTTATAGACAATTTCAATATCTACGTTTCCGTAATCGTGAACAATTCGGTTTCTAAGTCCTGAAATATCACGCCAAGGAATTTCCTTGCGTGTGTTTTTGTACTCTTCGGTTAAACTTTTTGAATTTTCCGATATTTGAATTAGCCTGAACATCATCGAATCCCAAAGCAAGTCATTGGAATTCAATTCTTCTTTTGAAGTATTTTTCATATGCTTTATAATGAAGCTTAAATCGTTCAGTATTTTTTCTACGTAATAAGAGTCACCTTTAATGTTGTTCATAAATTTTTATTCCGTCCTTTAAGATTTCTTCAATAAGGTCTTTGTTTTCTACAAGCTGTCTTGTGTCAAGCAAATCAATTTTCTTGCACAGCTGCTCTCTGAGACGTTCAACTAATCCGTAAAATTTTAAGCCTGTTATATCTGTTGATATTAAAAGGTCTACGTCGCTTTTAGGAGTTGCTTTTCCTTTGGCGTAAGAGCCAAACAAAAAGCAACGCTTAACGTCATATTCTTCAAATACATTTTTGCATCCCTCTTTGATTTCATCAAGGGTGAGAATTCCGTGCTCTTCGTCAATAGTAATATATTTTTCAAGCTCGTTTATCATCGATTTATATTTAAGTGTGCCAACCTTTTTTTCACTGTTTTCATATTCCTTGTAAGATCTGAGCGACACTCCTAATATAGCACTCGCTTCTTTTTGAGTCAGATTTTTTGATAAACGCAATTCTTTCAAATCAGACACATTATCAGCTCCTTTGCTTATAATATATCACATTTGCACTTTTGTGTCAATATGAAAAGTGCAAAAATTGCACCTTCACGTTTTTGCGAAGGTGCAATTTCTATCTCATCTTGTTCGTCAGCCCTGCCATATAGTCAAGGGTTACACCGTAGTATTTTGCAAGGGTAATGAAGTGGTGCATGGGGAGCTCTCTTTCACCCGTCTCATATCTGGCGTATTGAGGCTGAGTTGTCTTTAAAAGCTCGGCAATATCCTTTTGTGTTTTGTCGTTGTCCTCTCTCAGGTCTCTGAGCCTTCTGTAATAGTACATATTTTCCCTCTTGAATTTTTTTATCATTGTAGCATAAATATCCAAATAGATATTGACATATATCCAAATAGATATTATAATATATTCAAATGGATATAAAAAGATTTCGGACATTTGTCCGAAATCTTTCATAGGCAATTTTATTGAATACTTGATTTATAATCAAAGGGAATTACATGGTTCTCCATATTCTCTTTTCATTGCTTCAGCTGAAATGACCCATTGCTTTCCAAATTTGCAAACGTCAACACCGTTTATCAGCTTTCCGTAGGAAATTGCTTTTCTTAAAGTACTTTCGTTTAAATCCCAAAGCAGAGTCGCATCTCCGAAGGATATAAGGTTATCAAAGGGGGTTTTAATGCTTGTACCTTCAAAGAACAGTTCATCGCAAGAAATGTCAATGTCATCGTTCCATATAACTCCGTAACCGCCCATATCCACACTCACCGCACTGAAAAGCTCTGAGTCTTTCAAAGGCTCGAACATTTTATGCTTTTCAATGAGAGGTAAAACGTCGTATATTTTAGTTATACCTTCTGAAAACTGCACGCTCAGCTTATAATCGGGCAAAGCGCTTACACTTTTTATCTTGTGGAACATTATAACACCTCCTTAAATTATTCAAGGGGACTGATGCTTTCAAATTCTTGAGTTTCCCACATTTTTAATAGTTTTTCTCGATGTGTTTCATTCCATTCAAGCACCATTTCAAGAGCTTTTTTCGGTAATTCCCCTTCCAAAATGCTACCGTCATTAATGTTTATTGCTGCCATATTTTCTCCGTATATAGCGTGAAAATGAGGGGGATTGTGCTCACTTTGCTGAAAATACATCCTTATTATTATTCCATAAAATCTTGATATAACAGGCAGGATATCGCTCCTTTTACTAATATAATATCACGATATCGTGATATTGTCAATGGTATCGAAGTTATTTCTTTATATCATTTGTCAGCCCTGCCATATAGTCAAGGGTTACACCGTAATATTTTGCAAGGGTAATGAAGTGGTGAACTGGTAGTTCTATTTTCCCGCTTTCATACATGGAATAATGCTGTTGAGAAATTTTTAAAATGTTAGCTACGTCAAGCTGAGAGAGGTCTCGGTCTTCTCTCAGGTCTCTGAGTCTTTGATAAATATACATTTTTACCTCGCAGTTATTTTTTGTTAATTGTAGCACACATATAATCGAATGTGTTGAAGTCACATACGAGCGTATGTAAAAAAATATCCAAAATCATAAAAGGAGAGAAAAAATGAAGGATACTTTGCGTGAATTGTGGTCGGGGAATATCCGTCCCTTTGAAGAAAGGATTATTGACGTTGAAACCGAAAGGGAAATATATTTTGAGCTTACCCGCCTGAAAGAGAAGCTTGTTAATGAATATAATATCGGTGCAGAGACCTTGGAGGAGATTAATTCTTCGTATGGTAAGCTTAATTGCTTTTTTCGAGAAGAAGGCTTTATAAACGGCTTTTCTCTTGCAATGAGACTCATTTTAGATATGAAATAGTACAACATAGTTTTCGGGAGAGTGCTTTTAAGTTATGATTGCCTTACGGCAAGTTGTGAGTTTAGAGATGCTTTGCATCGTTATGAGTTGCCGTCGGCAATGCTGAAACCGGAGTGCAATCATATCATAACGAAAGCCAAAGGCTTTCTCATAACTCTAAGTTCTAAACTTATTATAATTTTTCCTCACAATAAATAAAAACAAAAAGCTTTCGGGTTTCCCCGAAAGCTTCCTTAATTATTAGTCAAGCTTCAATGTCCAGCCGAATTTATCTTCGATTTTGCCCCACTGAATACCTGTGAGAGTATCATAAAGGTGCTGAGTAACCTCACCAATCTTACCGCCGTTAACGGTGAACTTCTTATCCTTGTACGCAAGCTCGCCGATAGGAGATACAACTGCCGCAGTACCGCAGCCCCAAGCCTCTTCAAGAGTGCCGTTGTCCATAGCCTCTTCAAGCTCGTCGATAGAGAGAAGTCTCTCACTTACCTTGTAGCCCTCGGATTTGAGAACCTCAATACAAGACTTACGTGTAATACCGGGGAGGATAGAGCCTGAAAGCATAGGAGTAACTATCTCGCCGTTAATCTTGAACATAACGTTCATAGCGCCTACTTCTTCAATGTACTTTCTTTCAACGCCGTCAAGCCAAAGAACCTGAGAATATCCCTTTTCTTCTGCCTTCTGACCGGCACGGTTACTTGCTGCGTAGTTACCGCCGCACTTAGCGTAGCCCGTACCGCCGCGGACAGCACGAACGTCGTCGGCTTCAATCATAATCTTAACGGGATTGATGCCTTCCTTGTAGTAGCTTCCAACGGGAGAGGTGATAATCATGAAGGTTGCGTTGTGAACTGCGTGAACGCCGAGGGTCTCGTCGTTACCAAACATAAAAGGTCTGATGTAAAGGGAAGTACCATCAGCTGAAGGTGTCCAATCCTTTTCAAAGTTAACAAACTTTGTAAGTACTTCAAGCGCCAGCTCTTCGGGAATTTCGGGGAGACAAAGACGCTCTGCGGAGTTATTCATACGACGGATGTTTTCAAGAGGTCTGAAAAGCTGAACCGAGCCGTCGGCGGTGCGGTAAGCCTTAAGTCCCTCGAATATTTCTGAGCCGTAGTGAAGAACTGTGGAAGCAGGGTGGATGGGGAAGGGACCAAAGGGAACGATTCTTGCATCGTGCCAGCCCTCCTCCTTGGAGTAGTCCATAATGAACATATGGTCGGTGAATATTTTACCGAACCCCAAAGTTGAAGGATCGGGCTTTGTTTTCAGCTCAGGAGCCTTTGTAATTTTGATTTCCATTTTAATACCTTCTTTCAGAATTAAAAATCATAACCGAGTTTAATTGCGCCGAAATTAACGTCAAGCATATCGGCACGCTTAGCTGAGATTACCTTAGTAAGCGCCGCTCTTACAGACTCCTCTGTGAAGTCGTCTGTTTCTTTGAGCACCTTGCCCATAATAATCATATTTGCAAGGGTGGGAGTGCCGTTTTCCTCTGCCATCTTTGTAGCAGGGATGGGGAACGCCTTTACGTCATCTCTGATAACCTCACGGCTGATAAGTGAAGAATCGTAGAATATCATACCGCCTTTCTTGACAGTCTTTTCGTACTTGTCAAGAGAGGGGAGATTCATAGCAATGAGAATATCGGGATTTGAAACGATGGGAGAACCCACGGGGGTGTCGCTGAGGATGATAGAACAGCTTGCCGTACCGCCTCTCATTTCAGGGCCGTAGGAAGGGAGCCAAGAAACCTCCTTGCCGTCGGTCAGACCCTTGTAAGCGAGCAGCTTTCCTGCAAAGAGGATACCCTGACCGCCAAATCCTGCAAAAAGAAATTCATTAGTCATTTTTAACTTCCCCCTTTACAATTCCTGCGCTTCTGTCCTTGTATACTCCGAGAGGATAGTAAGGAATCATCTTGTCCGCTACCCATTCAAGAGCCTTCTGAGGTGTCATACCCCAGTTGGTGGGACAGCTTGAAATAACCTCAACAAGAGAGAAGCCCTTCTTGTTTATCTGATTTTCAAAAGCCTTCTTTATAGCCTTCTTAGCGTTCTTAACGTTCTTTACGTTGTTTACTGCAACTCTTTCAAGGTATTCGGGTCCGTCAAGCTCGGAGAGCATTTCGCAAACCTTGATGGGGAAACCGCAGTGATTGGTGTCTCTTCCGTAGGGAGAGGTCTGTGTTACCTGTCCGGGGAGAGAGGTGGGAGCCATCTGACCGCCCGTCATACCATAAATAGCGTTGTTTACGAAAATAACGGTGATGTTTTCGTTTCTTGCTGCGGCGTGAACTGTCTCAGCCATACCGATGGATGCAAGGTCACCGTCACCCTGATAGGTGAATACAATGTGGTTTTCGGGGTCTGCACGCGTAACACCCGTTGCAATGGCAGGCGCTCTTCCGTGAGCCGCTTCAATCATATCACAGTTAAAATAGTTGTATGCAAGTACTGAACATCCAACGGGTGCAATACCTATTGTCTGTCCTTCAATTCCAAGCTCATCGAGGCACTCGGCAACAAGACGGTGGATAATACCGTGAGTACAGCCGGGGCAGTAGTGCATGGGAATATCATTGAGTGCATGGGGTTTATCGAATACTACCATCAGTTAGCACCTCCGTTTTTATTTGCTTCCTTTATTGCTTCAAGAATCTGTTCGGGAGAGGGAATCATACCGCCTGCACGGTTAACGAGTTTCACGGGACGGCGGCACTCTGTTGCAAGGCGCACGTCTTCAATCATCTGACCCATAGAAAGCTCTACCGAAATAAAGGTATGTACCTTGTCAGCCGCTGCCTTGAAGGGGGCTGTGGGGAAGGGCCAGAGTGTGATGGGACGGATGAGACCAACCTTGATACCCATCTTTCTTGCCTCGGTGATAGCGTTCTTTGCTACACGGGAAGCAATTCCGAATGCCGCAATACAAATTTCGGCATCCTCCATCATATACTCCTCGTACATAACCTCGTTTTCTTCGATTACTTTATATCTTTCATATCTCTTGAAGTTGAGCATTTCAAGCTCTTCGGGGTCAAGAGAAAGAGAGTTTGTAATGTTGTGCTTTCTTTGAAGCTTTGTACCTGTGGTTGCCCAAGGCTTTTCAGGCATAGGTTTTACCTCAAGGTCAAGGGAGACGGGCTCCATCATCTGACCCATAGTACCGTCGGCAAGAATCATAGAGGTCATGCGGTATTTGTCTGCAAGGTCGAAGCCGTGAACTGTCAGGTCTGCCATTTCCTGAACGGATGCGGGAGCGAGAACAATCATGTGGAAGTCGCCGTGAGCACCGCCCTTTGTTGCCTGAAAATAGTCGGACTGTGAGGGCTGGATACCGCCCAGACCCGGACCGCCTCTCTGTACGTTAACTACAAGGGAGGGAAGGTCTGCACCTGCAAGGTAGGAGAGTCCTTCACCCTTAAGGGAAATTCCGGGGGATGATGAAGAGGTCATAACACGAAGTCCCGTGGAAGCAACTCCGTAAACCATATTTATAGCGGCAATTTCACTTTCTGCCTGCAAAAAGCAACCGCCGATTTTGGGCATTCTCTTTGCCATATAAGCGGCAATTTCCGTCTGAGGAGTGATGGGGTAGCCGAAGTAGTGTCTGCAGCCTGCAACAATTGCCGCCTCAGCTATTGCCTCATTTCCTTTCATCAATACTTTATCTGCCATTTTTTCACAACCTTTCTATTTCTCAATCTTGATAATACAGTCGGGACACATAGTTGCGCAGAAAGCACAGCCGATACAAGCGTCCTCATTCACCGCTTCAACGGGGTGATGACCTTTTTTGTTGATTTTTTCTTTCGCAAGTGCAAGAACCTTCTTAGGACAAGCGTCAACGCAAAGTCCGCAGCCCTTACAGTTGTCGGTTTTAAAAGTAAGCTTCGCCATTTTTTACACTCCTTTTAGAGAATTTTTGCTTGTAATTTCAGGGGATATAGGTTTGGTATTTTATCTTCAAGGGAGGAGAAAATCCTCTCGTGAACCGTTGTCATAAGAATGGGAAGCCCCGTCTTTTCACACAGCTCTTCTGCCTTCTTCATTGACGAAATAACGGTTTCGGGTGTAGTTTCCTCTCCGATGTTGGTGTTGTTTACGATACCGGTAAAGGGTATCTTTCCCGCCCATTCAATTTCACGCATTACCTCGATTGCCGAGTCGGCATCGGGAGTGAGGGGGCGGGCAGAGTTGAAAACGAAAAGCATTTCGTAGTCGCCCTCTTCTTGTATCATAGGTGCGTATCGTCCCAGCACCAGCGCGCCTCTTTCGTCTCCTCCTATGTCAAGAATGGCATGACAAGTCTTATCGTCTGTCAGCGAGTACATTTCTTGAGGAAGAGAGGGCAGGTCAACGTTTGAGCCTGCAAAGCGGGATGCAATGAGCTTGATACCTGCTTTTTCAAAATCTTCTGTGCTGTCCTTGGTGCGGAAGTAAGGATTAACTATATCCATATCCGCAACCACTACATTATCATAACGCTTTTTTAGCGAAAATGCAAGGTTTACGGCGATATTTGTCTTACCGCTTCCGTAATGACCTGCCAGAAGAGTCATTCGTTTGAATTCCATAGTTTCCTTCTTTAATGCAGAATGCAGAGTGCAGAATGCAGAATTAAGGACAATTTCGGCGATGCCGAAATTCACAATTAATCATATGAAGATTTGCGGAACGCAAATCAACCATAATTCATCACTCATCATTCATCATTCATCATTTTGATAGCCTTGGGCTATCAAAGCTTGTTTCTTTGTATCTTACCGCTTACCGTTTTGGGAAGGGAGTCCTTGAATACTACTATTCTCGGATATTTATAGGGAGCGGTTCTCGACTTTACGTAGTCCTGAATTTCCTTTTTGAGGGTGTCGGTGGGCTCAGTTCCCTTGACAAGCACGATGCTCGCCTTGACTACCTGACCTCTCACCTCGTCGGGAGCGGCGGAAACTCCGCATTCAAGAACGTAGGGAAGCTCCATAATAACGCTTTCTATCTCGAAAGGACCGATGCGGTAGCCCGATGACTTGATAACGTCGTCGGTACGTCCAACGTACCAGAAGAAGCCGTCCTCGTCACGCCAAGCAACGTCGCCTGTGTGATAATAGCCGTCGTACCAAACTTCTTTTGTTTTCTCTTCGCTTCCGTAGTAGCCCGTGAAGAGTCCGCAGGGAGCGCCGTCAGCCACTCTTACGCATATTTCACCCGTTTCACCGTCGGGCACGTCATTGCCGTCAGCATCGAGAAGGTGAACGTCGTAAATGGGAGCAGGTCTTCCCATAGAGCCTATCTTGTGGCTCTGACCTACAAGGTTACCTATAATCATAGTACTTTCTGTCTGACCGAAGCCTTCGAGAATCTGAAGTCCTGTCAGCTTTTCAAACTGATAGTAAACCTCGGGGTTGAGTGCCTCTCCTGCCGTTGTCATATGCTTAACGCTTGACAAGTCGTATTTGGAAATATCCTCCTTAACCATCATACGAAGCATTGTGGGAGGAGCGCAGAAGGTGGTGATATTGTACTTTGCAAACATAGGAAGAATATCTGCAGCGTCAAATCGGTCAAAGTCATAAACGAAGAGACCTGCCTCGCATATCCACTGTCCGTACATCTTACCCCACATCGCCTTAGCCCAGCCGGTGTCCGAAATAGTCAGGTGGAGTCCGTCGGGGTCAACTGTGTGCCAATACTTTGCAGTATGGAAGTGACCGAGAGCATACTTGCAGGCGTGAGCCGCAATCTTGGGATAGCCCGTTGTACCAGATGTGAAGTACATTATCATAAGGTCTTCACCCTTGGGGGAGTCCTCTGTTCTTGTGAAATGGGTAGAGAAGAGTGTTCTCTCTTCATCAAAGCTTCTCCAGCCCTCACGCTCGCCGTTAACGATTATCTTGTGCTTGAGGGTGTCACATTTTTCAGCCGCCGCATCAACCTCGCTTGCAACCTTGCCGTCGGCGGTACAAAGAATTGCCGAAACGCCTGCTGCGTTGAAGCGGTACTCAATGTCATGCTCTTGAAGCTGATTTGTAGCGGGAATTGCAATGGCGCCCAGCTTGTGAAGACCGAGCATCGCTATCCAGAACTGATAGTGGCGCTTGAGTATAAGCATTACTCTGTCGCCCTTCTTGATGCCGAGAGACTTGAAGTAGTTTGCCGCCTGATTGGACATCTTCTTCATATCCTTGAAGGTAAATCTTCTCTCTGTCTTATCAAGAGAAATATGTAACATAGCAAGCTTATCGGGATTTTTATCCGCAATAGCATCTACAATATCGAATGCAAAATTGAACTCATTTTCGTTTTTGAATTTTATTGACGTGGGAGTTCCGTTCTCGTCCTCAACGGTGTCAATGAACTTACGGTAAGCTCTTTCTTCGTTGTCTTTGGGAAGCTGTCTCTCGGTGGAGATAGCCTTTACGGGCGTGAGCTCGGGAATGGGCTCTCCCGTGGGATTAAGAACGATAGCATAGAACAGACAGTCTCCGCCGTCAACGGCAACCATTCCGTGAGGGGTAGAGCTGTTATAGTAAATACTGTCTCCCGCTCTGAGCACCTCTGTGTGATTTCCTACCTTTACTTTAAGAGAACCCTCGATTACAATGTCGCATTCCTGACCCGAGTGAGTTGTCACCTCGATGTCGCTGTCTGCAACCTCACCGGTATAGGACGCTCTTACGTAAAGAGGCTCTGCAATTCTGTTCTTAAAGGAAGAGGCAAGGTTATAATAGGTCATAGAGTGAGCCTCTTCAATTTTCTGACCCATACCGCGGCGGGTCACGGTGTAGCTTTTAAGGGTAGGGCTGTAGCCCTCGATGATATCGGTAACGTCAACGCCCAGCGCTCCTGCACATCTGAAGATAAAGGCGAAGGTAAGGTCTCTTTCGCCCTTTTCCGAAGCCTCGTATTCTTCAACAGAAACGTCGGTGGCGGTTGCCATATCCTCAATGCTGAGAGCCTGAATATCTCTAAGCTCTCTTATACGCCCTGCCATTTCTTTGATTTTAAAATCAATATTGTTTTCCATTTTAACCTCCGAAAATCGGGACAAAAAAACTCGTCCCAAAGATATAATCCTTGAGACGAGTATTATAAACACCCGCGGTACCACTCAAGTTGTGCCGAAGCACCACTCTTGGAATCAACCAATTCCTATGCATTAACGCAGCAATCACGGAGAGGGTCTACTCGAAAATCTTTCTTCCTCCCGACTCAGAAGCTACAAATATCAAACGCCCTCAACGGCTTCACACCAACCGCCGTCTCTCTGTTGAAGGGTAACTTTTGATAAACTCTTCGTCAAAGTCTTTTTCTTGAATAAATGAAGTATATCACACATTTTTACTTTTGTCAAGGATTATTTCTTCGTCTTTTCCGTCATACCTTTCAGTAAATGCAGAATGCAGAGTGCAGAATGCAGAATGCAGAATTAAGGATAATTTCGGCGATGCCGAAATTCACAATTAATCATATGAAGATTTGCGGAACGCAAATCAACCATAATTCATCATTCATCACTCATCATTCTGCATTCTTTGATAGCCCAAGGCTATCAAAGCTTGTTTCTCTGAATTTTACCGCTGATGGTCTTTGGAAGCTCATCGCGGAATACAACGATTCTCGGATATTTATAAGGAGCGGTGTGCTTCTTTACGTAGTCCTGAATTTCCTTCTTTAATTCTTCTGTGGGCTCGGTTCCCTTGACAAGTACGATGCTCGCCTTAACTACCTGACCTCTCACCTCGTCGGGAGCGGCGGAAACTCCGCATTCAAGAACGTAGGGAAGCTCCATAATAACGCTTTCTATCTCGAAAGGACCGATACGGTAGCCCGAGGACTTGATAACGTCATCTGTACGTCCAACGTACCAGAAGAAGCCGTCCTCGTCACGCCAAGCAACGTCACCCGTGTGGTAGTATCCGTCGTGCATAACCTCGTTTGTCTTTTCTTCGTTTCCGTAGTAGCCAAGGAAGAGACCGCAGGGTACCTTTTCACTATATCTTACGCAAATTTCTCCGTTTTCACCGTCGGGAACGGGATTTCCGTCGGGGTCGAGAATTACGACGTCGTAAAGGGGAGTAGGCTTACCCATAGAGCCTATCTTGTGGTTCTGACCGATAAGGTTTGCAATGGTAAGGGTGAGCTCTGTCTGACCGAAGCCTTCCATAATCTGAAGTCCCGTCAGCTTTTCAAACTGATAGTAAACCTCAGGGTTGAGTGCCTCTCCTGCCGTGGTCATATGCTTGATGGAGGAAAGGTCGTATTTGGATAAATCTTCCTTTATCATCATACGAAGCATTGTGGGAGGTGCACAGAAGGTCTTGATATTGTACTTTGCAAACATGGGGAGAATGTCGGAGGCGTCAAACTTGTCAAAGTCATAGGTGAACACCGCACCCTCGCAGAGCCACTGACCGTAGAGCTTGCCCCAAAGAGCCTTGCCCCAGCCTGTCTCGGAAATGGTGAAGTGAAGTCCGTCGGGCTCTACCATGTGCCAATATTTAGCGGTGATGTAGTGACCCAGCGCATACTTATAGGAATGGTTTGCAATCTTAGGATAACCCGTTGTACCCGATGTGAAGAACATGAGCATGGGGTCGTTTCCGCAGGCGGTGTTTTCGTCACGGTAGAAGTGAGCCGAGAAGAGAGGATAATTTTCGTCAAAGCTGTGCCAGCCGTCACGCTCTCCGCCCACAAGAACCTTTGTCTTAAGTGTGGGACAGTCATCCTGCGCCTTGTCTACCTCTTCTGCAACCTTGCCGTCGGCAGTACAGATGATAGCCGAAACCCCCGCTGCATTGAAGCGGTACTCGAAGTCGTGAGCCACAAGCAGGTTAGTAGCGGGAATAGCTACCGCACCAAGCTTATGAAGAGCAAGGATAGCGTACCAGAACTGATAGTGACGCTTGAGTACAAGCATTACTCTGTCGCCCTTCTTGATGCCAAGAGACTTGAAGTAGTTTGCTACTTGATTTGACTTACGCTTCATATCGTTAAAGGTAAGAAATCTCTCGGTTTTGTTCTTATCTATATGTACCATTGCAAGCTTTTCGGGGTCTTTCTTTGCAATAGCGTCAACTATATCGAAAGCGAAGTTGAACTTATCTTCGTTTTCAAAATCTATCTTGAGAAGCGTTCCGTTTTCGTCCTCAACAGTCTTTACGAAGGCATCGCTGACCAGCCCCTTGGGTGCCTTGGAAGCCGAAATGGTTTTTCTGACAGTTGTTTCTTCCTCTGCTTCACCGGGAAGTACTACTGCAACGAAAAGACAGTCCTCACCGTCAACGGCTATCATTCCGTGAGGGGTAGAGCTGTTATAGTAAATGCTGTCACCCTCGCTGAGATACTCTACGTGGTCGCCCACCTGCACCTTGAGTCTGCCCTTCATAATGAAGTCGAACTCCTGACCCGAATGGGTTGCAAGGTTAATGGGCTTGTTCTGAAGCTCGGGGTCAAACTCATATCTTACCCAGTACGGCTCGGCAATCTTACCCTTGAACTTGGGAGCAAGGCTCTGAATTTCAATGCCGTTTTCCTTGGCGGTGTCCTGACCCTCGCCCTTACGTGTAACAGTATAGGAACGAAGCTTTGCACTCTGTCCTTCAAGGATATCTGTCATATCAATGCCGAAGGCAAGGGAGCATTTATGAATAAAAGAGAAAGGAAAATCGTTCTTTCCTGCTTCATAGTCGAGATACTCTTCTACAGATACTTCGGTTTTTTCTGCCATTTCTTCAACGCTTATGCCGTCTATTTCACGCATCTCGCGAATTCGGCGAGCTACTTCTATAAGCTTTTCTTTTGAAGTTGTTGACATAATAATTTCCTCCTAAAAAAATCAAACCCGTCTCAAAGCTTTTCTTTGAGACGGGTAAAAAATTACTCGCGGTACCACTCAAATTGCAGTAAAACTGCCACTTTTTGGAATCAAACAATTCCTATGCATTTACGCAGCAATCACGGAAGCACCTACTCATGTTTCAGCACTTCGGCTCGGAAGTGATAGGTCACTTTGTCGGTATGCTATCGGCTCACACCAAATGCCGACTCTCTGAAAACAACCTTCAAAACCGTCTTCGTCACAGCCTTTAAATATTTCGCTAAGTACAATATAGCACCAAAATTTCGGTTTGTCAATAGTTTTTTTATTTTTTTATATTTCTTATTGAAAATAAAAAAAGCTTGTGATAAAATGAGTTTGCAAAGCAAACTCAATGAATTGCCTTCGGCATGAATTGAAATCTATGATTTCATGAATTGAGCCTGACGGCTCATGAATTGCACTTCGTGCATTATAAAGGCAATTCAATTCATGGAGCAAAGCGAGAAATCATGGCGTAACGCCAATTCATGACAACGATAGTTGTCAATTCATAGCCCTCCTTGTGTAAAGGAGGGTGGCACGCAGAGCGTGGCGGGAGGATTGTTAAAGAAGAAACAACCCCTCAGTCAGCTACGCTGACAGCTCCCCTTACACAGTGGAGCCTTTAATGTTAGACATCTAAATTGTTCACGAATTTTAAAATGAATTCAAAGAAGTTGAATTCAGCGATATGAAATCCTGATGGAATTTGTGATATACCTTGTGGTGCGATATATTAATTCGTAATGCGATGTCCCTTCGGGACGAGATAATATGGAGGATAAAAATTATGAAAATCGGAGTTTCAAGCTATAGCTTTACAAAATATATTTCCCAGACGGGCTCGGATATCTTCGCCGTTATTGACAAAGCCAAGGAGATGGGCTTTGAAGGTATTGAGTTTATCGGGCTTGAGTCTTATGCTAAAGAGGGAGAAGATTTGATTTCTCTTGCCGGGAAGATAAAAGAGCATTGCGAAAAGACAGGTATTGAAATTATCAACTACGCCATAGGTGCAAATTTCCTTGCAGTCGATATAGATGCAGAGATTGACAAGGTGAAAAAGAGCGTAGATATTGCCGCAGCTCTCGGCTCTCCCTGCATGAGGCATGACGTTTGCTACTCTCTTCCAAAGGAGCATCTTTACACATGGCATAATGCTGTGAAGGAAATGGCACCGAGAATAAGGGAAGTAAGTGAGTACGCAAAGTTAAAGGGCGTAAAGACCTGCACCGAAAACCACGGATATATTTTCCAAGCCCCCGAGCGGGTAGAAGCCCTCATCCGTGAAGTTAATCACGAAAACTACGGCTGGCTCTGCGATATGGGTAACTTCCTCTGTGCCGATGCCGACCCCGTGCACGCCGTGGCAATTGCCGCTCCCTACACCTTCCACGTTCATGCAAAGGACTTTCTCTTGAAATCGGGAGACGTTGACTGTCCCAAAGGCTTTTTCACAACCCTCGGCGGTAATCACATAAGAGGCACCGCCGTAGGACACGGAGTTGTGCCCGTAAAGAATTGCATCACCGCTCTCAAACGAGTAGGCTATGACGGCTACGTGGCAATTGAATTTGAAGGAATGGAAGATAATATCCCAGCCCTCGAAGCAGGACTTGATTTCCTTAAAAAGACCGTCTGATGTCTTAAATCCCCTGCAAAAATAAAAGCAGGGGATAATTTTTTAAAAAAACTATTGACATTCGCACAGTTTTATGATATTATATTGTGCGTTGGGGGTTTAGCTCAGCTGGGAGAGCATCTGCCTTACAAGCAGAGGGTCACAGGTTCGAGCCCTGTAGTCCCCACCAAAGCAAAAAAGAACATCGTGAGATGTTCTTTTTTTGTTTGTGGTTCAGTTTCTGTTCTGAGCGCAGGTGCTGGGGTAGAATTCCTCGATAGGGAAGGGAGTAGAGCAGAACATTGAGCAGGGATCTGTAACCGACACGGGGGACTTGTCTGCATCGGGGATACAGTAGTCGCAGGCAGGGATGATAAGCTGTGAGGGGCGTTCAATTCTGATAAGTGCAAAGATGCCAAGGGTGAGACACACTGCAATATTGGTACAGCCTGTAACAAGCCCGCCCTCAAAGAGGTTAACTATCTGTTCGGGGATATTGTCATATTCGGGAGGGGTGGGAATGCCGTTGCAGTTTTCTATAATATTAACAGCAAGAGGTATAGGGGTTGCCACCTCTACTACAACCTTGGGAGCGTTTGACGAGGGGATAGCACCTGTGAGTGTTGGAGTGAAGCAGGGATCGGAGTTGGTGTCAGACTTGAACACGCTGACGTTTCCCTCACCGCCGTAGAGAACGACCGTTTTCTCGCTGATGGCAAGGCCTTCTATATCCTCGCTTACACCGTTCACGCAACAGGTGAGCAGTACGTAAAAATAATAGCGTATGGTAACCTGAAAGTAACCGCAGTTAAAGGGCAGTTCGTCTGCACTTATCTGAGCCCATATTACACGCACCTCTTTGGCACGGGGGGTTCTGCAGTTTTCAAGCTTCGCCATTCCGTCGGGGGTAAGTATTACACGAAGACCTTCAATGCAGTCCTGCGCCCGACTCGTATCATATATTCTGTTAGTATCAATGCAGCAAACGTCGTCGTTGCAAAGAGAGTTACCGTTTGTTGAAGAGCAATTTTGAGTCATTTGATTTTTCCTCCTATTAAATAATTCGGTCATTACATATTATGCAAAAACTGTAAATTGTTGAATTTGCAAAAAAAGAGCCCGCGGAATTCTCCGCGGGCTGTCCTTTTAAAAGAAATTATTCAACAATCATGTCCTTAACTGCTTCAATTACTTGGTCCTCGTCCTCACCCTCGGCAGTAAGTCCGATGGGGTGTGCAAGGTCAAGACTGAATACACCGATAACAGACTTTGCGTTAACTACGTATTTACCGCTTGTCAGGTCAATATCCGACATAAAACGGCTCATATCGTTTACGAAGTTCTGAATCTGTGCAATAGTGCTGAATTTAATATTAACTTTTTTCATAATTAAATCATTCCTTTCGGTTGTGCTTAACGCACCAAAGTTCAAATGAGAAGCAACAATATAAGTATGAATTTCGCTTCAGAGAAATTGTCCTTACCTATTACCTCTTCACTTTTACCTATTCACTGTCTGAAAACGTGTTTTTAAATTTTAGGGGAGCATTCTTTCGGTTACAATTCTGTGAGATACAAGGCAGGGACGGAAAGCTTCTGCATAATCCTTGTGGCACTGAAGTCCATAGTACTCGGAGAGAATTCTGCACTCCTTAGTATAATCAACGCCGTCGTGGTCTCTGAGCCATATTTCCTGAGACTCGTGGCAGTGAAGCATTTGAAGCTTCTTTTCATAAAATTCTGTGATGTCAACATACTCGGTGGGGTTAAAGTTGATACCTGCGGCTGTTGCCATATAATAGATAGGAGTAATCTTATCTGTTGCAGGATACTTTGTGAAGTAATGAGGGCAGGTTGCCATGAATGCTGCATCGAAAGCGAGCTTAGATGCTGCAACGTGGTCGCACATATAGTCCTCGGGGTCGGGAATGATGAGAAGGTCGGGGTCTGCCTGACGGATTATGTCAACAAGGATATCCTTCTGCTCCTTGCTCTGATAGTAGGAACAAAGGTCGCCTATATCTGCAGGAAGATATGTAAAGCCTGCCATATCGCAAGACTTCTGTGCTTCTGCACGGCGGATATCTCTGAGCTCATCGGGCATTATAACCATATGACCCATGTTACCGTTATTGATAGTGCAGACAAAAACCTCGTCGCCTCTTGCCTTGCACTTGAGAAGTGTGCCTGCACACATAAATTCCATATCGTCGGGATGCGCTGTAATAGCTAAAACTCTCATAAAAAACCTCCAAATTAGTAAATTTTAACTTAACACTACGATTATCTCACAATAAAGCTCTTTTGTCAAGACAAAAATGCAGAAGCTTTACGCTTCTGCATTTTCCATATTCGATATTATAAACCCGCGTACTTCCTCTCTCGGCAGAGCGAATATATGGGCACATTCATTTTCAAAAAGCTGTTCGGCATCCTTAAAGGCATATTCGTCGGACGCTCTCATCTTCTTGCCCTTTTCGGTGAGCTGCAATCTTCTTTCGTAAAGCGCCTTTATTACAGATACTAAAAGCGTCCTGTCTCCCGAGTCGAGAACTTCCTTGTACTTTTCCTGTCTCAGCTTGTCACCGTCTATCCAAAGGGGCTCGATGGCGGGAATACTCTTTATCAGCGAAAGCGCCTCCGCCTTTTTCAGAACGGGTTTTATTTTAGACATAAGCTTTTCGTTGAAAGAAGGTACGTGAATAGTCGTTTTGTCATCGAAAAGTGGTTTTAAGATGAAATATGTCCTTTTTTCATCTGCAAAAAGCTCTTCTCTTATATCCTCGATTTTACATACACCGGCAGAGCCGTAAACAACCGTATCAGATAATTTCCACATATTATTCCCTCCTACTATCTATATTTTACCATATTTTAAAAAAATATGTAATAGGTAAAATCAACAAAAGTTGAGGGGAAGTTTATAGGTCAAATCCGTTAATTTATAAAAGCCAGACTTCCATTCGTCCGTTTGAGCGTCTCTTCTTGTAAAACTCGGAAAGCTCGTCAAGCTTCTTTTCAAACTCTTCTTTAAGCTCGGTGGGCTCAAGAAGCTTTACCTCTGTGCCCAAAGTGAAAAGGGCAGGGAAGAGCAGGCTGGAGGGCACTCCTAATTCTGCGGTAACGTAGTCACCATCCTCGCTCTCTTTACCCTTGCCGAGAATGGCGTAAACGTCCTCGGCGTCCTCTTTTTTATATTCGATACTGATATGAACAAGGTCGAGTGTGACGGGGGCGGGGGGAGGAGAAGCCTTGCCATCTTCCATATAATATCCCTTTTTGTTATCGTGGCAAAGGGTTATTTTATAGCCGTATTCAATGAGAGTGTTGATGTCACGGCAAACGGATTTTCTCTCTGCAGAAATACCCTCTGCTTCAAGAAGCTTACATACACCAACGGCAGTTATGGGATGAGTCTCGTCGGTAGCGCGAAGAATATCAAGAACCTTAAGTAATTTAATTTTCGGTTGCATTATTAATCACCTCTTATATTTATCATAACACACAAAGGACAAAAATGGTAGTGGTAAGACGAATAAATTGCGAATTCGTAAAACTTTAACATAAAAGCTTTCTTAAATTTATTTAAAAAACATAAGAAATCAGTTGATTTTTTCGGCATTTTAAGTATAATAGTTTTGAAGAATGAAAAAGGAGTAAGTTTTATGTCGAAGAAGAGAGTTGCCCTGATAGGCTGCGGTACTATTTCAAGAGTTCATCTTGTCAGCATAAATGCGTGTGCAAAAGCAGAGCTTGTTGCGGTAGCTGACGTAATAAAAGAGAGAGCTGAAAGGTGCGCCGAGGAATTTTCTGCCCGAGCTTACACTGACTATAAAGAGATGGTGGAAAAGGAAAAGCCTGACTGTGTACATATATGCTTACCTCACTTTCTTCACGCTCCTGTATCTCTTTGGTGCATGGAAAGAGGAGTGAGCGTTCTTGTGGAAAAGCCTATTGCCACAAATCTTGAGGATGCACTCCTTATGGAAAAATGCGCAGAGGTGAACGGCGTTACCCTTTCGGCAGTTATGCAAAACCGTTACAACACGGGTACCCTTTTTATAGAAAAGACGTTACGTGAAGGAGCTTTGGGCAAAATCCTCGGAGCTCGGTGCTCTGTCACTTGGTTTCGTAATCAAAGCTACTATAACGAGGCTCCTTGGCGTGGAAATATTGCCGAGAGCGGCGGCGGAGTAATTATAAATCAAGCAATACATACCATTGACCTTATGCATCATTTTGTAGACTCTAAGGTTGTGAGAGTGGACTCCACCATAGCCAAAAGAGGAAGATGCAATATTGAGGTAGAGGACAGCGCCGAGGGCATTATTGAATTTGAAAACGGGGTTCTTGCAAACTTCCATGCCATCAATTGCTATTCCGACAATTCCCCCGTCTTTCTTGAATTGCATTGCGAAAAGGGACGGGTGCAGATGCTATCGGATAAAGCCACAATCTACTTTAACGACGGCAAAGCTGTGTCCTCGGATGCGGGAGAAGACAGCTTTGACTACGGTGACGTTAAGGAATATTGGGGTGCAAGCCATATAAAACAGATTTTTGATTTTTACGACCATCTGACCTCGGGCACACCCATGAGAGTGACCTTTGACAGCGCTCTTGAAACACATAAGCTTATTTGTGATATATATGAAAACGCAAGAAAAAAAGAGTCTCGATGAGACTCTTTTTTAATGCAGAATTCACAATTGATTATAATTTACCTTAATTCATCATTCATAACTCATCATTCTGCATTCTAAAAAGCCCTTGGCTTTTTAGATCCTCTTTACAAAGTCGTCGATAGACTGTCTTTCAAAGTGACGGGGATTGGGCTCACATTCATCACTTTTATATCCGACGGGTAGAAGTGAGTAGGGGACAATATTATCGGGCAAATTAAAGGCATTTTTCACTTTTTCCTTGTTGAAAGCGCATACCCATACGGAGTTCAAACCTAGACTTTCGGCTTCGAGCATCATATGGCAGGTGACGATAGATGAGTCGATAGGAGCTGCACACCAGCCGTCGTTGTTTCTCGTCCATGCTACGTCGGTGTCGGCGCAGATCATAAGAACTGTGGGAGCGTTGTATGCGCTGGGGGTGATTTCTCTTATTTTCTCAAGAGACTCCTTTGTTTCAATGACAAAGATCCTCTGAGGCTGCATATTCTTTGCTGTGGGGGCAACGCGGGCGGCTTCAAGGATTTTGTCAAGCTTTTCTTTTTCCACGGGTGTATCTTTAAAATCTCTTACCGAATAACGGTTTTGAAGAAGTGATAAAATATCCATAAATATTCTCCTTTGCTTTTTTAGTATTTTAACATAACTTCTTTTTCTTGTCAAACTGTTAAAAAGTTCACACAATGTACTTGTAAATAGAGCAAAAATATATTATAATGTATATAACTATTTTTGAAAGAAGGCATTCAAGTGATTGAACAGATAAAAAAAGAGGCAAAAATTGCTTTAGAAGAGCTTTTTGAGGCTGCAAGCCTTGAAAAGGACGATATAGTTGTTATAGGCTGCTCGTCAAGCGAGGTGCTTGGCAAAAAGGTGGGCACCTATTCAAGCCTTGAGGTAGGACGTGCCCTTGTAGACACTCTTTATCCCATGATAAAGGAAAAGGGGCTTTATATGGCGGCTCAATGCTGTGAGCACCTTAACCGCTCGGTAATTATAGAAAAGAGAGCTGTCCGTCTTTGGGGACTTGAAAGAGTCAACGTGAAGCCACAGCTTCACGCAGGCGGTGCATTTGCGATGTCCCTTTGGGATACTTTAGAGGAGCCTGTTGCGGTAGAAAAAGTTCAGGCGGCGGCAGGTATGGATATCGGCTCGGTGCTTATCGGTATGCAGCTCAGACCCGTTGCTGTACCCGTGAGAACAAGCGTCAGTATGATTGGCGGTGCAAGGCTTACCGTTGCAAGAACACGCCCCAGATTTGTAGGTGGCGAGAGAGCTCTTTACGTTGATGAATTGAGGTAAAAATGAAAATATCAGTACTTGGCGCGGGAAGATGGGGAAGCTTTATTGCGTGGTATCTTTCGCTGATGGACGAAACTGTCCTTTGGGGAAGAGAAGGCTCCGAGGGTATCTGCGCCTTTAAGGAGACTCGTACCAACGGCACGGTTACACTTGGTGAGAGGACTATCGTTACCACCGACCTTAACCGTGCTATTGAAAACGATACTATCGTTATATCTATTTCCAGCCAAAATTTGCGCGCCTTTGCAGAAGAGCTGTCCGAAAGGATAAACACTCCTAAGCGCTTCATCCTCTGCATGAAGGGAATTGAAGAGAAAAGCGGTAAAAGGCTGAGTGAGGTTTTTCGTGAGAGCTATAAGAAGCCCTATGAGTTGGCAGTGTGGGTAGGACCGGGACACGTTGAGGATTTTGTCAACGCTATCCCCAACTGTATGCTCATCGACTCGGATAACCGAGATTTTAAGGAAGGGCTTGCCAGCGTCTTATCCAGCTCACTTATCCGCTTTTACTACGGAAACGACCTTATCGGAACCGAAGTGGGTGCGGCGTCCAAGAACGTTGTGGGCATTGCCGCAGGTATGCTCGACGGACTTGGTATTTCCTCTCTTAAGGGTGCCCTTATGGCAAGGGGAGCAGGAGAGATTTCCCGTCTTATAGAGGCTATGGGGGGAAATCGGCTTTCGGCTTACGGGCTTGCCCATCTTGGTGACTATGAAGCCACCGTCTTTTCAAAGCACTCTCATAACAGAGCTTACGGCGAAATGCTTGTAAAGGGCGAAAAATTTCAGAAACTTGCCGAGGGTGTTGCTACTTGCCGGGGAATAATGAAGCTCTCTGAAAAATACTCGGTGGAGCTTCCCATATGCTCGGCGGTGTATAAGGTGCTTTTTGAAAACGCCGACCCGCAGCAAACACTTAATTCTTTATTTTCACGTGATATAAAAAGCGAATTCAACGGCTGAAAGGAACAAAAATGGGAATTATTACAAAACTTTTCGGAACACACAGCGAAAGAGAAATAAAGAGAATAACCTCTCTTGTAAATAAAACAGAGGAACTCTCCGACCACTACTCGGGAATGACCGACGAGGAGCTGAAGGCACAGACTCAGCTTTTTAAGGACAGACTTGCAAAAGGTGAGACTCTCGACGATATTCTCCCTGAGGCATTTGCCACGGTCAGAGAAGCATCCACCAGAGTTCTCGGGAAGCGCCATTACAGAGTTCAGCTTATCGGCGGTATAATTATCCATCAGGGCAGAATTGCTGAAATGAGAACGGGTGAGGGTAAAACCCTTGTTGCCACGCTTCCCGCATACCTTAACGCTCTCACAGGCAAGGGTGTTCACATCGTCACAGTCAACGATTACCTTGCAAAGCGTGACAGCGAATGGATGGGTAAGATATATAACTTTCTCGGCCTTACGGTAGGACTTGTAGTTCACGGACAGTCCCCCGAGGAAAAGCATAAGGCTTATGACGCCGACATTACCTACGGCACTAACAACGAATTTGGCTTCGATTATCTGAGAGACAATCTTGTTATATATAAAGAGGACAGAGTGCAGAGAGGTCATAACTTCGCCATTGTGGACGAGGTGGACTCCATACTTATCGACGAAGCGAGAACTCCTCTTATCATTTCGGGTCAGGGAGAAAAGTCAACCGAGCTTTACGGCGTCGTAAACGCCTTTGCAAAGACTCTCAAATCCTTTAAGATAAAAGAGGCAAACGACAAGGAGATAGACGAAAACCTTGAAACCAACTACGACTATATCATAGACGAAAAGGCGAACAACGCCACCCTTACCTCAAGAGGTATAAAGAAGGTGGAGGAGCAGTTTGGAATAGATAACTTTGCCGACCCCGAAAACGCGGCCCTCGCTCACCACGTAAACCAAGCCATAAAGGCACTTGGCACCATGAAGCGCGACGTTGACTACGTTGTAAAGGATAATCAGGTAATCATTGTCGATGCCTTTACTGGCAGACTTATGCCCGGCAGACGCTATTCCGACGGACTTCATCAGGCAATAGAAGCAAAAGAAAACGTAAAGGTAGAGCGTGAGTCGAAAACCCTTGCTACTATCACCTTCCAGAACTTCTTCCGCCTTTATACAAAGCTTTCGGGTATGACGGGTACTGCCCTTACAGAAGAAGGTGAATTCCGTGAGATATATAACCTTGACGTTATAGTCATCCCCACCAATAAGCCCATGATAAGAAAGGATGCCGAGGACAAGGTATTCAAGAACAGCCGCGGCAAGATAAATGCCATTGTAGCCCAGATAGAAGAGTGCCACAAAAAGGGTCAGCCAGTCCTTGTGGGTACTGTCTCTATTGATAAATCCGAGGAGCTTTCAAAGATACTTCAGAAGCGCGGTATTCCCCACAACGTTCTTAACGCTAAATTCCACGAAAAGGAAGCAGAGATTATCGCACAGGCAGGAAAGTACGGCGCCGTTACCATTTCCACCAATATGGCAGGACGAGGCACCGACATAATGCTTGGCGGTAACCCCGAGTACCTTGCAAAGACAAAGCTTCGTCAGGAGGGCTATTCCGAGGAGCTTATCGTTCTTGCAGATACTGTTACAGACACCGATAACGAAGAGATTATCGGGGTAAGAGCACGCTATAACGAGCTTGTTGCAGAGTTTGAGCGTGAAATTGCACCCGAGCGCGAAAAGGTGAGAGAAGCGGGAGGACTCTTTATTCTCGGCACCGAGCGCCACGAGTCAAGACGAATTGACAATCAGCTCCGAGGACGTGCAGGACGTCAGGGAGACAGCGGCGCGTCGGCATTCTATCTCTCTCTTGACGACGACCTTATGCGCCTTTTCGGAGGAGACAGAATAGTGGGTGTGGTTGACCGCCTCGGTCTTGAGGACGACCAGCCCATTGACGCCAGAATTTTATCAAACACAATAGAAAACGCACAAAAGCGCCTTGAGGGTCAGAACTTTGCCCGCCGACGCAACGTGCTTATGTACGATAACGTAATGAGCGAGCAGAGAAACGTTATCTACAAGGAAAGAGGAGAGGTCCTTGACGGAATAGACCTGACCGATAAGATTAAGTCTATGATGCACTCTATGATTGAGTCAAAGGTCAGAGAATGCATGAGAGGGGATACCCCCGACCAATGGCAGCTTGACGAGCTCAGACGAGCTTTTTTCGGACTCTTCACAACAGATGCAGACTTCCGTGAAACGGGGGACGCTCTCGACGAGCTTTCCGCCGATAAGGTGACGCATGAGCTTTGTGAGCGTGCAGACAAGCTTTATGCGGAGAAGACAGAGCTTCTCGGAGAAGAGGTTATGAGTGAGGCAGAGCGTGTTATACTGCTTCGCACCGTTGACCGCAAGTGGATGGCGCACATAGATGCTATGGACGCTCTTCAGAGCACTATAAGACTTCAGGCATACGGTCAGCGTGACCCCGTAAGAGAATATAAGATAGTAGGCTCGGATATGTTCGACGAAATGACCGAGGAAATAAGATGCGACACCGTAAGAGGAATTCTGTCTGTACAGCCGAGAACCGAGATAAAGCGTGAAAAGGTTGCGAAGATTACAGGTGCATCCCACGGCGGCGACGCATCCCCTGTGAAGAAAGCTCCCGTCAGAAAAGCCGAGAGCGAAAAGGTGGGACGAAACGACCCCTGCCCCTGCGGAAGCGGACTTAAATACAAGAAATGCTGCGGCAAGAATATGGCAGACGGAGAATAGAAAATGAGATTTCCTCTTATATTTCTTGGACTTATATTTATATTTTCACCCGATATAACACTCTTCGATTTTCTCCCCGACGTGATAGGCTGGTTTTTTATAACCCTTGGACTTACCCCACTTGCAGATATTGAGCTGCGTGCCGAGGACGCGAAAAGGCTTTCTTTGAGAATGATGCTCGTGTCGGCAGTAAAGCTTGCCGTGTCGCTTTTCACCTTCCGCTTCGGTACGTCGGATATGCTCCTTGCTACCTTTGCCTACGGAATTGTTGAA
The DNA here is from genome assembly GCA_017467865.1 of Clostridia bacterium. Lineage (GTDB taxonomy): Bacteria > Bacillota > Clostridia > Oscillospirales > SIG627 > RGIG6353. The sequence continues at coordinate 66,528 of JAFUKG010000032.1, forward strand.
ATTATAACTGTAATTCCCTTTGTTACAAATTTCTTTACCGCTCTCGATTATTCGGCAATGAGAATAACACCTTCTCTCAACTCCGATAAAGTAAGTGGTATTAAATGGTATATGTACGTTTTCTTCGTACTTAAAAACGTACTTGCCTTTCTGCCTGCAACGGTTGGACTTTTCGACACCGAGACTACGGGCAATCTGTCGGCGGACACCTGGTTTGTGGACTTTGAAGCGGCTATGCGTGTCTTTATGGTATTTGCTTTTTTCCTGTCGGCGGTGATTTCTCTTGTCAGCGTGATTTACGCAGGACAGTTCTTTGTTTCTCTCATAAAGAATAAAGAGCTGATAGGGAATATGACGAAGCACCGTCGGGAAGAGGTACTGTCAAAAGAGAACGTTATGACCGTGAAGAACACCTCTTTTGTACTTACGTTTTTCTTATCTGCTATGCTCTTCTTTTTCGACTTTTATATTGACGCCATAGACGTGCTTCCTACCTTTGTGGGATTTTTCCTCGTTTTTGTTGCTTTCGTTTTTATGAAGAGGAGAATGAACGAAAGAACTACACTTCCCGCTATTCTTGCCTTTGCGGGCTTTACCGTTTCTCTCTTCTCCTTCATTTACAGACTCTATTGGGGAGGAAAGACGAATTTCGTTCTGACCTATACCTTTGGTTCAAAGCCCTTGACCTTGCCCCTCAGTATCGCCGAGGCGGTATTTACCGTGGCGGTAATAGTTATGATACTTAAATGGGCGGACAGCTTTAATAAAAAGTACACTAAATACACCTTGGAGGATAACCTGACCTTACTTAAAATCGGGGCGGTTATAGAGGCGTTTTTCGGTGTAATGCTTTACGCCTTCCCATCCCTTAATACAACCTTTGTGTTCCCCTCCATTGTTTTCGGAATAGCTTATACGGCGCTTACAATAAACTTTTTCTTTAAATTAAAAAGACAGATATCAAAAGATATGAGATAAGGAGACTAAAACCTTGTGCGGCTTTGTAGGAATGTTTAAAAAATCACCTCTCAGCGAGAGTGAAAAGGAAATCGTCACAAAAATGTCGGAGACTATGGCGTACAGAGGACCCGACGAGGGCAAGATGCTCTTTTTTGAAAATCTTGTACTTGCTTTCAGAAGACTTAGTATCATCGACCTTGAAAAGGGAAGCCAGCCCTTTGAGTACGGAGAACGCTTCGTAGGCATCTTCAACGGCGAGATTTATAACTACCGTGAGCTGAGAGCCCAGCTTATTGAAAAGGGCTATGAGTTCAAAACCAATTCCGAAATTGAGGTTATGCTCACCCTCTATTCTGTCGAGGGAGAAAGCTTTATAAATAAGCTTCGCGGTATGTTTGCCTTCTCCTTTTACGATAAAGAGAAGAATACTGTAATGCTTGGCCGTGACCCCTTCGGCATTAAGCCTCTTTACTATATAGAGCGTGAGGGACAGGTGTACTTTTCCTCGGAGTCCAAGGTATTTTACCTTGACCCCGCTCTTGACAAAACTCTTATAGATGAAGAACAGCTTCAGCACTACTTTACTTATCAGTATATCCCCGAGCCCTCAACTCTTCACCCAGAAATAAGGATACTCCCCGCAGGCTCTTATATGATGCTTGACTTTTCGGCAGAGCGTGAGGTGAGAGTGGAGAAGTACTATACTCCAACCTTCACTCCCGTGAAGTCCGACGACTTTGAAAAGAGAGCCGAGGAGCTTCGTGAAATAGTTGAAACAAGTGTAAAATATCATATGATAAGCGACGTTGACGTTGGTACGTTTTTGTCAGGCGGTATCGACTCGGCAGTAATTACCGCTACCGCAAGTAAGCTTAACCCCGGTATCAAGGCGTTTACCGTTGCTTTCGGCGAAAAGGAATACTCCGAAATCGACGAAGCCTCGGGCATCGCACGTCACCTTGACGTAGAGCATATAAAGCTTGTGGCAGGGCTTGAGGATTTTAAACGTGCCTTTGACAAGGTGGTCTATCACCTTGATTTTCCCGTTGCCGATCCCTCTACTATGGCGATATATCTCATCTGCGAAGAGGCTGCGCGTCACCTTAAGGTTGTACTGTCAGGCGAGGGCTCCGACGAGCTTTTCGGCGGTTATAAGGTGTACGGCGAGACCCTTACCTCCGATAAGATAAACGCCCTGCCTTCTCTTATAAAAGCGCCCCTCTCCTTTGCTTCAAAAATTCTTCCCGAGGGTGTAAAGGGCAAAGCCCTCCTTTACCGAGGAACAACACCTCTTGAAAAGAGATACGTTGGAAATGCCTTTATCTTTGATGAAAAAGAAAAGAAGAAAATTCTTAAAACAGCCTCTGACAGAGTGCACTTTTCTGACCTTACAAAGGATATTTACGCCGACGTTCAGGGACTACCCGGCATTACCAAAATGCAGTACGTAGACATGAACACCTGGCTGAGAGGTGATATTCTCGTCAAGGGAGACCGACTGAGCATGGCTCATTCACTTGAGGTCAGAGTGCCATTCCTCGATAAAGAGGTCTTTGAATTTGCAAGGAAGCTTCACACCGAGGATAAGCTTTCCCACGGCACTACGAAATATATCTTTCGTCACGCCTTCCGTGACCTTGTAAATCCCGAAACCGTAATGCGTCCCAAGCTCGGCTACCCCGTACCCGTTCGCAAATGGCTGAAAAACGAGCTCTACGATTGGGCAAAGGACATTATAACAAACTCTTCTGCTGATGCTTATATCGACAAAAAAGAAGCCCTTCGTATGCTTGACGCACACCGAGAGGGCAGGGAAGACAACTACCGCAAGCTTTGGGTTGTTTTGGTGTTTATGAGATGGTATGACCTTTTTGTTGGACGTTGAAATTTTCTTAGGAAATTAATTTATTATATCTTGAGGGAGTGCTTTTTAAAAAAGCGCTCCCTCAAACACCCACGAAAACTATAATAAAATTTTAATTATCATTTTCATAGAGGTTATAGGGGGAACACTTTTACGAAAAGTGCTCCCCCTAAATATTGATAAAATGAAGATTTGCTTTAGCAAATCAACAATAATTCTGCATTTTGCATTCAGCATTTTGCATTCAAAAAAGCACCCTTTCGGGTGCTTTCTTTATTTTATAAGCTTCAGCGCTTTTGCAAGCTCCACAACACCGAGAGGTGTTATGATGAGAACAAGTGCGATAAGATAGAGAACAGGGGAGAGGATTTCAAGATTGAAGAGTACTCTGAGGGGTGTGAAGAGCACCAGCGACATAAGTACAATTGCCGCAAGGGTTGCGAGGTTTACGTACTTATTGGAGAAAAATCCTATCTTGAACACCGATTTGTCGGTTCTCATATTGTAGGTGTGAACTGCTTGCGACAAAGCGAGTACCATAAACGCCATAGTTCTGCCTGCTGCAAGGGGGTCACAGCCCTTGGGAGGAAGTACCTTCCAGCCGATGTAAAAGGCAATCAGAGTAAGAATAGAGAACATAACTCCCTGAAGCACAATTCTCACACCAAGTCCATGGGCGAAGATACCCTCGGCTTTTGGCTTGGGCTTTTCGTTCATAATGTCCTTTTCAATGGGCTCCATACCCAGCGCTACCGCAGGAAGAGAGTCTCCTACAAGGTTTATCCAAAGCAGATGCATGGAAAGGAAGGGTGATTTGTGCCATACCATCATAGATATGAATACTGCAATAACCTCGCTGATATTTGTACCAAGGAGGAAGCCTACAACCTTTTTAAGGTTAGCGTAAATTCCTCTGCCCTCTTTTACTGCATCAACTATAGTTGCGAAGTTGTCGTCGGTGAGGGTCATATCCGAGGCGCCCTTGGCAACGTCGGTGCCAGTAATACCCATAGCGCATCCGATATCTGCAGCTTTAAGGGCGGGAGCATCGTTTACGCCGTCTCCCGTCATGGAAACTACTTGTCCTTTCTTCTGCCAAGCCTTGACTATTCTTATTTTGTTTTCGGGTGAAACTCGGGCGTAGACAGAAATCTTTTCTACGTTTTCGTCAAGCTCTTTGTCGCTCATCTTATCGAGTTCGGCTCCCGTTATGGCAATGTCGCCATCAAGGAAAATACCAAGCTCACGGGCGATAGCCGTAGTGGTCACCACGTGGTCACCCGTTATCATTACGGGCTTGATACCTGCCTTACGGCAGACAGCCACCGCTTCCTTCGCCTCGGGTCGGGGCGGGTCTATCATACCCACAAGTCCCATAAAGGTAAGTCCTGATTCAAGTTCCTCTGAGGTGGGATTTTCGGGTACTTCGTCTATTTCCTTATATGCTACCGCAAGCACTCTGAGAGCGTCGGCAGACATTTCGTTCATATATTTCTTTGCTTTTTCAAGGTCTCCCTTGATACACCTTGACATCATTACGTCGAAGGCACCCTTGACGATAACTACGTTTTTACCGCTTATTACGTTGACAACGGACATAAGCTTTCTGTCTGAGTCAAAGGGTATCTCGGCAACTCTCGGGAACTTGTCGTTGAGCATACTCTGTTCAAGTCCGTTCTTATGAGCGGCAACAACTATTGACGTTTCTGTGGGGTCGCCGATGTGCTCCTCCTTCCCCTCATGGAAGTTGACCGTTCCGTCAGAGCAGAGGGTAGCATAGGCGAGCAGCCTCTTTATTTTTTCGCTGTTTTCAGCTGAAATCTTCTCAGTAGCTTCCTCTCCGTCGGCAAAAGCTCTGACGAGAGTCATTCTGTTTTGTGTAAGCGTTCCCGTCTTGTCCGAGCAGATAACGGATGCACTGCCCAGAGTTTCTACCGCAGGTAAACGGCGTATGAGAGCGTTTCTTTTCGCCATTCGCTGAACACCGATAGAAAGAACGATAGTTACGACTACGGGAAGTCCTTCAGGGATAGCAGACACCGCAAGGGAAACCGCTATCATAAAGATTTCCATAACCGAAATATTATTTAAAAGTCCAACTATAAATACTATGGCACAAGCAACGAGAGCAACTATACCAAGATATTTACCAAGGTTCGCAAGTTTTTTCTGAAGAGGAGTTTCACTTTCCTCTTCTCCGTCAAGGAGATTTGCTATCTTACCCATTTCGGTGCTCATACCCGTTGCGGTAACCACCGCCAGAGCGCTTCCGTAGGTTATGGAACAGCCCGAAAATACCATATTCGTTCTGTCACCTATGGGTGCGTCCTCTTTAACCTCGGCTAAAGCATCCTTTTCGCTGGGTACAGATTCGCCCGTCAGAGCCGACTCCTCGCTTTTAAGACTTGCACTTTCTATAAGTCTTGCATCGGCGGGTACAAAGTCGCCTGCTTCAAGCTTGATTACGTCTCCGGGTACAAGAAGAGAGGCATCAATAATTCTTTCTTCACCATCTCTGATAACTCTTGCGTGAGGAGCTGACATATTCTTTAAGGCGTCAAGTGCCTTTTCTGCTTTGCTTTCCTGCATAACGCCCATTATGGCGTTTACGACAACAATAAATACGATGAGGAAAGGCTCGAAAAATTCGCTCTTTTCTCCCTCTGCACATGCGACTACGAAGGATATAACTGCCGCAATAAGCAGTATTATTATCATTACGTCGCAGAATTGGTCGAGAAAGCGTCGAAGCATCGTTTTCTTTTTCTTTTCCTTGAGTCTGTTTTCGCCGTATTTTGTGAGTCTCTCACTTGCTTCGGCGGCGGTCAGTCCCTTTTCGGCATCAGCCCCAAGGGACAAAAGTAAATCATCCTTGCCCGTACTATGCGGTAACAAAATAAAATTCCCCCTTTAATATTAAGTTTTACTATTATATCAAATAATTCTATTTTTTACAAGTACTTACATTTAAATTATATTCAGGGGAAGCACTTTTTATAAAAGTGTTTCCCCTAATACCCCTATGAAAATTACAGTTTTCGTGGGAGTCTGAGAGCGTGCTTTTTTTAAAGCATTACCGAAAATACAATAAAATAATTTTCCAAAGGGAAATTTACATTAGTTTTATGAATTGATGCTTTGCATCATGAATTGACTTTGTCATGAATTGTGGTAATTACCACATGAATTAAATTGCTTTATGCACCACAGTGCAATTCGTGAAACCGAAAGGTTTAATTCATGAAATTTTAATTTCAATTCATGCTGTCAGGCAATTCATTGAAAAGAGGCTGTTTCCACAGCCTCTTTTCATTTATATATTCTCTTAACTCTCGGGGAAACTCCCGTGTAAACGGTATAATTTATTTCGCCTGCGTCGGCGGCGTATTCGTCTATGCTAAGCCCCTCTTCTCCCCAGAAGATTACCTCGTCTCCTGCCTTGACAGGATTTTTAGCACTGGTGATATCTACCATCAACAGGTCCATGCACACGTTACCCACAATAGGGAATACCTCGCCGTTTATGGTGACTCTACCCTTGTTGGAAAGTCCTCTGGGAATTCCGTCGGCATAGCCTGCGGTAACTGTTGCTACAAGTATGTCATCCTCTGCCAAAAAGGTTCGGCTGTAACCGATGCCCTCTCCCTTTTTGACCTTATGTACCTGACCAACCCTTGCGCACATGGTCATAACCTCTTTCAGAGGGTATTCAGGGTAAAGGGAAAGATATTTTTCCTTTACCTCTTTTGAGGGGTAAGCGCCGTAAAGAATTATTCCAGGTCTTACCGCCATAAGGTGAGTATCGGGGCGGGTGAGGGTAGCCCCCGAGTTTGCAATATGCAAAGCTCCCGTGTCGATGCCTCTTTCACGAAGCTTTTCCGTAAAGGAATTAAAGCGTGAAAACTGCAGGTCGGTAAAGGTAGATGCAAGGTCGTCGCTTTCGGCAAAATGAGAGAACGTACCCTTTATTTCAAGGTTGGGAAGCCTTGAAATCTCTTCTGCGTCTGCAATTCCGTCCTCACTCTCACAGTCAATGCCGAAGCGGTGCATACCCGTGTCAACCTTAAGGTGAATACCAAGCACTCCCTTACCGAGATTTTCCGAAAGGGATTTTGCATATTCCTTGTCAGTGACAGTCTGAGTGATTTTGTTTTCACAGAGCAATGCCGCAAAGGAAGGGTCGGTGTATCCCAAAATCAGTATATCGTTTTCAATTCCGTTTTCTCTCAGATGAAGTGCTTCGTTTATCTCGGCAACGGCAAAGGTGCCAACGGCGTTGCAAATGGCTTTCGCACATCTTATATCGCCGTGAGAGTAAGCATCTGCCTTTACAATAGGAAAAATCAGCGTGTCGTCACCTATAACACGGCGGATGCAGGAAAGATTGTGTATTAAATTGTCGATGGAAATTCTTGCATAGCATCTGAGATTCTTCATTATTTATCCTTATTAAAAGTTATTTTTATGTTTTTTTTCTCAACTGAAAGGGGATTTTCCGAAATTACGATGCCTTCACACTCTCCCTTGAGTATCTCGAAAAGGGGGAGAAAGCGCGACGAGGGAAGAACGTTTTCACTAAAAACGATTCCGTCATATTCTACGATGCCCCCGTCCTTCGTAATACTTACCTTATAGCCCTCAGGACTGTCGGGTGAAAAGGTCATTTTTTCGCCGTCGAAGTATAGTACGCCCGTCAAGGTCAGCTCTCCGTCTGTGAAGGTGACTTCCTCTTCAAAGGGAAGGTCAAGGGCAGTTATTTCTCCTTTTCCGCAAGAAATGAGTAAAACAAGGCACACAAGAATATAAAGTATCTTCAAAAGAGTCACTCCTTTTAAGATACTATATTCTCTTGCCCTTTATTTTATTACAGTAGATTTATTGTAGTATTTCAGCATTTGCAAGGCTTTTTCGTGAACGTTGAAAATAAGGGCTTCCTTTTCGCCGTCGGCATTGTTGTAGACAGCGCAGTAAAGGTCGTCGTCCTTCATTGACGTAGCGCCGAAAATAACCCTTGCACCGTCCAGTCTCGTCTCACTAAGAGGTGCAATAGACAGGGCATCGTGAATATTGAACTCTGTCATTTTAACTCTTTTTCTGCCACCGTAAATTTTGTCCATAGACATTTCTCCCGATACGATAAGATATTCGTATTCAATGGAGGTAAATCCCCAAAGGAGCTTTGCGATATAGAGAATGAGGACAACGGCAACCACAACTATGTGAGGAAGCTTTATAGGTCCGAAGGTGAGAAATACTACTGCTCCGAACAGAATGAGGGTGAGAAGAACGATTAAAGCCCTCCCAATTATAATATTTTTATCCGCGCCCCTTTTTACAAGGTGCTCGGTGTAGTTGAACGCGTACTCACTTGACGCTCTCTTGAAGGAATTGTCCATAGTGTTGCCTTTCTTTCTCATAGCCGGAATTGCATACTTTAAATCTCTGTGTTCATTGAAAAAGGGTCTGTTGCTCATATTAAACTCCTCAAAATTTAATACATTATGAATAATAGCATAAAAATTAAAAATAATCAACACAAAAATAAGTTATATTGACAATTTTTACTGAATGTAGTATAATATTAAAAGTATATTTTTACGAAAGGAATATTAAAATGGCAAAGAATCTTACGAAACTTATTGCGGCAATAGTTCTTATTGCTTTAGTGTCATATGTGGCTCTTTGCGGTATAGGAAGCTTTCTTCCCGGCGTTTTTGATGAAGGCGCTATAAGAAAGGGTCTTGACCTTGCAGGAGGAACACTTCTTGTTTACGAGCCCGACGTTGACGACCTTGGAAGCGTCAGCGATGCAGATATGGACACGGTTGTATCCATTATGACAAACCGTCTTTCAAATGCAGGCTACACAGAAGCCACTATTACACAGATGAAGGACGACAAGAGAATTCAGATTGAAATCCCCGAGGTTAAGGACCTTGACGAAGCAAGAAACCTTCTCGGAAACATTGGCGAGCTTGAATTTGTGAATTCCAAATGGCAGGTCGTTATGACTGGAAGTGACATCAAGTCGGCTTCAATGCAGTACGGTCAGGTTTCCGAGCAGTCACTCACTCCCGAGTATTTTGTATCCGTTTCCCTTAAGCCCGAGGCGGTAGAAAAGTTCGCTCTTGCAACAGAGGAAGCGGCGAAGCTTGTAGCAGAAGAAGGAAACTATATCATGATCATGCTTGACCAAGAGATAATTTCCGTTCCCAGAGTTTCCGAAAAGCTTGTTACCGAGGACGTTGTAATCACGGGCGACTTCACTAAAGAGAGCGCTACCTACCTTGCAAGCGTTATCGCTTCAGGTCAGCTTCCCTTCTCACTTGCAGAGCTGAGAGCTGATACCGTTGGTCCTACTCTCGGTGAAAAGGCGCTTGAAACAGCACTTTTTGCAGGTGCAATCGGCGTGCTTCTCGTTATGCTCTTTATGATCGTATATTACAGACTCCCCGGCATCGTGTCGGCTATCGCTCTTATCGCTTACGTGGCAATAGAGGCTGTTGTACTCGTTGTTGCTAAGGTTAACCTCTCACTCCCCGGTGTTGCAGGTATTATTCTGTCTATTGGTATGGCGGTTGACGCTAACGTTATTATTATTGAGCGTATCAAGGAAGAGCTCAGAGTCGGCAAGGGCACAGTTTCGGCGGTTAAGTCCGGCTTCAAGGGTGCCTTCTCCTCTATCATCGACAGTAATATCACAACTCTTATTGCAGCCGCAGTGCTTTGGTATTTCGGTACGGGTACTGTTCAGGGCTTTGCTATAACCCTCTTCATAGGTATCGTTGTTTCAATGTTCACTGCAATTGTTGTAACACGCTTCCTTATGAATGCTATCGTAGGGCTTGGGGCTAAGAAGCCTTGGCTCTACGGAATATAAGAAAGGGGGAATGAGTCAATGAAATTTATCTCTAAAGAACAAATGGAAATAACAGGACTTCGCAAGGTATGGTTTACTATATCTGCCATAGTTCTTATCGCAGCTCTCCTCTTTATCTTTGTTAAGGGCTTTAATCTTGATACCGACTTTGCAGGCGGTCTCACTCTTCAGTATGACCTTCACAAGACTCTCGACAAGGCAGAACTTGATAAGGTTCGCAGTCTTGTAGACTCGGTTGACGGAATTACCGTTAACACCATTCAGAAGTCGGGTGACAACTCAAGCTGTGTTATCATTAAGGCGGCTGACGCTGCTCCCGAGGTTATGGACGAGGTTTATAACGTTCTTAATATTGCCTATGGCGCCGCTCTTCCCGAAGAGGATGATGAAAAAACACTCACCGAAGAAGAGCTTGAAGAGCTTCTCGGCGAAGAGACAGACGAAGCAACAGAGGAAACTGCAGAGGAGACAACCGAAGAGACAACCGAGGAAGTAACCGAGGAAACCACCGAGGCTGTTGATGATGCAGAAGCAGAAGTTGAAGCACAGACTGAAACCGAAGGCGAGGCTGAAGCTGAAACAGAGACAGAAGCAGAACCCGAAGCAGAGACTTCCGAAGAGGAAGAGATAGTTTACGGCGGAACAGTTCCCGTTGAAATTCTTGCAGAGTCAAGAATAGGCGCATCCATCTCGGGTGAAATTAAGCGTTCAGCATTTATCGCTACAATAATTGCCGTTATACTCATGCTTCTCTATATCACCGTAAGATTTGAGTTCCGCTCGGCAATTGCCGCTATTCTTTGCCTTATTCACGATATAATTCTCGTTATTGCAACATATTCTGTTCTTGGCATCCCCGTTAGCAGTAACATCATTGCGGCAATACTGACAATTCTCGGTTATTCCATAAACGCCACCATCGTACTCTTCGACAGAGTTCGTGAAAACAAGCGTAAGATGTCCAAAACCGACTTCGGCGTGATAATCAATATTTCAAGCCGTCAGACCGTTATGCGTTCGATAAACACAACCATCACCACTCTTCTTACAATTGGAATGGTATATATTCTCGGAGTTCATTCTATCAAGGAATTTGCACTTCCTCTTATCGTGGGAATTGTAGCAGGTCTTTACTCCTCGGTATTCCTTTCAGGCTCCTTCTGGTATACCCTCACCCCCAAGAAGAAATAAGTCATTAAAAAAAGACACCCCGCATATAATTTTTAAAATTGTATGCGGGGGTTTTATTTTGTCAAAAAAATTTATTGTGGCGCTTTTGTGCCTTATAATAGCCATTATTACCTTTATGTCAAAAAGGGAAGATAACAGCCTTTATTCTGCGGGAGAGCGCCTTATTTCCGCTATGCGGGAAAGTCCCGAGGCGGTAGAGGTCTTTAATATGGATAGGGGTGTTCTCGTTTGAAGATAGTTGCAGAGCCCTCCTTCCTTATAACTCTTGCGGTTTTTTTTATCGGGGGAGACTGGCTTTACACTCTTCTCATGCTCACCTCAGCCCTCATTCACGAAGCAGGGCATCTGACTGTGATGAGTGTGCTTCGGGTGAGGGTGAGGGCGTTGGTGCTCGGGCTTTTCGGGGGCACTATCTTTCTCGAAAAAAAGCTTATAAGCTACCGCCGTGAGGTGCTTATTTCGGTGTCGGGGAGTGTATTTAATCTTTTAGCCTCACTTATTATTTTCTTTATTCTGAGGCAGAGGTTTACTCCTCTTTTATTTTTCTTTTTTCTGTCAAACGCACTCTACGGCATTTTCAATCTTCTGCCTATATCCGCCCTTGACGGGGGGCAGGCATTGACCGCCCTTCTCCTTATGAAAAAGGAGCCCTATGAAGCTGAAAGGCTCATAGGACTCATATCGAGAATTACTCTCTTTTTACTTGCAATTGCAGGACTCTATCTTGTGAAGCTTTCCTCCTTCAATATTTCTCTTTTCGTACTGCTTCTCCTTCTTTACGCCGAGAGCACGGGGCGTCATATCATATCGGGATATGAATTCTGCCGTAAGACCTCATAGACCGCAACGGCGGCGGAGTTGGAGAGGTTAAGGCATCTGAGAGTGTTTCGCATGGGTATCCTTACAGCTCTGTCCCGGTGAGCGTAGATGAGCTCTTTGGGAAGTCCCTTTGTCTCCTTGCCGAAGATGAGATAGACGTTGCCGCGGTAGGATACGTCGGCAAAGCTCTTTTCGGTCTTGGTGGTGAAGAAGAAAAATTCACCCTCGTTTTTTTCAAAAAATTCATCTATTGATTTATAACGGTGTACGTCAAGCTTGTCCCAATAGTCAAGCCCCGCACGCTTTAATTTCGCACTGTCAATCTCAAACCCGAGAGGCTCGATAAGATGTAAGCTTGCCCCCGTCACAGCACAGGTACGTGCTATATTTCCCGTATTCTGGGGAATTTCGGGCTCGTGAAGAACTATGTTTATGTGAAGTTTGTTTTCCATATTATACCTCGCTTTTTGCTAATAATTATATTAACACAATGTGTCCGCAATGTAAAGCGAAAAACAAAATTTCCACCTAAAACTTGACAAAAGCGTGTAAAGTCAATATAATGTTCATTGGTAGATGTTTGAAAGGAGAAGTTATGAAAAAAGGATACCCTACCCACGAGAGCAGAACTGTCACCGACTTAAAGCATCTTGTTAAATCTGCTGCCGAAATTCACGGCGATAACGTTTATCTCCGCTATAAGGGAGAAGCAAAAGAAGAAATTATTGACGTAACGTTTAACGATATTGATAAATATATAGACCGCCTTGGCACAGCATTCTTTCAGATGGGACTCCAGGGCAAGCACATCGCCGTTATAGGCGAAACCTCAAAGGATTGGATAGCAACCTACCTTGCCACCGTCAACGGCGGTGGAGTTATTGTGCCCCTTGACAAGGAGCTTTCCGAGGAAGAAATAAAGAATTTTCTTGAAATTGCCGAAGTATCTGCAGTAGTTTATTCGGAACGCTTTCAGGAGTATTTTGAAAGAATTGCAGACGAGACCGACATTTCCTATTTTATTAAAATGGGAAAAGAGTATGAAGAAAAGAAAAATGAAAAATTTATAACTACCGAAGAGCTTATTGCAAAGGGGAAGAGACTTCTTCGCGAGGACGTAACAGACTTCCTTGACGTTGAAATTGACCGCGAGGCGGATGCCGTTATTATATTCACATCGGGTACAACGGGCACCTCTAAGGGCGTCCTTCTCAGCCATAAGAATATCGCATCGTCTATAAATTCATCTTCAGCAATGTTGGAGTTCCATCCCACCGACGTGCTTTTGTCGGTGCTTCCTACACATCATACCTATGAGATGACCTGCGGAATACTCACACCTATGCTTGTAGGCGCTACCGTTTGTATTAACGACAGTATGAAGCATCTTTTGAGGAACTTCAAGGTCTTTAAGCCCACAGTTCTTATTCTCGTGCCCCTCTTTGTAACCACCGTTTATAAGAGAATTTGGGATACCGCGAAAAAGAACAATCAGGAGAAGAAATTGAAGCGTGGTATTGCCCTTTCAAACGTGCTCAGACACACAGGGCTTGACCTTAGAGGAATGCTTTTCGGTCAGGTGACCGCTGCCTTCGGCGGAAAGCTTAAGAAGGTGGTATGCGGAGGTGCCGCGCTTTCACCCGAATACGTAAAGGGCTTTGAGGACGTGGGAATTAACCTTGTTCAAGGCTATGGAATTACAGAGTGTTCACCCCTTGTATCGGTTTGTCCCTTCCATTGGAAGAAGTATGCCTCCGTGGGACTTGCCGTTCACGGAGTTGAGGTGAGAATTGATAAAGAAAACCCCGAGGATACCGAGGGTGAGATAGTTGTGAGAGGCGACAACGTTATGAAGGGCTACTACAAAGCCCCCGACCTCACTCATGAGGCTATCGACGAGGACGGCTGGTTTTCTACCGGAGATATAGGATATATCGACGAGGACGGTTTTATCTACATCACGGGCAGAAAGAAGAATATAATTATTCTCGATAATGGAAAGAACGTTTACCCCGAGGAAATAGAAGAGCATATTTACAGAATAGAGCTTGTTTCGGAATGCGTTGTGGTAGGTAAGCCCAACGCTTCGGGAGAAACCGTTATAACAGCCCAGATTTTCCCCAATTTTGATAAGGCGGAAGAAATGGGCATGGAAGATATTACCGTAATTTCAGACACGATAAAGCGTGAAATACAAGAGCTCAATAAGAAGCTTCCGATTTTTAAACAAGTCAGAGGCATTGAGATAAGAAAGACAGAGTTTGAAAAAACTACTACCAAAAAGATTAAACGTATCAAAGGAGAATGACCATGTTTGAGGAAATTAAAAATGCTCTTATCGAGGAGCTTGACGTTGACGAGGAGCTTATAACCCTTGACGCAGAATTCGTTAACGACTTAAAGCTTAACTCTCTTGAGCTTGCAGACCTTGTAGTTCTTTGCGAGGACAAGTTCGACGTTGAAATCGAAGAGCAGGACATCCACAGTCTTATAACTATCGGTGACCTTGTAGACTATCTTGATGCAAAGCAGAGGTAAGAAATGGCAGAGATTAAAAACGTAACTATTACAATGGCAGACGGCGGTGTGATGAAGCTTGAGCTTTATCCCGACACGGCCCCCATAACTGTTGAAAACTTTGTAAAGCTTGCAAACGAGGGCTTTTATAACGGACTTATTTTTCACAGAGTTATCGCAGGCTTTATGATTCAGGGCGGATGCCCCGAGGGAACGGGAATGGGTAACCCCGGTTACTCTATTAAGGGAGAATTCGCTATGAACGGCGTACAAAACCCCTTGAAGCACACAAGAGGCGTTATTTCGATGGCGCGCTCCATGAACCCCGATTCCGCAGGAAGTCAGTTCTTTATTATGCACGCCGACGCCCCTCACCTTGACGGACAGTATGCCGCCTTCGGTAAGGTAGTGGAGGGCATTGAGGTTGTTGACAGAATAGCTTCTGTCCGCACCGATATGCGTGACCGCCCTCAGATTGACCAGACGATTGAAAGTATAACGGTTGAATAATAAAAAGGAGAGTTCAGAAGAACTCTCCTTTTTATTCACAAAGAAATTTCTTTTCTCCATTCACGTAAATATAGGAGTGGTCGAGCCCGTCGGAGTAGCAATGTCCCGCTATTTTACAAGGGCGGGTAGCGTGTATTCTGCCGTCACAGTTTAGATGTCCTTCGGCACCGCAAACGGCAGGGGCGTGATTTTCAAAGCATTCAAAGTGTCCGTCGACTCCGCAGGAAGCGGGAAGGTGAGGCAGTCCGTCCGATATACAATGCCAGTTGTATCCGCAGGGCATAGGTGCATGGCTTATGCCGTCGCAAAGCCTGTGATATGATATACCGCAGGATGCTATACCATGGTCCCCGCGGCAGTTGTAGTGATGAGGGGCAAGGCAGTCGGCTTTTTCGTGGTTAAGCCCGTCGGAGATGCAGTGAGACGTGTTGTTGCATAAAGGCACCCCGTGAAGAAGTGAGTCGCAGACAAAGTGTCCCTTAACCCCGCAAGATGCTTCGCCGTGACTTCCGATTTTTACGTCACTTTTGCAAACGTCACAAAGCTCGGTCACCGTAACACTGGGAACCAATGATTCTTCCGTCGGTTCAAGAGGAAGAACGGGTGTGTTTTTCACGGGAGCAGATGCAGTGCACCCCGAAAAGAGAAAAACTGTCAAAACTGAGAGTAATATTAATATTAAAAAAGCTGTTCTTTTCATAGTGAGTCCCCCTTTTGTATTATTATATCATAAATTATAAAACGGGTCAACTTTAATTGGGGGGTATATCTTTACTTATATTTTTATTTTTTGTGTGACAGTTTTAGCAACAGGTGAATAAAATGACATACTTTTCATGTTTTTTAATTTTACCTATTTTCAAAAACGGTTTTATGTGTTACAATATAATGAATAATTATGTTTAGGTGATATTTATGATAATGCTTGTGGGAGATACCCTGGAAATGAAAAAGAAGCACCCTTGCGGTGAGAGTACCTTTCAGGTGTTGAGAGTTGGCAGTGACATCAAGGTCAAATGCCTTGGCTGTTCAAGAGAGGTTACCGTTGCCAGAGTCAAGCTTGAAAAGGGAGTAAAGCGAGTTATCACACCTGAGGGCGAAGAAAGGAAATAAGACTGTATGTTTAAGAGACTTGAGGATACCGAAAAGAGATTTGTGGAGATAGAGGAGAAGCTTTCTCTTCCAGAGGTTATGAATGATCAGGATGAATACCGAAAGCTTACCAAGGAATACAAGGTGCTCTCTCCCATTACCGAGAAGTACCGCGAGTATAAGACCTGGCAGAAGAACAAGGCAGAGGCGGAGGAGCTTCTTGAAATCGAGGAAGGGGAGATGAAAGCCCTTGCCGAAGAGGAGATAGTAACTGCCAAGGAAGAGATGGAGAAGATAACCGAGGAATTAAAAATCCTTCTTCTTCCCCGAGATGAGAACGACGACAGAAACGTTGTGGTTGAAATTCGAGGCGGAGCAGGGGGTGAGGAAGCGGCGCTTTTCTCCTACGTCCTTTACAGAATGTATAATATGTACGCCGACTCCCAAGGCTTTAAGACCGAGCTTGTCAGTGCCAACGAAACAGAGCTTGGCGGCTTTAAGGAAGTGTCCTTTATGATAAGCGGTGAGGGCGCTTACTCAAGAATGAAGTACGAAAGCGGTGTTCACCGAGTACAGAGAGTTCCCGAAACTGAGGCTCAGGGCAGAATACACACCTCAACAGTCACGGTAGCCGTTCTTCCCGAGGCAGAGGAAGTAGACGTTGAGCTCAATCCTGCCGACCTTGAAATAGAGGCACACAGAGCGTCGGGTGCAGGCGGTCAGCACGTAAATAAGACCGACTCGGCTATCCGTATGATACACAAGCCCACGGGAATTGTAGTAGAGTGTCAGGATGAGAGAAGCCAGTATAAAAACCGCGATAAAGCAATGAAGATAATGCGCACCAAGCTTTACGAAAAGAAGCTTGAGGAGCAGAACAGCGCCCTTGCATCCGAGCGTAAGAGTCAGGTTGGAACGGGAGACAGAAGCGAGCGCATCAGAACCTATAACTACCCTCAGGGAAGAGTTACCGATCACAGAATAGGACTCACTCTTTATAACCTTGAAAATATTTTAAACGGTGCAATAACACCTATTATTGAAGCTCTTGCGGCGGCAGACACCGCCGAAAAGCTTGCTAACGGTGAATTTTGATGGAAACGAAAGTAGTTCACGTTGACCCCGGCAGATTAGAGGACTTTGAAAAAGAGCTTACCCAGGCTGCCGAAATAATAAAAAGAGGAGGCCTTGTAGCCTTCCCCACAGAGACAGTCTACGGACTTGGCGCCAACGCTCTCGACTCTACCGCTGCCGAGAGAATATATTCGGCTAAGGGCAGACCCTCAGACAATCCTCTTATTATTCAGATAGCAAAAAAAGAGGACTACGAAAAATATTGTATCATAGAAAACGTGGAAGCCTTTGAAAAGCTCAAGGAGAAATTCGTCCCCGGCCCTGTTACGATAATACAAAAAAAGCGTGATATCATCCCCCACACCGTAACGGCAGGTATGGATACCGTTGCAGTAAGACTTCCGTCCCATCCCGTTGCAAGAAGACTTATCGAGCTGTCGGGCGTTCCCATTGCCGCCCCCTCGGCGAACACCTCGGGCAGACCGAGTCCCACGAAGGCTTGCCACGTCATCGAGGATATGATGGGAAGAGTGGATATGATAATCGACGGGGGAGAGTGCGAGGTAGGACTTGAATCTACCATTGTGCTTTTGAAAAAAGAGGGGGTAACCCTGCTTCGACCCGGCGGTGTCACTCTTGAAATGCTTGAGGATACGTTGGGGAATATTACGGTTGATAAGGCGGTTAAGGGCAAGCTTGAAGCGGGTGAAAAGCCCCTTGCTCCCGGTATGAAGTACCGCCATTACGCACCCCGTGCCTCGGTGATTATTTTAAAGGGAGAAGACAAAGACGTTGTCTCCTTTATGAAGAGCGCCCTTGATGACAGTGCTACGGGGCTTATCTGCTACCGCGAGGACGGAATAGAGGAAAGTGACAGAGTAGAAATACTCGGCTCCAAAAGGGATGAAGGGGAGATGGCGCATAGACTTTTCGACGCTCTGAGAGCCTTCGACTCCAAAGAAGAAATAAAGAGAGTTTACGCAAGACTACCGGAGGACAGCAACCTTGGGCTTGCCATTGTAAACAGACTTATAAAAGCATCGGGATATACAGTAGTTGAGGTAAAGTGATGAAGATTATCGGAGTTTCGGGACAAAGCGGAGCAGGAAAGACTACCGCTCTTGAGGTACTTCGCTCAAGGGGGGCTTACGTTATTGATTGCGATAAGGTCTCCCGTGAGGTAATGGAGAAGAATACCCCTTGCACGAAAGAGCTCATCTCTGTTTTTGGGGACAGCATTGCCTCGGAAGATGGGGAAATCTACCGAAAGAAGTTAGGAGAGATAGTATTTTCAGATAAAGAAAAGCTTCAAACCCTCACCGAAATAACACACCGCTACATAAAAAAGCGTATTTTTGAATTGCTTGACGGAGCAAAGGAAGAGGGAGAGCGCTTTGCGGTCATCGACGCACCCCTTCTTTTTGAAAGCGGACTTGACAAGATATGTGACGTGACCCTTGCCGTCACCGCTCCCAAGGAAGAAAGAATAGAGAGAATTATAAAGCGTGACGGAATAACACGCATCCTTGCCGAAAAGAGAATTTCCTCACAGCTGTCCGAAAATGAGCTTATAAAACGCTCCCACGCTGTTATAGTAAATGACAAAGGACTCCTTGAACTCGAGGAAAAGGTTTTGGATTTTGCCGAAAGAGAGGGAATTGCAAAGTGAGAAGAAGAAAGCTTAAGCCCATGCCCGTCATAACTCTTGCCATATTCACCCTGCTTCTTTTTATAGTGGCAGTTGTGGTTATATATAGAGTGAACCGTGAAGAGGTCTATCCTTTGGAGTACCGCGATATAGTTGAAAGGGTTTCTCTTGAAGAGGGAATTGCCGAGCATATACTTTACGCCGTGATTTTCACCGAAAGCTCCTTTGTTGCAGATGCAAAAAGCGAAATGGGGGCAGTTGGCCTCATGCAGCTTTTACCCGACACCGCAAAATGGCTTTGCGAAAGAGAGGGAATAGAATATGACGAAGCCCTTCTCACCGACCCCGAATTCAGCGTGCGCTACGGAGCAAAATTTTTGAAAATCCTTTATGACAGATATGAGAATTGGGATGCCGCCCACGCCGCTTATCACGCAGGCTTTGGAAGAGTGGACTCCTGGCTTGAAGAGGGTACTGCGCACTATGAGGACGGTCAGCTTGTGGGTATCCCCATTGACGCTACCGACTACTACGTGAATAAACTGAGAGATATAAGAGAAAAATATTTTAAACAGCTTGAAAAGGAGAAAAAAGAATGAAAAAGACTGATATAGAGACCCTTGAAAAAGAGCTTGTATATAAAAGAAAAAACGCCTTTCGTGAAATGCCGAAGTCTGAAATTAAAAAGGCATTTGCATTTTCGGATGACTATAAAAAATATCTCGACTCATCTAAAACCGAAAGGGAAGCGGTAAAGACCTCTCTTGAAATTGCCAAAAAAGAGGGCTTTAATGAGTGGAAATCGGGAGAAAAATATAGTGCGGGAGACAAGGTCTATCTTGTCAACCGTAACAAAGCCGTAATTTTCGTAAAATTCGGCAGTGCTCCCATAGAAAAGGGCGTCCTTATTTCAGCCGCCCATATAGATTGTCCCCGCCTTGATTTAAAGCCCAACCCTGTATATGAAGCTGATAATATGGCGTATCTCGATACCCATTATTACGGCGGTATCAAGAAGTATCAATGGGTGACCCTCCCTCTTGCTATGCACGGTGTGGTTATCAAGAAGAGCGGTGAGACCGTGGAAATAAATATAGGTGAAAGCGAAAATGACCCTATATTCTATATTACAGACCTTCTTCCCCACCTTGCCGCCGAGCAGGTAAAAAAGACCCTTGCTGATGGAATTTCAGGTGAAAGCCTCAACATTCTCATAGGCTCTGAGCCTATTGACGACGAAAAAGCAGGGAATGCCGTAAAGCTTAATACCTTGAAGCTCCTTCATGACAAATATGATATCTCAGAAGAGGACTTTCTGTCTGCCGAGATATCCCTTGTCCCCGCAGGGAAGGCTAGAGACGTGGGCTTTGACCGAAGCCTTATTTCAGCCTACGGTCACGACGACAGAGTGTGCGCATACCCCTCTCTTCGAGCGCTTTTTGACTCCGAGAATAACAAGCATACTCTCATTGTCTGCCTTACCGATAAGGAAGAGGTGGGCAGTATGGGCAACACAGGACTCAACAGCTCCTATCTTTACGACTTTATAGAGGAGCTTGCTCTTGACAGCGGTGCAAACCCTAAAACTGTTTTCAGAAACTCCAAGTGCCTTTCAGCCGACGTAAACGCCGCCTTCGACCCTGCCTTTGCAGAGGTCTATGAAAAGAACAACGCTTCATATATCAACTGCGGTCTGGTGGTTACCAAGTACACGGGCGCCCGCGGAAAGAGCGGTTCTTCCGAGGCGTCTGCCGAATACGTGGCAGAGCTTAGAAAAATATTCGACGAAAACGGGGTCATTTGGCAGATGGCTGAGCTTGGAAAGGTGGATATCGGCGGCGGCGGTACTGTGGCACAGTACGTGGCTAACCGCAATATCGACGTAGTTGACGTGGGCGTTCCCGTTCTGTCCATGCACGCGCCATTCGAGGTGGTATCCAAGCTTGACGTTTACTCGGCGTACCGAGGAATAAAAGAATTTTTTGAGAAGATGATATGAAAAAAACTGAAATACTTTCCCCTGCAGGCAACTTTGAAAAGCTGACCTTTGCCGCAGGCTACGGTGCCGATGCAGTTTACTTTGCAGGTACTTCCTTCGGAATGAGAGCGGCGGCAGGGAACTTTAGTACAGATGAAATAAAAAAAGGTGCGGATTATCTCCACACCTTACATAAAAAAGCCTACCTTACTCTTAACACAATGCCGAGAAGTGACGAAATGCCACTCCTTGACGCTTATCTTGAAGAGCTTTCGGACACAGGTATAGACGCTGTTATCGTGGCGGATTTAGGTGTTTTCGAGGCAGTTAAGAAGAGACTTCCCAAAGTGGATATACACATTTCCACTCAGGGAGCCAATATGAACTACGCTTCTTGCAGGGTATGGCACGAAATGGGCGCAAAGAGAGTAGTACTCGCCCGTGAATTATCCCTTGACGATATTGCCACCATTCGTGCAAAAACTCCCGCCGAGCTGGAGCTTGAAGCCTTCGTACACGGAGCTATGTGCGTGTCGGTGTCGGGTAGATGCCTTCTTTCAGAGTATTATCTCGGGCGTGACGCCAACCGAGGTGCTTGTGCTCAGCCCTGCCGTTGGATATATAACTTCGCCGAGGAGAAGCGCCCCGAGGACGTGTTAACTGCCGAAATGCACCCCGAGGGCACCTATATCTTCGGGTCAAAGGATATGAATTTGGTGTCACATATACCCGAGCTTGTAAAGGCAGGTATCGACAGTCTTAAAATCGAGGGCAGAATGAAGAGCGCCTACTATACCGCCGTCGTAACAAACGCTTATCGCATAGCTCTTGATAACCACTTCGGTGAAAACAGCGGTATAACCTCAGACGCCCTTGAAAGAGAGCTTGACTCTGTGTCACACCGTGAATATTGCACGGGCTACTATTTCACACATCCCCAGAGCGAAAACAATCTCGCCACAATTCCCGGATATATAAAGGAAAAATCGTTCCTCGCTACCGTTGAGGATTATAACGAAGAGACGGGGCTTGCCCTTTGCCGTCAGAGAAACAAGATGTTTCTTGAAAATGAAGCGGAAATCATTTCTCCCGGTAAAACGGGAGTATCCTTCAAGGCACTGGGCATGACCGATGAAAAAGGTACACCGATAGAGTCAACTCCTCACGCGGGTATGCTCTTTTATCTGAAAATGCCCTTTGCGGTGAAAAAGGGCGATATCATCAGAGGGAAATGATTTTTTGAAATGCAGAATGCATAATTGTGGTTGATTTTGCCTTAAGCAAAATCTTCCGTAATGGTGCTTGCAATTTTCGATTTATTACTCTAAAAAAAGGATTTACACATATGGAAAAAATCAATATAAGAGGTGTTCTTTTCGACAACGTGACGCCAAGCGAGGCGATAGAGGTTGCCGAAGGGTACATAGAGCGTGGAGAGCAGTGCGTTGTTTTCACTCCCAATGCTGAGATAGTACAGATGGCAATAGAGGACGATAGCTTTCGTGACGTTATCAACTCTGCAGAGCTTGTCATTCCCGACGGCGCAGGAGTTGTCCTTGCTTCAAGGATACTTAAAAAGCCCCTTAAGGGCAAGGTTGCAGGCTGTGAGTTTGCCGAAAGTCTTGTAAAGGGCTCAGCCGATGGGAAATATAAGATTTTCTTCTATGGCTCAAAGCCCGCCACCGACGAGGGGATAAGCGTTGCCGACCTTGCCGACAGGAAGATGGGTGAGAAGTACGGCTTTAAGGCGGCAGGAACCTCCCACGGCTACGTGAAGCCCGAGGGATACGCCGAGCTCATAGAGAAGATAAATTCTTCGGGCGCCGACATACTTTTTGTCTGTCTCGGTGTTCCCATGCAGGAAAAATGGATATATCAGAACAGAGACAAGCTGAACGCAAAGCTTATCATAGGTCTTGGCGGTACTCTCGACGTCTTTGCAGGAACGGTGAAAAGAGCACCGAGAGTATTCGTGAAATTAAACCTTGAATGGTTTTACCGTCTCATAAAGGAGCCTAAAAGGCTGGGACGCATGATGAAACTGCCCAAATTTATTTTCGGAACGCTTTTTTCAAAAAAGGAGAAGTAAAAAATGGGAATACTTATAACTATCGACGGACTTGACGGGTCGGGCAAGCAGACCCAGTCGGAAATACTCTTTGAAAGACTGAAAAGAGAGGGTATCGACACAACTCTCGTGTCCTTCCCCGACTATGACTCAAGCTCTTCAGCCCTTGTTAAGATGTACCTCGGCGGTGAGTTTTCTCACGACCCCGATGCAGTCAACGCCTATGCGTCCTCGTCATTCTTTGCAGTTGACCGCTTTGCAAGCTTTGTAAAGAATTGGAAAAGCGCTTATGATAGGGGAAGCGTCATCATTGCTAACCGCTATACTACCGCCAACGCAATTCATCAGCTCACCAAAATTGAGGGAGACACCCAGCGAAAGAGCTTCCTTGAATGGCTTTATGACTTTGAATTTAATAAGCTTGCCATTCCTTCCCCCGACCTGACTCTCTTCCTTGAGGTGCCCGTGGAAATAAGCCTCGGCCTCATCAATAAGAGAAGCGAGGAAACGGGCAGAGAAATAGATATCCACGAAAATGAAGGACACCTGAAGCGAGCCTACTCCGCCGCACTCTTCTCGGCTGAGACTCTTGGATGGACCACGGTACACTGTGCCGAAAACGGCAAGATGAGAACGAGAGAGGACATTGCTGAGGAGATTTACAAGGCTGTAAAAAACGCAATATGAATACACAAAAATCCTTGAAGAATTCTTCAAGGATTTTTTTATTAATTTTTTGTTAATACCATTGTAAAAATACATATGAGAATATATAATTAATTTAGAAAATTTAAGGAACTTTTCAGGAAAAATTAAGTCTAAACAAAAAAGTGAAAAAGGAGGAGAGGAAATTGAAGAAAAGAGACCTGAAAAAAATAGGACAGAGAGCGTATTCATGGCTTTATATTCTGCCCGGTCTTATAGGTGTTTCGGTGTTCTACGTGCTCCCCTTCGGGTTTGTTATATACTACTCTCTTATTGATAATATTTCCACCCGTAATTTCGTGGGTCTTGACAACTTCAAGGCACTCTTTCAGAACTCTGCCTTTCTCACCGCCTCAAAGAACACTCTCACCTTTTCACTGGTAACGGTTTTTTCGGCGGTTATATTCTCTCTTATTCTTGCCGTTATCCTTGACTCCAAGATACCGGGTAAAAGCAAATTCAGAACTATGTTCTTAAGTCCCCTTATGGTGCCAACCGCCTCCATTATTCTCATATGGCAGGTAATGTTCAGCTTCAACGGCTCCTTCAATTCCTTTATCGAGCTTTTCGGACTTGAGCCCGTGGATTGGATGAAGTCGGAGTACAGTCAGATAGTTGTAGCCCTCCTCTTCTTGTGGAAAAATCTCGGCTACAATATGATACTTTTTATGGCAGCCCTTTCCAATATCCCCAAGGATCAGGTAGAGGCGGCAGAGGTAGACGGCGCAAACGCCCTTCAGCGCTTTTTTAAGATAAAACTCCGCTACATATCTCCTTCTCTCTTTTTCGTGCTACTTTTATCTCTTATAAACTCCTTTAAGATTTTCCGTGAGGTCTATCTTCTCACGGGTCAGTGGCCTTATGAGACGCTTTACTTCTTACAGCACTTTATGAATAATACCTTCAAAAATCTTGACTACCCACGCCTTTCAGCGGCGGCAATTGTTATGTCGCTTTTCATTATAGTGATAATCGGTATAATATTTATCCTTGAAGATAAGTTCGGAAAGGATGTGGAAGAATGAAAAGAAAAATAAGCCGTGCAAAGATACTGAAAAGAACGAGAATAACACTCTTCTTCATATGGGCGCTTATGTTTGCATTTATATTCATAATGCCCACGCTTTTCACATTTACCAATTCTTTTATGTCCGAAACCGAGCTCACCTCTACCTACGGCGCAGTACTCGGCAACGTGTCAGGGGGCTCCTCCTATATGTCGGAGTCGGTAAAGCTAAAGCTTATACCCGATATGGTAAGCTTCAGACAGTATTTCACAGTACTTTTTCAGAGTCCCGAATATCTCTTGAAGTTTTGGAATTCTATGATACTTACGCTGCCTATTGTGGCAGGTCAGGTGTGTCTGGCGGCTTTGTCCTCCTACGGCTTTTACAGATACCGAGGCAAGGTGAAGAACGTTATATTTTTCGCATACATCGTAATAATGCTTATGCCCTATCAGGTTACCTTGGTTCCTAACTTCCTTGTTTCCGATATGCTTGGAATTATAGGCACCCGCTGGGCGGTAATACTTCCCGGACTTTTTGCACCTCTGTCGGTGTTCATACTCACCAAAAGCATGAGGCGCATTCCCGTGGCGGCAGTTGAAGCGGCAAGGCTTGACGGAGCGGGCGAATTTAAGATATTCCGCAAAATCTGTCTGCCCATGTGTAAAAACGCCCTTTACTCCGTAGTAATTCTCACCTTTATAGATAACTGGAATATGGTTGAGCAGGTGCTCATACTCCTTGACAACCCCGAGCTTCAGCCACTCTCGGTATTCTTATCCGAGATAAACACGGGGGAAGTGGGAGTTGCCTTTGCAGTAGCAACGATTTATATGATACCCCCCATACTTCTTTTCCTCCACGGAGAAGAAAGTCTTGTGGAAGGAATTACCTATCAAGGCAGTGTGAAAGGATAAACGAATATGAAGACAAGAAAAGATTTAATAAAAAATATAGCAATTATATTCCTTGCGGTAATGCTTGTGCTTACCTTTTTCTCCAACACCATTCTCAACTGGTCACTGCCTCAGGTTTCGGGCAGATACACCGAGTACGGTGAAATAAAGACGGGAGTAAGAGGAAGCGGTCAGGTAGTGTCAAACCTTACCTACACCGAAACCGTCAAGGGAGACCGCAAGATAGAAGAGGTCTACGTGTCAAGAGGAAGTGTGGTGGAAGCAGGACAGACTCTCATGCTCCTCGGCCCCACCGACTCCGAAAAGGCGGAAAGCCTTGAGGCCGAGATTGCAACCCTTGAGGACGCATACAACAGAGCCCTTCTCTCTAAAACAGAGTATGACTACGAGGACGACGAATATCAGATAAAGATAGCCACCGAGGACCTGAATATAATCAAGGCAGAAAGAGCGGTGTACACCGACGAATATATCGCAGGCATTAAGAAAAACGCCGAGGATAAAGAGAAGGCATACGAGGCGGAAAGCGAGCGTCTTGAAAGCCTTGAAGAGGAGCTTGAAGAGCTTTCCGAAAATTCATCCGACCCCGAAATAGTAGAGGCAAGAGAAAAGGTAGCTAAAGCACAAGAGCGTGTGGATATAGCAAAGGAAGCCCTTGAAAAGGCGGAAAAGGCACTTTCTGAGGTGAATAAGACCGACACGGGCTCACTCAACAGTCAGCTTGACTCTCTCTATGACTCATATGACAGAGCCAAAACAGAGCTTTCCTATTTAAAAGAGGACAATGCACACCTTATTAAAATAAGAGACGATAAAAAGTCGGCAGAAACCGCCCTCAACAAAGCTAAGACCGACTATGATAAAGCGGTAACAGACTACGGTGAGGACTCCGCCGAGGCTCTGACGGCAAAGGAGACTCTCGACAGTGCGCAGACCGCCTTCGACGAGGCAGAAAAGCTTTATAACGAGAACGCCGAGGAAATAAAGACCGCCGAAAGAGCTATCGCTGCACAGGTAACAGAGGTTGACAACATCAGCTATGAGATATACTCTGTAAGAGCAGAGATTTCATCGGCTAATAAGGAAAACAAAGCCTACAACGATTATAAGAACACAGTTTCCATAAAGGAAAAGGCTCTTGAGAGCGAAGAGGCGGATTTGGAAGTGCTCGAAAAAGCACTGGAAGAGCTTGTAAAAACCGCCAACAAGGAGCTGACAGCTTCTATCAAGACCTCAAAGAAAGCTCTTGAGGACCTTGGCGAAGAAAAGGCAGAGGCAGAAGAAAAGCTTGCTGAGCTGGACACAGTAAAAACACTTGACGCCGAGATAAAGTCGGGTGAGCGCAGTCTTGAACAATTAGTGCGCGCCCTTGAAAAGAAAAAAGAAGCCGACAAAAAGGCGGCAGAGCTTGAAAATTTTGACAGAAACAAAGAGTATGCAGAAATTCAGAAGAAGAAGGCAGAGCTCGCTGAAATCAAGGGCGGCTCCAAGGAAGGTTATGAGCTGAAGGCTTCGAGAAGCGGTACCGTCACCGAGGTTAACTTCAGACCCGGCGAGGTAGCTACCGACGGCGCGGCGGCGCTGACCGTAGAGGTGGTGGAAAGCGGATATACTCTTTCTTTCTCCGTTTCGGTGAACGAGGCAAGCAGACTCAAGGAAGGTGACACCGCTACAGTTTCCGATACCTATTGGGGTCAAAGCGTGGGTGCAGTTCTTACAAAGATTACACCCGACCAAGGCGGTAAGACCAAGACCCTTACCTTTGAGTTATCTGGCAACGTGAACGCGGGTCAGACCCTTACACTCACCGTTGGTGAGCGTACAACGGGCTACTCCGCGGTTATCCCCAAGAACGCACTCCACGAGGACTCAGAGGGCAAGTTTATCTATATCACAAAGACAAAGTCCACACCTCTCGGAGATAGATTTGTTGCAACCAGACTTCCCGTTACCGTTGCCGCAAGCGACGATAAGAACGTGGCTATCGCTACCGACGAAGCATATCTTTACGAGTACGTTATCACCTCATCCACCAAGCCCTTTGAAGAGGGCGGTTACGTAAGGCTGAGTGATTGATATGAAAGGACTCATTAAGCTTATCCTTTCTGCCCTTATATTTATAGTCCTTCTCACATGGACTCTTATCTTTATCGGCGAGTCGAGGGATATCCCGCCCTTCGGTGAGGATTACGCCACTATAAGGCTTTTTGACCCAGACGGCTTCAGCTCCGCTGAGATAAGCGCTATTCGCTTCACCGCCGACAGCGTCAGCGAGAGCACTCCCGACACACAGCGTCTGTGGTGCGACGCCTATTCTCGCTTTGAAACGGCAAGTGTCAATAACGATAACGGAAAAAGCACCGAGAGTGCCTGCGTCGTTACGGGTGGAAATTGGTTCTTGTTCCATAATCTTGACTTTCTTCACGGCTGGTACTACTCTGACACCGACCTGAATTTTGACAGAGTGGTAATCGACGAAAGACTTGCCTTTCAGCTTTTCGGCAGCAGTAATTGCGAGGGAATGAGAGTCTACGTGTCAGGCACGCCCTGCTACGTTGCAGGCGTTGTTGCCCTTGACGAAAGCGACGCCTACAAGGCACAGCTTGAAGAAAAGCCCATGATTTATATCCCCGAAAATATTGCCGAAAAGATATTCGGCATGAAGGACTTTGATTACTACGAAATATGTATGCAGAATCCCGTGGACTCCCACGCCTTGAATTCTCTGAAAGAGGTCACCGAGGGCAAGACGGCAATTGACGTCACCTCCCGATATAGCCTCAAGAATACCTTCTCGAATTTAAAAAGCTTTACCTCCCGCTCTATCATCACCGAGGAAGAGCCCCTGCCCTTCTGGGAAAATGACGACAGACAAAGAGAGGATACTCTTGTGATACTTGAAGTCCTTGTGGCTGTAAGCTTTGTATTTTTCGTGTTAAACCTTATTCTATTTATTATCGAAAGGAAAAAAAGATGAAAAAAATTCTCACCCTTGTCCTTGCTCTTTTCACCCTTTTTGCTCTTGCATCCTGCGGGCCCAAGGAAGAAAAGAAGCCCGAAAAGGTAGCACTTGAAAACGTTTATATGGCAAAGAAGCTCCCCACCCCCGACGGTGTAGACCTCTATAATATTATGATGTCGGGTGACAGAGCCTTCTTCAACGGCTCGAAGGAGGTTAAAACCACCGATGATGACGGCAACGAAATCTCCGACTGGTACGATTGCGTATATACTGCCAACGCCGACCTGACAGATATCCGCGAGCTTTACACCTTTAAGGGTGAGTGGAACTACGACGAGACAACAGGCACCGATACGGGCAAATACCTCAACGGCTATAACGCAGGTGCCAACGGTAAGCTCTGGCTCTCCTTTACGGAATATAAGAGCTGGTACGACAGTGACACCGAACAGTATAACTATGAGGAGAATACTGTCTTGAAGCTCCTCGAAGAGGACGGAAGCTTTTCAAGAGAAATAAGCATCACCCCTCTTCTTAAATCACGCCCCGAGTTTGCAGGGGATAGCTATTCCACCTATATGGGTCAGCTTGCCGAAACCTCCGACGGAAAGCTCGTTATGCTCATCGGTAACAAATATATCTTCGTTATCGACAAGGACGCGAACCCATTAAGCCTTACCGAGCTCCCTCAGAATAAATCCCCGAACGACGTTGCCCTCATTAATGACGATACCCTCAGACTTTCCGCTTGGGATTGGTCGGGAGAGGAAAGCAAGGTAGAGATTATCGACTTCTCTATTTCAAAGGCAGAATTCAAAACCATTGACACCATCTCCTCCTACCACAGCGTGCAGATGGCTGACGACGGAACGGTTTACATAAACGATTACAGCACTATATCAAGATACGATTTCGATAAAAAAGAAGAAGTACCCCTTCTTGACTTTATTAACTCCGATATCAACTCCGACAGACTTTCAAGTTTCTACCCCGCAGGCAACGACGAGTTCTATACCTTTGAATACGATGCCGATTGGGAAGGCCGTCAGCTTCTTCACCTTACCCCCGCCGCAAAGGGCGAGGTGGTTGAAAAGTATATTATCACCCTTGCAGCAAATGCCCTTGACTCTCAGCTTAAGAGCATGATTATCGACTATAACCGCTCATCAAAGGATTACAGAATTGCAGTTAAGGTTTACGGTTGGGAAGAAGCGGACACCGAGCGCTTTGACCTCGACCTTCTTTCTGGTGCCACCCCCGATATTGTTTGTATTGACAGCTCACTCAGTCTTACAAAGTACGCCACTAAGGGAATATTTGCCGACCTCGGTGCTTACCTTGACTCCGATGACGAGATAAATAGAGATACACTTCTCCCTAACGTTCTGAAGGCTTGTGAGACAAACGGCAAGATTTACAGCCTTCCCGTTAACTTTGCTGTAAGAAGCCTTGTTACAAAGAAGAGTCTTGTAGGGGATAAGACCTCTCTTACCTTTGACGACGTGAAGTCTATCCTTTCTGTTTATCCCGGCGCTGTCTTTATGAGAGAGACAGACCGCGAACAGCTTATGACGGGATTTTTACCTGTGATACTTGAAGAATATATCGACTATAAGAACGGAAAATCCAACTTCTCCGACGGAACATTTAAGTCCTTCCTTGAATTTGCAAAAGCCTTCCCCGCAAAGATTGACTACGATACCTACTATAACGATATCGACTGGGAAGCATATGAGAACGACTTTAAGGAAAACCGAGTTATCGCAAACTCTGTTTACCTTTCAAGCTTCAATTCTATTGAATGGCAGGAAGAACAGTTCGGTGAAGAGATTGTCTGCATCGGCTATCCCACGAATAAAGGCGAACCCCACGCCCTCAACCTCAATACTCAGTTTGCTATTGGCGCAAAGTCTGTTTATAAAGAGCAGGCTTGGGACTTTATGAAGATGCTTCTCGCCAAGGAATACCAGACCGAGTACACTTGGACCTTCCCTATAAATAAAGAAGCCTTTGAAGAAATGAAGGAAAAGGAAATTACAAGTACTAAGTCTCGCTACGAAAAAGAGGCTATGGAGGACGATGAATACTTCGATGATGACTTCATCATGGACGACGATATGGTAGTTATGCCCCGTGAAGAGGTTGCAGAGGTTGTTGTTGAAACCTCAGAGGAGCTTGTAGCATCTGATAAGGTAGTAACACTGCCCGAAACACCAATCGCGCCCGTCGAGGATGAAGAATTCACCTCTGAAAAGCTTGAGAGAATGCTCGGATATATCGACAGTATCTATAATATCGCCACAACTACCACCCGTCTTGCCCGCTACAACGACCCCGTCCTCGACATAATCACCTCCGACGTCGGCGCCTACTTCGACTCCAAGAAATCCGCCGAGGAAACCTGCAAGACGATAGAGAGTAGGGTGAACCTTTATCTCGCCGAAAACAGTTAACCGTTTCTTAGAAATTTCGTGTAATACTTCGTCAACTTCAAAAACCCCGTCGTCACCTTACGGACAGTAAGGTTTCCTCGGGGTTTTCTTGTTTCCTTGTCTTACGCAAAATTTCGTCGAAACTGTGATAGTGTAAATTTGTTATTCGTCTTTTTCCGTTCTGCTTCGCTACTTGTTCGACTCGGCTTCGTTGACTTACATTTAGTAAGCCTTCCTCGCCTCGCTCACGTGCACTCGCATAACGAAAAAATACTTTGAAACTGTGATAGTATAAGGAAAAAGAGCCGTTATCGGCTCTTTTTCCTCGTCTTACGCAAAATTTCGTCGAAACTATGTTTCTTAGAAATTAAAAATTAATGAAGATTTTGCTTTAGCAAAATCAACAATAATTTTCACGAAGTGAAACATCATTTGCCGTAAGGCAACATCATTTCGGAGAACATCATTTGTGTTTTGCACAGCATCGTTTGCGTCAGCAAAGCTTATTGCAAATTCCGACACATTATGCTATAATACCCACGGCTACCATAAACGGCGGCGGTTCAGCCCTCAAATGAGAGGGCGTGTGCCCTCTTATTTTTTAAGGGGGTGATGCTATGGATTATTTTATCGCCCTTGCGTTAATACTTATCGCAGCGACAGGATATATTGTAAGCATAAAAAAATAACCGCCCCGGTCCAAAGGTTGCGGTTATTTTTTATTAACTGATACCAAGGGCTGAACCGTTGCCGGTAGCCTTTTTCTATATCTATTATAACACGGATTTTGAAAAAAGCAAGAGAATTTTTTTCGGAAGAAAAATTATAATTAATTGTGAATTTCGGCAAAGCCGAAATTGTCCACAATTCATAATTCTTCACTCATCATTCTTCATTAAATAAAGCACCAAGCGGTGCTTTATTTTTCTGCCATATTCTTAATCAAATTCTCTACTATTTCAAGCTGTTTATCGTCGAGCTTTTTCATATATTCGGTTATCTTTTTTAATCTCGATGGATTTGTACTGTCGGTGTCGAAAAATTCACAAGGGGTTATTCCAAGATAGTCACAGATATAAAAGAGACCCGACAAAGAGGGCAGCGCCCCGCCCGTTTCAATATGGTTAATATAGTTTTCGTTTTGACCGATTGACAAACTCATCTCTCTTGCAGATACGTTTTTCTTTGTTCTAAGTGTTGCCAAGCGAAGTCCTACTTTTTCTTTTTCCACTATATTATCACCGCCTTTACAATATTCTACCTTAGAGAACGTCTTATAATACAAGATTAGAAGTCTTAAAGGTGTTGCAATACAAGTTGATTTGTTGTATAATGTGAAAAATGCGACTTTAAAAGTAGGAGAAGTTATGGAAATAATAAAGGAAAAGACCTGCTCGTTTTTCGGTCACAGAAAAATTGAAGTTACAGAGGGGTTGAAAAAGAGGCTTTTGGAGGCGGTTGAAGAGCTGATTTTAAAAAGCGGAGTGGACACCTTTCTGTTTGGCAGCAGAAGTGATTTCGATAAATTATCTCTTGAAACGGTAACTCTTTTAAAAGAAAAATATCCTCACGTAAAAAGAATTTACGTGAGGGCGGAATTTCCATATATTAACGAAAGCTACACGGCGTATCTTATGAAAAAGTACGATTTTACATATTATCCCGAAAAAATCTTAAATTCGGGAAAGGCAGTTTACGTAGAACGAAATCGGGAAATGATAGACAAAAGTAATTTTTGCATAGTATTTTATGACGAACACTACACACCGACAAAGAAAACCGTCAGCGGAACGGCAACGGCTTATCTTTATGCGCTCTACAAAAAGCTGAAGGTAATAAATTTATTTTAAATAAAAAAGTTTTCTCTCAAGTTACTTGAATAAAATATAAATTTATGCTAAAATAACAAAAAACTTAGGACAAGCAAAACTTGTCCTTTTTGGCGTTTGCAGAGTTGGAGTAGGAATGAATATTTTACTGAGTGCATTAAGAAAAGAAAGTGAATATAAAAAGCTGGCTGAAAGTGCAACGAAGGGCGGGAGATACCTTGTAACGGGCATTTCCGACAGTCTTTACGCTCTTAGTGTTGCCTCTCTTTTTAAAGATACGAAAAGAAAGATAGTGGCAATTTTCCCAGATGAAAAGGATGCCATATCCTTGTCGGGAGAGCTTCAGAGCTTTGGGGTAAGGTGTCTTACTCTGCCATCCCGTGACTTCTTTTTCGGGAAGGTAGACGCCAGAGGACACGATTTCGATTATCTGAGACTGTCGGCGCTCTCTCAGATAGCCGACGGTGAGTGGGATATTCTCGCCACCACCGCCGAGGCATTTTGTCAGACCACCGTGCCCCGTGATACACTTATCTCTTCCCGCCTTGAAATAAAGTCGGGGGACTTTACCGATATTGAAATTCTTTCAAAGAAGCTTTCTGATATGGGCTATAAAAGATGTGAGCTGGTTGACGGAAAGGGACAGTTTTCAAAGAGGGGCGGTATCGTTGACGTATACCCCACTCAGCTTGACTACCCCGTGAGAATAGAATTTTTCGGAGACGAGATAGACTCGGTTTCCGCCTTTGATATAATGACCCAAAGGAGAATTGACACTCTCGCATCGGTGAGAGTTCTCCCTGCCTTTGAGATATACGCCGATGAGGTGAAGAAGAATGAACTTGCCGAAATTTTCCTTGAACGCTCAAAGCGCGAGAAGAGGGAAGAGGTAAAACAAGCACTTCTGCGCGAAAGAGAAAAGCTCATGAGCACGGGGGCGGTAGAGTTTGAGGTGTACACCGACGTAATCTACCCCGAATGCGAGACCGCCTACGACTATCTTGACAAGGATACAACTCTCTGCCTTTTCGACTCCCACAAAATAAAGGAACGTATGAACGGCGTTATGTCACTTTTGGAGGAAACCGTTGAGGGACTTTTAGAGAGCCGTCCCGAGCTTTGGGCTATGGGAGGTTCTATGGGGCAGAACGGCTGGGACTACCTTGAAGAAATAACCGAGAATAACACCACTCTCGTCTTTAACAGCTTTACTACGGGCGAGAGCATAAGATACAACGATATTTTCTCCTTTGTTACAAGAAAAACAGTTTCTATGGCACAGAACGCCGACCTGTTTTTCGATGACGTGGAGCATTTTGTCTCCCGCGGATACAGCGTTGTAATTCTCAGCGCAAACTCCATATCATCGAATAACCTTATCGACTCCTTGAACGCAAGAGGTATTAAGGCACACCTTTCTGAAATAGACGGCGAAGAGGTAGAGGGCAGTGTTGCGGTAGTGTCGGTTATGACGGGTGATAAGACTGCAGTTACCTTGAAGGAGGGCTTCGAGCTTGTAAAGAGCAATTTCGTCCTTCTGACTGACCGTCCCGGTGACGAGGAGAGACGCGCTTCAAGACGCCACAGAGTAAAATATAAGAGCTCCTCAAAGGAGCGCATAATGTCATATAACGACCTTGAGGTTGGGGACTACGTAGTGCACGTAAACCACGGAATAGGTATCTATCAAGGCATAAAGAGTATGATAGTCGATAACGTACAAAAGGACTATCTTGTCATAAAGTATGGGGGAGACGACGTCTTGTATCTGCCCTGCAACAATCTTGACTCTATCTCAAAGTATATCGGAGGGGGAGCAGAGGGCTCTGTCAAGCTTAACCGCCTTGGCTCTGCCGAGTGGAAAAAGGCGAAGAGCCGTGCAAAATCGGCGGCAAGCGACATTGCCAAGGAGCTTATAAAGCTCTACTCCGCCCGCCGTTCAATAAAGGGACATGCCTTTTCTCCCGATACCCCTTGGCAGGCAGAGTTCGAGGGTGCCTTTGAGTACGACGAAACCGATGGACAGCTTATGGCGGTAGAGGAGATAAAGCGTGACATGGAAAGCGAAGTGCCCATGGACAGACTCCTTTGCGGTGACGTAGGCTTCGGTAAAACCGAGGTGGCGCTGAGAGGACTCTTCAAGTGCGTTATGGACTCCATGCAAGCGGCAGTCCTTGCCCCCACAACAGTTCTTGCATGGCAGCACTACAACACCATTCTGACCCGTTTCAGAGGCTTCCCCGTAAACGTGGCTCTTCTTTCGCGCTTTTCTACCCCCAAGGAGATAAAAAAAGCCCTTGAGGGCGTGAAGAACGGAAGCGTTGATATAGTGGTAGGTACTCACCGCCTTTTACAAAAGGACGTGGAGTTCAAGCGTCTCGGCTTCCTTGTGGTTGACGAGGAGCAACGCTTTGGCGTAACACACAAAGAAAAGCTTAAGGAAATGGCAAAGGGAGTGGACGTGCTTACCCTTACCGCAACGCCTATTCCCAGAACTCTCAATATGGCTCTCAGCGGTATCAGGGATATGTCACTTCTCGAAGAAGCCCCCGGTGACCGCTTCCCCGTACAGACCTACGTTCTTGAATTTGACGAAGCCACGATTTATGAAGCCATTCGCCGTGAGGTAAGGCGTGGTGGACAGGTGTTCTATCTTATCAATAACACCGAGCTTCTCGACGGAAGAGCGAAAAGGATAATGGACAACGTTGACGGCGTAACTGTTGCCACCGCCCACGGACACCTTGACCGTGATGAGCTTTCCGAGATATGGCGTGATATGTACGACGGAAAAATAGACGTTCTTGTGTGCACCACCATTATCGAGACGGGTATCGACGTACCTAACGCCAACACCCTTATTATCGAGAATGCCGACCACTACGGACTAAGTCAGCTTCATCAGATAAGAGGACGTGTGGGACGAAGCAACCGAAAGGCGTGGGCGTATCTTACCTACCGACCTCACAAGGTACTCACCGAGGTTGCCGAAAAGAGACTTTCCGCCATTAAAGAATACACCGAGTTCGGCTCGGGCTTCAAGATAGCTATGCGTGACCTCGAAATAAGAGGTGCAGGAAACGTTCTGGGCTCGGAGCAGCACGGACATATGGACAGCGTGGGCTACGACCTTTATATCAGAATGCTTGACGAGGCAATGAAGCTTGAAAGAGGGGAGACGGTAGAGGAAAGCGTAGAGGAAGCCGACACCCTTATCGACTTATCTCTTGACGCCTATATTCCCAAAAGCTACGTCACAAGCGAGAAGCTGAGAATTGATATTTACAAGAAGATAGCAGAGCTTGAAAGCGAGGATGACGTCTCCGAGCTTATCGACGAGCTCATTGACCGCTTCGGCGAGCCCTCAAAGAGCGTGACAAATCTTGTGGCAATATCAAGGCTGAGAAAGAGACTGAGGAAGCTTGGCGTTTTAAAGACCGTTCAAAACGGAGAGGCGGTTTATATCTATACCGACCTGACACACTTGAAGCCTGCCGAAGCTCTTTGTATGTTCTATCAGAATAATAAGCTCACCTTCCGCTCTTCCGCAAAGCCCTATTTCGTCTTAAAGACCGATAAGAAAAATACCCTTGTAGACCTTGAAATATTCACCGACGGCTTTGAAGAGATAATAAGACGCTTTGAGGAAAGTGAAAAATGATTGAAATATTCATAAATAGGTTGTATAATTAATAAAACGCAAAAAAGAGGATATGAAATGAACAAGAGATTTTTAGCTTTACTGTTAGTTCTTGTATTAACACTTTCCTCTTGCTCTTCGGTGAAGAGCGAGACGGTGTTCGCATACGGCGATGCAGTAATGAACGAGAACCTGTATTTTTACGAGCTTGCCATGATGAAGACTCAGCTTTTGCAGGAGTATTCGGGGGCGACCACCGACGTGCCTGCCCTTTGGGCAAGTGAGATTGGTGAGAACGTAACCTTTGGCGATTACGCATACGCACAGTGTCAGATGAATATTGCCACCGTTCTTTTCTTCGCTGATTACGCTATGAAAAACGGGGGCGAGCTGACAAGTGAAGATAAAAAGACCATCGACACCGCAATTGATGATATTATAAGCGAGATGGGTTCAAAGTCGGC
Organism: Clostridia bacterium; assembly: GCA_017467865.1. Classification (GTDB taxonomy): domain Bacteria; phylum Bacillota; class Clostridia; order Oscillospirales; family SIG627; genus RGIG6353. The sequence continues at coordinate 103,085 of JAFUKG010000032.1, forward strand.
GGTAAACAAATATCTTGAAACCTACACCATAAACCTTGATATGTACCGCGACTATCTTGAGCTTTACGCCCTTTATAACAAGGGCATCACCCTTGCCTACTCCGAAAACGGCGATTATGCTATCACGAGAGAGGATATGATGGAGTACTACAAGAATAACTTCGTCACCGTGAAGCACATCGCTATCGGCACCGAGTATGCAGGCACCGACGAGGACGGAAATTTCGTTTATTACACCGAAGAGGAGAAGAAGGAAAAGCGCGAGCTTATCGACTCCATAACCACAGCCCTTGAAAACGGCGAGGACTTCGACAAGTTCTATTCTCTCAGCGAGGATAAAAGCCATGAAACCTACCCCGACGGCTACACCATAACAAAGGGAGTCCTTGACACAAGTATGCAGGGCTACGAAAACGTTGCCTTCGCTCTTGCGGAAGGGGAGTGGGATACCTTCGAGCTTGAGGGCACAAGCCTTTATATAATCAAGCGTGTACCTCTCCTTGAATCGGACTTCACAAACTGCGCCAATAACATTCTCACCACTCTTGTGCAGGTGGATATGGCAGAAACAGTTATTGAAAACTACGATAACTTTATTATGAATCAGGATATTATCGACAACTACAATATGGCGATGGTGCCCGTTGTTTCTTAAAGGAGAAAAGTAATGAAAAAGATAATTCTCGCCCTTCTCTTTATTTTTGTTTTTACGTCTTGTGCTTCCAATGACGATGCGTGGTCTCTTTCCTGCGGCGACACCAGTCTTTCACCGGGCTCATTTTACGCTCAGGCGGTAACCTATAAAAACGATTTCCTTCAAGGATATCTTGGTCTTACAGAGGACAGCGCCTCCATATGGACTCAGGATTCTCCCTCGGGGGGCAACGAAAGCGTGGCAGACTCCCTTATGAGAATGGTAGTTGAGGATATGACTCAATTCGTATGGGTAGTAGAATACGCCAAGGACAACGGTGCGGTGGTTACAGAGGAAGAGAAAGAAAGCCTTCAGAAGGACTTTGAAGAGATGAAGTCGGGCTTTACCGACAATGAAGCTTTCCTTGAGTATATCGGCAAGCTGAACGTGACCGAGGAGGAGCTTCACGCCCATCTTAACGAAACGCTCTACTATGACAAGGGCTTTGAAATGCTCACCTCAGAGGGTGGACTTTATGCCGTTTCTGACGAGGACCTCTTGGAATATTACAAGAATAATTTCTATACCGTCAAGCACGTGTTCTTTAACGACGTTACTTCAACCGACGAAGAGGGAAACACCGTGACTCTCACCGAGGAGGGCAAGGCAGAAAAGCTTGAAAAGGCGAAAAAAGTTATAGCCGACCTTGACGAGGGCATTCCCTTTGAAACTCTTTATATGCTCAGCGAGGACGGAGCTTCTACCTCTTTCCCCGATGGTATGACCATCGCCCAGGGCTTTACTTCCGACGCTTCCTATGAAGAGGAAGTAATGGCACTTGACATTGGCGAATACAAGCTTATCATCCCCGACAACGGCGGTGTTTACGTAGTGAAGAGAATGCCTGTGGATGAGGGTGCCTTCGAGGAATACTATGACTACGTTTACAGTGCAGTGTGTCAGGAGATAACCGAAAAGATTTATTCCGATCATAAAAACGAGGTGACGGTAAACTACGACCTAATCAACACCTTTGATATTAAGGCGATGCCCGTATTGAATTAAAGAAAGGCACTCGGATCATTCCGAGTGCCTTTCTTCGTATTCTATTTCTTTTTTGATTTTCTTTCGGTATTCTGAGGGCGTCATGCCCACGGATTTTGTGAAAAGCTTACTGAAATAGTATATATCGTTTATTCCCACAGCGGTTGCTACCGCCTTGAAGTGAATTCCCGATTTTATCAGGGCTTTGGCTTTGTTTATTCTTATGTCGGTCAGATATTTTATAGGTGATATGCCCATTTCCTTTACAAATATCTTGTAGAAGTAACTTTTCTCAATTCCTGCTGCCGCCGCAATACCTTCAACCGAAATGGGAGAGTCGAAGTTATATTCCATAAAAGCAATACCGCGGTTTATGTAGTTCTTCTTCTGGTCGGCTTTTTCAAGGGCTTTGTCGCTTTCCATGTAGGAGAGTATTTCCAAAAGAAAAGACGTCAGTCTCCATTCAGATGGATTTTCGGTTTCAATTCCGTAGTTAAGACACTTATAAATTGCGTTGACAAGGGAATTTGAGTTAACGCTTGCTACGGGCTTTTCATGGGTTATCCCTATTGATTCGTAAATTTTTCCTGCTTCTGTTCCCACAAAATTTACAAAACAAATATTAGTCCTCACGCCGCCCGTGTAGTATTTGATGACCTCCCCCGGGTAAATGCAGAAAATATCACCCTCGGAATAGTGGAAGGTGCCGTAGGGCGTTTCAAGATATCCTTGACCGTTTATGATATAATGTATTATATACTCGTCCCGAACCGTCGGACCGTGGGAGAAATGTCTGCCGAAAAGTCCTCCTCCGCAAGCGTGGAAGGAGAGGGGCGCATTTCTGTCGCAGCGGGGATTGACGTAAGTGCCTGAATAAACCATAAAATCACCTCGACTCATTCTATCACACAAAAAAAGAAAATGCAATAAAATTACAAAAAACAGACTATTATATTACATTGTAAAAAAAGGCTAAGATGTTAAAATGTAACTATAGTAATACAAAAAGAGAGGTAAAAATATGTACGTACACAGACTTGGCTCTGCTTTTTTAGAGCATGAAGAAAGAATAAACGATTTTTTAAAATTTATTGACCTTTACCCCAACAGTTGTCATGAGGTTTGGCTTTCAAGCACTTACGGATTTCCTAAGACCGAAAAGCATCTTGAATATGCCCGTAAATTGAAGCCTCTTGCAAAGCGATTCAGAGATAAAGGCATAAAGGTATCTCTCCAGATTTCCAATACCCTCGGTCACGGCCCTTCGGGACTGAACAGAGATAATACGGGACTTTTTGATAATCCCGACAACATGATTGTTGATGAAAATGGAGAGAGAAGCAACTGCATTCTTTGCTCTACTTCTCCTGAAATGCTTGACTATTTGAGAGAAGAGGTAAGAATTTACCTTGAAGAGATAGAGCCCGAGGGCGTTTGGGTTGACGACGATTTGAGACTTGACATTTCCCACACCTGCTACTGCGACAGATGTATGTCCATCTTCAATGAATTAAATGGTACGAGCTTCACAAGAGAAGATATCGTGAATAATATGCACACCGACAAAGATATCCGTGATAAGTGGGTAAGCTTCAACGCGTGGCGTATGGGCAACGTAGCAAGAGCGGTGGGCGAAACCATACATAAATATTCACCCGATACCTACCCTGCGCTTCAGAACGGTGCTCACGGATTTTTAAAGGGCAATTGGCAGAAAGCGGTTTACGATGCATACTATGAGACAACGGGCAACGAGGGACACTTCAGACCCGGAGGCGGTGCCTACGATGACCTTGACCCCAACAACTTCTTTTTAAAGGCTAACTACTTTGCCCAGCAAACACGCTGGCTTCCCGAAAGCGTCAAGGATATCTGCCCCGAGATTGAAAACCTTCCCGACGTAGTTTACGGAAAGTCCATTGCAGGACAGACCTTTGAGACTGCATACTACTTTGCAGCGGCAGGGGCTACCACTATGAGCTACGCTACTATGATGCGTGTTTACGAGCCTATGGAATGGCTCAGCCTTCAGCTTCGTGATATGTCGAAGAACTACATATATTTCAAGAGAATGGCTGAGGTAAATAAGAGAACGAAATTCGGCGGTGTAGAGCTTTATATGCCCGACACCCCATGGAAGGTTCTTGACTCAAAGAAGCCCTATGACTGGGAGCCTCACAGAGTAACCGAGGGCACAGAGTTTATACACTGTGCTATCCCCGTTTCTCTTCATAAAAATAACAGAGGTGCAGGTATTCTCCACGGCGCTCATGCTGAGGGTATGACTGACGAGGAGATTGAAAAGCTCCTTTCGGAGAACGTGTTCTGCGACGGAAGAGCCGCCGAAATCGTATGTCAGCGCGGATTTGGAAAGGACCTTGGAATCACTATTGAAAAGCGTGACGTGAGACAGTTCACCGCAACCTATAATATGGAGCACCCCGCTTGTGAGGGCTTGTACAGTAAGAACTGGTCTATGAACTTCTTCGGCTCATGGCATTACGTGGTAACGGGCGGTAACTTTGAAACCGTCACCGAATATAAGGGCGTGCGTGACTCATCTGTATCAGGCGGTGCCTCCGACGTGGTTGTAACCACCTCTAAGGGCGGAAGGTGGTACATTGCGGCTTACACTCCTTGGACTTGGCAGAGTGTACTCAGCTTCGATAAGAGAAATCAGTATATGAATGCTCTTGAATATATTGGAGCGAAGACCGACGCCGTTCTTCTCGACAGAATTCCCGCAAGAGTTTTCCCGAGAATAGATGATAACGGCAAGACTGTTGCAGTCTCTCTTGTCAATACAACGGTAGGGGAATCGGGAGAATTACACCTTCTCATTAAGGAGCCCGCAGGTGATAAGTTCACCTTCTGTCAGATAAACGGCGAGATGACCGAGGTCAAGGCTGAAAAGACCGACAAGGGCACCTTGGTAACATTTCCCTCCGTCAGACCTTGGGGAGTTGCTACTGTTTTTGTAGATTAACGGAACTTTTTTATTCCTTTTCCGTCTAAACGGCAAAAGGAGTGAAGCTATGAAAAAATTAATTTTGGTACTCGTCGCCCTTATCCTTACTTTTACGGGCTGTGAAAAGGAAGAAATTGCAGCGGAAGATCCAAAGATACCTCTTGAAGAAAAGTATTCAAATGAGTGGACGATTGAAATGACCGTCAGCGACGTTACCCCCACGGGGCTGAAGGGGAAAATCACCCATTCGGGAGACAACGTGAATGCAATAACCGGTTCAAGATTTGTTTTGGAAAAGCTTGTTGACGGTGAATGGACAGAAGCGGATGCTCTTTGTGAGCCGGCGTGGTATTTACTTGCATATCCTATTCCCAACAACGACAGCTATGAGTTTGATGTGAATTGGGAGTGGCTATATGGAACTCTTCTCTCAGGTCATTACCGCATAGTTAAGGATGTAAGAATAGAAGGTACTCGCCTTAATGAATATCAAGGTATTAAGAGAATAGAACACTTCATAGAAGAAAAAATACTTTATGCAGAATTTGATATCTGAAAAAACGGCGGAGAAATCCGCCGTTTTTTAATGTTTATATACTTTTGCTATGATTAAACCTATTATGAGAACTGAAAAAGATACTATAAGCCATAGCCCTTCACCGCTTTGGGAATTATTCATTTCATCAGCATTCACGTTAAAGCTATTAAAACTGCGCTTTTGTGTCTGTTCTCTATCTGTGAAGGGTTGTTTTGTGCTTTGCTCAGGATCTTCGGTGTCGGAGTTTTTTTCAAAGCTGGGTTCCACCCCGATATTTTCCATATCTTGTGAGACGTTGGCGTTTTGCGGTGAGGTGAAATCTTTACTTTTATCAAAATTGTTTTCTGTGCTCTCGGTATTCTTATTTCTATCGTTAAGACCCATACCCATAGAGCCCATGTTTGAAATATTTAACGAAGAAGCGTCCGAGTAGTTGGTGTTGTTTGTAGTTTCACCGTTTTCAAGCTGTAAGGCGATGCTGTTGGAACGAAGAGAGCAGAATTGACGCAGAGCCTCTACACCGTTTTCAAATTCTTCGTAGGTGTAGAATGCTGTGGGATCCCTTTCTACGTATGATTTGATAAGGTTATACGCATCGTTGATTATGCCCTGAACGTCAACTGTGTTCAGAAATTCAGTAAAATACCTATGATATTGCTGGGTATATTCTTCGTTTTGTACTATCCAGTTCCACATGGGGCGATCCTCGCCGTTTGCGTTGGAAACGGGAGAATCTATGGGAGTATTGACTGTGCTTTGACCGTTACCGCCTTGGAAGGTGCCATATGCAAGATTGTAATCCCAAGGAATCATGGCCATTTTTCCGTCTTCCTCATACAGATAGTAGTTATGAATCATTGAGCCTGTGTAGCTATCACCGTTGCAAACGTAGTTGTGAACAACGAAATAGCGCATGACCTTTTCGACGTCTACAACAGATTCTATCTGATCGCCCTCAGATAGCTTTTTCAGGGACTCAATGAGCCTTATTTGGTCGGCTTCTGTAACGTCGGTTTTGGCGTTGTTCCAAATGTTTGAGTAGCTGGAGATATTATCGTCTACGTATTGAAGTTTTACGTCTGAAGAGCCCATCCCTCCAAATCCGCCTTTTCCTCCGAAGGAAAATCTATCGCCGTTTTCAGAATTGGACTCTCCTTGTGTCATATCGGGTATCTGCGGTGCATTGCCCTGCATCTGAGAGGGATCGAAGCTACTCATAGCAGGCACGTTTGCGCTGAACGTTGAGGAAGGGTCAAAGCTTTCTCTGTCCGGCATAGGCATACCTTGCTCGGAGTCGATGGCTGGCTTTTCGTTATTTACAAAATCTTCTATGTTAAAGTCCTTGCCGTTGCCCCGTCCACCGCCAAACCCTGTGCTGTCGGGCTTATACAGTTCTCCGTAGCTTGTTCCATAATTACGTTCAAGAAAGCTGTCCTCAACACCTTCCACTGCAAGATACAGTCCCCAATCCTCACCGTTGACGGTGATGTACGCAAAACTGCAAAGGGGAGATGCGGCATCAAACTCGTTCATCATGGTGTAGGTCAGATAGTCCTTCATCATGGTGGCGTCTTGTATCAAATTATTGAGAGCCAGCTTGTCAAGTCCGTGATAGGTGATAGAGCTGTCATAGTGGTCGAATTCCACCTTGAAGCTGTATCGGTCACTGTTCATAGAGGCGACGTTGGAAAGAGAAGTGTTGCCTTTACCGCGTATGGCGACGTTTTTATATGCCTCACCGTCTATCACTACGGTGGCGGTGTAGTATTCCTCGCTTGACGCGTTATCAATAAACTCTTCCCAATTGTTCATTACAATATCAATGGTGTGCACCCTTGTATTGTCAAACAGACGGTTTTCGTATCCCATAGTACTTGCCATAACCTCAATGCCAAGAGCCGGACCGTTCATAAACAAAATGGTGATGATTAGTATTATGGCTGTGACAGACCACGCTATCTTGTCAAAATACTTACTTTCTGACATATGCTTTTACCCCATATAATCGCCGTTATAGGAGACGATTACTGCACTGTTTACTCCCGTCATTTCGGAAAGAACGTTGATGAAATCTGTGTCGTCTTTCTTCAGGCGGACTTCGATATTTATTTCAATAGCGCCCTTGACGGCAGATTTGCTCTTGAGTGTTGTGCGGGCTGTATTTTTTTCTATAAAGTCTCTTGCCTTGACTTCCGCATCGTGATTTTCACAGCTCAGCACTATCATGTAAGGTCGGGTATGGGATTTCTTATTTACAAAAATAAGAAGGATTATACCGATTGATACGCTTCCGATTATAGCAAGAGGAATCATACCTGCTGCCAGGATAATACCTACACCGATAGACCAAAATAAAAATGCAATATCAAGGGGCTCCTTAATGGCAGTACGGAAACGAACGATAGAGAGTGCACCCACCATACCCAACGAGAGAACCACGTTGGAGGTTACGGCGAGAATGACGATAGACGTAATCATAGTAAGAGCGATGAGCGTAGTTCCGAAGCCTGCGGAATACATCACACCGCGGTAGGTTTTCTTATAAACGAGGAAGATGAAAAGACCGATGCCGAAGGATAGCACAACGGTCAGCAGCATATCAAGTAGATTGACGGAGGATACGTTTTCGAGAAAGCTTGATTTAAAAATATCGTTAAAATTCATAGTTGGATTTACTCCTTTGTTTTATTTGTTGTTACTTAGTCATACATACGGCAGGCGGCATATTTGGAAAAAGCCGCGCTGTGTCTGCCCTCAAGCTGCACTGCATCCCGAATGACGTCGGGCAGAAAGCTATCCCACTTTACTTCAAGGATGCAAGGGGACTCCTTTATGGGAACGGTGACACAATTGGGATTGAGAAAATCCGTGCAGCTCATACTTGTACGAATACCGTAATCCAGTGTTATACGGACGTTTCCCGGTGCGAATATAAAGGGCTCGCGGGTATAGTCCACAATGACCTTAGCTTTAAGCCCTTCGTTACGAAGGTGAAGGTAAAAGCCGAGAAGCGCTTCGTTGTTACTGCGAGCCATCCATTCTACGTCTCCGTCGGCAATAGCCTGCGCCTCTTTCGGGGACAGGGAGACAGAGCTTTTATATCCAAGACCGCCATGCTTGAATTTTCGCTCCAAATGAATTACCGAGGGGTCGTTGTTATACAGTCGGATGCGGTATTTTTCACGTATATTTACGCCGTCGAGCTTTTCCCTCAGCGCCTTGTCGTCAAGGGTGTCAAAATACAAGCTTCGTATTTCATATTTCCCGTTTACAGCATGGGGGTCAGAGCTCATTACCGCCTTCAGCCTTTGACGCAGAATAAGCATATCCGCTTCATTTATTTCATGCTTTACTTCATGTCTGAATTGCAAAACAGTATTCCTCCTTTCTATGGAAGTTATTATACTTTCCTTACCTATGAATTACATTAGAAAAACCTTCCCTTGTGTGAACGAACAGGGGAAGGTTTGTGAATATTTATTGAAATATTAGATTTTTGCCGTAAATCGAATAGTGTTGGGTGAAGAATATTCTGCTATCAGCTTACCGCCGAAGCTCTCACAGATAGCACGTGCGGCGGATAACCCGATTCCATAGCCAGAGGAATCCTTTTTTTGAGTTCGGGCAAAATCCCCTCTGTAAAACCGTTCAAACAGCCTTTCGGGGATTGGCTGGGGAGTTGGATCGCAGGTGTTTTCTTCGACAATGCGCACGTGTTTGCCCTCCGTCAGGAGTGACAAACTGATATATCCGTCGTCGGGCGTGTATTTTAGGGCGTTATCAAGAAGGATAGTCAGCATTTGGGCAAAACTGTCCTTGTTAGTCTGAATGATAACGTCGGGCTCGATATGCACACAAAAATGCAGCTTCCTTGTTTGAGCATCTTCCATATAAACGGGGAGCATTTCGTTTGTAAGCTCACTGATATTCACGCGCTCTGTGGGCAGGGGGATTTCTTCATCGAGTCTGGCAAGGGTGAGAAGGTTTGACATCAGCACGTTTAACCTCTTGGTTTGACTGCGGATGTGCAAATTATACTTGTTTTCACCGTGGATAAGTGCCATTGTATCGTTGTTCGATTGAATGATTGCAAGGGGTGTTTTCATTTCATGCCCTGCGTTTGTGATAAATTGCTTCTGCTTTTCCATTCCCGCAAGGACAGGGCGTATGACCTTTCCCGAAAGCAGGATAACGATAATCAAGAGGATTCCCCAACACAAAACGGCTATTATGCATGAAGCGGACAAAACCATACGAAAGCTCTCGTTTTGCTCCGACGTGTCCATAAAAAACGTGAGTTGAAGAGAATCGGTCTTTTTGACGGCGTATTTATATTCTTTTATTCGTCCGAATTCTTTTCCTTTCTTCAGTGCTTTTAAGGCGTAGGACTTTGCGGTCTCTTCATCTATCGAGGATATTTGCTCGGTATTTACGTCAACAACGTTACCGTCTTCATCGCTACTGACAATAAAAAAACGCGAAGAACGCATTCTGTCCATATTAAGAGGACGGGAAAACGGAGGGGGACGGTCAAAATCCATTTTGTGAAATGCACCGTCGGCATCCACAAGAGTTTCTAAGACTGCATCGGATTGGCGTTCCAGCATTAGCCAATTAAGAGAGTTGATCGCAAGTACTATGAATATGAGCAGGCAAGTAACTGCCGTCATAGTGAAAATGACAAACCGTCTTTTTAGAATTCTTGTCATGGCTTAAGCTCCAATTTATATCCGATATTGCGCTTTGACACAATATCCGCCTTAGAACCCATCGCAGAAAGCCTCTTGCGCAGATAAGAAACGTATAGCCATACACTGTTCAGGTCGGTTTCGGCGTTGTAGCCCCAAGCTCTCATCAAAAGTTCTTCGGTAGACATATATATTGATTGATTGAGCATAAGCTGCTCCAAAAGACGGTACTCTTGCTTTGGCAATTGGAAAGATGCGCCGTTTACCTTGATTTCCCCCGTTTGCATATTTAAATTGAGGTCTTCAAAGATAATCAAATCAGAATGGTATTCCTCTCTGCGTCTGAGCATAGCGCGTATTCTGGCGATTAGCTCCCCCATATCAAACGGCTTTGAAAGATAATCGTCGGCACCGCAGTCCAATCCCTTGATGCGGTCCTCTACTTGAGCTTTTGCCGTCAGTAATAACACGGGAGTTGTACAACCGCTTTTGCGCAAGTGGGACAAAACCTCTATGCCGTCAAGTCCCGGCATCATTATATCAAGAATAATTCCGTCATATTTGTTAACGCTGGCATAATCGTAGGCATCGGAACCGTTGTAAACAGGGTCTACGATATATTTGTGGTAAGTAAGATAGTCAACCACCGCTTCGGAAAGGGCGGGTTCATCTTCTGCATATAGCAATCTCATTTTCATACTCCTTTCTGAATTCTTTTGTATCATATCATGAGAATGTGACCTCAAAGTAAACAATTATAAAATATAATACTTTATTTAACTAAGATATACCTTTGAATTTTTGCAGTTTTTTAACGTAAAAACAAGCTCTCTGTTTTTGTTAAAAATGACTATTGAAGGCTTTTTGCCTTTGTGCTATAATGCAGAAAAAAGGAGGGAATATTATGAAGGTAACCTTACAGATAGATTACAAAAAGGCTTTCGACACCGAATATTTGGCATTTCTCAAGGAAGCGGGATATGACGGCGTAGAGCTTCTTTTGAATGGGGAATTAACGAACCCCGAAAAAGCAAAGAAGAACATAGAGAATGCAGGACTTATCATGCCTCAGACGGAGATAGTGAAGGACAACGTTGAAGAGGGACTTCGCGTTTCGGCTCTCTTTGGCGTTAAGTGGGCATGCTTACAGGGAGAAATAAACTATGATACCAACCTTATAGTAAAATCAATTCCCCTTGCAGAGAAGTACGGAGTGGGAATTGCTCTTGAAAATCCTGCAAGATACAGTAATTACATAGATGCGTTTTGCATTTGGGTGGACTCCTTTAAGAGCGAGTGGATAGGCGTTTGCTATAACCCTGCCCACACAAACATTATCGGTAACGATGATTTCGGTCTTAAGAAGTTTGACTTTGACAGAATTGAAGCCTTGAAAAAGGTAGGAAGCAGAATAAAGATAGCTCATATGAACGACAACAACGGAGACGTGGACCGCAAGATGGCTCCCACCATTTCCAGCACTCCGTGTTGTATAAAGTGGAAGGAAACCCTTGACGCTTTCTCGGAGGTTAAATTTGACGGTGCCTTCTCGTTGGTGCTTGATATTAACTTCGGAAAGTATGACCTTGAGCGCGACTATCTTAAGTTCGCAGTTAACGTGTCGAAAATTCTACTCGGAAAGGAAGTGGCAAGATGAAAAAATCCTTATCAATAAACGACAGAGTGTTCAATAATCTTGACCACCTCAAAGGCTATAAGGCGGCAGGCTTCGACGCTATCGACTACACCTGCGGATGGGGGCATCTTTTAAGGGATGATAGGGAAGAGAAGATAGCAAAGGCAAAGGAAAACCTTGCTGAAGCCGGTATCGAGTGCTACTCCATACATATGCCTTGCTACAACATCTTCTTACAGCCCGATGAACTGAACGATGCTAAGGAAGAGGAGATAAAGCGCTCCCTTGAAATGGCAGGAAAGCTTGGCGTAAAGTGGTGCGTAATGCATCCCATGGGCACAATCGACGACGTGCATACCGCTAAGTGGATTATAGAGAAGAATGCAGAAAACGCAAAGCGCTATCTTGAGATAGCCGAAAAGGCGGGCACCGCAATAGCACTTGAAAACGTGCCCCACTTCGGAGACTGCCCTCAGTACGTGTTTATAACTTCAATTGTTGAAAATCACCTTGAGATTGTTGAAAAGGTTGGCTCACCTAATTTCCAGGTATGCTGGGATTTCGGACACCAACAGCTCAACATCTCGGATGCCGACAAGCTTCAGACCGTCAAGACGGCTGCAAAGTATATCAGAGCATTCCACTTCCAGTCAAACTACGGAAATATGGACTGGCACTTTGCTCCCTGCTTTGGCAACGTGGATTGGAAGGATATTGTAAAAACTGTGTATGACGCAGGATATAACGGAAGCTTTAACTTAGAGGTAGACATAGACAGAGTTCCCGTTGACTGCCTCTTCGAGCATTATAAGCTTTATTCAAGAATGATTGACGAAATAGTAAAGGACGCAGGCGTGTGTTAAAAAGGAAGGCGAAAGCCTTCCTTTTTTGAATGCAGAATTAAGAATGCAGAATGCATTCTTAAAATGCAGAATGATGAATGATGAATTGCGGACAATTTTGCTTTGCAAAATTTACAATCAATTTTAATTTCGCTAAAGCGAAATTTTCATTAATTCTTCGTTAGAGGAAATATTTTGAAAAATATTTCCTCTTTTCTCTTGACAACGTGCAAAACTTGTGATATGATACTATACTGCATTAGAATTGCGAAGTATGCCCTTTTTACAGAAAATGTAAAAGTAAATTTTTTGAAAACTTTTTCTGAACCTGATGAAAATTTTTCATAAAACAGGCGTTTTCGCATTGTATAAAGCACCATTTTGCGAAAAAATTCGCTGGATTAAAAAGAAATGGAGTGTGATTTGTTTTAATGGCTGTAGAACTCAATGAAAGAGAACTGAAGTCGGCTGGCCTTAAAAAGAAACAGCTCGGAAGAAATATCCGTATGAGCTTTTCTAAGATTGACGAGGCTATCGATATGCCCAACCTCATAGAGGTGCAGAAGAAATCCTATGAGTGGTTTTTGAAAGAGGGGCTTATGGAGGTACTTCGCGACGTATCTCCTATTGTGGATTACTCGGGTACCCTCTATATTGACTTTGTTGACTTCACAATCGACAATAATCCCAAGTATCCCGTAGAGGAATGTAAGGAGCGTGACGTAAACTACGCTTGTCCTCTCAAGGTAAACGTTCGACTGACCAATAAAGCAACCGGAGAAATAAAAGAGTCGGTTGTTTACATGGGCGACTTCCCCATAATGACCGACAACGGTACGTTTGTTATTAACGGTGCTGAGCGTGTTATCGTTTCTCAGATAGTTCGTTCACCCGGTATTTACTATGATATCGAAGTTGACAAAATGGATAAGAAGCTCTATTCGGCTACCGTTATCCCTTACAGAGGTGCGTGGCTTGAATATGAAACCGACGTCAACGATATATTCTACGTAAGAATAGATAAGAACCGTAAGATACCCGTAACCGTTCTTATCCGCGCTCTTGCCCGTGAATATAGTGAAACTGCCGACGTTCTTGAAATATTCGGTAATGACACCGTTATTAAGAATACACTTGCAAAGGACCTTATCGACGAGACTGTAAACCGTCTTAAGTCCGAGGGAAAGACAACAGGTGCGTACGAGGAGTCTCTTAAGGAAATTTACCGTAAGCTCCGTCCCGGTGATCCTCCTCTTGTAGAGAGTGCGGAGAACCTTCTCGCATCCCTTTTCTTTGACCCCAAGAAATATGATATTTCCGCAGTTGGACGTTACAAGTTCAACAAGAAGCTTGCTGTTTCCCGCCGTGTTGCAGGCAGAACACTTGCCCGCGACGCAGTTAACCCCTTCACAGGAGAGATAATCTTTGAAAAGGGTGAAAGGCTTGACCGTGCAAAGGGTGAAGCTATGGAATACGCGGGTATTACAGAGGTATACGTTGAGGGTACAGACGGAGAGATTAAGATATTCTCCAACGGAATGGTACACCCCGACAAGGTACTTCCCTTTGAGGTTGCATCCATCGGTATCACCGAGATGGTTGACCGTGCAACACTCCTTGAAATTCTTGACGAGTGCGAGGGTGAAGAGGCTATTAAGGAAGCAATGCTTCGCCGTCGCGACGAGCTTATTCCCAAGAGCATTACAAGAGCGGATATTCTTTCTTCCATCAACTATCTTGTATGCCTTTACCACGAAATAGGCACCAAGGATGATATAGACCATCTTGGTAACAGAAGACTTCGTTCTGTCGGTGAGCTTCTTCAGAACCAGATGAGAATAGGCTTCCTCAGAATGGATAAGATTGTTAAGGAGAGAATGACAATTCAGGATATTGACTCCGTAACTCCTCAGGCTCTCATTAACATCCGTCCCATTATGTCTGCTATCAAGGACTTCTTCGGTTCATCTCCTCTTTCTCAGTTTATGGATCAGGGTAACCCCCTTGGCGAGCTTACTCACAAGAGAAGGCTTTCAGCTCTCGGTCCCGGCGGTTTGTCGAGAGACAGAGCATCCTTCGACGTTCGAGACGTACACTATACTCAGTACGGAAGAATGTGTCCTATCGAGACCCCCGAAGGTCCCAACATCGGTCTTATCTCTTACCTGTCAACCTTTGCCCGCATAAGCCCCTTCGGATTTATCGAGGCACCCTACCGCCGTGTAGACAAGGAAACGGGTATTGTAACTAAGGAAGTAAGATACCTTACTGCCGACGAAGAGGACGAATATATCGTAGCTCAGGCTAACGAGCCTCTTGACGCTGACGGAAGATTTATAAACAAGAAGGTAACTGCCCGTCAGAGAGAAGAAATCGTCGTTGTTGATGCAGAAGACATAGATTACATGGACGTTTCTCCCAAAATGGTGGTTTCAGTTGCCACAGCATTTATTCCTTTCCTTGAAAACGATGACAACTCCAGAGCGCTCATGGGTTCCAACATGCAGAAGCAGGCTGTTCCCCTTATGATAAACGACTCTCCCATCGTAGGTACAGGTATGGAATATAAGGCTGCAGTTGACTCAGGTGTAACAGTTCTTGCAAAGCGTGCAGGTATTGTTGACAGAGTAACAGCAGACGAAATCATAATAAAGAACGACGACGGTATCAAGGATACCTATAAGCTTATTAAGTTCAAGCGTACCAACCAGGGTACCTGTAACAACCAGCGTCCCGTTGTATCAAAGGGCGAAAGAGTAGAAGAGGGCGACGTTATTGCCGACGGTCTTGCAACCAAGAACGGCGAGGTTGCTCTCGGTAAGAATGCTCTTATCGGCTTTGTTACCTGGGAAGGCTATAACTACGAGGACGCCGTACTTATCAACGAGCGCCTTGTAAGAGACGATATTTACACTTCAATCCATATAGAAGAGTATTCTCACGAGGCAAGAGATACCAAGCTCGGTCCCGAAGAGATTACCCGTGAAATTCCCTCTGTGGGTCCCGAGGCTCTCAAGGACCTTGACGCTGACGGTATCGTCCGCATCGGTGCCGAGGTACACTCAGGCGACATTCTTGTAGGTAAGGTTACCCCCAAGGGTGAAACAGAGCTTACCGCAGAAGAGAGACTTCTCAGAGCAATCTTCGGTGAAAAGGCAAGAGAAGTAAGAGACACATCTCTCAAGCTTCCTCACGGAGAAAGCGGTATAATAATCGACGTTAAGGTATTCACCCGTGCAAATCAGGATGAGCTTGCACCCGGTGTAAATAAGGTAGTTAAGGTTTACGTTGCACAGAAGAGAAAGATTTCTGTCGGCGACAAAATGGCGGGCCGTCACGGTAATAAGGGTGTCGTATCAAGAATACTTCCCTCCGAGGATATGCCCTTCCTTCCCGACGGTACTCCTCTTGACATCGTTCTTAACCCTCTGGGCGTTCCTTCCCGAATGAACATCGGTCAGGTGCTCGAGGTACACCTTGGCATTGCCGCAAAGAAGCTCGGCTTCAAGATAATGACCCCCGTATTCGACGGAGCAAAGGAAGAAAATATTGCAGAGCTCCAGAGACTTGCAGGTCTTGACCGTGACGTTGTTCCCGGTGAAAACGTAGACGGTAAGAACGTATACGAGGCAATAGAAGAAAACGGCAATAAGATACTCCGCCGTCTCACAGCCGAAGAAAGAGCGGATAAGGATTATATTGAAGCTCTTATGTCCGAGGGCAGATTTAAGGTTATCGACGGTAAGACTGTTCTTTACGACGGACGTACAGGTATGCCCTTCGATAATCCTGTAACCGTTGGTATTATGTACTTCTTAAAGCTTCACCATCTTGTTGACGATAAGATTCACGCCCGTTCAACAGGTCCTTACTCGCTGGTTACTCAGCAGCCTTTGGGCGGTAAGGCTCAGTTCGGCGGACAGCGTTTCGGTGAAATGGAAGTATGGGCTCTTGAGGCGTATGGCGCAGCTTATACACTTCAGGAAATACTCACAGTTAAGTCCGACGATATCGTAGGACGTGTAAATGCCTTTGAATCTATTGTCAAGGGACAGAACATTCCTACTCCCGGTGTTCCCGAATCCTTCAAGGTGCTTGTTAAGGAGCTTCAGAGCCTTGGTCTTAATCTTCAGGCACTTGATGCTGACGGAAACGAGATAGAGCTTCACGAAAACTCCGAGGAGGAAACTGCAAAGATTCGTGCGGCAGAGGATAACATCGACCCTGATATGATAGGCGAGGAAATCAATGATATGGATGACCCGCTCTATGACGACGAGTATCAGGACACCTACGAAACAAGTGAAGAGTCAGACGATTATTCGGATGACGAAATATAAGAAGAGGAGGAGAATAGATAATGGATAATAAAGAATTCGCCAAAATTAAAATTGGTCTTGCTTCTCCTGAAATGATTCGTTCGTGGTCACACGGCGAAGTCACAAAGCCGGAAACAATCAATTACAGAACTCTCAAGCCCGAGCGCGACGGTCTTTTCTGCGAAAAGATATTCGGTCCCACAAAGGACTGGGAGTGCTACTGCGGTAAATACAAGAAGGTAAGATATCTCGGTAAGGTCTGTGAAAAGTGCGGAGTTGAGATTACTACCAAGAAGGTAAGAAGAGAAAGAATGGGACACATCGAGCTTGCCGCTCCCGTTTCCCACATCTGGTACTTCAGAGCCATTCCTTCAAGAATGGGACTTCTTCTCGACATCTCTCCCAAGCAGCTTGAAAAGGTACTCTACTTTGCTCAGTATATAGTTACTGACCCCATGACCACAACTCTCGCAAAGCAGCAGGTTCTTTCCGAACAGGAATACCGCGAGGCTATGGAAAAGTTCGAGGGTAAATTTGAGGCAGGTATGGGAGCCGAGGCTATCCGTACACTCCTTGAAAAGATTGACCTTGATAAGACCTCTGAGGAGCTTAAGAACGAGCTTCTTACAGCGTCAGGTCAGAAGAAGGCAAGAATAGTAAAGAGACTTGAGGTTGTAGAAGCATTCAGACTTTCGGGCAACCGCCCTGAGTGGATGATACTCAGCGTACTTCCCGTAATTCCTCCCGAAATCAGACCTATGGTTCAGCTTGACGGCGGAAGATTTGCAACTTCAGACTTAAACGATCTTTACAGAAGAGTTATAAACCGTAACAACCGTCTTAAAAAGCTTCTTGAAATGAAGGCGCCCGAAATCATTATCAAGAATGAAAAGCGTATGCTTCAGGAAGCAGTAGACGCCCTTATTGACAACGGAAGAAGAGGAAGACCCGTTACGGGTCCCAACAACCGTGCTCTCAAATCTCTGTCCGAAATGCTCAGAGGTAAGCAGGGACGCTTCCGTCAGAACCTTCTCGGTAAGCGTGTTGACTATTCAGGACGTTCAGTTATCGTCGTAGGACCCGAGCTTAAGATTTATCAGTGCGGACTTCCCAAGGAAATGGCACTTGAGCTCTTCAAGCCATTCGTAATGAAGAGACTTGTTGAAACAGGCAAGTCCTCCAATATTAAGGATGCTAAGAAGAAGGTAGAGCATCAGATGACAGAGGTGTGGGATGCTCTTGAAGTGGTTATCCGTGAGCACCCCGTACTCCTTAACCGAGCTCCCACTCTTCACAGACTTTCTATTCAGGCATTCGAGCCCGTTCTCGTAGAGGGACGTGCTATCAAGCTTCACCCCCTTGTATGTTCAGCGTTCAACGCCGACTTCGACGGGGACCAGATGCCTGTTCACGTACCCCTTTCAAGCGAAGCGCAGGCGGAAGCGAGATTTCTTATGCTCTCCGCTAACAACCTTCTTAAGCCCGCTAACGGACGTGCCGTTGCCGTTCCCACACAGGATATGGTACTCGGTTCCTACTATCTCACCTATGTGAAGGCAGGCGAAAAGGGAGAGGGCAACGTATACCGTGACTTCAATGAAGCTAATATGGCTTATGAAAACGGATACCTCGGACTTCATGCTCCCATCAAGATAAGAGCAGAGCGTGAGTTCAAGGGACAGAAGGTTACAGGACTTGTATCTTGTACACTCGGTAGATTTATCTTCAACAGCGTAATTCCTCAGAACTTACACTTTGTTGAAAGAAATACTCTTGAGGACGCCTTCGTTCTTGAAGTTAACCACGTGGTTAAAAAGGACGACCTTGGTAATATTATTGATGCGTCCATCAAGTATTGCGGAATTGCAAGAACCTCAAAGCTGCTTGACGATATCAAGGCTATGGGCTTCAAGTATTCCACAAAAGGCGCTATCACCATTTCCGTGTCCGATATGACAGTTCCTCCCAAGAAGAAGGACATCCTTGAAAAGGCTGACGCTAAGGTTGATTATATCACTCAGCTCTACCGCAAGGGTCTTGCAACCGACGAGGAAAGAAGAAGTGCCGTTATCAAGACTTGGGAAGTGGCAACAAACGACGTTGCCAAGGCTCTTCAGGATAACCTTGATAACTTCAACCCCATATTCATGATGGCTGACTCAGGTGCGAGAGGTTCAATCAAGCAGATAAGACAGCTTGCAGGTATGCGTGGTCTTATGGCTACCGCCTCAGGTAGAACTTTGGAAATTCCCATCAAGGCGAACTTCCGTGAAGGTCTTACCATACTTGAATATTTCACCGCGGCAAGAGGCGCCCGTAAGGGTCTTGCCGACACCGCTCTTCGTACTGCTGACTCAGGTTATCTGACAAGACGTCTTGTTGACGTTGCACAGCAGGTAATTATCCGTCAGGTTGACTGCGGAGATACAAGAGGTGCTTGGATTACCGAAATCAGAGAGGGCAACGAGCTTATCGAGCCTTTGAAGGTAAGAATAGTGGGCAGATATATTATAGGTGACTTTACCGATAAGGACGGAAACGTTATTGCCCGCGACGGAGACCTTATCAGCGAAGAACAGTCTATCGCAATTGAAAATGCAGTAAACGCTATGAGCGAAGAAGAGAAAAAGGAATTCAAGGGTATTCATATCCGTTCTATTCTCAACTGCCGTTCAAAGCATGGTATATGCGCACACTGCTACGGTGCCGATATGGCATCGGGCAAGGAAGTTAACATCGGTGAAGCAGTCGGTATCCTTGCCGCTCAGTCTATCGGTGAACCCGGTACACAGCTTACCATGAGAACCTTCCACACAGGTGGTATCGCCGGCGGAGACATCACTCAGGGTCTTCCCAGAGTTGAAGAGCTCTTTGAAGCACGCCGTCCCAAGAAGACTGCAATCATTGCGGAAATCGACGGTAAGGTAATTATCGACAACACCAAGAAGAACAGACTTATCATAAAGAACGAGCTGTCGGGTGAAGAAAGAAGCTACCCCGTAGCTATGAGTGCAAGAATTCTTGCCGAGGACGGCGACTACGTTGTTCACGGTCAGAAGCTTACAGAGGGAACACTCTTCCCCACAGACGTAGCAAGAATTCAGGGTATGGACGAGGTTTACAGCTATATTATCCGCGAAGTTCAGAAGGTTTACTGTCTGCAGAGCGTTGATATCAGCGATAAACACATCGAGGTCATTGCCCGTCAGATGACAAGAAAGGCAAGAGTAGAGGACGCAGGAGATACAAACCTTCTTGCAGGCTCGCTTGTTGACGTTTCCGAAATCATCACCGAAAACGAAATCATAGAGAAGAGAGTTAAGGAGGGCGAAACGACCCTTAGAGAGGCAACCTATACTCCCGTTCTTCAGGGTATCACAAAGGCTTCACTCTCTACCGACTCCTTCCTTTCCGCAGCTTCCTTCCAGGAAACTACAAAGGTTCTTACCGAGGCTGCTATCAAGGGTAAGGTTGATCCCCTTCTCGGTCTTAAGGAGAACGTTATCATCGGTAAGCTTATCCCCGCAGGTACGGGTCTTAATATCTACCGTGATATCGAGGTTGCTCCCAATGACACAATTCCTGCTATCACAACAGCAGATTAAGATTGACAATCAACCGTCAGTTTTAACAAAAGTAATTGTGCAAATTGCTGAAATTTAAAATTATTTTGCATTTTGATTGACATTGAAAACTTGATAATGTAAAATATATTAGTAATTCTGCGCAATTATGTTTACAAGTTAGATTTTGCCGAAGCTCGCAGGGAGAACCCCTGCGGGTATCGGTGTGTCTATAAAAAATTAAAGAGAAGGAGGAAAAATAATGCCAACATTTAACCAGCTGGTTAGACACGGACGTGAGCAGGTAGCTTACAAATCAAAGTCTCCCGCACTTCAGGTAGGTGTTAACACCCTCAAGAAGCAGACAACAAACGTTCCGTCTCCCCAGAAGCGTGGTGTTTGCACAAAGGTTACAACCAAGACCCCTAAGAAGCCTAACTCAGCTCTTCGTAAGATTGCCAGAGTAAGACTTACCAACGGTCAGGAAGTTACTGCTTACATTCCCGGCATTGGACATAACATTCAGGAACACTCTGTTGTTATGATCAGAGGCGGAAGAGTAAAGGACCTTCCCGGTGTACGTTACCATATTATCCGTGGTACACTTGATACACAGGGCGTTGCAAACAGAAATCAGTCTCGCTCTAAGTATGGAGCAAAGAAGGCAAAGGCGGCTAAGAAGTAAGCTTTTGCAGATACTTGACACAGACAAAAAACAGCTTGTGCTTGAAATATAACAGCATACTTTTATATATAGATTATGAGGTTTCTTCAAGCACTTACGGGGCAGAAAACTGTTCCGAGTACCGCTGATATCATTTTATGAAGGAGGGAAGTTCAGTGCCAAGAAGAGGTCAAATTTCAAAAAGAGACGTTCTGCCGGATCCTATATACGGTTCCAAGCTTGTAACAAAGCTTGTTAACAATATTATGCTGGACGGCAAGAAGGGTATAGCACAGGGTATCGTATACGATGCTTTTGCTATCGTTGAAGAAAAGCTCGGAGAGAATCCTCTCGAATCATTCCAAAAGGCTCTTGAGAACATTATGCCCACTCTCGAGGTTAAGGCTCGCAGAGTAGGTGGTTCTACCTATCAGGTGCCCATGGAAGTAAGACCTGAAAGAAAGCAGACACTCGGTCTCAGATGGCTCATCACTTATGCGAGAGCAAGAGGCGAGAGAACTATGGCTGAAAGACTTGCAGGTGAAATTATGGACGCTATCAACAACACGGGTCGCGCTGTAAAGAAGAAAGAAGACACACACAAGATGGCAGAAGCCAACAAGGCTTTCTCTCATTTCAAGTGGTAATTTCCGTTTTACCATTTTTAATATTTGTGAAAAAATCGGAAATTATTTAATAAAACTGAAAGGAGAAAATTATGCCAAGAGATTGTTCACTTGAAAAAACAAGAAATATCGGTATTATGGCTCACATCGACGCCGGAAAGACTACCACAACAGAGCGTATTCTTTTCTATACCGGTAAAACTCATAAAATCGGTGAAACTCACGAAGGTTCTGCAACAATGGACTGGATGGAGCAGGAGCAGGAGCGTGGTATCACTATCACATCTGCTGCAACCACATGTTACTGGGCACATTCAGATTTCCACACAGACCAAAAGAGCGTTGAGGCTAACAAGCACCGTATAAACATTATTGATACCCCCGGCCACGTTGACTTCACGGTTGAGGTTGAGCGTTCACTCAGAGTACTTGACGGCTCCGTTACAGTATTCTGTGCTAAGGGCGGTGTTGAACCTCAGTCTGAAACCGTTTGGCGTCAGGCTGACAAATATCATGTTCCCCGTATGGCTTATGTAAATAAGATGGATATTATGGGTGCTAACTTCTACAGAGTTGTAGGAATGATGCATGACCGTCTTAAAGCTAATGCCGTTCCGATTCAGCTTCCTATCGGTGCTGAAGCAGAGTTCAAGGGTATTATCGACCTTTTCGGCATGAAGGCTTATATTTACACTAACGACCTTGGAACAGATATCCTCGAGGAAGAAATTCCCGCAGATATGAAGGATAAGGCAGAAGAGTATCACGCAGACCTCATCGAGAAGATCGCTGAGACCGACGATGAACTCATGATGAAATATCTTGAAGGCGAAGAGCTTACTATTCCCGAGCTCAAGAAGGCACTCAGAAAGGCTACTATCGACAATAAGATAGTTCCCGTTTGCTGCGGTACCTCTTATAAGAACAAGGGTGTTCAGAAGCTTCTCGACGCAGTTATTGACTTTATGCCTTCTCCTCTTGATATCGAAAATATCAAGGGTGTTGACCAGATTACAGGTGAGGAGAGCGAGCGTCCTACCGATGACAATGCGCCTTTTGCAGCTCTTGCATTCAAGATTGCAACAGACCCCTTCGTTGGTAAGCTTTGCTTCATCCGTGTATATTCCGGTAAGATGACTGCAGGTCAGACTGTTTACAACGCTACCAAGCAGTCCAGAGAGCGTCTTGGACGTATCGTTCAGATGCACTCCAACAACAGAATCGATATTGATGAGCTTTACGCAGGTGACATTGCCGCAGTTGTTGGTGTAAAGAACACTACAACAGGTGATACACTTTGTGACGAAGACCATCCTATCATTCTCGAATCTATGGAGTTCCCTGAACCCGTTATTCGAGTTGCTATCGAGCCTAAGACTAAGGCAGGTCAGGAAAAGATGGGTATCGCTCTTCAGAAGCTTGCTGAAGAAGACCCCACATTCCGTTGCTATACAGATGAAGAAACAGGTCAGACAATTATCGCCGGAATGGGCGAGTTGCACCTTGAAATCATCGTAGACAGACTTCTTCGTGAGTTCCACGTTGAAGCTGACGTTGGTAAGCCTCAGGTTGCATACAAGGAAACTATCCGCAAGTCTGCGGACGTTGACCACAAGTATGCACGTCAGTCCGGTGGTAAGGGTCAGTACGGTCACGTTAAGATGATCATTGAGCCTAACGAATCGGGCAAGGGTTACGAATTCATCAACAAAGTTGTTGGCGGTAACATTCCTAAGGAATATATCCCCGCAGTAGACGCAGGTGTACAGGGTGCTATGACATCCGGTGTCATCGCAGGCTACAACGTTGTTGACGTTAAGGTAACACTTTATGACGGTTCTTATCACGAAGTTGACTCTTCTGAAATGGCGTTCAAGATTGCCGCTTCAATGGCATTCAAGGAAGGTATGAGAAAGGCTGACCCCGTTCTCACCGAGCCTATCATGAAGGTTGTCGTAGTAGTACCCGACGATTACATGGGAGACGTTATCGGTGATATCAACTCCCGCCGTGGTCAGATTCAGGGTATGGAGCAGGTAGGACAGGGCGTTCAGGAAATCAACGCATTTGTTCCCCTTGCATCAATGTTCGGTTATGCCACAGACCTTCGTTCTAAGACACAGGGTCGTGGACAGTATACAATGGAACCCAGCCACTACACCGAAGTTCCTAAGAGCATTCAGGAAGAAATCGTTGCAGGCAAGGCTAAGGCATAACAAAAAATTAAATTTAAAAAACAAAAAAACACATAAAACAGGAGGAAATTTACAATGGCAAAGGCAAAATTCGAAAGAACAAAACCCCATGTTAACATTGGTACAATCGGTCACGTTGACCATGGTAAGACAACTCTTACCGCAGCAATTACAAAATATCTTTCTCTCGGTAACGACAAGAACGAGGCTATGGCTTACGACCAGATCGACAACGCTCCCGAAGAAAGAGCACGTGGTATCACGATCAACACAAGACACGTTGAGTACGAAACAGCTAACAGACACTATGCACACGTTGACTGTCCCGGCCACGCTGACTACGTTAAGAACATGATCACAGGTGCTGCTCAGATGGACGGCGGTATCCTTGTTGTTGCTGGTACTGACGGTCCCATGCAGCAGACTCGTGAGCACATCCTTCTTGCTCGTCAGGTTGGTGTTCCTGCTCTTGTTGTATTCATCAACAAGTGCGACATGGTTGACGACGAGGAACTTCTTGAGCTCGTTGAAATGGAAATCAGAGGACTCCTTGATGAGTACGATTTCCCCGGAGACGATATCCCGATTGTAAGAGGTTCTGCAAGAGAAGCTCTTATCTCTGAGTCTACAAGCGCTGATGATGCAGTTTATGCTCCTATCAAGGAACTCATGGACGCAGTTGACAGCTATATTCCTACTCCCGACAGAAAGGCTGATATGCCCTTCCTTATGCCTGTCGAGGACGTATTCTCTATCTCCGGACGTGGTACAGTTGCTACAGGTAGAGTAGAGCGTGGTACAATCCACATGAACGAAGAAGTTGAACTCGTAGGTCTTGCTGATGAGAGCAGAAAGACTGTTGTTACAGGTATCGAAATGTTCCACAAGCTCATGGACGATGCTGAAGCAGGTGACAACGTTGGTCTTCTTCTCCGTGGTATCCAGAAGAACGAGATTGAAAGAGGACAAGTTCTTGCTAAGCCCGGCTCTATCAATCCTCACACCAAGTTCGTTGGTCAGGTTTACGTTCTTACTGAAAAGGAAGGCGGACGTCATAAGCCCTTCTTCACAAACTACAGACCTCAGTTCTACTTCAGAACTACCGACGTTACAGGTGTTATCACTCTTCCCGAAGGCGTTGAAATGTGCAACCCCGGCGATAACGTAGATATGAACGTTGAGCTCATCACTCCTATCGCTATTGAAAAGGGTCTTCGTTTCGCTATCCGTGAGGGTGGTAGAACAGTTGGTTCCGGTGTCGTTTCCGAAATCAAGGAATAATTTATAAGCGATAATAAAAAGGTTTACGCTATAGCGTAAACCTTTTTATTATCGCTTATAAATTATTCCTTGATTTCGGAAACGACACCGGAACCAACTGTTCTACCACCCTCACGGATAGCGAAACGAAGACCCTTTTCAATAGCGATAGGAGTGATGAGCTCAACGTTCATATCTACGTTATCGCCGGGGTTGCACATTTCAACGCCTTCGGGAAGAGTGATAACACCTGTAACGTCGGTAGTTCTGAAGTAGAACTGAGGTCTGTAGTTTGTGAAGAAGGGCTTATGACGTCCGCCTTCCTTTTCAGTAAGAACGTAAACCTGACCAACGAACTTGGTGTGAGGATTGATAGAGCCGGGCTTAGCAAGAACTTGTCCTCTTTCAATCTCGTTCTTCTGGATACCACGGAGAAGAAGACCAACGTTGTCACCTGCTTCAGCATCGTCCATGAGCTTGTGGAACATTTCGATACCTGTAACAACAGTCTTTCTGCTCTCATCAGCAAGACCTACGAGTTCAACTTCTTCGTTCATGTGGATTGTACCACGCTCTACTCTACCTGTAGCAACTGTACCACGTCCGGAGATAGAGAATACGTCCTCGACAGGCATAAGGAAGGGCATATCAGCCTTTCTGTCGGGAGTAGGAATATAGCTGTCAACTGCGTCCATGAGTTCCTTGATAGGAGCATAAACTGCATCATCAGCGCTTGTAGACTCAGAGATAAGAGCTTCTCTTGCAGAACCTCTTACAATCGGGATATCGTCTCCGGGGAAATCGTACTCATCAAGGAGTCCTCTGATTTCCATTTCAACGAGCTCAAGAAGTTCCTCGTCGTCAACCATGTCGCACTTGTTGATGAATACAACAAGAGCAGGAACACCAACCTGACGAGCAAGAAGGATGTGCTCACGAGTCTGCTGCATGGGACCGTCAGTACCAGCAACAACAAGGATACCGCCGTCCATCTGAGCAGCACCTGTGATCATGTTCTTAACGTAGTCAGCGTGGCCGGGACAGTCAACGTGTGCATAGTGTCTGTTAGCTGTTTCGTACTCAACGTGTCTTGTGTTGATCGTGATACCACGTGCTCTTTCTTCGGGAGCGTTGTCGATCTGGTCGTAAGCCATAGCCTCGTTCTTGTCGTTACCGAGAGAAAGATATTTTGTAATTGCTGCGGTAAGAGTTGTCTTACCATGGTCAACGTGACCGATTGTACCAATGTTAACATGGGGTTTTGTTCTTTCGAATTTTGCCTTTGCCATTGTAAATTTCCTCCTGTTTTATGTGTTTTTTTGTTTTTTAAATTTAATTTTTTGTTATGCCTTAGCCTTGCCTGCAACGATTTCTTCCTGAATGCTCTTAGGAACTTCGGTGTAGTGGCTGGGTTCCATTGTATACTGTCCACGACCCTGTGTCTTAGAACGAAGGTCTGTGGCATAACCGAACATTGATGCAAGGGGAACAAATGCGTTGATTTCCTGAACGCCCTGTCCTACCTGCTCCATACCCTGAATCTGACCACGGCGGGAGTTGATATCACCGATAACGTCTCCCATGTAATCGTCGGGTACTACTACGACAACCTTCATGATAGGCTCGGTGAGAACGGGGTCAGCCTTTCTCATACCTTCCTTGAATGCCATTGAAGCGGCAATCTTGAACGCCATTTCAGAAGAGTCAACTTCGTGATAAGAACCGTCATAAAGTGTTACCTTAACGTCAACAACGTTGTAGCCTGCGATGACACCGGATGTCATAGCACCCTGTACACCTGCGTCTACTGCGGGGATATATTCCTTAGGAATGTTACCGCCAACAACTTTGTTGATGAATTCGTAACCCTTGCCCGATTCGTTAGGCTCAATGATCATCTTAACGTGACCGTACTGACCCTTACCACCGGACTGACGTGCATACTTGTGGTCAACGTCCGCAGACTTGCGGATAGTTTCCTTGTATGCAACCTGAGGCTTACCAACGTCAGCTTCAACGTGGAACTCACGAAGAAGTCTGTCTACGATGATTTCAAGGTGCAACTCGCCCATTCCGGCGATAATTGTCTGACCTGTTTCTTCATCTGTATAGCAACGGAATGTGGGGTCTTCTTCAGCAAGCTTCTGAAGAGCGATACCCATCTTTTCCTGACCTGCCTTAGTCTTAGGCTCGATAGCAACTCGAATAACGGGTTCAGGGAACTCCATAGATTCGAGAATGATAGGATGGTCTTCGTCACAAAGTGTATCACCTGTTGTAGTGTTCTTTACACCAACAACTGCGGCAATGTCACCTGCGTAAAGCTCATCAATATCGATTCTGTTGTTGGAGTGCATCTGAACGATACGTCCAAGACGCTCTCTGGACTGCTTGGTAGCGTTGTAAACAGTCTGACCTGCAGTCATCTTACCGGAATATACACGGATGAAGCAAAGCTTACCAACGAAGGGGTCTGTTGCAATCTTGAATGCAAGAGCTGCAAAAGGCGCATTGTCATCGGTAGGACGCTCGCTCTCCTCACCTGTAATCTGGTCAACACCCTTGATATTTTCGATATCAAGAGGAGAAGGCATAAAGTCAATAACTGCGTCGAGAAGCTTCTGAACACCCTTGTTCTTATAAGAGGTACCGCAGCAAACGGGAACTATCTTATTGTCGATAGTAGCCTTTCTGAGTGCCTTCTTGAGCTCGGGAATAGTAAGCTCTTCGCCTTCAAGATATTTCATCATGAGTTCATCGTCGGTCTCAGCGATCTTCTCGATGAGGTCTGCGTGATACTCTTCTGCCTTATCCTTCATATCTGCGGGAATTTCTTCCTCGAGGATATCTGTTCCAAGGTCGTTAGTGTAAATATAAGCCTTCATGCCGAAAAGGTCGATAATACCCTTGAACTCTGCTTCAGCACCGATAGGAAGCTGAATCGGAACGGCATTAGCTTTAAGACGGTCATGCATCATTCCTACAACTCTGTAGAAGTTAGCACCCATAATATCCATCTTATTTACATAAGCCATACGGGGAACATGATATTTGTCAGCCTGACGCCAAACGGTTTCAGACTGAGGTTCAACACCGCCCTTAGCACAGAATACTGTAACGGAGCCGTCAAGTACTCTGAGTGAACGCTCAACCTCAACCGTGAAGTCAACGTGGCCGGGGGTATCAATAATGTTTATACGGTGCTTGTTAGCCTCAACGCTCTTTTGGTCTGTGTGGAAATCTGAATGTGCCCAGTAACATGTGGTTGCAGCAGATGTGATAGTGATACCACGCTCCTGCTCCTGCTCCATCCAGTCCATTGTTGCAGAACCTTCGTGAGTTTCACCGATTTTATGAGTTTTACCGGTATAGAAAAGAATACGCTCTGTTGTGGTAGTCTTTCCGGCGTCGATGTGAGCCATAATACCGATATTTCTTGTTTTTTCAAGTGAACAATCTCTTGGCATAATTTTCTCCTTTCAGTTTTATTAAATAATTTCCGATTTTTTCACAAATATTAAAAATGGTAAAACGGAAATTACCACTTGAAATGAGAGAAAGCCTTGTTGGCTTCTGCCATCTTGTGTGTGTCTTCTTTCTTCTTTACAGCGCGACCCGTGTTGTTGATAGCGTCCATAATTTCACCTGCAAGTCTTTCAGCCATAGTTCTCTCGCCTCTTGCTCTCGCATAAGTGATGAGCCATCTGAGACCGAGTGTCTGCTTTCTTTCAGGTCTTACTTCCATGGGCACCTGATAGGTAGAACCACCTACTCTGCGAGCCTTAACCTCGAGAGTGGGCATAATGTTCTCAAGAGCCTTTTGGAATGATTCGAGAGGATTCTCTCCGAGCTTTTCTTCAACGATAGCAAAAGCATCGTATACGATACCCTGTGCTATACCCTTCTTGCCGTCCAGCATAATATTGTTAACAAGCTTTGTTACAAGCTTGGAACCGTATATAGGATCCGGCAGAACGTCTCTTTTTGAAATTTGACCTCTTCTTGGCACTGAACTTCCCTCCTTCATAAAATGATATCAGCGGTACTCGGAACAGTTTTCTGCCCCGTAAGTGCTTGAAGAAACCTCATAATCTATATATAAAAGTATGCTGTTATATTTCAAGCACAAGCTGTTTTTTGTCTGTGTCAAGTATCTGCAAAAGCTTACTTCTTAGCCGCCTTTGCCTTCTTTGCTCCATACTTAGAGCGAGACTGATTTCTGTTTGCAACGCCCTGTGTATCAAGTGTACCACGGATAATATGGTAACGTACACCGGGAAGGTCCTTTACTCTTCCGCCTCTGATCATAACAACAGAGTGTTCCTGAATGTTATGTCCAATGCCGGGAATGTAAGCAGTAACTTCCTGACCGTTGGTAAGTCTTACTCTGGCAATCTTACGAAGAGCTGAGTTAGGCTTCTTAGGGGTCTTGGTTGTAACCTTTGTGCAAACACCACGCTTCTGGGGAGACGGAACGTTTGTTGTCTGCTTCTTGAGGGTGTTAACACCTACCTGAAGTGCGGGAGACTTTGATTTGTAAGCTACCTGCTCACGTCCGTGTCTAACCAGCTGGTTAAATGTTGGCATTATTTTTCCTCCTTCTCTTTAATTTTTTATAGACACACCGATACCCGCAGGGGTTCTCCCTGCGAGCTTCGGCAAAATCTAACTTGTAAACATAATTGCGCAGAATTACTAATATATTTTACATTATCAAGTTTTCAATGTCAATCAAAATGCAAAATAATTTTAAATTTCAGCAATTTGCACAATTACTTTTGTTAAAACTGACGGTTGATTGTCAATCTTAATCTGCTGTTGTGATAGCAGGAATTGTGTCATTGGGAGCAACCTCGATATCACGGTAGATATTAAGACCCGTACCTGCGGGGATAAGCTTACCGATGATAACGTTCTCCTTAAGACCGAGAAGGGGATCAACCTTACCCTTGATAGCAGCCTCGGTAAGAACCTTTGTAGTTTCCTGGAAGGAAGCTGCGGAAAGGAAGGAGTCGGTAGAGAGTGAAGCCTTTGTGATACCCTGAAGAACGGGAGTATAGGTTGCCTCTCTAAGGGTCGTTTCGCCCTCCTTAACTCTCTTCTCTATGATTTCGTTTTCGGTGATGATTTCGGAAACGTCAACAAGCGAGCCTGCAAGAAGGTTTGTATCTCCTGCGTCCTCTACTCTTGCCTTTCTTGTCATCTGACGGGCAATGACCTCGATGTGTTTATCGCTGATATCAACGCTCTGCAGACAGTAAACCTTCTGAACTTCGCGGATAATATAGCTGTAAACCTCGTCCATACCCTGAATTCTTGCTACGTCTGTGGGGAAGAGTGTTCCCTCTGTAAGCTTCTGACCGTGAACAACGTAGTCGCCGTCCTCGGCAAGAATTCTTGCACTCATAGCTACGGGGTAGCTTCTTTCTTCACCCGACAGCTCGTTCTTTATGATAAGTCTGTTCTTCTTGGTGTTGTCGATAATTACCTTACCGTCGATTTCCGCAATGATTGCAGTCTTCTTGGGACGGCGTGCTTCAAAGAGCTCTTCAACTCTGGGAAGACCCTGAGTGATGTCTCCGCCGGCGATACCACCTGTGTGGAAGGTTCTCATGGTAAGCTGTGTACCGGGTTCACCGATAGACTGAGCGGCAAGGATACCGACTGCTTCACCGATGTTAACTTCCTTGCCCGATGCCATATCGGCACCGTAGCAGTGTGCGCATATACCATGCTTTGAACGGCAGTTGAGAATAGAACGGATATGAATACCCTTGAATTCCTTTTTCTCTTCTTCGCTCATAGCGTTTACTGCATTTTCAATTGCGATAGACTGTTCTTCGCTGATAAGGTCTCCGTCGCGGGCAATAACGTTTCCGTCCTTATCGGTAAAGTCACCTATAATATATCTGCCCACTATTCTTACCTTCAAAGGCTCGATAAGCTCGTTGCCCTCTCTGATTTCGGTAATCCAAGCACCTCTTGTATCTCCGCAGTCAACCTGACGGATAATTACCTGCTGTGCAACGTCAACAAGACGTCTTGTCAGATAACCTGAGTCAGCAGTACGAAGAGCGGTGTCGGCAAGACCCTTACGGGCGCCTCTTGCCGCGGTGAAATATTCAAGTATGGTAAGACCTTCACGGAAGTTCGCCTTGATGGGAATTTCCAAAGTTCTACCTGAGGCGGTAGCCATAAGACCACGCATACCTGCAAGCTGTCTTATCTGCTTGATTGAACCTCTCGCACCTGAGTCAGCCATCATGAATATGGGGTTGAAGTTATCAAGGTTATCCTGAAGAGCCTTGGCAACGTCGTTTGTTGCCACTTCCCAAGTCTTGATAACGGCACTTCTTCTTTCCTCGTCGGTTGCAAGACCCTTGCGGTAGAGCTGAGTGATATAATCAACCTTAGCGTCAGCCTTTTCAAGGATGTCCTTCTTCTTGGGAGGAACTGTCATATCGGACACGGAAATGGTGATAGCGCCTTTTGTGGAATACTTGAAGCCCATAGCCTTGATATCGTCAAGCAGCTTTGAGGTTCTTGCAATTCCGCAATACTTGATGGACGCATCAATAATATTACCAAGGTCGTCCTTTTTAACCACGTGGTTAACTTCAAGAACGAAGGCGTCCTCAAGAGTATTTCTTTCAACAAAGTGTAAGTTCTGAGGAATTACGCTGTTGAAGATAAATCTACCGAGTGTACAAGATACAAGTCCTGTAACCTTCTGTCCCTTGAACTCACGCTCTGCTCTTATCTTGATGGGAGCATGAAGTCCGAGGTATCCGTTTTCATAAGCCATATTAGCTTCATTGAAGTCACGGTATACGTTGCCCTCTCCCTTTTCGCCTGCCTTCACATAGGTGAGATAGTAGGAACCGAGTACCATATCCTGTGTGGGAACGGCAACGGCACGTCCGTTAGCGGGCTTAAGAAGGTTGTTAGCGGAGAGCATAAGAAATCTCGCTTCCGCCTGCGCTTCGCTTGAAAGGGGTACGTGAACAGGCATCTGGTCCCCGTCGAAGTCGGCGTTGAACGCTGAACATACAAGGGGGTGAAGCTTGATAGCACGTCCCTCTACGAGAACGGGCTCGAATGCCTGAATAGAAAGTCTGTGAAGAGTGGGAGCTCGGTTAAGGAGTACGGGGTGCTCACGGATAACCACTTCAAGAGCATCCCACACCTCTGTCATCTGATGCTCTACCTTCTTCTTAGCATCCTTAATATTGGAGGACTTGCCTGTTTCAACAAGTCTCTTCATTACGAATGGCTTGAAGAGCTCAAGTGCCATTTCCTTGGGAAGTCCGCACTGATAAATCTTAAGCTCGGGTCCTACGACGATAACTGAACGTCCTGAATAGTCAACACGCTTACCGAGAAGGTTCTGACGGAAGCGTCCCTGCTTACCTCTGAGCATTTCGGACAGAGATTTGAGAGCACGGTTGTTGGGACCCGTAACGGGTCTTCCTCTTCTTCCGTTGTCAATAAGGGCGTCTACTGCTTCCTGAAGCATACGCTTTTCATTCTTGATAATGATTTCGGGCGCCTTCATTTCAAGAAGCTTTTTAAGACGGTTGTTACGGTTTATAACTCTTCTGTAAAGATCGTTTAAGTCTGAAGTTGCAAATCTTCCGCCGTCAAGCTGAACCATAGGTCTGATTTCGGGAGGAATTACGGGAAGTACGCTGAGTATCATCCACTCAGGGCGGTTGCCCGAAAGTCTGAATGCTTCTACAACCTCAAGTCTCTTTACTATTCTTGCCTTCTTCTGACCTGACGCTGTAAGAAGCTCGTTCTTAAGCTCCTCAGAGGTCTTATCAAGGTCAATCTTTTCAAGGAGTGTACGGATAGCCTCGGCTCCCATACCTGCCTCAAATTTACCCTCGAACTTTTCCATAGCCTCGCGGTATTCCTGTTCGGAAAGAACCTGCTGCTTTGCGAGAGTTGTGGTCATGGGGTCAGTAACTATATACTGAGCAAAGTAGAGTACCTTTTCAAGCTGCTTGGGAGAGATGTCGAGAAGAAGTCCCATTCTTGAAGGAATGGCTCTGAAGTACCAGATGTGGGAAACGGGAGCGGCAAGCTCGATGTGTCCCATTCTTTCTCTTCTTACCTTCTTGGTAGTAATCTCAACTCCGCACTTTTCACAGACCTTACCGAGATATCTTACCTTCTTGTATTTACCGCAGTAGCACTCCCAGTCCTTTGTGGGACCGAATATCTTTTCGCAGAAAAGACCGTCGCGCTCGGGCTTGAGAGTTCTGTAATTGATTGTTTCCGGCTTTGTGACTTCGCCGTGTGACCACGAACGAATCATTTCAGGAGAAGCAAGACCAATTTTAATTTTGGCGAATTCTTTATTATCCATTATCTATTCTCCTCCTCTTCTTATATTTCGTCATCCGAATAATCGTCTGACTCTTCACTTGTTTCGTAGGTGTCCTGATACTCGTCGTCATAGAGCGGGTCATCCATATCATTGATTTCCTCGCCTATCATATCAGGGTCGATGTTATCCTCTGCCGCACGAATCTTTGCAGTTTCCTCCTCGGAGTTTTCGTGAAGCTCTATCTCGTTTCCGTCAGCATCAAGTGCCTGAAGATTAAGACCAAGGCTCTGAAGCTCCTTAACAAGCACCTTGAAGGATTCGGGAACACCGGGAGTAGGAATGTTCTGTCCCTTGACAATAGATTCAAAGGCATTTACACGTCCTACGATATCGTCGGACTTAACTGTGAGTATTTCCTGAAGTGTATAAGCTGCGCCATACGCCTCAAGAGCCCATACTTCCATTTCACCGAAACGCTGTCCGCCGAACTGAGCCTTACCGCCCAAAGGCTGCTGAGTAACCAGCGAGTAAGGACCTGTTGAACGGGCGTGAATCTTATCGTCAACAAGATGGTGAAGCTTTAAGAAGTACATAATACCAACGGTTACAGGATTATCGAAGGGCATACCTGTACGTCCGTCGTAAAGAACAGTCTTACCGTCGATAACCTTAAATCTGCCCTCGGACATAAGAGCTTCAATATAATCCTTATCCGCTCTTTCTTCGGCTGTGAGACGGCGGAGTATCTTATTGCCGTTTTCTTCTATTGCCTCGTATACGTTCTTACCGTCTACGTTTTCACCGGGAACAACGTCACGGTCAAGACCTGCAAGTCTCTGGAGCTCTGCAATATTTTCTTCCTTTGCTCCGTCGAATACGGGGGTCATTATCTTGAAGCCGAGCTTCTTTGCGGCAATGCCAAGGTGTACCTCGAGCACCTGACCGATGTTCATTCGGGAAGGAACGCCCAGAGGGTTAAGAACGATGTCAAGAGGAGTACCGTCGGGAAGGAAGGGCATATCCTCGGAGGGAAGTATTCTTGATACGACACCCTTATTACCGTGACGGCCCGCCATTTTGTCGCCGACAGAAATCTTTCTCTTCTGTGCAACGTAAACCTTAACTACCTTATTTACACCGGGTGCAAGCTCATCCTGATTTGCACGGGTGAATACCTTAACGTCGATTATTATACCGCTTTCTCCGTGAGGAAGCTTGAGAGATGTGTCTCTTACTTCTCTTGCCTTTTCACCGAAGATTGCTCTGAGAAGTCTCTCTTCTGCGGTAAGCTCTGTTTCACCCTTGGGGGTAACCTTACCTACAAGAATGTCGCCTGAGTGTACCTCGGCACCGATGCGGACGATACCGTCAGCGTCAAGGTCCTTGAGAGCCTCGGGACCCACAGAGGGAATTTCACGGGTAATCTCTTCGGGACCGAGCTTGGTATCTCTTGCCTCGTGAGAATACTCTTCTATATGGATTGAAGTGTAAATATCGTCTCTTACAAGGCGCTCGTTGATAAGTACGGCGTCCTCGTAGTTATAGCCTTCCCAGGTAACAAAGCCGATAAGAGCATTCTTACCGAGAGCAACCTCGCCGTTCTTGGTTGCAAGACCGTCGGCAATAACGTCGCCCTCTTCTACTCTTTCGCCCTTTGATACAACGGGACGCTGGTTGTTACAGGTACCCTGGTTGGTACGCTTGAACTTAATAAGCTTATAGGTATCCTTGATACCGTCGTCGTTCTTTATTATGATTTCGTCTGCTGTTACTCTGTCAACAATACCTGCACGCTTTGCAAGAACTGTTACACCTGAGTCAACTGCAGCCTTATATTCCATACCTGTACCTACGATGGGAGAGTCGTTTATCATAAGGGGAACAGCCTGCTTCTGCATGTTGGAACCCATGAGCGCTCTGGAGTTGTCATCGTTTTCAAGGAAAGGAATAAATGCTGTGGCAACTGAAACCACCATTTTGGGAGAAACGTCCATGTAATCTATGTCTTCTG
This sequence comes from Clostridia bacterium, assembly GCA_017467865.1. Lineage (GTDB taxonomy): Bacteria > Bacillota > Clostridia > Oscillospirales > SIG627 > RGIG6353. Next base: position 138,405 of record JAFUKG010000032.1, read on the forward strand.
CATCAACAACGACGATTTCTTCTCTCTGACGGGCAGTTACCTTCTTGTTTATAAATCTTCCGTCAGCGTCAAGAGGCTCGTTAGCCTGAGCTACGATATATTCGTCCTCTTCGTCGGCAGTAAGGTATCTTACTTCCTTAGTTACAATACCCGTTTCCTTGTCTACACGGCGGTAGGGTGCCTCGATAAATCCGAAGGGGCTTATGCGGGCAAAGGTTGACAGGTAAGAGATAAGACCGATGTTGGGACCTTCGGGGGTCTCGATAGGACACATTCTTCCGTACTGAGTATAGTGTACGTCTCGAACGTCGAAGGATGCTCTGTCTCTCGACAAACCGCCGGGACCGAGAGCTGAAAGCCTTCTCTTGTGAGTAAGCTCGCCAAGGGGGTTACCCTGATCCATAAACTGAGAAAGAGGAGATGAACCGAAGAAGTCCTTGATAGCAGACATAATGGGACGGATGTTAATGAGAGCCTGAGGAGTTACGGAGTCAATATCCTGAATTGTCATTCTCTCCTTAACAATCTTATCCATTCTGAGGAAGCCTATTCTCATCTGGTTCTGAAGAAGCTCACCGACAGAACGAAGTCTTCTGTTACCAAGATGGTCTATATCATCCTTGGTGCCTATTTCGTGGTAAAGGCATACAAGATAGTTGATGGAAGAAAGAATATCCGCTCTTGTAATGCTCTTGGGAATAAGCTCGTCGCGACGGCGAAGCATTGCTTCCTTAATAGCCTCTTCACCCTCGCACTCGTCAAGAATTTCAAGGAGTGTTGCACGGTCAACCATCTCGGTGATACCGATGGATGCAACCTCAAAGGGAAGTACCTTGTCGGGGTGTACCATTCCGTTGGAGAATATCTTAATCTCTCCGTCTGTACCCTCAACGTATACCTCTGTAATACCCGCGTATTCCATAGCTTCACCCTTTGCACGGTCAAGCCTTTCACCCTTTTCAAAGATTATCTCTCCTGTGAAGGGGTTAACTGCGTCGCGGGCAAGTGTTCTGCCTGCAACACGGCGGGAAACAGCAAGCTTCTTGTTGAACTTGTAACGTCCAACTGCGGAAATATCATATTTCTTGGGGTCAAAGAAAAGGGATGCGAGAAGGTTCTCCGCACTCTCTACAAGAGGAGGATCACCGGGACGGAGCTTACGGTAAATTTCCTTAAGAGACTCCTCGTACGCACCTGTTGTCTTTCCCTCGGACTTAAGACGGTTTACAGTCTCGTCGATAAGGTCCTTTGCAAGTGTATTCTTAATAACGGTGTCATTACCGAATATTTCAAGAACGTCGGCAGTTTCACTATATTCACGGGCAAGAGCGCGGATAAGAACGGTTACGGGTATCTTACGGTTCTTATCTATTCTTACGTAGAATATATCGTTGACGTCGGTTTCATATTCAAGCCACGCACCTCTGTAAGGGATAACGGTAGCCGAATAGAGCTTCTTATCCATTTTGTCAACTTCGATATCATAGTAAATACCGGGTGAACGAACTATCTGAGAAACGATAACACGCTCAGCACCGTTAATAACAAACGTACCGTTGTCGGTCATTATGGGGAAGTCGCCCATGTAAACAACCGACTCTTTTATTTCTCCGGTTGCTTTATTGGTCAGTCGAACGTTTACCTTGAGAGGACAAGCGTAGTTTACGTCACGCTCCTTACATTCCTCTACGGGATACTTGGGATTATTGTCGATTGTGAAGTCAACAAAGTCAATATAGAGGGTACCCGAGTAATCCACAATAGGAGATACGTCGCGAAGTACCTCCATAAGCCCCTCTTTCAAAAACCACTCATAGGATTTCTTCTGCACCTCTATGAGGTTGGGCATATCGATAGCCTCGTCAATCTTAGAAAAGCTCATACGGATATTTCTTCCGAGCTGTTTCTTTTTAAGGCCAGCCGACTTCAGTTCTCTTTCATTGAGTTCTACAGCCATTAAAACAAATCACACTCCATTTCTTTTTAATCCAGCGAATTTTTTCGCAAAATGGTGCTTTATACAATGCGAAAACGCCTGTTTTATGAAAAATTTTCATCAGGTTCAGAAAAAGTTTTCAAAAAATTTACTTTTACATTTTCTGTAAAAAGGGCATACTTCGCAATTCTAATGCAGTATAGTATCATATCACAAGTTTTGCACGTTGTCAAGAGAAAAGAGGAAATATTTTTCAAAATATTTCCTCTAACGAAGAATTAATGAAAATTTCGCTTTAGCGAAATTAAAATTGATTGTAAATTTTGCAAAGCAAAATTGTCCGCAATTCATCATTCATCATTCTGCATTTTAAGAATGCATTCTGCATTCTTAATTCTGCATTCAAAAAAGGAAGGCTTTCGCCTTCCTTTTTAACACACGCCTGCGTCCTTTACTATTTCGTCAATCATTCTTGAATAAAGCTTATAATGCTCGAAGAGGCAGTCAACGGGAACTCTGTCTATGTCTACCTCTAAGTTAAAGCTTCCGTTATATCCTGCGTCATACACAGTTTTTACAATATCCTTCCAATCCACGTTGCCAAAGCAGGGAGCAAAGTGCCAGTCCATATTTCCGTAGTTTGACTGGAAGTGGAATGCTCTGATATACTTTGCAGCCGTCTTGACGGTCTGAAGCTTGTCGGCATCCGAGATGTTGAGCTGTTGGTGTCCGAAATCCCAGCATACCTGGAAATTAGGTGAGCCAACCTTTTCAACAATCTCAAGGTGATTTTCAACAATTGAAGTTATAAACACGTACTGAGGGCAGTCTCCGAAGTGGGGCACGTTTTCAAGTGCTATTGCGGTGCCCGCCTTTTCGGCTATCTCAAGATAGCGCTTTGCGTTTTCTGCATTCTTCTCTATAATCCACTTAGCGGTATGCACGTCGTCGATTGTGCCCATGGGATGCATTACGCACCACTTTACGCCAAGCTTTCCTGCCATTTCAAGGGAGCGCTTTATCTCCTCTTCCTTAGCATCGTTCAGTTCATCGGGCTGTAAGAAGATGTTGTAGCAAGGCATATGTATGGAGTAGCACTCGATACCGGCTTCAGCAAGGTTTTCCTTTGCCTTTGCTATCTTCTCTTCCCTATCATCCCTTAAAAGATGCCCCCATCCGCAGGTGTAGTCGATAGCGTCGAAGCCTGCCGCCTTATAGCCTTTGAGGTGGTCAAGATTATTGAACACTCTGTCGTTTATTGATAAGGATTTTTTCATCTTGCCACTTCCTTTCCGAGTAGAATTTTCGACACGTTAACTGCGAACTTAAGATAGTCGCGCTCAAGGTCATACTTTCCGAAGTTAATATCAAGCACCAACGAGAAGGCACCGTCAAATTTAACCTCCGAGAAAGCGTCAAGGGTTTCCTTCCACTTTATACAACACGGAGTGCTGGAAATGGTGGGAGCCATCTTGCGGTCCACGTCTCCGTTGTTGTCGTTCATATGAGCTATCTTTATTCTGCTTCCTACCTTTTTCAAGGCTTCAATTCTGTCAAAGTCAAACTTCTTAAGACCGAAATCATCGTTACCGATAATGTTTGTGTGGGCAGGGTTATAGCAAACGCCTATCCACTCGCTCTTAAAGGAGTCCACCCAAATGCAAAACGCATCTATGTAATTACTGTATCTTGCAGGATTTTCAAGAGCAATTCCCACTCCGTACTTCTCTGCAAGGGGAATTGATTTTACTATAAGGTTGGTATCATAGTTTATTTCTCCCTGTAAGCATGCCCACTTAACGCCAAAGAGAGCCGAAACGCGAAGTCCCTCTTCAACGTTGTCCTTCACTATCTCCGTCTGAGGCATGATAAGTCCTGCATTCTCTATGTTCTTCTTTGCTTTTTCGGGGTTCGTTAATTCCCCATTCAAAAGAAGCTCTACGCCGTCATATCCCGCTTCCTTGAGAAATGCCAAATATTCGGTGTCGAAAGCCTTTTTGTAATCTATCTGTAAGGTTACCTTCATAATATTCCCTCCTTTTTTCTGCATTATAGCACAAAGGCAAAAAGCCTTCAATAGTCATTTTTAACAAAAACAGAGAGCTTGTTTTTACGTTAAAAAACTGCAAAAATTCAAAGGTATATCTTAGTTAAATAAAGTATTATATTTTATAATTGTTTACTTTGAGGTCACATTCTCATGATATGATACAAAAGAATTCAGAAAGGAGTATGAAAATGAGATTGCTATATGCAGAAGATGAACCCGCCCTTTCCGAAGCGGTGGTTGACTATCTTACTTACCACAAATATATCGTAGACCCTGTTTACAACGGTTCCGATGCCTACGATTATGCCAGCGTTAACAAATATGACGGAATTATTCTTGATATAATGATGCCGGGACTTGACGGCATAGAGGTTTTGTCCCACTTGCGCAAAAGCGGTTGTACAACTCCCGTGTTATTACTGACGGCAAAAGCTCAAGTAGAGGACCGCATCAAGGGATTGGACTGCGGTGCCGACGATTATCTTTCAAAGCCGTTTGATATGGGGGAGCTAATCGCCAGAATACGCGCTATGCTCAGACGCAGAGAGGAATACCATTCTGATTTGATTATCTTTGAAGACCTCAATTTAAATATGCAAACGGGGGAAATCAAGGTAAACGGCGCATCTTTCCAATTGCCAAAGCAAGAGTACCGTCTTTTGGAGCAGCTTATGCTCAATCAATCAATATATATGTCTACCGAAGAACTTTTGATGAGAGCTTGGGGCTACAACGCCGAAACCGACCTGAACAGTGTATGGCTATACGTTTCTTATCTGCGCAAGAGGCTTTCTGCGATGGGTTCTAAGGCGGATATTGTGTCAAAGCGCAATATCGGATATAAATTGGAGCTTAAGCCATGACAAGAATTCTAAAAAGACGGTTTGTCATTTTCACTATGACGGCAGTTACTTGCCTGCTCATATTCATAGTACTTGCGATCAACTCTCTTAATTGGCTAATGCTGGAACGCCAATCCGATGCAGTCTTAGAAACTCTTGTGGATGCCGACGGTGCATTTCACAAAATGGATTTTGACCGTCCCCCTCCGTTTTCCCGTCCTCTTAATATGGACAGAATGCGTTCTTCGCGTTTTTTTATTGTCAGTAGCGATGAAGACGGTAACGTTGTTGACGTAAATACCGAGCAAATATCCTCGATAGATGAAGAGACCGCAAAGTCCTACGCCTTAAAAGCACTGAAGAAAGGAAAAGAATTCGGACGAATAAAAGAATATAAATACGCCGTCAAAAAGACCGATTCTCTTCAACTCACGTTTTTTATGGACACGTCGGAGCAAAACGAGAGCTTTCGTATGGTTTTGTCCGCTTCATGCATAATAGCCGTTTTGTGTTGGGGAATCCTCTTGATTATCGTTATCCTGCTTTCGGGAAAGGTCATACGCCCTGTCCTTGCGGGAATGGAAAAGCAGAAGCAATTTATCACAAACGCAGGGCATGAAATGAAAACACCCCTTGCAATCATTCAATCGAACAACGATACAATGGCACTTATCCACGGTGAAAACAAGTATAATTTGCACATCCGCAGTCAAACCAAGAGGTTAAACGTGCTGATGTCAAACCTTCTCACCCTTGCCAGACTCGATGAAGAAATCCCCCTGCCCACAGAGCGCGTGAATATCAGTGAGCTTACAAACGAAATGCTCCCCGTTTATATGGAAGATGCTCAAACAAGGAAGCTGCATTTTTGTGTGCATATCGAGCCCGACGTTATCATTCAGACTAACAAGGACAGTTTTGCCCAAATGCTGACTATCCTTCTTGATAACGCCCTAAAATACACGCCCGACGACGGATATATCAGTTTGTCACTCCTGACGGAGGGCAAACACGTGCGCATTGTCGAAGAAAACACCTGCGATCCAACTCCCCAGCCAATCCCCGAAAGGCTGTTTGAACGGTTTTACAGAGGGGATTTTGCCCGAACTCAAAAAAAGGATTCCTCTGGCTATGGAATCGGGTTATCCGCCGCACGTGCTATCTGTGAGAGCTTCGGCGGTAAGCTGATAGCAGAATATTCTTCACCCAACACTATTCGATTTACGGCAAAAATCTAATATTTCAATAAATATTCACAAACCTTCCCCTGTTCGTTCACACAAGGGAAGGTTTTTCTAATGTAATTCATAGGTAAGGAAAGTATAATAACTTCCATAGAAAGGAGGAATACTGTTTTGCAATTCAGACATGAAGTAAAGCATGAAATAAATGAAGCGGATATGCTTATTCTGCGTCAAAGGCTGAAGGCGGTAATGAGCTCTGACCCCCATGCTGTAAACGGGAAATATGAAATACGAAGCTTGTATTTTGACACCCTTGACGACAAGGCGCTGAGGGAAAAGCTCGACGGCGTAAATATACGTGAAAAATACCGCATCCGACTGTATAACAACGACCCCTCGGTAATTCATTTGGAGCGAAAATTCAAGCATGGCGGTCTTGGATATAAAAGCTCTGTCTCCCTGTCCCCGAAAGAGGCGCAGGCTATTGCCGACGGAGACGTAGAATGGATGGCTCGCAGTAACAACGAAGCGCTTCTCGGCTTTTACCTTCACCTTCGTAACGAAGGGCTTAAAGCTAAGGTCATTGTGGACTATACCCGCGAGCCCTTTATATTCGCACCGGGAAACGTCCGTATAACACTGGATTACGGTATTCGTACAAGTATGAGCTGCACGGATTTTCTCAATCCCAATTGTGTCACCGTTCCCATAAAGGAGTCCCCTTGCATCCTTGAAGTAAAGTGGGATAGCTTTCTGCCCGACGTCATTCGGGATGCAGTGCAGCTTGAGGGCAGACACAGCGCGGCTTTTTCCAAATATGCCGCCTGCCGTATGTATGACTAAGTAACAACAAATAAAACAAAGGAGTAAATCCAACTATGAATTTTAACGATATTTTTAAATCAAGCTTTCTCGAAAACGTATCCTCCGTCAATCTACTTGATATGCTGCTGACCGTTGTGCTATCCTTCGGCATCGGTCTTTTCATCTTCCTCGTTTATAAGAAAACCTACCGCGGTGTGATGTATTCCGCAGGCTTCGGAACTACGCTCATCGCTCTTACTATGATTACGTCTATCGTCATTCTCGCCGTAACCTCCAACGTGGTTCTCTCGTTGGGTATGGTGGGTGCACTCTCTATCGTTCGTTTCCGTACTGCCATTAAGGAGCCCCTTGATATTGCATTTTTATTTTGGTCTATCGGTGTAGGTATTATCCTGGCAGCAGGTATGATTCCTCTTGCTATAATCGGAAGCGTATCAATCGGTATAATCCTTCTTATTTTTGTAAATAAGAAATCCCATACCCGACCTTACATGATAGTGCTGAGCTGTGAAAATCACGATGCGGAAGTCAAGGCAAGAGACTTTATAGAAAAAAATACAGCCCGCACAACACTCAAGAGCAAATCTGCCGTCAAGGGCGCTATTGAAATAAATATCGAAGTCCGCCTGAAGAAAGACGACACAGATTTCATCAACGTTCTTTCCGAAATGACGGGAGTAAACAGTGCAGTAATCGTCTCCTATAACGGCGATTATATGGGGTAAAAGCATATGTCAGAAAGTAAGTATTTTGACAAGATAGCGTGGTCTGTCACAGCCATAATACTAATCATCACCATTTTGTTTATGAACGGTCCGGCTCTTGGCATTGAGGTTATGGCAAGTACTATGGGATACGAAAACCGTCTGTTTGACAATACAAGGGTGCACACCATTGATATTGTAATGAACAATTGGGAAGAGTTTATTGATAACGCGTCAAGCGAGGAATACTACACCGCCACCGTAGTGATAGACGGTGAGGCATATAAAAACGTCGCCATACGCGGTAAAGGCAACACTTCTCTTTCCAACGTCGCCTCTATGAACAGTGACCGATACAGCTTCAAGGTGGAATTCGACCACTATGACAGCTCTATCACCTATCACGGACTTGACAAGCTGGCTCTCAATAATTTGATACAAGACGCCACCATGATGAAGGACTATCTGACCTACACCATGATGAACGAGTTTGATGCCGCATCTCCCCTTTGCAGTTTTGCGTACATCACCGTCAACGGTGAGGATTGGGGACTGTATCTTGCAGTGGAAGGTGTTGAGGACAGCTTTCTTGAACGTAATTATGGAACAAGCTACGGAGAACTGTATAAGCCCGACAGCACAGGGTTTGGCGGTGGACGGGGCAACGGCAAGGACTTTAACATAGAAGATTTTGTAAATAACGAAAAGCCAGCCATCGACTCCGAGCAAGGTATGCCTATGCCGGACAGAGAAAGCTTTGACCCTTCCTCAACGTTCAGCGCAAACGTGCCTGCTATGAGTAGCTTCGATCCCTCTCAGATGCAGGGCAATGCACCGCAGATACCCGATATGACACAAGGAGAGTCCAATTCTGAAAACGGCGATAGATTTTCCTTCGGAGGAAAAGGCGGATTTGGAGGGATGGGCTCTTCAGACGTAAAACTTCAATACGTAGACGATAATATCTCCAGCTACTCAAACATTTGGAACAACGCCAAAACCGACGTTACAGAAGCCGACCAAATAAGGCTCATTGAGTCCCTGAAAAAGCTATCTGAGGGCGATCAGATAGAATCTGTTGTAGACGTCGAAAAGGTCATGCGCTATTTCGTTGTTCACAACTACGTTTGCAACGGTGATAGCTACACAGGCTCAATGATTCATAACTACTATCTGTATGAGGAAGACGGAAAAATGGCCATGATTCCTTGGGATTACAATCTTGCATATGGCACCTTCCAAGGCGGTAACGGTCAAAGCACAGTCAATACTCCCATAGATTCTCCCGTTTCCAACGCAAACGGCGAGGATCGCCCCATGTGGAACTGGATAGTACAAAACGAAGAATATACCCAGCAATATCATAGGTATTTTACTGAATTTCTGAACACAGTTGACGTTCAGGGCATAATCAACGATGCGTATAACCTTATCAAATCATACGTAGAAAGGGATCCCACAGCATTCTACACCTACGAAGAATTTGAAAACGGTGTAGAGGCTCTGCGTCAATTCTGCTCTCTTCGTTCCAACAGCATCGCCTTACAGCTTGAAAACGGTGAAACTACAAACAACACCAACTACTCGGACGCTTCTTCGTTAAATATTTCAAACATGGGCTCTATGGGTATGGGTCTTAACGATAGAAATAAGAATACCGAGAGCACAGAAAACAATTTTGATAAAAGTAAAGATTTCACCTCACCGCAAAACGCCAACGTCTCACAAGATATGGAAAATATCGGGGTGGAACCCAGCTTTGAAAAAAACTCCGACACCGAAGATCCTGAGCAAAGCACAAAACAACCCTTCACAGATAGAGAACAGACACAAAAGCGCAGTTTTAATAGCTTTAACGTGAATGCTGATGAAATGAATAATTCCCAAAGCGGTGAAGGGCTATGGCTTATAGTATCTTTTTCAGTTCTCATAATAGGTTTAATCATAGCAAAAGTATATAAACATTAAAAAACGGCGGATTTCTCCGCCGTTTTTTCAGATATCAAATTCTGCATAAAGTATTTTTTCTTCTATGAAGTGTTCTATTCTCTTAATACCTTGATATTCATTAAGGCGAGTACCTTCTATTCTTACATCCTTAACTATGCGGTAATGACCTGAGAGAAGAGTTCCATATAGCCACTCCCAATTCACATCAAACTCATAGCTGTCGTTGTTGGGAATAGGATATGCAAGTAAATACCACGCCGGCTCACAAAGAGCATCCGCTTCTGTCCATTCACCGTCAACAAGCTTTTCCAAAACAAATCTTGAACCGGTTATTGCATTCACGTTGTCTCCCGAATGGGTGATTTTCCCCTTCAGCCCCGTGGGGGTAACGTCGCTGACGGTCATTTCAATCGTCCACTCATTTGAATACTTTTCTTCAAGAGGTATCTTTGGATCTTCCGCTGCAATTTCTTCCTTTTCACAGCCCGTAAAAGTAAGGATAAGGGCGACGAGTACCAAAATTAATTTTTTCATAGCTTCACTCCTTTTGCCGTTTAGACGGAAAAGGAATAAAAAAGTTCCGTTAATCTACAAAAACAGTAGCAACTCCCCAAGGTCTGACGGAGGGAAATGTTACCAAGGTGCCCTTGTCGGTCTTTTCAGCCTTGACCTCGGTCATCTCGCCGTTTATCTGACAGAAGGTGAACTTATCACCTGCGGGCTCCTTAATGAGAAGGTGTAATTCTCCCGATTCCCCTACCGTTGTATTGACAAGAGAGACTGCAACAGTCTTGCCGTTATCATCTATTCTCGGGAAAACTCTTGCGGGAATTCTGTCGAGAAGAACGGCGTCGGTCTTCGCTCCAATATATTCAAGAGCATTCATATACTGATTTCTCTTATCGAAGCTGAGTACACTCTGCCAAGTCCAAGGAGTGTAAGCCGCAATGTACCACCTTCCGCCCTTAGAGGTGGTTACAACCACGTCGGAGGCACCGCCTGATACAGATGAGTCACGCACGCCCTTATATTCGGTGACGGTTTCAAAGTTACCGCCCGTTACCACGTAATGCCATGAGCCGAAGAAGTTCATAGACCAGTTCTTACTGTACAAGCCCTCACAAGCGGGGTGCTCCATATTATAGGTTGCGGTGAACTGTCTCACGTCACGCTTTTCAATAGTGATTCCAAGGTCCTTTCCAAATCCGCGCTGACATACGATTTCGGCGGCTCTTCCGTCGCAGAACACGTTCTCCGAAAGGAGCTTTTCAATCTCCTCGTCAGTCATACCCTCAGCATGAGCGCCGTGGAGAATACCTGCACCTCTGTTATTTTTATGAAGAGAAACGGGGATAGCACAGTGTATAAACTCTGTGCCCTCGGTTACTCTGTGAGGCTCCCAGTCATAGGGCTTCTTTGAGTCAAGAACCTTCCATGGGGTGTCGGGCATATAAAGCTCTACACCGCCGAATTTCGTTCTCTTATTTACCTCAGCCATTCTCTTGAAATATATGTAGTTCTTCGACATATCACGAAGCTGAAGGCTGAGCCATTCCATAGGCTCGTAAACACGCATCATAGTAGCGTAGCTCATAGTGGTAGCCCCTGCCGCTGCAAAGTAGTATGCAGTCTCAAAGGTCTGTCCTGCAATGGACTTTCCGTAAACTACGTCGGGAAGGTTTTCAATCTCGGGGCAGATATCCTTGACGCTTTCGGGAAGCCAGCGTGTTTGCTGGGCAAAGTAGTTAGCCTTTAAAAAGAAGTTGTTGGGGTCAAGGTCATCGTAGGCACCGCCTCCGGGTCTGAAGTGTCCCTCGTTGCCCGTTGTCTCATAGTATGCATCGTAAACCGCTTTCTGCCAATTGCCCTTTAAAAATCCGTGAGCACCGTTCTGAAGCGCAGGGTAGGTATCGGGTGAATATTTATGTATGGTTTCGCCCACCGCTCTTGCTACGTTGCCCATACGCCACGCGTTGAAGCTTACCCACTTATCACGGATATCTTTGTCGGTGTGCATATTATTCACGATATCTTCTCTTGTGAAGCTCGTACCATTTAATTCATTGAAGATGGACATACATCTGTCGCAGTAGCAGGTGTGGGAAATGTCAAGTCTCAAATCGTCGTCAACCCAAACGCCCTCGGGCTCTATCTCTTCAAGGTAAATTCTTACCTCTTCTCTCAAATAGTCAAGCATTTCAGGAGAAGTAGAGCAAAGAATGCAGTTGCTTCTCTCTCCATTTTCATCAACAATCATGTTGTCGGGATTATCAAAAAGTCCCGTATTATCTCTGTTCAGTCCCGAAGGGCCGTGACCGAGGGTATTGGAAATCTGGAGAGATACCTTTATGCCTTTATCTCTGAATCGCTTTGCAAGAGGCTTCAATTTACGGGCATATTCAAGATGCTTTTCGGTCTTAGGAAATCCGTAAGTGCTTGAAAGCCAAACCTCATGACAACTGTTGGGGTAAAGGTCAATAAATTTTAAAAAATCGTTTATTCTTTCTTCATGCTCTAAAAAAGCAGAGCCAAGTCTGTGTACGTACATATTTTTACCTCTCTTTTTGTATTACTATAGTTACATTTTAACATCTTAGCCTTTTTTTACAATGTAATATAATAGTCTGTTTTTTGTAATTTTATTGCATTTTCTTTTTTTGTGTGATAGAATGAGTCGAGGTGATTTTATGGTTTATTCAGGCACTTACGTCAATCCCCGCTGCGACAGAAATGCGCCCCTCTCCTTCCACGCTTGCGGAGGAGGACTTTTCGGCAGACATTTCTCCCACGGTCCGACGGTTCGGGACGAGTATATAATACATTATATCATAAACGGTCAAGGATATCTTGAAACGCCCTACGGCACCTTCCACTATTCCGAGGGTGATATTTTCTGCATTTACCCGGGGGAGGTCATCAAATACTACACGGGCGGCGTGAGGACTAATATTTGTTTTGTAAATTTTGTGGGAACAGAAGCAGGAAAAATTTACGAATCAATAGGGATAACCCATGAAAAGCCCGTAGCAAGCGTTAACTCAAATTCCCTTGTCAACGCAATTTATAAGTGTCTTAACTACGGAATTGAAACCGAAAATCCATCTGAATGGAGACTGACGTCTTTTCTTTTGGAAATACTCTCCTACATGGAAAGCGACAAAGCCCTTGAAAAAGCCGACCAGAAGAAGAACTACATAAACCGCGGTATTGCTTTTATGGAATATAACTTCGACTCTCCCATTTCGGTTGAAGGTATTGCGGCGGCAGCAGGAATTGAGAAAAGTTACTTCTACAAGATATTTGTAAAGGAAATGGGCATATCACCTATAAAATATCTGACCGACATAAGAATAAACAAAGCCAAAGCCCTGATAAAATCGGGAATTCACTTCAAGGCGGTAGCAACCGCTGTGGGAATAAACGATATATACTATTTCAGTAAGCTTTTCACAAAATCCGTGGGCATGACGCCCTCAGAATACCGAAAGAAAATCAAAAAAGAAATAGAATACGAAGAAAGGCACTCGGAATGATCCGAGTGCCTTTCTTTAATTCAATACGGGCATCGCCTTAATATCAAAGGTGTTGATTAGGTCGTAGTTTACCGTCACCTCGTTTTTATGATCGGAATAAATCTTTTCGGTTATCTCCTGACACACTGCACTGTAAACGTAGTCATAGTATTCCTCGAAGGCACCCTCATCCACAGGCATTCTCTTCACTACGTAAACACCGCCGTTGTCGGGGATGATAAGCTTGTATTCGCCAATGTCAAGTGCCATTACTTCCTCTTCATAGGAAGCGTCGGAAGTAAAGCCCTGGGCGATGGTCATACCATCGGGGAAAGAGGTAGAAGCTCCGTCCTCGCTGAGCATATAAAGAGTTTCAAAGGGAATGCCCTCGTCAAGGTCGGCTATAACTTTTTTCGCCTTTTCAAGCTTTTCTGCCTTGCCCTCCTCGGTGAGAGTCACGGTGTTTCCCTCTTCGTCGGTTGAAGTAACGTCGTTAAAGAACACGTGCTTGACGGTATAGAAATTATTCTTGTAATATTCCAAGAGGTCCTCGTCAGAAACGGCATAAAGTCCACCCTCTGAGGTGAGCATTTCAAAGCCCTTGTCATAGTAGAGCGTTTCGTTAAGATGGGCGTGAAGCTCCTCCTCGGTCACGTTCAGCTTGCCGATATACTCAAGGAAAGCTTCATTGTCGGTAAAGCCCGACTTCATCTCTTCAAAGTCCTTCTGAAGGCTTTCTTTCTCTTCCTCTGTAACCACCGCACCGTTGTCCTTGGCGTATTCTACTACCCATACGAATTGAGTCATATCCTCAACTACCATTCTCATAAGGGAGTCTGCCACGCTTTCGTTGCCCCCCGAGGGAGAATCCTGAGTCCATATGGAGGCGCTGTCCTCTGTAAGACCAAGATATCCTTGAAGGAAATCGTTTTTATAGGTTACCGCCTGAGCGTAAAATGAGCCCGGTGAAAGACTGGTGTCGCCGCAGGAAAGAGACCACGCATCGTCATTGGAAGCACAAGACGTAAAAACAAAAATAAAGAGAAGGGCGAGAATTATCTTTTTCATTACTTTTCTCCTTTAAGAAACAACGGGCACCATCGCCATATTGTAGTTGTCGATAATATCCTGATTCATAATAAAGTTATCGTAGTTTTCAATAACTGTTTCTGCCATATCCACCTGCACAAGAGTGGTGAGAATGTTATTGGCGCAGTTTGTGAAGTCCGATTCAAGGAGAGGTACACGCTTGATTATATAAAGGCTTGTGCCCTCAAGCTCGAAGGTATCCCACTCCCCTTCCGCAAGAGCGAAGGCAACGTTTTCGTAGCCCTGCATACTTGTGTCAAGGACTCCCTTTGTTATGGTGTAGCCGTCGGGGTAGGTTTCATGGCTTTTATCCTCGCTGAGAGAATAGAACTTGTCGAAGTCCTCGCCGTTTTCAAGGGCTGTGGTTATGGAGTCGATAAGCTCGCGCTTTTCCTTCTTCTCCTCTTCGGTGTAATAAACGAAATTTCCGTCCTCGTCGGTGCCTGCATACTCGGTGCCGATAGCGATGTGCTTCACGGTGACGAAGTTATTCTTGTAGTACTCCATCATATCCTCTCTCGTGATAGCATAATCGCCGTTTTCGGAGTAGGCAAGGGTGATGCCCTTGTTATAAAGGGCGTAAAGCTCAAGATAGTCGCGGTACATATCAAGGTTTATGGTGTAGGTTTCAAGATATTTGTTTACCGCCGACTTTGAACCCATCTCGCTTATAATATCATCAATTGCGGTGTCGATGGTCTTTTTATCTTCACTTGTCAGCTCGCCCCCGTTTTTCATAGCGTAATCAGCGAAGAAAAGAACGGTGGCAATATTCATCTGACACTGTGCGTATGCGTAATCGCCAAAGGTTACGTTCTCACCAATCTCACTTGCCCAAAGGGCAGGCACGTCGGTGGTCGCCCCCGAATACTCCTGCAAAAGCTGAGTCTTCATCATGGCAAGCTCGTAAAAATACAGGTTCTCGTTCATTACTGCATCGCCGTATGCGAACACCGTCTCGCTCTTCACCGAAGAGCAAGAGGAAAGTGTTAATACAAGAACTAACAGTAAAGCTAAAAATCTCTTGTTCATTTCATATCCTCTTTTTTGCGTTTTATTAATTATACAACCTATTTATGAATATTTCAATCATTTTTCACTTTCCTCAAAGCGTCTTATTATCTCTTCAAAGCCGTCGGTGAATATTTCAAGGTCTACAAGGGTATTTTTCTTATCGGTCTTTAAGACGAAATAGGGCTTTGCGGAAGAGCGGAAGGTGAGCTTATTATTCTGATAGAACATACAAAGAGCTTCGGCAGGCTTCAAGTGTGTCAGGTCGGTATAGATATAAACCGCCTCTCCGTTTTGAACGGTCTTTAAAACGCCAAGCTTCCTCAGTCTCTTTCTCAGCCTTGATATTGCCACAAGATTTGTCACGCTCTTTGAGGGCTCGCCGAAGCGGTCAATGAGCTCGTCGATAAGCTCGGAGACGTCATCCTCGCTTTCAAGCTCTGCTATCTTCTTGTAAATATCAATTCTCAGCTTCTCGCTTGTGACGTAGCTTTTGGGAATATAGGCGTCAAGAGATAAGTCGATAAGGGTGTCGGCTTCCTCTACGCTTTCCTCTACCGTCTCCCCTCTTTCAAGCTTCATTGCCTCGTCAAGCATTCTGATATAAAGGTCGTAGCCCACGCTGTCCATATGTCCGTGCTGCTCCGAGCCCAGAACGTTTCCTGCACCTCTTATTTCGAGGTCACGCATAGCTATCTTGAAGCCCGAGCCGAACTCGGTGTATTCTTTAATGGCGGAAAGTCTCTTTTCGGCAACCTCGGTGAGTACCTTGTGAGGTCGGTAGGTAAGATACGCCCACGCCTTTCGGTTGCTTCGTCCCACACGTCCTCTTATCTGATGAAGCTGACTTAGTCCGTAGTGGTCGGCATTCTCGATAATAAGGGTGTTGGCGTTAGGTACGTCGATACCCGTCTCGATAATGGTGGTGCACACAAGAACGTCTATTTTTCCGTCGTACATATCACGCCATATCTCGGAAAGCTCATCACGGTCAAGGTGTCCGTGGGCGGTGGCAACAGTTACGCCGTCAACGTTGTCCATTATCCTTTTCGCTCTTCCGTCGAGAAGCTCGGTGTTATTGATAAGATAGAACACCTGTCCACCACGCCTTACCTCACGGCGAATGGCTTCATAAATCGTGGCTTCGTCAAATTCAAGAACGTAGGTCTGTACGGGGAAGCGGTCACCGGGGGCTTCTTCGAGAAGTGACATATCCCTGATACCGCTGAGAGCCATATTGAGAGTTCTGGGAATAGGCGTTGCGGTAAGGGTAAGCACGTCCACTCCCTTTGCCATTTCCTTAAGCTTTTCTTTGTGTGTTACGCCAAAGCGTTGCTCCTCGTCAACCACAAGGAAGCCGAGACGCTTGAACTCCACGTCCTTTTGTAAAAGGCGGTGAGTACCTACCACTATATCAACGCTTCCGTTCTTCACGCCCTCAAGGGCTTTTTTTATCTCCTTGGGGGTAGAAAAGCGCGAAAGAAGAGCCACGTTTACGGGGAAGCCTCTGAAACGGGTCAGAATGGTGTTGTAGTGCTGCCATGCAAGAACTGTTGTGGGGGCAAGGACTGCCGCTTGCATGGAGTCCATAACGCACTTGAAGAGTCCTCTCAGCGCCACCTCGGTTTTACCGAAGCCTACGTCACCGCAAAGGAGTCTGTCCATGGGCACTTCGCTTTCCATGTCACGCTTTATCTCCTCTACCGCCATAAGCTGTCCATCGGTTTCGTCGTACTCAAAGGCACCCTCGAACTCTGCCTGCCAAGGGGTATCGGGAGAAAAGGCATGTCCCTTTATTGAACGGCGGGCGGAGTAGAGCTTTATAAGCTCCTTGGCAATGTCGCTTGCCGCCGATTTTGCACGGCTCTTCGCCTTTTTCCACTCGGCAGAGCCAAGGCGGTTAAGCTTGACAGAGCCCTCTGCTCCCCCTCCGATATACTTTGAGATAGAGTCAAGATTGTTGCAGGGCAGATACAAGACGTCGTCTCCCCCATACTTTATGACAAGATAGTCCTTTTGTACGTTATCGACTATCATACTCTTTATGCCTTGATAGATACCTATTCCGTGGTTTACGTGCACTACGTAGTCCCCAACCTCAAGGTCGTTATATGACATTATGCGCTCCTTTGAGGAGCTCTTATATTTTACTCTGTGGCGTCTTGAAGCGCGTCTCTCCTCGTCACCGGGACGGTCAGTCAGAAGGACGAAATTGCTCTTTACAAGCTCGAAGCCCTCCTTCAAGGTAACTGCAGTCTTATCACCCGTCATAACCGACACTACCGCAACACTGCCCTCTACCTCTTCGCCGTCTATTTCAGAAAGGTGTGCCTTAATACCTCTTGCGTTCAAGGAGTCGATAAGGTTATTCGATGATATGGAGTTTGCGCTGAGAATTACAACGCTGTATCCGCGGGAGACAAAATGCTCCACGTCATCGAAAAACAGGTCGGCGTTCTGTGCCATAGAAACTGTTTTTCTTGTAACAAAGGAGAAAATATCGTTGTATCTTATGCTCTCGCCCGTAGTAAAGCTGTTAAAGACGAGAGTGGTGTTATTCTCGGTTATTTCTTCAAGGTAGTCCCAGCCGTTCTGCCCCATAGAACCTCCCATAGCCCAAAGCTCGGGACGGCTCTCTAAAAGTCCCTCAACGGTTTCCTCCAAAAGTGACATAACGCCGTTCATACGTTCCTTTATTTTGTGGGAGTCGAAAAGGCAGAGAGTTGTATCCTTGTCAAGATAGTCGTAGGCGGTCTCGCATTCGGGGTAGATTACGTCGGTGTACACCTCAAACTCTACCGCCCCCGTGCTCATGAGCTTTTCTCTTTCGCGCAGAAGTGCTTGTTTTACCTCTTCCCTCTTCTCGCGCTTTGAGCGTTCAAGGAAAATTTCGGCAAGTTCATTCTTCTTCACCTCATCGGCGTATATCTCAAAGGCAGGGAGAACTCTCACCGATGCGAGAGTGTCAATTCTCCTTTGGGTCATTATATCAAAGGCGGAAACCGAGTCTATCTCGTCTCCGAAAAATTCTATTCTCACGGGGTAGTCAAGCTGAGTGGGGTATACGTCAACGATACCGCCCCTCTTTGAAAACTGTCCCTTTCCGTCAACCAGCTCACATCTTTTATAGCCCATATCAGAAAGCTTCTTTGAAAGAATTTCAATATCGGTAAAGTCCCCCGACTTTATTTCAAGGCGGGAAGAGATAAGTGTATCACGGGGCACGGTGGTCTGACAAAATGCCTCGGCGGTGGTGGCGAGAATATCCCACTCACCGTCGGCTATCTGAGAGAGCGCCGACAGTCTCAGATAATCGAAATCGTGTCCTCTGGCGTCTACCTTCCCGAAAAAGAAGTCACGGGATGGCAGAGTAAGACACCTTACCCCAAAGCTCTGAAGCTCTCCCGACAAGGATATGGCATCCTTTTCATCTGGGAAAATTGCCACTATCTTTCTTTTCGTATCTTTAAAAAGAGAGGCAACACTAAGAGCGTAAAGACTGTCGGAAATGCCCGTTACAAGGTATCTCCCGCCCTTCGTTGCACTTTCAGCCAGCTTTTTATATTCACTTTCTTTTCTTAATGCACTCAGTAAAATATTCATTCCTACTCCAACTCTGCAAACGCCAAAAAGGACAAGTTTTGCTTGTCCTAAGTTTTTTGTTATTTTAGCATAAATTTATATTTTATTCAAGTAACTTGAGAGAAAACTTTTTTATTTAAAATAAATTTATTACCTTCAGCTTTTTGTAGAGCGCATAAAGATAAGCCGTTGCCGTTCCGCTGACGGTTTTCTTTGTCGGTGTGTAGTGTTCGTCATAAAATACTATGCAAAAATTACTTTTGTCTATCATTTCCCGATTTCGTTCTACGTAAACTGCCTTTCCCGAATTTAAGATTTTTTCGGGATAATATGTAAAATCGTACTTTTTCATAAGATACGCCGTGTAGCTTTCGTTAATATATGGAAATTCCGCCCTCACGTAAATTCTTTTTACGTGAGGATATTTTTCTTTTAAAAGAGTTACCGTTTCAAGAGATAATTTATCGAAATCACTTCTGCTGCCAAACAGAAAGGTGTCCACTCCGCTTTTTAAAATCAGCTCTTCAACCGCCTCCAAAAGCCTCTTTTTCAACCCCTCTGTAACTTCAATTTTTCTGTGACCGAAAAACGAGCAGGTCTTTTCCTTTATTATTTCCATAACTTCTCCTACTTTTAAAGTCGCATTTTTCACATTATACAACAAATCAACTTGTATTGCAACACCTTTAAGACTTCTAATCTTGTATTATAAGACGTTCTCTAAGGTAGAATATTGTAAAGGCGGTGATAATATAGTGGAAAAAGAAAAAGTAGGACTTCGCTTGGCAACACTTAGAACAAAGAAAAACGTATCTGCAAGAGAGATGAGTTTGTCAATCGGTCAAAACGAAAACTATATTAACCATATTGAAACGGGCGGGGCGCTGCCCTCTTTGTCGGGTCTCTTTTATATCTGTGACTATCTTGGAATAACCCCTTGTGAATTTTTCGACACCGACAGTACAAATCCATCGAGATTAAAAAAGATAACCGAATATATGAAAAAGCTCGACGATAAACAGCTTGAAATAGTAGAGAATTTGATTAAGAATATGGCAGAAAAATAAAGCACCGCTTGGTGCTTTATTTAATGAAGAATGATGAGTGAAGAATTATGAATTGTGGACAATTTCGGCTTTGCCGAAATTCACAATTAATTATAATTTTTCTTCCGAAAAAAATTCTCTTGCTTTTTTCAAAATCCGTGTTATAATAGATATAGAAAAAGGCTACCGGCAACGGTTCAGCCCTTGGTATCAGTTAATAAAAAATAACCGCAACCTTTGGACCGGGGCGGTTATTTTTTTATGCTTACAATATATCCTGTCGCTGCGATAAGTATTAACGCAAGGGCGATAAAATAATCCATAGCATCACCCCCTTAAAAAATAAGAGGGCACACGCCCTCTCATTTGAGGGCTGAACCGCCGCCGTTTATGGTAGCCGTGGGTATTATAGCATAATGTGTCGGAATTTGCAATAAGCTTTGCTGACGCAAACGATGCTGTGCAAAACACAAATGATGTTCTCCGAAATGATGTTGCCTTACGGCAAATGATGTTTCACTTCGTGAAAATTATTGTTGATTTTGCTAAAGCAAAATCTTCATTAATTTTTAATTTCTAAGAAACATAGTTTCGACGAAATTTTGCGTAAGACGAGGAAAAAGAGCCGATAACGGCTCTTTTTCCTTATACTATCACAGTTTCAAAGTATTTTTTCGTTATGCGAGTGCACGTGAGCGAGGCGAGGAAGGCTTACTAAATGTAAGTCAACGAAGCCGAGTCGAACAAGTAGCGAAGCAGAACGGAAAAAGACGAATAACAAATTTACACTATCACAGTTTCGACGAAATTTTGCGTAAGACAAGGAAACAAGAAAACCCCGAGGAAACCTTACTGTCCGTAAGGTGACGACGGGGTTTTTGAAGTTGACGAAGTATTACACGAAATTTCTAAGAAACGGTTAACTGTTTTCGGCGAGATAAAGGTTCACCCTACTCTCTATCGTCTTGCAGGTTTCCTCGGCGGATTTCTTGGAGTCGAAGTAGGCGCCGACGTCGGAGGTGATTATGTCGAGGACGGGGTCGTTGTAGCGGGCAAGACGGGTGGTAGTTGTGGCGATATTATAGATACTGTCGATATATCCGAGCATTCTCTCAAGCTTTTCAGAGGTGAATTCTTCATCCTCGACGGGCGCGATTGGTGTTTCGGGCAGTGTTACTACCTTATCAGATGCTACAAGCTCCTCTGAGGTTTCAACAACAACCTCTGCAACCTCTTCACGGGGCATAACTACCATATCGTCGTCCATGATGAAGTCATCATCGAAGTATTCATCGTCCTCCATAGCCTCTTTTTCGTAGCGAGACTTAGTACTTGTAATTTCCTTTTCCTTCATTTCTTCAAAGGCTTCTTTATTTATAGGGAAGGTCCAAGTGTACTCGGTCTGGTATTCCTTGGCGAGAAGCATCTTCATAAAGTCCCAAGCCTGCTCTTTATAAACAGACTTTGCGCCAATAGCAAACTGAGTATTGAGGTTGAGGGCGTGGGGTTCGCCTTTATTCGTGGGATAGCCGATGCAGACAATCTCTTCACCGAACTGTTCTTCCTGCCATTCAATAGAATTGAAGCTTGAAAGGTAAACAGAGTTTGCGATAACTCGGTTTTCCTTAAAGTCGTTCTCATATGCTTCCCAGTCGATATCGTTATAGTAGGTATCGTAGTCAATCTTTGCGGGGAAGGCTTTTGCAAATTCAAGGAAGGACTTAAATGTTCCGTCGGAGAAGTTGGATTTTCCGTTCTTATAGTCGATATATTCTTCAAGTATCACAGGTAAAAATCCCGTCATAAGCTGTTCGCGGTCTGTCTCTCTCATAAAGACAGCGCCGGGATAAACAGAAAGGATAGACTTCACGTCGTCAAAGGTAAGAGAGGTCTTATCCCCTACAAGACTCTTCTTTGTAACAAGGCTTCTTACAGCAAAGTTAACGGGAAGGCTGTAAATCTTGCCGTTTGTCTCACAAGCCTTCAGAACGTTAGGGAGAAGTGTATCTCTATTTATCTCGTCATCGGAGTCAAGGTAAGCACCGAGGTCGGCAAATATTCCCTTAGTGGCGTACTTTGTAAGACTGAGTGAGCTGTCAATACAAACAATATCGGGGGTGGCACCAGAAAGAAGGTCGAGGTCAAAGCGCTCGGTGTCCGCTTCTTCCCAACCGTAAACCTTAACTGCAATTCTGTAATCCTTTGATGAGCGGTTATAGTCGATAATCATGCTCTTAAGCTGAGAGTCAAGGGCATTTGCTGCAAGGGTGATAATATACTTTTCAACCACCTCGCCCTTTGCGGCGGGGGTAAGGTGAAGAAGCTGACGGCCTTCCCAATCGGCATCGTATTCAAAGGTATAGAACTCGTCGTTGCCTGCGGGGTAGAAACTTGAAAGTCTGTCGGAGTTGATATCGGAGTTAATAAAGTCAAGAAGGGGTACTTCTTCTTTTTTATCGAAATCGTATCTTGATATAGTGCTGTAATCGTTTATGTAAACCGTTCCGTCGTCAGCCATCTGCACGCTGTGGTAGGAGGAGATGGTGTCAATGGTTTTGAATTCTGCCTTTGAAATAGAGAAGTCGATAATCTCTACCTTGCTTTCCTCTCCCGACCAATCCCAAGCGGAAAGTCTGAGGGTATCGTCATTAATGAGGGCAACGTCGTTCGGGGATTTATTCTGAGGGAGCTCGGTAAGGCTTAATGGGTTCGCGTCCTTGTCGATAACGAAGATATATTTGTTACCGATGAGCATAACGAGCTTTCCGTCGGAGGTTTCGGCAAGCTGACCCATATAGGTGGAATAGCTATCCCCTGCAAACTCGGGGCGTGATTTAAGAAGAGGGGTGATGCTTATTTCTCTTGAAAAGCTTCCGTCCTCTTCGAGGAGCTTCAAGACAGTATTCTCCTCATAGTTATACTGTTCGGTGTCACTGTCGTACCAGCTCTTATATTCCGTAAAGGAGAGCCAGAGCTTACCGTTGGCACCTGCGTTATAGCCGTTGAGGTATTTGCCCGTATCGGTGCCTGTTGTCTCGTCGTAGTTCCACTCACCCTTAAAGGTGTAAAGCTCGCGGATATCTGTCAGGTCGGCGTTGGCAGTATATACGCAATCGTACCAGTCGGAGATTTCGTTGCCGTCATCATCGGTGGTTTTAACCTCCTTCGAGCCGTTGAAGAAGGCTCTGTCACCCGACATCATAATATTATAGAGGTCTACACCGTCGGGGGTGGGGAGCTTCTTTGCCATATAAACGTTTTCAAGTGCTACCTTTTCGGGCTTCTTTTCTTCCTTGGGCCCGCAGGATGCAAGAGCAAAAAGGGTGAAAAGAGCAAGGACAAGGGTGAGAATTTTTTTCATCTTTTTTTCCTTTCGATAATAAATAGAATAAGGTTTAACACGAAAAATACAAAGCTTACAGCCACAAGGACTTCAAGTATCACAAGAGTATCCTCTCTTTGTCTGTCGTCATTTTCCCAGAAGGGCAGGGGCTCTTCCTCGGTGATGATAGAGCGGGAGGTAAAGCTTTTTAAATTCGAGAAGGTATTCTTGAGGCTATATCGGGAGGTGACGTCAATTGCCGTCTTGCCCTCGGTGACCTCTTTCAGAGAATTCAAGGCGTGGGAGTCCACGGGATTCTGCATACATATTTCGTAGTAATCAAAGTCCTTCATGCCGAATATCTTTTCGGCAATATTTTCGGGGATATAAATCATGGGCTTTTCTTCAAGCTGTGCCTTGTAGGCGTCGCTTTCGTCAAGGGCAACAACGCCTGCAACGTAGCAGGGCGTGCCTGACACGTAGACTCTCATTCCCTCGCAATTACTGCTGCCGAAAAGCTGAAAGGCAAGTCTTTCGTCGATTACCACTCTGTCAAAATTCAGGTCGGTGTCAGAGTAGTACCAGCCGTGAAGAAAGTCAAGATTATGGAACAAGAACCAATTTCCACCCGTAACGACGCAGGCACTCTCGGTGCTTTTTCCGTTATCGTTATTGACACTTGCCGTTTCAAAGCGAGAATAGGCGTCGCACCACAGACGCTGTGTGTCGGGAGTGCTCTCGCTGACGCTGTCGGCGGTGAAGCGAATAGCGCTTATCTCAGCGGAGCTGAAGCCGTCTGGGTCAAAAAGCCTTATAGTGGCGTAATCCTCACCGAAGGGCGGGATATCCCTCGACTCGCCGATAAAGATAAGAGTCCATGTGAGAAGGACTATAAATATAAGGGCAGAAAGGATAAGCTTAATGAGTCCTTTCATATCAATCACTCAGCCTTACGTAACCGCCCTCTTCAAAGGGCTTGGTGGATGAGGTGATAACGTACTCGTAAAGATATGCTTCGTCGGTAGCGATAGCCACGTTCTTATCGTCGCTTGCGGCAACGGTAACGGGAAGTCTGGTTGCAACAAATCTATCTCCGAGAGGTGTGGACTTTGTCTTTGTGATATAGATAAACTTGCCCTCTGAGTCCTCGTGGAGTGCGTTCTTGGGGATAACCGCGGAGTAGCCCGTTGTACGCTCACCAACGGTGAGTGTAAGGGTCTGACCCGCGTTCACGTTGCCAGATAACTCAAAGGTAAGGGTCTTGGTCTTACCGCCTTGGTCGGGTGTAATCTTTGTAAGAACTGCACCCACGCTTTGACCCCAATAGGTATCGGAAACTGTAGCGGTGTCACCTTCCTTGAGTCTGCTTGCCTCGTTCACCGAAACGGAGAAAGAAAGAGTATATCCGCTTTCCACCACCTCTACGGTCAGCGCCGCCGCGCCGTCGGTAGCTACCTCGCCGGGTCTGAAGTTAACCTCGGTGACGGTACCGCTTCTCGAAGCCTTCAGCTCATAACCTTCCTTGGAGCCGCCCTTGATTTCAGCGAGCTCTGCCTTCTTCTTCTGAATTTCTGCATACTCTTTGTTTCTGTCAAAATTTTCAAGCTCTGCCGCCTTTTTGTCGGCTTCTTTTTTCTTTTCAAGGGCGCGCACTAATTGTTCAAGACTGCGCTCACCCGACTTTATCTCGGCGTCAAGTGTTTTTACTGTGTCCAGCTCAGCAAGCTTTTCTTCTGCCTCTGCCTTTTCTTCGCCAAGGTCCTCAAGAGCTTTCTTTGAGGTCTTGATAGAAGCTGTCAGCTCCTTGTTGGCGGTTTTTACAAGCTCTTCCAGTGCTTTTTCGAGCACTTCCAAATCCGCCTCTTCGCTCTCAAGAGCCTTTTCCTTTATGGAAACTGTGTTCTTATAATCGTTGTAGGCTTTGTTTTCCTTATTAGCCGATGAAATCTCTGCTCTTACAGAGTATATCTCATAGCTGATGTTGTCAACCTCTGTTACCTGTGCAGCGATAGCTCTTTCGGCGGTCTTTATTTCCTCGGCGTTCTCGTTATAAAGCTTTTCTGCCTCGTCGAAGGCGGTCTGCGCACTGTCGAGAGTCTCCTTTGCCGTCAGAGCCTCGGCGGAGTCCTCACCGTAGTCTGTTACCGCTTTATCATAGTCGGTCTTAGCTTTGTTGAGGGCGGTTTCTGCCGACTTTTTATCGTCTCTTATTTTAATAAGGTGTGCATTGTCCTCTTTTAAATAGGAAAGCTCTGTTTTGGCTCTGTCATATGAGTCATAGAGAGAGTCAAGCTGACTGTTGAGTGAGCCCGTGTCGGTCTTATTCACCTCAGAAAGTGCCTTTTCCGCCTTTTCAAGGGCTTCCTTTGCTATATCCACACGCTCTTGTGCTTTAGCTACCTTTTCTCTTGCCTCTACTATTTCGGGGTCGGATGAATTTTCGGAAAGCTCTTCAAGCTCCTCTTCAAGGCTTTCAAGACGCTCGCTTTCCGCCTCGTATGCCTTCTCTTTATCCTCGGCGTTTTTCTTAATGCCTGCGATATATTCGTCGGTGTACACCGCTCTTTCTGCCTTGATTATATTCAGGTCCTCGGTGGCTATCTTTATCTGATATTCGTCGTCCTCGTAGTCATACTCTGTTTTAGAGAGAAGGGCTCTGTTGTATGCGTCCTCAAGGGTTGCAATCTCGGCCTCAAGGCTTTCCGCCTTTTCGGAGTCGGTGGGGCCGAGGAGCATGAGAGTCTGTCCTGCTTCCACCACACTTCCTCTTGACACGTAGACCTCTTCTATCTTGCGGTCTCCCTTGACGGTTTCGGTGTAGGTAAGGTTTGACACTACCTGACCGCTTCCTCTTACTCCCGTCTTTATTTCACCGTACTCGGTGTATCTGCCCGAAACCTGAGGCAGTGACCAGTTGAGAATGGTGTTGGAGAAAAAGGTAAGCACAAGCATTACCGCAAGGAATATAATTGCTATATTTTTTATTAAATCTTTTCTTGTCTTCATATTCGTTTATCCTTTCACACTGCCTTGATAGGTAATTCCTTCCACAAGACTTTCTTCTCCGTGGAGGAAAAGAAGTATGGGGGGTATCATATAAATCGTTGCTACTGCAAAGGCAACTCCCACTTCCCCCGTGTTTATCTCGGATAAGAATACCGAGAGTGGCTGAAGCTCGGGGTTGTCAAGGAGTATGAGCACCTGCTCAACCATATTCCAGTTATCTATAAAGGTGAGAATTACTACGGAGTAAAGGGCGTTTTTACACATGGGCAGACAGATTTTGCGGAATATCTTAAATTCGCCCGCTCCGTCAAGCCTTGCCGCTTCAACTGCCGCCACGGGAATGCGCCTCATGCTTTTGGTGAGTATGAACACCGACAGAGGTGCAAAAAGTCCGGGAAGTATTACCGCCCAGCGGGTGCCTATAATTCCAAGCATATCGGAAACAAGGAAGTTAGGAACCAAGGTAACCTGATAGGGCATAAGCATTATTACGATGTATGCGAAAAATATAACGTTCTTCACCTTGCCTCGGTATCTGTAAAAGCCGTAGGAGGACAAAGCCGCCAGACACACCTGACCTGCCACAATAGGCAGCGTAAGTATCATAGAATTCCAAAACTTCAAGAGATATTCGGGACTCTGAAAAAGTACTGTGAAATACTGTCTGAAGCTTACCATATCGGGTATAAGCTTTAGCTTTACCGACTCCGACATATAGGAGGAGCCCCCTGACACGTTGCCGAGTACTGCGCCGTAGGTAGAGGTGAGCTCGGTTTCGGACATAAAAGAATTGGTAAATGTGAAAAGCGTGGGCATTATGAATATAAATGCAAACATAAGCGCCCATATGAAGAAGAGTGTTATTCTCGTTCTTTTCAGTATCTTTGCACGGCTTATTTTTCTTTTCATTCTTCCACATCCTTTCCGAACTTATCTTCAAGGATAAATATTATACCGATTATCACTATAATGAAAAGCGACATAACAATTGCCGCCGCTGAAAGGCGTGGGTAGTCAAGATTTTTGAAGGTATTATTCATAAAGTGCTGTAAGAAGTAAAGCGTCTCATAAGGCCACTGACCCGTGAGAAGATAGACCTCACGGAAAATCTTAAAGGAGTTTATAAGAGATAAAAGTAGCACGAAAAAGAGAGAAGGAGATATGTAGCGGAGTTTTATCTTAAAAAAGCGCTGAAGGGCGTTTGCGCCGTCTACCTCTGCCGCCTCTACCTGATCCTTGGGGATATTGGAAAGGGCTGCCATAAAAAGTATCATATTGTAGCCGAGATTTTTCCACAAGAAGAGGAGGGCTACAACTATCTGACTGTACTCCGACTTCATCCAATCCACGGGCTCAAGTCCGAAAAGCTCGATAAAGGAATTGAAGGAGCCGTTGAAGCTGAACATTACCTGCCATATGAGAATAATGGAGGCGGTTGGCACCATAAGGGGACTTAAGAACATAGTTCTGAATTTGCTTTTACCCGGTATCTTGGAGTCAAGGATAACGGCAAGAATAAGAGAGAATATAACCGCCGAAAAAACCGTTACCAGTGAAAAGGTGAGAGTGTTCTTTGAGGCGGTGAGAAAGGCAGAGTTCTGAAAGAGTGCCTTGAAGTTGTCAAGACCCACGAAATTACGGGTGGAAATATTATCAATAAGAGAGTAGTATATAACAAACCCGAAGGGGAGCACGTAGAACACCGAAACACCTATAAGACCGGGCAGAATATAAAGCCATGAATACGCTCTCTGTCCTATTTTTTTCAGGTCTCTTTTCTTCAATTTCCTCTCCTCCTTTTTCACTTTTTTGTTTAGACTTAATTTTTCCTGAAAAGTTCCTTAAATTTTCTAAATTAATTATATATTCTCATATGTATTTTTACAATGGTATTAACAAAAAATTAATAAAAAAATCCTTGAAGAATTCTTCAAGGATTTTTGTGTATTCATATTGCGTTTTTTACAGCCTTGTAAATCTCCTCAGCAATGTCCTCTCTCGTTCTCATCTTGCCGTTTTCGGCACAGTGTACCGTGGTCCATCCAAGAGTCTCAGCCGAGAAGAGTGCGGCGGAGTAGGCTCGCTTCAGGTGTCCTTCATTTTCGTGGATATCTATTTCTCTGCCCGTTTCCTCGCTTCTCTTATTGATGAGGCCGAGGCTTATTTCCACGGGCACCTCAAGGAAGAGAGTCAGGTCGGGGGAAGGAATGGCAAGCTTATTAAATTCAAAGTCATAAAGCCATTCAAGGAAGCTCTTTCGCTGGGTGTCTCCCTCAATTTTGGTGAGCTGATGAATTGCGTTGGCGGTAGTATAGCGGTTAGCAATGATGACGCTTCCCCTATCATAAGCGCTTTTCCAATTCTTTACAAAGCTTGCAAAGCGGTCAACTGCAAAGAATGACGAGGACGCATAGGCGTTGACTGCATCGGGGTCGTGAGAAAACTCACCGCCGAGGTACATCTTAACAAGGGCTGAAGAGCTTGAGTCATAGTCGGGGAAGGACACGAGAGTTGTGTCGATACCCTCTCTTTTCAGTCTTTCAAAGAGTATTTCCGACTGGGTCTGCTTGCCCGACCCGTCAAGTCCGTCGATAGTTATAAGTATTCCCATTTTTTACTTCTCCTTTTTTGAAAAAAGCGTTCCGAAAATAAATTTGGGCAGTTTCATCATGCGTCCCAGCCTTTTAGGCTCCTTTATGAGACGGTAAAACCATTCAAGGTTTAATTTCACGAATACTCTCGGTGCTCTTTTCACCGTTCCTGCAAAGACGTCGAGAGTACCGCCAAGACCTATGATAAGCTTTGCGTTCAGCTTGTCTCTGTTCTGATATATCCATTTTTCCTGCATGGGAACACCGAGACAGACAAAAAGTATGTCGGCGCCCGAAGAATTTATCTTCTCTATGAGCTCGGCGTATCCCTCGGGCTTCACGTAGCCGTGGGAGGTTCCTGCCGCCTTAAAGCCGTACTTCTCACCCATCTTCCTGTCGGCAAGGTCGGCAACGCTTATCCCCTCGTCGGTGGCGGGCTTTGAGCCATAGAAGAAAATCTTATATTTCCCATCGGCTGAGCCCTTTACAAGACTTTCGGCAAACTCACAGCCTGCAACCTTGCCCTTAAGGGGCTTTTTAAGTATCCTTGAAGCAAGGACAACTCCTGCGCCGTCGGGAATGACAAGCTCTGCAGAGTTGATAACGTCACGAAAGCTATCGTCCTCTATTGCCATCTGTACTATCTCAGCATTGGGAGTGAAAACAACGCACTGCTCTCCACGCTCTATGTACCCTTCGGCAACCTCTATCGCCTCGCTTGGCGTCACGTTGTCGAAAAGAACACCTCTTATATTGATTTTTTCCATATGTGTAAATCCTTTTTTTAGAGTAATAAATCGAAAATTGCAAGCACCATTACGGAAGATTTTGCTTAAGGCAAAATCAACCACAATTATGCATTCTGCATTTCAAAAAATCATTTCCCTCTGATGATATCGCCCTTTTTCACCGCAAAGGGCATTTTCAGATAAAAGAGCATACCCGCGTGAGGAGTTGACTCTATCGGTGTACCTTTTTCATCGGTCATGCCCAGTGCCTTGAAGGATACTCCCGTTTTACCGGGAGAAATGATTTCCGCTTCATTTTCAAGAAACATCTTGTTTCTCTGACGGCAAAGGGCAAGCCCCGTCTCTTCGTTATAATCCTCAACGGTAGCGAGGAACGATTTTTCCTTTATATATCCGGGAATTGTGGCGAGATTGTTTTCGCTCTGGGGATGTGTGAAATAGTAGCCCGTGCAATATTCACGGTGTGACACAGAGTCAAGCTCTCTTTCAAGGGCGTCTGAGGTTATACCGCTGTTTTCACCGAAGTGGTTATCAAGAGCTATGCGATAAGCGTTTGTTACGACGGCGGTATAGTAGGCGCTCTTCATTCTGCCCTCGATTTTAAGACTGTCGATACCTGCCTTTACAAGCTCGGGTATATGTGACACCAAATTCATATCCTTTGACCCGAAGATATAGGTGCCCTCGGGGTGCATTTCGGCAGTTAACACGTCCTCGGGGCGCTTCTCCTCGGCGAAGTTATATATCCAACGGCAGGGCTGAGCACAAGCACCTCGGTTGGCGTCACGCCCGAGATAATACTCTGAAAGAAGGCATCTACCCGACACCGACACGCACATAGCTCCGTGTACGAAGGCTTCAAGCTCCAGCTCGGCGGGAGTTTTTGCACGAATGGTGGCAATATCGTCAAGGGATAATTCACGGGCGAGTACTACTCTCTTTGCGCCCATTTCGTGCCATACCCTGCAAGAAGCGTAGTTCATATTGGCTCCCTGAGTGGAAATGTGTATATCCACTTTGGGAAGTCTCTTCTTAACTGCCTCGAAAACACCTAAATCCGCCACGATAACAGCGTCTATACCTGTGTCCGAAAGCTCTTCAAGATAAGCGTCAAGGAGTGGCATTTCGTCACTTCTCGGCATTGTGTTAAGAGTAAGGTAGGCTTTTTTATGTAAGGTGTGGAGATAATCCGCACCTTTTTTTATTTCATCTGTACTAAAGTTCCCTGCCGCCGCTCTCATTCCGAAGGAAGTACCTGCAAAGTAAACTGCATCGGCACCGTAGCCTGCGGCAAAGGTCAGCTTTTCAAAGTTGCCTGCAGGGGAAAGTATTTCAGTTTTTTTCATATCATCTTCTCAAAAAATTCTTTTATTCCTCGGTACGCCGAGTAAACGTCAAGCTTGGATACCACCTCGAATGGCGCGTGCATGGACAGAACGGGAACGCCCACGTCAACTACGTCGATATTGCGGTTAGCCACGTACTGTGCCACAGTACCGCCGCCGCCGATATCCACCTTTCCAAGCTCAGCCATCTGCCAAATGACCCCGTTTTCGTCGAATATTTTTCTAAGCTCTGCCACGTATTCGGCAGACGCCTCGGAAGAACCGCTCTTTCCGCGGGCGCCCGTGTACTTGGTAACCACCAGACCGCAGTTGATATATGAAGCGTTGTTCTTTTCATAGACCTCTGCAAAGGCAGGGTCGAAGGCGGCGTTTACGTCGGCTGAAAGGCACTTGGAGTTTCTGAAAACAGTTTTAGGGTTTGCACCGCTGTCAAGAGCAAGCTCCTCTATAAAGTCGTAAAGATAGGAGCTGTTGAGTCCTGTGTTGCCCATACTGCCCACCTCTTCCTTATCGGTAAGGCAGACAATGAGAGTATGCTTGTTATTCTCGGAGTCAAAAAGCGCTCGAAGAGAGGGGTATGCGCACACTCTGTCGTCGTGACCGTAGGCTGAAATAAGGCTTCGGTCAAAGCCCACGTCTCTAGCCTTCCCTGCGGGGACAAGGGATATCTCGGCAGACAGAAAGTCCTCTTCTGAGATATCATATTTGTCATGAAGGAGCTTCAAGGTATTAAGCTTTACGGCATTCCCTGCTTTTTCGTCGTCAATAGGCTCAGAGCCTATGAGAATGTTGAGGCTTTCACCTGAAATTCCATCAGCAAGGGTCTTTTTTACCTGCTCGGCGGCAAGGTGGGGAAGAAGGTCTGTAATATAGAATATAGGGTCATTTTCGCTTTCACCTATATTTATTTCCACGGTCTCACCGCTCTTCTTGATAACCACACCGTGCATAGCAAGAGGGAGGGTCACCCATTGATACTTCTTGATACCGCCGTAATAATGGGTATCGAGATACGCCATATTATCAGCTTCATATACAGGGTTGGGCTTTAAATCAAGGCGGGGACAATCTATATGGGCGGCTGAAATAAGGACGCCCTTTTCTATGGGAGCACTGCCGAATTTTACGAAAATTACGGCTTTGTTACGGTTGACAAGATAGACCTTGTCTCCCGCACTATATTTTTCTCCCGATTTCCACTCATTAAAGCCCTCTTTTTTGGCAATTTCAAGAGAGGTCTTTACCGCTTCCCTTTCGGTTTTAGATGAGTCGAGATATTTTTTATAGTCATCCGAAAATGCAAATGCCTTTTTAATTTCAGACTTCGGCATTTCACGAAAGGCGTTTTTTCTTTTATATACAAGCTCTTTTTCAAGGGTCTCTATATCAGTCTTTTTCATTCTTTTTTCTCCTTTTCAAGCTGTTTAAAATATTTTTCTCTTATATCTCTCAGTTTATTCACGTAGTAGTCGGTAGCGTCAATGGGGATACCCACAAGCTGACCGTCCTCATAGTGCGCAGTACCCTCTTCAAGCCAGGAGTCCACTCTTCCAAAGCCTGCGTGATAAGCGGCGTGGGCGGCATCCCAATTCTCATATCTGTCATAAAGGATTTTCAAAAATTTTGCTCCGTAGCGCACGCTGAATTCGGGGTCGGTGAGAAGGGCTTCGTCATATTCTATTCCCTCTCTTTCGCAAAGCCATTTTGCGGTGTCGGGTAAAAGCTGCATGAGGCCAACTGCCCCCATTTCGCTTTTTGCATCTGCAACAAAGGAGCTTTCGGTGAAAATCACGGCGTAAAGTATATGCTCGGCAATTCCCTCTTCAAGAGAAACCCTTTCAACTATATCGCGGTACTCCAAAGGATAGACCTCTTCACGGTTCACTCTATATATAACCACAACTGCCACTATAAAAAGAAGCAGGGTGAATATGGCAAGAGTTATGACGGGCATGGGCTTAAGCTTTCTTCTTCTCACTTTGCAATTCCCTCTCTTTCGGCAAAATCCAAAACCTTTTCCTCGAGTTCAAGGAGTCCTTTGTCATTTACTATAACAGCGTGGGAGCGTTTTATAAGCTCATTTTCGGACAGCTGTGAGGAAATTCTCTTTTCGGCAAGGATGCGTGTTATTCCGTCACGCTTTATAATTCTCTCTATTCTTTCTTCCTTGGGAGCGGTGACGGCAAGGGTCACGTCACATATCTTGTCAAGTCCGCTTTCAAAAAGAAGGGGTGCGTCGATGACCGCAAAGCGCTCTCCCTCTTCCTTTGCTCCGTCAAGCAATTCAAAAATACGCTTTTTTATGTAGCGGTGTGTTATTTCGGTGAGGGTTTGAAGCTTTTCTTTATCTGAAAATACTATCTCTCCTAACTTCTTTCGGTAGATTTCCCCATCTTCCGAGGCAATGCTGTCCCCAAAAACAGAGATGAGCTCTTTCGTGCAAGGGGTATTCTTCTCCATTACCTCACGGGAGACCTTATCGCAATCAATAACGTAAGCCCCCCTTGAGCGAAGTACCTCAAGAGCGGTAGTCTTTCCTGCTCCGCTTTGTCCCGAAACTCCGATAATCTTCATCACTTTACCTCAACTACTGTATATCCCGATGCTTTTATAAGTCTGTTTACAATGGCAAGCCCAAGGTTGCTGTCCTCCGGTAGTCTTGCGTAAACTCTCTTTATTTCTTCTTTGGAGTCGAAGGCTCTCAGAGCGTCGAAAAGTCTATGCGCCATCTCCCCTTCATCCCTTTTGGAGCCGAGTATTTCTACTCTGTCACTTTCCTCTATTCCGTCCTCGCGGTAGCAGATAAGCCCCGTAGCACTGTCATCAAGGGCGCTCTTCATAAAGGAGACAACGTCTTTGTCTTCTCCCTTTAAAATAATCACCGAGGCACGGGGTGCGTAATGGCGGTACTTCATACCGGGAGCAAGGGGCTTTTCACCCGCTTCAAGCTTGCCCTTAACCGCCTTATCAACCGTAATATTCCCCAACGTATCCTCAAGCATTTCAAGAGTGACACCGCCGGGTCGAAGCAGGGTTACCCCCTCTTTTTTCAAAAGCACAATGGTAGATTCAAGTCCTACCTCGCACTCTCCCCCGTCGATTATCATATCCACTCTTCCCATCATATCCTCGATGACGTGGCAAGCCTTCGTGGGACTCGGTCTGCCCGAGGTGTTCGCCGAGGGGGCGGCAATGGGAACGCCCGACAGCTCGATAAGTCTTCTTGCAACGGGATGGGACGGAAGTCTTACTGCAACGGTATCCATACCTGCCGTTACGGTGTGGGGGATGATATCACGCTTTTTTTGTATTATCGTAACAGGGCCGGGGACGAATTTCTCCTTGAGCTTTTCAAAGGCTTCCACGTTTTCTATGATACAATATTTTTCGTAGTCCTCTTTTTTTGCTATCTGAATAATAAGAGGATTGTCTGAGGGTCTGCCCTTAGCCGAATATATTCTCTCGGCAGCGGTAGAGTCGAGAGCGTTGGCGCCAAGTCCGTAGACTGTCTCTGTGGGGAAGGCTACAAGGCCTCCTCTTTTTATTATTTCGGCAGCCTGGGTAAGCTCTTTTTCAAAGTCCTCTAATCTGCCGGGGTCAACGTGAACTACTTTCGTTTCCATCAAAATTCACCGTTAGCAAGCTTTTCGGCGGTGTCTGCCGCCGCAAGAGCTTCAATAATAGGTGTTATTGCACCGTTTAAAATATTTTCAAGGTTATAAAGAGTGAGTCCTATTCTGTGATCGGTAACTCTTCCCTGAGGGTAGTTATAGGTTCTGATGCGCTCGCTTCTGTCTCCCGTTCCAACCTGACTCTTACGCTCGGATGCAAGGGCGCTGTTCTGCTCCTCAAGCTTCTTTTCGTAAAGCTTGGTGCGCATTATCTTCATTGCTTTATCGCGGTTTTTATACTGGCTTCTCTCATCCTGACACTCTACTACAATTCCCGTGGGCTTGTGTATCATACGGATAGCCGAGTCGGTCTTATTTACGTGCTGACCGCCTGCACCCGACGCTCTGTGTGCCTCTATTTCAAGGTCGGCAGGATTGAGCTCAACGTCTACTTCCTCTGCCTCGGGAAGAACGGCTACCGTGACTGTTGAGGTGTGTATTCTGCCCTGAGCCTCAGTTTCGGGAACTCTCTGTACTCGGTGAACACCGCTTTCGTACTTCATTCTTGAGTAAGCGCCCTCACCGCTTATCATAAAGGACACTTCCTTAAAGCCGCCAAGCTCTGTTTCGTTGGCACTGACAAGCTCGGTCTTAAAGCCTTGGGAGTCGGCGTACATATTATACATTCTGTAAAGGACGTAGGAGAAAAGCGCCGCTTCCTCACCCCCTGCTCCGCCTCGAATTTCAACCACAACGTTTCTGTCGTCGTTCTCATCTCGGGGAAGAAGAAGGATTTTTAATTCCTCGGTTATCTTCTCCATCTCTTCCTTGGCAGTTACTATCTCCTCTTCGGCAAGGGCTTTCATCTCCCCTTCCTCGATTTCAAGAAGCTCCTCCGCCTCTGCCTTGTTCTTCTGCCAGGTCTTATACTCGCGGTACTTCTCGGTAATGGGAGAGAGCACCTTGTATTCCTTGGTAAGCTTTCGGTATTCATCCTGATCATTCATAACCTCTGGAAGAGAAAGCTTCTCCTCTATCTCCACAAATCTCTTTTCGGTATCCTCAAGTCTCTTAAACATACAGTCTTATTTCCTTTCTTCGCCCTCAGGTGTGATAACTCGCTTTACTCCCTTTTCAAGCTTGACTCTGGCAACGGTAACCTCTCTTGAACAGCCAAGGCATTTGACCTTGATGTCACTGCCAACTCTCAACACCTGAAAGGTACTCTCACCGCAAGGGTGCTTCTTTTTCATTTCCAGGGTATCTCCCACAAGCATTATCATAAATATCACCTAAACATAATTATTCATTATATTGTAACACATAAAACCGTTTTTGAAAATAGGTAAAATTAAAAAACATGAAAAGTATGTCATTTTATTCACCTGTTGCTAAAACTGTCACACAAAAAATAAAAATATAAGTAAAGATATACCCCCCAATTAAAGTTGACCCGTTTTATAATTTATGATATAATAATACAAAAGGGGGACTCACTATGAAAAGAACAGCTTTTTTAATATTAATATTACTCTCAGTTTTGACAGTTTTTCTCTTTTCGGGGTGCACTGCATCTGCTCCCGTGAAAAACACACCCGTTCTTCCTCTTGAACCGACGGAAGAATCATTGGTTCCCAGTGTTACGGTGACCGAGCTTTGTGACGTTTGCAAAAGTGACGTAAAAATCGGAAGTCACGGCGAAGCATCTTGCGGGGTTAAGGGACACTTTGTCTGCGACTCACTTCTTCACGGGGTGCCTTTATGCAACAACACGTCTCACTGCATCTCCGACGGGCTTAACCACGAAAAAGCCGACTGCCTTGCCCCTCATCACTACAACTGCCGCGGGGACCATGGTATAGCATCCTGCGGTATATCATATCACAGGCTTTGCGACGGCATAAGCCATGCACCTATGCCCTGCGGATACAACTGGCATTGTATATCGGACGGACTGCCTCACCTTCCCGCTTCCTGCGGAGTCGACGGACACTTTGAATGCTTTGAAAATCACGCCCCTGCCGTTTGCGGTGCCGAAGGACATCTAAACTGTGACGGCAGAATACACGCTACCCGCCCTTGTAAAATAGCGGGACATTGCTACTCCGACGGGCTCGACCACTCCTATATTTACGTGAATGGAGAAAAGAAATTTCTTTGTGAATAAAAAGGAGAGTTCTTCTGAACTCTCCTTTTTATTATTCAACCGTTATACTTTCAATCGTCTGGTCAATCTGAGGGCGGTCACGCATATCGGTGCGGACAGAAGCTATTCTGTCAACAACCTCAATGCCCTCCACTACCTTACCGAAGGCGGCATACTGTCCGTCAAGGTGAGGGGCGTCGGCGTGCATAATAAAGAACTGACTTCCTGCGGAATCGGGGTTCATGGAGCGCGCCATCGAAATAACGCCTCTTGTGTGCTTCAAGGGGTTTTGTACGCCGTTCATAGCGAATTCTCCCTTAATAGAGTAACCGGGGTTACCCATTCCCGTTCCCTCGGGGCATCCGCCCTGAATCATAAAGCCTGCGATAACTCTGTGAAAAATAAGTCCGTTATAAAAGCCCTCGTTTGCAAGCTTTACAAAGTTTTCAACAGTTATGGGGGCCGTGTCGGGATAAAGCTCAAGCTTCATCACACCGCCGTCTGCCATTGTAATAGTTACGTTTTTAATCTCTGCCATTTCTTACCTCTGCTTTGCATCAAGATAGTCTACAAGGTCACCGATAGTTATAAGACTGTGGATGTCCTGCTCTTCGATTTCAACGTCGAACTTGTCCTCGCAAAGAACTACAAGGTCTGCAAGCTCAAGAGAGTTAAGCTTTAAGTCGTTAACGAATTCTGCGTCAAGGGTTATAAGCTCCTCGTCAACGTCAAGCTCCTCGATAAGAGCATTTTTAATTTCCTCAAACATGGTCATTCTCCTTTGATACGTTTAATCTTTTTGGTAGTAGTTTTTTCAAACTCTGTCTTTCTTATCTCAATGCCTCTGACTTGTTTAAAAATCGGAAGCTTCTTATTGAGCTCTTGTATTTCACGCTTTATCGTGTCTGAAATTACGGTAATATCTTCCATGCCCATTTCTTCCGCCTTATCAAAATTGGGGAAAATCTGGGCTGTTATAACGGTTTCTCCCGAAGCGTTGGGCTTACCTACCACAACGCATTCCGAAACAAGCTCTATTCTGTAAATATGCTCTTCTATTTCCTCGGGGTAAACGTTCTTTCCATTATCGAGAATAATTATATTCTTCTTTCTGCCCGTGATGTAGATAAAACCGTCCTCGTCGATATATCCTATATCTCCGGTAGAAAACCAGCCGTCCTCGTCGATAGCCTCATGAGTGAGGTCGGGGGCTTTGTAGTAGCCCTTCATAACGTTGTCGCCTCTCACAACTATCTCACCCTCGGTATCCTCGGGGTTTTCTTTATCAATTCTCACCTCAACTCCGTGAACGGCAAGTCCCACGGAGGCATACTTCTTCCAATGGAAGGGACAAACCGATACAAGGGGTGAACACTCTGTAATTCCATAGCCTTGAACAAGGTTAATTCCCACGTCCTCAAAGCCCTTTACGTATTCGGGTGAAAGCGCGGCACCTCCGCATACCACCTTCTTAAGCTTTCCGCCGAAGGCAGCGGTCACCTGACCGAAAAGCATTCCTCTAAGGTCAAGCCCTGTGTGTCTGAGCACGTTTGAAAGGGCAATACCACGCTTCAATTTCTTCTCCTGATTGTTCTTTTTCGCGGTATCCCAAATTCTCTTATAAACGGTGGTTACAAAGAGGGGCACGAGAATAAGAACTGTGGGCTTAAAGACCTTGAAGTTCCTCAAAAGATGCTTCATACTGTCGTTAATACAAACGGTAGCGCCTACAAGCATAGGTGTGAGTATTCCGCAGGTCATCTCATAGGTATGATGTGTAGGAAGCACCGACAAAAGCACGTCGGTGGGATGGAACTCCAACATTGCTGAAGATGAATTTAT
This sequence comes from Clostridia bacterium, assembly GCA_017467865.1. Lineage (GTDB taxonomy): Bacteria > Bacillota > Clostridia > Oscillospirales > SIG627 > RGIG6353. The sequence continues at coordinate 176,749 of JAFUKG010000032.1, forward strand.
AGACGATGCGATATTCTTATGGCTGAGAAGGACGCCCTTAGAGGTGCCCGTTGTACCCGATGTGAATATAATAACGGCATCCGCCTCGCGGTCAATTTCAACGTCAAGGAAGTCTGTTACGTCCTCGCGAAGAAGTCTCTTCCCCTTTGCAATAAGCTCTTCGGTAGTTATAAATTTTTCATTTTTCTTTTCTTCATACTCTTTTCCCATTTTAATAAAATAGGAAATGTCGGTCTCGTCTGCAATTCTTTCAAAATACTCCTGAAAGCGTTCCGAATAAACTACTGCAGATACTTCGGCAATTTCAAGAAAATTCTTTATTTCTTCCTCGGAAAGCTCCTTGTCAAGGGGCACAATAACTCCACCGCCGTTGACGGTGGCAAGGTAGGTTGCTATCCAATCCTTTGAGGTTTCGCCTATAACGGCGATGTGCTTGCCCTGGAGTCCCATCTGAAAGAATGCTGTGCCAAGGCGGTCTATATATTTATCAATATCGTTAAACGTTACGTCAATAATTTCTTCTTTTGCTTCTCCCTTATAGCGGAGATAAACGTTATCGCCGTGAATTTCGGCAGCAGATTTAACAAGATGCTTTAAGTCGGTGACAGTTCTGCTCTCGTGGGTAGGGTATCCTTTTTTCATAACTTCTCCTTTCAAACATCTACCAATGAACATTATATTGACTTTACACGCTTTTGTCAAGTTTTAGGTGGAAATTTTGTTTTTCGCTTTACATTGCGGACACATTGTGTTAATATAATTATTAGCAAAAAGCGAGGTATAATATGGAAAACAAACTTCACATAAACATAGTTCTTCACGAGCCCGAAATTCCCCAGAATACGGGAAATATAGCACGTACCTGTGCTGTGACGGGGGCAAGCTTACATCTTATCGAGCCTCTCGGGTTTGAGATTGACAGTGCGAAATTAAAGCGTGCGGGGCTTGACTATTGGGACAAGCTTGACGTACACCGTTATAAATCAATAGATGAATTTTTTGAAAAAAACGAGGGTGAATTTTTCTTCTTCACCACCAAGACCGAAAAGAGCTTTGCCGACGTATCCTACCGCGGCAACGTCTATCTCATCTTCGGCAAGGAGACAAAGGGACTTCCCAAAGAGCTCATCTACGCTCACCGGGACAGAGCTGTAAGGATACCCATGCGAAACACTCTCAGATGCCTTAACCTCTCCAACTCCGCCGCCGTTGCGGTCTATGAGGTCTTACGGCAGAATTCATATCCCGATATGATATGACGCCCCGTGCTCTCGGCGTAAAGAAGGAGAAGCAGTACGAAAAGAGAAATATTGAAGGAGGAAAGCTTCACAAGATAGAGTCCTGCAATTGCAAGTAAAAAGAGAGTAATTCTCGATATGAGTCCTATGAGCCTTTCAGCTTCATAGGGCTCCTTTTTCATAAGGAGAAGGGCGGTCAATGCCTGCCCCCCGTCAAGGGCGGATATAGGCAGAAGATTGAAAATGCCGTAGAGTGCGTTTGACAGAAAAAAGAAAAATAAAAGAGGAGTAAACCTCTGCCTCAGAATAAAGAAAATAATAAGTGAGGCTAAAAGATTAAATACACTCCCCGACACCGAAATAAGCACCTCACGGCGGTAGCTTATAAGCTTTTTTTCGAGAAAGATAGTGCCCCCGAAAAGCCCGAGCACCAACGCCCTCACCCTCACCCGAAGCACACTCATCACAGTCAGATGCCCTGCTTCGTGAATGAGGGCTGAGGTGAGCATGAGAAGAGTGTAAAGCCAGTCTCCCCCGATAAAAAAAACCGCAAGAGTTATAAGGAAGGAGGGCTCTGCAACTATCTTCAAACGAGAACACCCCTATCCATATTAAAGACCTCTACCGCCTCGGGACTTTCCCGCATAGCGGAAATAAGGCGCTCTCCCGCAGAATAAAGGCTGTTATCTTCCCTTTTTGACATAAAGGTAATAATGGCTATTATAAGGCACAAAAGCGCCACAATAAATTTTTTTGACAAAATAAAACCCCCGCATACAATTTTAAAAATTATATGCGGGGTGTCTTTTTTTAATGACTTATTTCTTCTTGGGGGTGAGGGTATACCAGAAGGAGCCTGAAAGGAATACCGAGGAGTAAAGACCTGCTACAATTCCCACGATAAGAGGAAGTGCAAATTCCTTGATAGAATGAACTCCGAGAATATATACCATTCCAATTGTAAGAAGAGTGGTGATGGTTGTGTTTATCGAACGCATAACGGTCTGACGGCTTGAAATATTGATTATCACGCCGAAGTCGGTTTTGGACATCTTACGCTTGTTTTCACGAACTCTGTCGAAGAGTACGATGGTGGCGTTTATGGAATAACCGAGAATTGTCAGTATTGCCGCAATGATGTTACTGCTAACGGGGATGCCAAGAACAGAATATGTTGCAATAACGAGAATTATATCGTGAATAAGGCAAAGAATAGCGGCAATTGCCGAGCGGAACTCAAATCTTACGGTGATATAGAGAAGCATGAGTATAACGGCAATTATTGTAGCGATAAATGCTGAACGCTTAATTTCACCCGAGATGGATGCGCCTATTCTTGACTCTGCAAGAATTTCAACGGGAACTGTTCCGCCGTAAACTATCTCTTCCTCTTCGGAAGTCTCTGCTTCGGGTTCTGCTTCTGTCTCTGTTTCAGCTTCAGCCTCGCCTTCGGTTTCAGTCTGTGCTTCAACTTCTGCTTCTGCATCATCAACAGCCTCGGTGGTTTCCTCGGTTACTTCCTCGGTTGTCTCTTCGGTTGTCTCCTCTGCAGTTTCCTCTGTTGCTTCGTCTGTCTCTTCGCCGAGAAGCTCTTCAAGCTCTTCTTCGGTGAGTGTTTTTTCATCATCCTCTTCGGGAAGAGCGGCGCCATAGGCAATATTAAGAACGTTATAAACCTCGTCCATAACCTCGGGAGCAGCGTCAGCCGCCTTAATGATAACACAGCTTGAGTTGTCACCCGACTTCTGAATGGTGTTAACGGTAATTCCGTCAACCGAGTCTACAAGACTGCGAACCTTATCAAGTTCTGCCTTGTCGAGAGTCTTGTGAAGGTCATACTGAAGAGTGAGACCGCCTGCAAAGTCGGTATCAAGATTAAAGCCCTTAACAAAGATAAAGAGGAGAGCTGCGATAAGAACTATGGCAGATATAGTAAACCATACCTTGCGAAGTCCTGTTATTTCCATTTGTTCTTTAGAGATAAATTTCATTGACTCATTCCCCCTTTCTTATATTCCGTAGAGCCAAGGCTTCTTAGCCCCAAGCCCTACGATAGCATTCATAAGGAAGCGTGTTACAACAATTGCAGTGAACATTGAAACAACGATACCTATGAAGAGGGTTATAGCAAAGCCCTGAACAGTACCCGTACCGAAATACCAAAGCACTGCGGCTGCAATAAGAGTTGTGATATTACTGTCGATGATAGAGGAGAAGGCACCCTTGAAGCCGGACTTAACCGCCGAAACTGTGCCCTTGCCGACTCTGAGCTCTTCCTTGATACGCTCAATAATAATAACGTTAGCGTCAACCGCCATACCAATAGACAGAATAATACCTGCAACACCGGGGAGTGAGAGGTTAACCTTAGCAACAACGAGTACAACAGCCTCTATTGCCACGTAAGCGATAAGAGCGATAGCCGACACGATGCCGGGGAGTCTGTAATATACGATCATAAAGAGCATAACGAGAAGCACGCCGATTGCACCTGCAAAAAGTGCTGTTTCAAGCGCCTTTTCACCGAGAGTAGGACCAACGGTATCAGCTCTCAGCTCTGCAAGTGAGAAGGGAAGCTGACCTGAAGCGATAACGCTTGCAAGGTAGGTAGCGCTCTCTTTAGTGAAGTCGCCCGTGATTACAACGTCCTCGGTAACAAGCTTTTCGGAAACTCTGGGAACGGAAATTATCTCTTGGTCAAGCATGATCATGATATAGTTTCCTTCTTCTGCTACAAGCTTCGCCGCTTCCTCTGTTGCAAGAGCGAACTTTTCTACCGCCTCGGGCTTAAGGGAAACGGATACAAAATACTCGGGAGTGAGTGACTGCTCGGAAACCTGACCGTACTGCATTGAAGCCGACTTGATGTCACTTCCAGTCATAACGACCTGCCATTTGGAATTCACAAATTCAAGCTCGCCAATGTTTCCGAGAAGGTTTCTTGCTTCGTCAAGGTCCTTAACCTCGGGGATTTCAATCTGAATTCTCTTGTCGTCCTTCATCTGTGTAATAGTGGCTTCTGTGTAGCCTGCATTTGAAAGACGGTTTGTCATAATGGATACAACCGTGTCCATATCTGCATCGCTGACGCTTCCAAGGTCGTCAACGTCGGGCTCGTAAACAAGAAGTGTTCCTCCTGCAAGGTCAAGACCCTTTCTTATAGCGCCTTCATCAAAAACGCCGGGAAGAAAGCTTCCTATACCGCAAAGAGCCACATATGACACTAAAGCAATAAGAACTATTGCCGCAATAAGTTTCGTAAGATTCTTTGCCATTTTAATATTCCTTTCGTAAAAATATACTTTTAATATTATACTACATTCAGTAAAAATTGTCAATATAACTTATTTTTGTGTTGATTATTTTTAATTTTTATGCTATTATTCATAATGTATTAAATTTTGAGGAGTTTAATATGAGCAACAGACCCTTTTTCAATGAACACAGAGATTTAAAGTATGCAATTCCGGCTATGAGAAAGAAAGGCAACACTATGGACAATTCCTTCAAGAGAGCGTCAAGTGAGTACGCGTTCAACTACACCGAGCACCTTGTAAAAAGGGGCGCGGATAAAAATATTATAATTGGGAGGGCTTTAATCGTTCTTCTCACCCTCATTCTGTTCGGAGCAGTAGTATTTCTCACCTTCGGACCTATAAAGCTTCCTCACATAGTTGTGGTTGCCGTTGTCCTCATTCTCTATATCGCAAAGCTCCTTTGGGGATTTACCTCCATTGAATACGAATATCTTATCGTATCGGGAGAAATGTCTATGGACAAAATTTACGGTGGCAGAAAAAGAGTTAAAATGACAGAGTTCAATATTCACGATGCCCTGTCTATTGCACCTCTTAGTGAGACGAGACTGGACGGTGCAAGGGTTATTTTCGGCGCTACGTCAATGAAGGACGACGACCTTTACTGCGCTGTCTACAACAATGCCGACGGCGAAAAGGAAGCCCTTATTTTCAACGTTCACGAAAAAGCCTTGCAAATGCTGAAATACTACAATAAATCTACTGTAATAAAATAAAGGGCAAGAGAATATAGTATCTTAAAAGGAGTGACTCTTTTGAAGATACTTTATATTCTTGTGTGCCTTGTTTTACTCATTTCTTGCGGAAAAGGAGAAATAACTGCCCTTGACCTTCCCTTTGAAGAGGAAGTCACCTTCACAGACGGAGAGCTGACCTTGACGGGCGTACTATACTTCGACGGCGAAAAAATGACCTTTTCACCCGACAGTCCTGAGGGCTATAAGGTAAGTATTACGAAGGACGGGGGCATCGTAGAATATGACGGAATCGTTTTTAGTGAAAACGTTCTTCCCTCGTCGCGCTTTCTCCCCCTTTTCGAGATACTCAAGGGAGAGTGTGAAGGCATCGTAATTTCGGAAAATCCCCTTTCAGTTGAGAAAAAAAACATAAAAATAACTTTTAATAAGGATAAATAATGAAGAATCTCAGATGCTATGCAAGAATTTCCATCGACAATTTAATACACAATCTTTCCTGCATCCGCCGTGTTATAGGTGACGACACGCTGATTTTTCCTATTGTAAAGGCAGATGCTTACTCTCACGGCGATATAAGATGTGCGAAAGCCATTTGCAACGCCGTTGGCACCTTTGCCGTTGCCGAGATAAACGAAGCACTTCATCTGAGAGAAAACGGAATTGAAAACGATATACTGATTTTGGGATACACCGACCCTTCCTTTGCGGCATTGCTCTGTGAAAACAAAATCACTCAGACTGTCACTGACAAGGAATATGCAAAATCCCTTTCGGAAAATCTCGGTAAGGGAGTGCTTGGTATTCACCTTAAGGTTGACACGGGTATGCACCGCTTCGGCATTGACTGTGAGAGTGAGGACGGAATTGCAGACGCAGAAGAGATTTCAAGGCTTCCCAACCTTGAAATAAAGGGTACGTTCTCTCATTTTGCCGAAAGCGACGACCTTGCATCTACCTTTACCGACCTGCAGTTTTCACGCTTTAATTCCTTTACGGAAAAGCTTCGTGAAAGAGGCATCGACACGGGAGCTTTGCATATTGCAAACTCGGGGGCTACCCTCACCCGCCCCGATACTCACCTTATGGCGGTAAGACCTGGAATAATTCTTTACGGCGCTTACCCCTCAAAAGAGGTAAAGGAAAAATATCTTTCCCTTTACCCTGAATACCCTCTGAAAGAGGTTATGACCATGTGCGCAAGGGTTGGTCAGGTACATAAGGTCAAAAAGGGAGAGGGCATCGGTTACAGCCGAACCTTTTTGGCAGAGGATGACATACTTGTAGCAACAGTTACCGCAGGCTATGCCGACGGAATTCCCAGAGGACTTTCCAACAAGGGTAGAGTCACCATAAACGGCGAGGTATTCCCTATTGTGGGTAACGTGTGCATGGACCTGTTGATGGTAGATATCACCAGTGCTAAAAATCCTGTCAAGGCAGGAGACGAGGTAATCTTCTGGGGAGAAGAGGGGCTTAGCATAGACGAATACGCCGCCGACGCAGGCGAAATAAATTATACCGTTTACACGGGAGTTTCCCCGAGAGTTAAGAGAATATATAAATGAAAAGAGGCTGTGGAAACAGCCTCTTTTCAATGAATTGCCTGACAGCATGAATTGAAATTAAAATTTCATGAATTAAACCTTTCGGTTTCACGAATTGCACTGTGGTGCATAAAGCAATTTAATTCATGTGGTAATTACCACAATTCATGACAAAGTCAATTCATGATGCAAAGCATCAATTCATAAAACTAATGTAAATTTCCCTTTGGAAAATTATTTTATTGTATTTTCGGTAATGCTTTAAAAAAAGCACGCTCTCAGACTCCCACGAAAACTGTAATTTTCATAGGGGTATTAGGGGAAACACTTTTATAAAAAGTGCTTCCCCTGAATATAATTTAAATGTAAGTACTTGTAAAAAATAGAATTATTTGATATAATAGTAAAACTTAATATTAAAGGGGGAATTTTATTTTGTTACCGCATAGTACGGGCAAGGATGATTTACTTTTGTCCCTTGGGGCTGATGCCGAAAAGGGACTGACCGCCGCCGAAGCAAGTGAGAGACTCACAAAATACGGCGAAAACAGACTCAAGGAAAAGAAAAAGAAAACGATGCTTCGACGCTTTCTCGACCAATTCTGCGACGTAATGATAATAATACTGCTTATTGCGGCAGTTATATCCTTCGTAGTCGCATGTGCAGAGGGAGAAAAGAGCGAATTTTTCGAGCCTTTCCTCATCGTATTTATTGTTGTCGTAAACGCCATAATGGGCGTTATGCAGGAAAGCAAAGCAGAAAAGGCACTTGACGCCTTAAAGAATATGTCAGCTCCTCACGCAAGAGTTATCAGAGATGGTGAAGAAAGAATTATTGATGCCTCTCTTCTTGTACCCGGAGACGTAATCAAGCTTGAAGCAGGCGACTTTGTACCCGCCGATGCAAGACTTATAGAAAGTGCAAGTCTTAAAAGCGAGGAGTCGGCTCTGACGGGCGAATCTGTACCCAGCGAAAAGGATGCTTTAGCCGAGGTTAAAGAGGACGCACCCATAGGTGACAGAACGAATATGGTATTTTCGGGCTGTTCCATAACCTACGGAAGCGCTCTGGCGGTGGTTACCGCAACGGGTATGAGCACCGAAATGGGTAAGATAGCAAATCTCCTTGACGGAGAAGAGGAAAGTGAAACTCCTCTTCAGAAAAAACTTGCGAACCTTGGTAAATATCTTGGTATAGTTGCTCTCGTTGCTTGTGCCATAGTATTTATAGTTGGACTTTTAAATAATATTTCGGTTATGGAAATCTTTATGATAGCGGTTTCCCTTGCGGTGTCTGCTATCCCTGAAGGACTTCCCGTAGTCGTAACTATCGTTCTTTCTATCGGTGTTCAGCGAATGGCGAAAAGAAACGCTCTCATACGCCGTTTACCTGCGGTAGAAACTCTGGGCAGTGCATCCGTTATCTGCTCGGACAAGACGGGAACGCTTACACAAAACAGAATGACTCTCGTCAGAGCTTTTGCCGACGGAGAGGAAGCTACTGAGAAGATTTCAGCTGAAAACAGCGAAAAAATAAAGAGGCTGCTCGCCTATGCTACCCTCTGCTCTGACGGAACGGTCAACTTCCATGAGGGGAAGGAGGAGCACATCGGCGACCCCACAGAAACGTCAATAGTTGTTGCCGCTCATAAGAACGGACTTGAACAGAGTATGCTCAACGACAAGTTCCCGAGAGTTGCCGAGATACCCTTTGACTCAGACAGAAAGCTTATGTCCGTTGTCAACGTAATAAGCGGTAAAAACGTAGTTATCGTCAAGGGTGCCTTCGACGTAATGATGTCAAGGTGTATCAAGGGAGACCTTGAAAAAGCAAAGAAATATATGAACGAAATGTCTGCCGACGCTCTCAGAGTGCTTGCGGTAGCATATAAGGAAATAGACGAAGTACCCGAAAATCCCACCTCAGAGGAACTTGAATCAGGACTTACCTTTATGGGACTTGTGGGTATGATAGACCCGCCCCGACCCGAGGCGAAGGAAGCGGTGGCTGTCTGCCGTAAGGCAGGTATCAAGCCCGTAATGATAACGGGTGACCACGTGGTGACCACTACGGCTATCGCCCGTGAGCTTGGTATTTTCCTTGATGGCGACATTGCCATAACGGGAGCCGAACTCGATAAGATGAGCGACAAAGAGCTTGACGAAAACGTAGAAAAGATTTCTGTCTACGCCCGAGTTTCACCCGAAAACAAAATAAGAATAGTCAAGGCTTGGCAGAAGAAAGGACAAGTAGTTTCCATGACGGGAGACGGCGTAAACGATGCTCCCGCCCTTAAAGCTGCAGATATCGGATGCGCTATGGGTATTACTGGCACCGACGTTGCCAAGGGCGCCTCGGATATGACCCTCACCGACGACAACTTCGCAACTATAGTTGATGCAGTAAAAGAGGGCAGAGGAATTTACGCTAACCTTAAAAAGGTTGTAGGCTTCCTCCTTGGTACAAATATCAGCGAGGTTATTGCAGTATTCATATCTATGATGGTATGGCACAAATCACCCTTCCTTTCCATGCATCTGCTTTGGATAAACCTTGTAGGAGACTCTCTTCCTGCGGTAGCGCTGGGTATGGAGCCCATTGAAAAGGACATTATGAACGAAAAGCCCAAGCCAAAAGCCGAGGGTATCTTCGCCCATGGACTTGGTGTGAGAATTGTGCTTCAGGGAGTTATGTTCTCTATTCTTACTCTGATTGCCTTTTACATCGGCTGGAAGGTACTTCCTCCCAAGGGCTGTGACCCCCTTGCAGCAGGCAGAACTATGGCGTTTATGGTACTCGCTTTGTCGCAAGCAGTTCACACCTACAATATGAGAACCGACAAATCGGTGTTCAAGATAGGATTTTTCTCCAATAAGTACGTAAACCTCGCAACCCTTGCGGCAATTGTACTTATGTCGCTGGTGCTCTTCACACCCCTCAGAGTACTCTTCAATCTTGAAATCCTCTCCCCTGTTCTCTATCTTATCGCACTTGTTCTCATCATAACACCTCTCGGTGTTGTGGAGCTTGCAAAAGCGCTGAAGCTTATAAAATAAAGAAAGCACCCGAAAGGGTGCTTTTTTGAATGCAAAATGCTGAATGCAAAATGCAGAATTATTGTTGATTTGCTAAAGCAAATCTTCATTTTATCAATATTTAGGGGGAGCACTTTTCGTAAAAGTGTTCCCCCTATAACCTCTATGAAAATGATAATTAAAATTTTATTATAGTTTTCGTGGGTGTTTGAGGGAGCGCTTTTTTAAAAAGCACTCCCTCAAGATATAATAAATTAATTTCCTAAGAAAATTTCAACGTCCAACAAAAAGGTCATACCATCTCATAAACACCAAAACAACCCAAAGCTTGCGGTAGTTGTCTTCCCTGCCCTCTCGGTGTGCGTCAAGCATACGAAGGGCTTCTTTTTTGTCGATATAAGCATCAGCAGAAGAGTTTGTTATAATGTCCTTTGCCCAATCGTAGAGCTCGTTTTTCAGCCATTTGCGAACGGGTACGGGGTAGCCGAGCTTGGGACGCATTACGGTTTCGGGATTTACAAGGTCACGGAAGGCGTGACGAAAGATATATTTCGTAGTGCCGTGGGAAAGCTTATCCTCGGTGTGAAGCTTCCTTGCAAATTCAAAGACCTCTTTATCGAGGAATGGCACTCTGACCTCAAGTGAATGAGCCATGCTCAGTCGGTCTCCCTTGACGAGAATATCACCTCTCAGCCAGGTGTTCATGTCTACGTACTGCATTTTGGTAATGCCGGGTAGTCCCTGAACGTCGGCGTAAATATCCTTTGTAAGGTCAGAAAAGTGCACTCTGTCAGAGGCTGTTTTAAGAATTTTCTTCTTTTCTTTTTCATCAAAGATAAAGGCATTTCCAACGTATCTCTTTTCAAGAGGTGTTGTTCCTCGGTAAAGGAGGGCTTTGCCCTTTACACCCTCGGGAAGAATTTTTGAAGCAAAGGAGAGGGGCGCTTTTATAAGAGAAGGCAGGGCGTTTATCTTATCGGAGGTAAGGGTCTCGCCGTACACCTTATAACCGCCGAAAAGCTCGTCGGAGCCCTCGCCTGACAGTACAACCTTAAGGTGACGCGCAGCCTCTTCGCAGATGAGATATATCGCCATAGTAGAGGGATCGGCAACGGGAAAATCAAGGTGATAGACCACCTTGTCAAAGGCACGTTTAAAATCCTCAAGCCCTGCCACAAGCTTTATATGCTCTACGTCAAGGTGACGTGCGATGCCCGAGGCTTCGTCGATTTCGGAGTATTCCTTTTCGCCGAAAGCAACGGTAAACGCCTTGATACCGGGGTTAAGCTTACTTGCGGTAGCGGTAATTACTGCCGAGTCGATACCGCCTGACAAAAACGTACCAACGTCAACGTCGCTTATCATATGATATTTTACACTTGTTTCAACTATTTCACGAAGCTCCTCGGCTCTCTTTTCAAAGTCGTCGGACTTCACGGGAGTGAAGGTTGGAGTATAGTACTTCTCCACTCTCACCTCACGCTCTGCCGAAAAGTCAAGCATCATATAAGAGCCTGCGGGGAGTATCCTTATTTCTGGGTGAAGAGTTGAGGGCTCGGGGATATACTGATAAGTAAAGTAGTGCTGAAGCTGTTCTTCATCTATAAGAGTTTTGTCAAGAGCGGGGTCAAGGTAAAATACCTTGGACTCCGAGGAAAAGTACACCTGTCCCTCACGCTCTATATAGTAAAGAGGCTTAATGCCGAAGGGGTCACGGCCAAGCATTACAGTATTCTTCTCTTTATCGTAAAAGGAGAAGGCAAACATACCGCGAAGCTTATTTATAAAGCTTTCTCCCTCGACAGAATAGAGGGTGAGCATAACCTCAATTTCGGAATTGGTTTTGAACTCATAGCCCTTTTCAATAAGCTGGGCTCTCAGCTCACGGTAGTTATAAATCTCGCCGTTGAAGATGCCTACGAAGCGTTCTCCGTACTCAAAGGGCTGGCTTCCCTTTTCAAGGTCGATGATACTAAGTCTTCTGAAAGCAAGTACAAGATTTTCAAAAAAGAGCATCTTGCCCTCGTCGGGTCCTCTGTACGCCATAGTCTCCGACATTTTTGTGACGATTTCCTTTTCACTCTCGCTGAGAGGTGATTTTTTAAACATTCCTACAAAGCCGCACAAGGTTTTAGTCTCCTTATCTCATATCTTTTGATATCTGTCTTTTTAATTTAAAGAAAAAGTTTATTGTAAGCGCCGTATAAGCTATTCCGAAAACAATGGAGGGGAACACAAAGGTTGTATTAAGGGATGGGAAGGCGTAAAGCATTACACCGAAAAACGCCTCTATAACCGCCCCGATTTTAAGTAAGGTCAGGTTATCCTCCAAGGTGTATTTAGTGTACTTTTTATTAAAGCTGTCCGCCCATTTAAGTATCATAACTATTACCGCCACGGTAAATACCGCCTCGGCGATACTGAGGGGCAAGGTCAAGGGCTTTGAACCAAAGGTATAGGTCAGAACGAAATTCGTCTTTCCTCCCCAATAGAGTCTGTAAATGAAGGAGAAGAGAGAAACGGTAAAGCCCGCAAAGGCAAGAATAGCGGGAAGTGTAGTTCTTTCGTTCATTCTCCTCTTCATAAAAACGAAAGCAACAAAAACGAGGAAAAATCCCACAAAGGTAGGAAGCACGTCTATGGCGTCAATATAAAAGTCGAAAAAGAAGAGCATAGCAGATAAGAAAAACGTAAGTACAAAAGAGGTGTTCTTCACGGTCATAACGTTCTCTTTTGACAGTACCTCTTCCCGACGGTGCTTCGTCATATTCCCTATCAGCTCTTTATTCTTTATGAGAGAAACAAAGAACTGTCCTGCGTAAATCACGCTGACAAGAGAAATCACCGCCGACAGGAAAAAAGCAAATACCATAAAGACACGCATAGCCGCTTCAAAGTCCACAAACCAGGTGTCCGCCGACAGATTGCCCGTAGTCTCGGTGTCGAAAAGTCCAACCGTTGCAGGCAGAAAGGCAAGTACGTTTTTAAGTACGAAGAAAACGTACATATACCATTTAATACCACTTACTTTATCGGAGTTGAGAGAAGGTGTTATTCTCATTGCCGAATAATCGAGAGCGGTAAAGAAATTTGTAACAAAGGGAATTACAGTTATAATTTCAACAATTCCGTAGGCAAAGGTAGCAAGGAGCATATCCGACGTACCGAAGCGGAAGGTGAAAAGCGACACGGCAAGCTTTACTGCCGACACGAGCATCATTCTCAAAGAAAGCCTTTTCGCGTCCTCGGCACGCAGCTCAATATCTGCAAGTGGGGTAAGTCCAAGGGTTATAAAAAACCAGCCTATCACGTCGGGGAGAAAATCGAAGAGTGTTATATCGGGTGAAAATATAAATATAAGTCCAAGAAATATAAGAGGAAATCTCATTTTCTATTCTCCGTCTGCCATATTCTTGCCGCAGCATTTCTTGTATTTAAGTCCGCTTCCGCAGGGGCAGGGGTCGTTTCGTCCCACCTTTTCGCTCTCGGCTTTTCTGACGGGAGCTTTCTTCACAGGGGATGCGTCGCCGCCGTGGGATGCACCTGTAATCTTCGCAACCTTTTCACGCTTTATCTCGGTTCTCGGCTGTACAGACAGAATTCCTCTTACGGTGTCGCATCTTATTTCCTCGGTCATTTCGTCGAACATATCCGAGCCTACTATCTTATATTCTCTTACGGGGTCACGCTGACCGTATGCCTGAAGTCTTATAGTGCTCTGAAGAGCGTCCATAGCATCTATGTGCGCCATCCACTTGCGGTCAACGGTGCGAAGCAGTATAACACGCTCTGCCTCACTCATAACCTCTTCTCCGAGAAGCTCTGTCTTCTCCGCATAAAGCTTGTCTGCACGCTCACAAAGCTCATGCGTCACCTTATCGGCGGAAAGCTCGTCGAGAGCGTCCCCCGTTTCACGGAAGTCTGCATCTGTTGTGAAGAGTCCGAAAAAAGCTCGTCTGAGCTCGTCAAGCTGCCATTGGTCGGGGGTATCCCCTCTCATGCATTCTCTGACCTTTGACTCAATCATAGAGTGCATCATAGACTTAATCTTATCGGTCAGGTCTATTCCGTCAAGGACCTCTCCTCTTTCCTTGTAGATAACGTTTCTCTGCTCGCTCATTACGTTATCGTACATAAGCACGTTGCGTCGGCGGGCAAAGTTCTGACCCTCAAGGCGCTTTTGTGCGTTTTCTATTGTGTTTGATAAAATTCTGGCGTCAATGGGCTGGTCGTCCTCAAGACCGAGGCGGTCAACCACACCCACTATTCTGTCTCCTCCGAAAAGGCGCATAAGGTCGTCGTCAAGAGAGAGATAGAATGCCGACGCGCCGCTGTCTCCCTGACGTCCTGCACGTCCTCGGAGCTGATTGTCAATTCGTCTTGACTCGTGGCGCTCGGTGCCGAGAATAAAGAGTCCTCCCGCTTCTCTCACCTTTTCGCGCTCGGGTGCAATTTCACGCTCAAACTCTGCAACAAGCTCGTTATAGCGTGCTCTTACCCCGATAATCTCTTCGTTATCGGTGTCTGTAACAGTATCTGCAAGAACGATAAGCTCCTCGGAATAGCCCTCCTGACGAAGCTTTGTCTTTGCAAGGTACTCGGGGTTACCGCCAAGCATTATGTCGGTGCCTCGTCCTGCCATATTGGTGGAAATGGTAACGGCGCCGTACTTTCCTGCCTGTGCGATAATCTCTGCTTCCTTTTCGTGGAATTTAGCGTTAAGAACGTTGTGGGGAATACCGCGCTTCTGAAGTATCTTTGAAAGCTCCTCGGATTTATCAATAGAGACAGTACCCACAAGGACTGGCTGACCCTTTTTGTGGCACTCTTCTATCTGGGCTACAATGGCATTTATCTTGCCGCGGCTGTTCTTGAATACCTTGTCCTCGGCATCCTTTCTTATCATGGGCTTATTGGTGGGGATGACTATAACGTCAAGGTTATATATCTCACGGAATTCACCTTCTTCTGTAAGGGCAGTACCCGTCATACCCGAAAGCTTTGTATAAAGGCGGAAGAAGTTCTGGAAGGTGATAGTAGCAAGGGTTTTCGACTCACGCTCTACCTTTACGTTTTCTTTTGCTTCTATTGCCTGATGAAGTCCGTCGGAATAGCGTCTGCCGGGCATAAGTCTGCCAGTAAAGGCATCGACAATGATTACCTGATTATCCTTTACAACGTAGTCAACGTCGCGCTTCATGGTGCCAAGTGCCTTTATGGCTTGGTTTACGTGGTGAGCGAGGGCCGCGTTTTCGGGGTCGGCAAAGTTATCTATTCCAAACTGCTCCTCCACCTTCTTTATACCTCTTGAGGTAAGGGTGGCGTTGTTCGCCTTTTCGTCTATGATATAGTCGTAGTTGGTTTCAAGGTTTTCGTCTATCTCCTTGTCGTTTGCCTCTTTTATCTTAAAGGATTTGAGAGTCTTTGCAAAGGCGTTTACGACGCCGTAAAGCTCGGTTGACTTTTCTCCCTGACCCGAAATGATAAGAGGAGTTCTCGCTTCGTCGATAAGTATGGAGTCCACCTCGTCCACAATGGCGAAGTTATGACCTCTCTGCACTCTGTCCTCTTTATATATAACAAGATTGTCTCTCAGATAATCGAAGCCAAATTCGTTGTTAGTGCCGTAGGTAATGTCGGCGTCATAAGCCTTATGCTTTTCCTCGGGGGACTGTCCGTGAACTACAAGTCCTACCGTAAGGCCGAGAAAGTTATATATCTTACCCATCCATTCGCTGTCACGCTTTGCAAGGTAATCGTTGACTGTGACGATGTGAACACCCTTGCCTGTGAGAGCGTTAAGGTATGCGGGAAGCGTGGCAACAAGGGTTTTACCCTCACCCGTTCTCATTTCAGCAATTCTGCCCTGATGGATAATTATACCGCCGATAAGCTGAACTCTGTAATGGCGCTTCCCGAGAACTCTGGTGGATGCTTCTCTGACCGTGGCAAATGCCTCAGGGAGAATATCGTCGAGAGTCTCACCTTTTGCAAGTCTGTCCTTAAAAAGCTGAGTCTGTGCCTTCAGCTCCTCGTCGGTCATTCCCGAGTAGTGGTCGGAGAGTTCCTCTGTTTTATTTACAAGAGAGGTTATTCTCTTTATTTCTCTTTCGCTGTGTGTTCCGAAAAGTTTTGTAATAATTCCCATTTTTGTTCCTTTCAGCCGTTGAATTCGCTTTTTATATCACGTGAAAATAAAGAATTAAGTGTTTGCTGCGGGTCGGCGTTTTCAAAAAGCACCTTATACACCGCCGAGCATATGGGAAGCTCCACCGAGTATTTTTCAGAGAGCTTCATTATTCCCCGGCAAGTAGCAACACCCTCGGCAAGTTTCTGAAATTTTTCGCCCTTTACAAGCATTTCGCCGTAAGCTCTGTTATGAGAGTGCTTTGAAAAGACGGTGGCTTCATAGTCACCAAGATGGGCAAGCCCGTAAGCCGAAAGCCGATTTCCCCCCATAGCCTCTATAAGACGGGAAATCTCTCCTGCTCCCCTTGCCATAAGGGCACCCTTAAGAGAGGAAATACCAAGTCCGTCGAGCATACCTGCGGCAATGCCCACAACGTTCTTGGACGCCGCACCCACTTCGGTTCCGATAAGGTCGTTTCCGTAGTAAAAGCGGATAAGTGAGCTGGATAAGACGCTGGCAAGCCCTTCCTTAAAATCTCGGTTATCCGAGTCGATGAGCATACAGTTGGGGATAGCGTTGACAAAATCCTCAACGTGTCCCGGTCCTACCCACACTGCCAACTCATAGGGCTTCTTATAGCTCTCACGAAAAACCTCACTCAGCCTTTTACCGCTTTTCTCTTCAATTCCCTTCATGCAGAGGATGAAGCGCTTAGGAGTGTTTATCCTTTCGGACAGCTCTTCTGCAAAGGCGCGCAAATTTTGGCTGGAAATAGATATAACGATAGTATCGTTTTCAATAGCACGGTTAAGGTCGGTGGTAACGATAGTCCTCTCACCAAGTGTAACCGTGCCGTTGGTACGAGTCTCCTTAAAGGCGCAGATACCCTCGGAGCCTTCTCTTCCCCAAAGGACAGTTTCGTCCATCAGCGAAAGATACCACGCAATAAAGCTTCCCCATCTTCCCGCGCCAAGTACTGATATTTTCATTTTTACCTCAATTCATCAACGTAAAGAGCTCTCTCGCCACCTACAAATCTGGGGCGTGTTCTTGCAACGGTAAGCCTTGCACCGCCAATCATACTGACGCTTGTTCTCACGGGTACAGCAACGGGTCTGAGCTGCATACCGATAAGCACCGAGCCGATATCCATACCTGCCGCCGCCTGAACTTTTTCTACCGCAACAGGCTCCTCTAAAGTATCCCAAAGGGACATCGCAAATGCACCGCCTGCGTGAAGCTGTGGCTTCACGTTGACTCTTTCAAGTCCCCAAAGACGGACAGCTCTCTTTTCTATAATTACCGAGCGGTTAAGGTGCTCACAGCATTGAGCCGCCATATAAAGCCCCTTTTCCTTTATCATGGGATAAAGAGTGTCTACAAGGGCACGTCCTACCTCAAGGCTTGAATAGGTGCCCACCTTTTTGCCAAGCACCTCGCTTGACGAGCAGCCTATAACAACTATATCGTCCTTTTCAAGGCTTGCAGCCTCAAAAAGCTCTTCTAAAGCAATTTTTGCCTCTTTTTTTATCTGTTCAATCACTTGAATGCCTTCTTTCAAAAATAGTTATATACATTATAATATATTTTTGCTCTATTTACAAGTACATTGTGTGAACTTTTTAACAGTTTGACAAGAAAAAGAAGTTATGTTAAAATACTAAAAAAGCAAAGGAGAATATTTATGGATATTTTATCACTTCTTCAAAACCGTTATTCGGTAAGAGATTTTAAAGATACACCCGTGGAAAAAGAAAAGCTTGACAAAATCCTTGAAGCCGCCCGCGTTGCCCCCACAGCAAAGAATATGCAGCCTCAGAGGATCTTTGTCATTGAAACAAAGGAGTCTCTTGAGAAAATAAGAGAAATCACCCCCAGCGCATACAACGCTCCCACAGTTCTTATGATCTGCGCCGACACCGACGTAGCATGGACGAGAAACAACGACGGCTGGTGTGCAGCTCCTATCGACTCATCTATCGTCACCTGCCATATGATGCTCGAAGCCGAAAGTCTAGGTTTGAACTCCGTATGGGTATGCGCTTTCAACAAGGAAAAAGTGAAAAATGCCTTTAATTTGCCCGATAATATTGTCCCCTACTCACTTCTACCCGTCGGATATAAAAGTGATGAATGTGAGCCCAATCCCCGTCACTTTGAAAGACAGTCTATCGACGACTTTGTAAAGAGGATCTAAAAAGCCAAGGGCTTTTTAGAATGCAGAATGATGAGTTATGAATGATGAATTAAGGTAAATTATAATCAATTGTGAATTCTGCATTAAAAAAGAGTCTCATCGAGACTCTTTTTTTCTTGCGTTTTCATATATATCACAAATAAGCTTATGTGTTTCAAGAGCGCTGTCAAAGGTCACTCTCATGGGTGTGCCCGAGGTCAGATGGTCGTAAAAATCAAAAATCTGTTTTATATGGCTTGCACCCCAATATTCCTTAACGTCACCGTAGTCAAAGCTGTCTTCTCCCGCATCCGAGGACACAGCTTTGCCGTCGTTAAAGTAGATTGTGGCTTTATCCGATAGCATCTGCACCCGTCCCTTTTCGCAATGCAATTCAAGAAAGACGGGGGAATTGTCGGAATAGCAATTGATGGCATGGAAGTTTGCAAGAACCCCGTTTTCAAATTCAATAATGCCCTCGGCGCTGTCCTCTACCTCAATATTGCATCTTCCTCTTTTGGCTATGGTGGAGTCCACTCTCACAACCTTAGAGTCTACAAAATGATGCATAAGGTCAATGGTATGTATTGCTTGATTTATAATTACTCCGCCGCCGCTCTCGGCAATATTTCCACGCCAAGGAGCCTCGTTATAGTAGCTTTGATTACGAAACCAAGTGACAGAGCACCGAGCTCCGAGGATTTTGCCCAAAGCTCCTTCACGTAACGTCTTTTCTATAAAAAGGGTACCCGTGTTGTAACGGTTTTGCATAACTGCCGAAAGGGTAACGCCGTTCACCTCTGCGCATTTTTCCATAAGGAGTGCATCCTCAAGATTTGTGGCAATAGGCTTTTCCACAAGAACGCTCACTCCTCTTTCCATGCACCAAAGAGATACAGGAGCGTGAAGAAAGTGAGGTAAGCATATATGTACACAGTCAGGCTTTTCCTTTTCCACCATCTCTTTATAGTCAGTGTAAGCTCGGGCAGAAAATTCCTCGGCGCACCTTTCAGCTCTCTCTTTTATTACGTCAGCTACCGCAACAAGCTCTGCTTTTGCACACGCATTTATGCTGACAAGATGAACTCTTGAAATAGTACCGCAGCCTATCAGGGCAACTCTCTTCTTCGACATAAAACTTACTCCTTTTTCATTCTTCAAAACTATTATACTTAAAATGCCGAAAAAATCAACTGATTTCTTATGTTTTTTAAATAAATTTAAGAAAGCTTTTATGTTAAAGTTTTACGAATTCGCAATTTATTCGTCTTACCACTACCATTTTTGTCCTTTGTGTGTTATGATAAATATAAGAGGTGATTAATAATGCAACCGAAAATTAAATTACTTAAGGTTCTTGATATTCTTCGCGCTACCGACGAGACTCATCCCATAACTGCCGTTGGTGTATGTAAGCTTCTTGAAGCAGAGGGTATTTCTGCAGAGAGAAAATCCGTTTGCCGTGACATCAACACTCTCATTGAATACGGCTATAAAATAACCCTTTGCCACGATAACAAAAAGGGATATTATATGGAAGATGGCAAGGCTTCTCCTCCCCCCGCCCCCGTCACACTCGACCTTGTTCATATCAGTATCGAATATAAAAAAGAGGACGCCGAGGACGTTTACGCCATTCTCGGCAAGGGTAAAGAGAGCGAGGATGGTGACTACGTTACCGCAGAATTAGGAGTGCCCTCCAGCCTGCTCTTCCCTGCCCTTTTCACTTTGGGCACAGAGGTAAAGCTTCTTGAGCCCACCGAGCTTAAAGAAGAGTTTGAAAAGAAGCTTGACGAGCTTTCCGAGTTTTACAAGAAGAGACGCTCAAACGGACGAATGGAAGTCTGGCTTTTATAAATTAACGGATTTGACCTATAAACTTCCCCTCAACTTTTGTTGATTTTACCTATTACATATTTTTTTAAAATATGGTAAAATATAGATAGTAGGAGGGAATAATATGTGGAAATTATCTGATACGGTTGTTTACGGCTCTGCCGGTGTATGTAAAATCGAGGATATAAGAGAAGAGCTTTTTGCAGATGAAAAAAGGACATATTTCATCTTAAAACCACTTTTCGATGACAAAACGACTATTCACGTACCTTCTTTCAACGAAAAGCTTATGTCTAAAATAAAACCCGTTCTGAAAAAGGCGGAGGCGCTTTCGCTGATAAAGAGTATTCCCGCCATCGAGCCCCTTTGGATAGACGGTGACAAGCTGAGACAGGAAAAGTACAAGGAAGTTCTCGACTCGGGAGACAGGACGCTTTTAGTATCTGTAATAAAGGCGCTTTACGAAAGAAGATTGCAGCTCACCGAAAAGGGCAAGAAGATGAGAGCGTCCGACGAATATGCCTTTAAGGATGCCGAACAGCTTTTTGAAAATGAATGTGCCCATATATTCGCTCTGCCGAGAGAGGAAGTACGCGGGTTTATAATATCGAATATGGAAAATGCAGAAGCGTAAAGCTTCTGCATTTTTGTCTTGACAAAAGAGCTTTATTGTGAGATAATCGTAGTGTTAAGTTAAAATTTACTAATTTGGAGGTTTTTTATGAGAGTTTTAGCTATTACAGCGCATCCCGACGATATGGAATTTATGTGTGCAGGCACACTTCTCAAGTGCAAGGCAAGAGGCGACGAGGTTTTTGTCTGCACTATCAATAACGGTAACATGGGTCATATGGTTATAATGCCCGATGAGCTCAGAGATATCCGCCGTGCAGAAGCACAGAAGTCTTGCGATATGGCAGGCTTTACATATCTTCCTGCAGATATAGGCGACCTTTGTTCCTACTATCAGAGCAAGGAGCAGAAGGATATCCTTGTTGACATAATCCGTCAGGCAGACCCCGACCTTCTCATCATTCCCGACCCCGAGGACTATATGTGCGACCACGTTGCAGCATCTAAGCTCGCTTTCGATGCAGCATTCATGGCAACCTGCCCTCATTACTTCACAAAGTATCCTGCAACAGATAAGATTACTCCTATCTATTATATGGCAACAGCCGCAGGTATCAACTTTAACCCCACCGAGTATGTTGACATCACAGAATTTTATGAAAAGAAGCTTCAAATGCTTCACTGCCACGAGTCTCAGGAAATATGGCTCAGAGACCACGACGGCGTTGATTATACTAAGGAGTGCAGAATTCTCTCCGAGTACTATGGACTTCAGTGCCACAAGGATTATGCAGAAGCTTTCCGTCCCTGCCTTGTATCTCACAGAATTGTAACCGAAAGAATGCTCCCCTAAAATTTAAAAACACGTTTTCAGACAGTGAATAGGTAAAAGTGAAGAGGTAATAGGTAAGGACAATTTCTCTGAAGCGAAATTCATACTTATATTGTTGCTTCTCATTTGAACTTTGGTGCGTTAAGCACAACCGAAAGGAATGATTTAATTATGAAAAAAGTTAATATTAAATTCAGCACTATTGCACAGATTCAGAACTTCGTAAACGATATGAGCCGTTTTATGTCGGATATTGACCTGACAAGCGGTAAATACGTAGTTAACGCAAAGTCTGTTATCGGTGTATTCAGTCTTGACCTTGCACACCCCATCGGACTTACTGCCGAGGGTGAGGACGAGGACCAAGTAATTGAAGCAGTTAAGGACATGATTGTTGAATAATTTCTTTTAAAAGGACAGCCCGCGGAGAATTCCGCGGGCTCTTTTTTTGCAAATTCAACAATTTACAGTTTTTGCATAATATGTAATGACCGAATTATTTAATAGGAGGAAAAATCAAATGACTCAAAATTGCTCTTCAACAAACGGTAACTCTCTTTGCAACGACGACGTTTGCTGCATTGATACTAACAGAATATATGATACGAGTCGGGCGCAGGACTGCATTGAAGGTCTTCGTGTAATACTTACCCCCGACGGAATGGCGAAGCTTGAAAACTGCAGAACCCCCCGTGCCAAAGAGGTGCGTGTAATATGGGCTCAGATAAGTGCAGACGAACTGCCCTTTAACTGCGGTTACTTTCAGGTTACCATACGCTATTATTTTTACGTACTGCTCACCTGTTGCGTGAACGGTGTAAGCGAGGATATAGAAGGCCTTGCCATCAGCGAGAAAACGGTCGTTCTCTACGGCGGTGAGGGAAACGTCAGCGTGTTCAAGTCTGACACCAACTCCGATCCCTGCTTCACTCCAACACTCACAGGTGCTATCCCCTCGTCAAACGCTCCCAAGGTTGTAGTAGAGGTGGCAACCCCTATACCTCTTGCTGTTAATATTATAGAAAACTGCAACGGCATTCCCACCCCTCCCGAATATGACAATATCCCCGAACAGATAGTTAACCTCTTTGAGGGCGGGCTTGTTACAGGCTGTACCAATATTGCAGTGTGTCTCACCCTTGGCATCTTTGCACTTATCAGAATTGAACGCCCCTCACAGCTTATCATCCCTGCCTGCGACTACTGTATCCCCGATGCAGACAAGTCCCCCGTGTCGGTTACAGATCCCTGCTCAATGTTCTGCTCTACTCCCTTCCCTATCGAGGAATTCTACCCCAGCACCTGCGCTCAGAACAGAAACTGAACCACAAACAAAAAAAGAACATCTCACGATGTTCTTTTTTGCTTTGGTGGGGACTACAGGGCTCGAACCTGTGACCCTCTGCTTGTAAGGCAGATGCTCTCCCAGCTGAGCTAAACCCCCAACGCACAATATAATATCATAAAACTGTGCGAATGTCAATAGTTTTTTTAAAAAATTATCCCCTGCTTTTATTTTTGCAGGGGATTTAAGACATCAGACGGTCTTTTTAAGGAAATCAAGTCCTGCTTCGAGGGCTGGGATATTATCTTCCATTCCTTCAAATTCAATTGCCACGTAGCCGTCATAGCCTACTCGTTTGAGAGCGGTGATGCAATTCTTTACGGGCACAACTCCGTGTCCTACGGCGGTGCCTCTTATGTGATTACCGCCGAGGGTTGTGAAAAAGCCTTTGGGACAGTCAACGTCTCCCGATTTCAAGAGAAAGTCCTTTGCATGAACGTGGAAGGTGTAGGGAGCGGCAATTGCCACGGCGTGCACGGGGTCGGCATCGGCACAGAGGAAGTTACCCATATCGCAGAGCCAGCCGTAGTTTTCGTGATTAACTTCACGGATGAGGGCTTCTACCCGCTCGGGGGCTTGGAAAATATATCCGTGGTTTTCGGTGCAGGTCTTTACGCCCTTTAACTTTGCGTACTCACTTACTTCCCTTATTCTCGGTGCCATTTCCTTCACAGCATTATGCCATGTGTAAAGATGCTCCTTTGGAAGAGAGTAGCAAACGTCATGCCTCATGCAGGGAGAGCCGAGAGCTGCGGCAATATCTACGCTCTTTTTCACCTTGTCAATCTCTGCATCTATATCGACTGCAAGGAAATTTGCACCTATGGCGTAGTTGATAATTTCAATACCTGTCTTTTCGCAATGCTCTTTTATCTTCCCGGCAAGAGAAATCAAATCTTCTCCCTCTTTAGCATAAGACTCAAGCCCGATAAACTCAATACCTTCAAAGCCCATCTCCTTGGCTTTGTCAATAACGGCGAAGATATCCGAGCCCGTCTGGGAAATATATTTTGTAAAGCTATAGCTTGAAACTCCGATTTTCATAATTTTTATCCTCCATATTATCTCGTCCCGAAGGGACATCGCATTACGAATTAATATATCGCACCACAAGGTATATCACAAATTCCATCAGGATTTCATATCGCTGAATTCAACTTCTTTGAATTCATTTTAAAATTCGTGAACAATTTAGATGTCTAACATTAAAGGCTCCACTGTGTAAGGGGAGCTGTCAGCGTAGCTGACTGAGGGGTTGTTTCTTCTTTAACAATCCTCCCGCCACGCTCTGCGTGCCACCCTCCTTTACACAAGGAGGGCTATGAATTGACAACTATCGTTGTCATGAATTGGCGTTACGCCATGATTTCTCGCTTTGCTCCATGAATTGAATTGCCTTTATAATGCACGAAGTGCAATTCATGAGCCGTCAGGCTCAATTCATGAAATCATAGATTTCAATTCATGCCGAAGGCAATTCATTGAGTTTGCTTTGCAAACTCATTTTATCACAAGCTTTTTTTATTTTCAATAAGAAATATAAAAAAATAAAAAAACTATTGACAAACCGAAATTTTGGTGCTATATTGTACTTAGCGAAATATTTAAAGGCTGTGACGAAGACGGTTTTGAAGGTTGTTTTCAGAGAGTCGGCATTTGGTGTGAGCCGATAGCATACCGACAAAGTGACCTATCACTTCCGAGCCGAAGTGCTGAAACATGAGTAGGTGCTTCCGTGATTGCTGCGTAAATGCATAGGAATTGTTTGATTCCAAAAAGTGGCAGTTTTACTGCAATTTGAGTGGTACCGCGAGTAATTTTTTACCCGTCTCAAAGAAAAGCTTTGAGACGGGTTTGATTTTTTTAGGAGGAAATTATTATGTCAACAACTTCAAAAGAAAAGCTTATAGAAGTAGCTCGCCGAATTCGCGAGATGCGTGAAATAGACGGCATAAGCGTTGAAGAAATGGCAGAAAAAACCGAAGTATCTGTAGAAGAGTATCTCGACTATGAAGCAGGAAAGAACGATTTTCCTTTCTCTTTTATTCATAAATGCTCCCTTGCCTTCGGCATTGATATGACAGATATCCTTGAAGGACAGAGTGCAAAGCTTCGTTCCTATACTGTTACACGTAAGGGCGAGGGTCAGGACACCGCCAAGGAAAACGGCATTGAAATTCAGAGCCTTGCTCCCAAGTTCAAGGGTAAGATTGCCGAGCCGTACTGGGTAAGATATGAGTTTGACCCCGAGCTTCAGAACAAGCCCATTAACCTTGCAACCCATTCGGGTCAGGAGTTCGACTTCATTATGAAGGGCAGACTCAAGGTGCAGGTGGGCGACCACGTAGAGTATCTCAGCGAGGGTGACAGCATTTACTATAACAGCTCTACCCCTCACGGAATGATAGCCGTTGACGGTGAGGACTGTCTTTTCGTTGCAGTAGTACTTCCCGGTGAAGCAGAGGAAGAAACAACTGTCAGAAAAACCATTTCGGCTTCCAAGGCACCCAAGGGGCTGGTCAGCGATGCCTTCGTAAAGACTGTTGAGGACGAAAACGGAACGCTTCTCAAGATAGATTTTGAAAACGAAGATAAGTTCAACTTCGCTTTCGATATAGTTGACGCTATTGCAAAGAAAGACCCCGAAAAGCTTGCAATGGTACATATAGATAAGAACAAAACCGAGAGATTTCTTACCTTTAACGATATGAAGCGTAAGTCAAATCAAGTAGCAAACTACTTCAAGTCTCTTGGCATCAAGAAGGGCGACAGAGTAATGCTTGTACTCAAGCGTCACTATCAGTTCTGGTACGCTATCCTTGCTCTTCATAAGCTTGGTGCGGTAGCTATTCCCGCTACTAACCTGCTTGTGGCTCACGACTTCGAGTACCGCTTCAATGCAGCGGGGGTTTCGGCTATCATCTGTACTGCCGACGGCAAGGTTGCAGAAGAGGTAGACAAGGCGCAGGATGACTGTCCCACACTTAAGACAAAGGTTCTTGTGGGCGGAGAGCGTGACGGCTGGCACAGCTTTGACGAAAATTATCCTCTCTTCTCGGCTCACTTCTACCGTGACGAAAACACCGCCTGCGGAAACGACCCCATGCTCATGTTCTTCACATCGGGTACAACGGGTTATCCTAAGATTGCAAACCATTCCTATAAGTATGCGCTGGGTCACTACATCACCGCTAAATATTGGCACATGGTAGAGCCCGACGGACTTCACTTCACCATTTCCGAGACAGGCTGGGGCAAGGCTCTTTGGGGCAAGCTCTACGGTCAGTGGCTCTGCGAGGGTGCGGTGTTCACCTATGACTTTGACAAGTTTGACGCCTCCGACATTCTCCCCATGTTTGCAAAGTACAATATCAAGACCTTCTGTGCACCTCCCACAATGCTTCGTATGATGATAAAGGAAGATTTATCCAAATACGACCTTTCCTCCATCAAGCATATGACCACGGCAGGAGAGGCACTCAACCCTGAGGTTTACTATCAGTTTGAAAAGCTGACGGGACTTCAGATTATGGAAGGCTTCGGTCAGACAGAGCTCACCCTTACCATTGCAAACCTTATCGGTCAGAACCACAAGATAGGCTCTATGGGTAAGCCTACTCCCCTTTACGACGTCGTAATTCTCGACCCCGACGGAAATCCCGTTCCCGACGGTGAAAACGGAGAAATTTGCGTAAGATATAGTGAAAAGGTACCCTGCGGTCTCTTCCTTGGCTACTACGGAAACGAAGAAAAGACAAACGAGGTTATGCACGACGGATACTACCACACGGGTGACGTTGCTTGGCGTGACGAGGACGGCTTCTTCTGGTACGTTGGACGTACAGATGACGTTATCAAGTCCTCGGGCTACCGTATCGGTCCTTTCGAGATAGAAAGCGTTATTATGGAGCTTCCCTACGTTCTTGAATGCGGAGTTTCCGCCGCTCCCGACGAGGTGAGAGGTCAGGTAGTTAAGGCGAGCATCGTACTTGTCAAGGGAACCGAGCCCACAGAAGAATTAAAGAAGGAAATTCAGGACTACGTAAAGAAGCACACCGCTCCTTATAAATATCCGAGAATCGTTGTATTCCGCGATGAGCTTCCAAAGACCATCAGCGGTAAAATTCAGAGAAACAAGCTTTGATAGCCTTGGGCTATCAAAGAATGCAGAATGATGAGTGATGAATGATGAATTATGGTTGATTTGCGTTCCGCAAATCTTCATATGATTAATTGTGAATTTCGGCATCGCCGAAATTATCCTTAATTCTGCATTCTGCATTCTGCACTCTGCATTCTGCATTTACTGAAAGGTATGACGGAAAAGACGAAGAAATAATCCTTGACAAAAGTAAAAATGTGTGATATACTTCATTTATTCAAGAAAAAGACTTTGACGAAGAGTTTATCAAAAGTTACCCTTCAACAGAGAGACGGCGGTTGGTGTGAAGCCGTTGAGGGCGTTTGATATTTGTAGCTTCTGAGTCGGGAGGAAGAAAGATTTTCGAGTAGACCCTCTCCGTGATTGCTGCGTTAATGCATAGGAATTGGTTGATTCCAAGAGTGGTGCTTCGGCACAACTTGAGTGGTACCGCGGGTGTTTATAATACTCGTCTCAAGGATTATATCTTTGGGACGAGTTTTTTTGTCCCGATTTTCGGAGGTTAAAATGGAAAACAATATTGATTTTAAAATCAAAGAAATGGCAGGGCGTATAAGAGAGCTTAGAGATATTCAGGCTCTCAGCATTGAGGATATGGCAACCGCCACCGACGTTTCTGTTGAAGAATACGAGGCTTCGGAAAAGGGCGAAAGAGACCTTACCTTCGCCTTTATCTTCAGATGTGCAGGAGCGCTGGGCGTTGACGTTACCGATATCATCGAGGGCTACAGCCCTACCCTTAAAAGCTACACCGTGACCCGCCGCGGTATGGGTCAGAAAATTGAAGAGGCTCACTCTATGACCTATTATAACCTTGCCTCTTCCTTTAAGAACAGAATTGCAGAGCCTCTTTACGTAAGAGCGTCCTATACCGGTGAGGTTGCAGACAGCGACATCGAGGTGACAACTCACTCGGGTCAGGAATGCGACATTGTAATCGAGGGTTCTCTTAAAGTAAAGGTAGGAAATCACACAGAGGTGCTCAGAGCGGGAGACAGTATTTACTATAACAGCTCTACCCCTCACGGAATGGTTGCCGTTGACGGCGGAGACTGTCTGTTCTATGCTATCGTTCTTAATCCCACGGGAGAGCCCATTCCCGAGCTCACGCCCGTAAAGGCTATCTCCACCGAGAGACAGCTTCCCAAAGACAACGAAGAAAGAGCTTACCGTAAGTTCATTGACACCGTTGAGGACGAGAACGGAACTCCCACGTCAATAAAATTCAAAAACGAAAATGAGTTCAATTTTGCATTCGATATTGTAGATGCTATTGCGGATAAAAATCCCGATAAGCTTGCTATGTTACATATTTCTCTTGATAAGACAGAGAGAAGATTTACCTTCAAGGATATGAAGAAGATGTCCAATCAGGCGGCAAACTACTTCAAGTCTCTCGGCATCAAGAAGGGCGACAGAGTAATGCTTATACTCAAGCGCCACTATCAGTTCTGGATAGCGATGCTCGGTCTTCACAAGCTGGGCGCCATTGCAATTCCCGCTACAAATCAGCTTCAAGAGCATGACATTGAGTACCGCTTCAACGCAGCAGGCGTTTCGGCAATTCTTTGTACCGCCGACGGCAAGGTTGCAAGCGAGGTTGATGCGGCGGCTGAAAAATGTGACACCCTCAAGCACAAGATAATCGTTAACGGCGAGCGTGAGGGCTGGAGAAGCTTTGATGAAGAGAGAACACTCTTCTCTACCCATTTCACAAGAACAGAGGACTCCCCCAAGGGTGAAGACCTTATGATAATGTACTTCACATCTGGTACAACGGGCTATCCCAAGATTGCGGCTCACGCCTGCAAGTATGCTCTCGGTCACTTCCATACTGCAAAGTATTGGCACACAGTTGACCCCGACGGACTCCACCTGACTATTTCGGACACCGGCTGGGCTAAGGCGATGTGGGGTAAGATGTACGGACAGTGGATATGCGAGGCAGGTCTCTTCGTTTATGACTTTGACCGATTTGACGCTGCAGATATTCTTCCTATGTTTGCAAAGTACAATATCACCACCTTCTGCGCTCCTCCCACAATGCTTCGTATGATGGTTAAGGAGGATATTTCCAAATACGACTTGTCAAGCGTTAAGCATATGACAACGGCAGGAGAGGCACTCAACCCCGAGGTTTACTATCAGTTTGAAAAGCTGACAGGACTTCAGATTCTCGAAGGCTTCGGTCAGACAGAAAGTACTATGATTATAGGTAACCTTGTAGGTCAGAGCCACAAGATAGGCTCTATGGGAAGACCTGCTCCCATTTACGACGTTCACCTTCTCGATGCTGACGGCAATGACGTGCCCGACGGTGAAACGGGTGAAATATGCGTAAGAGTGGCTGACGGCGCTCCCTGCGGACTCTTCACGGGCTACTACGGAAGCGAAGAGAAAACAAAAGAAGTTTGGTACGACGGCTATTATCACACAGGCGACGTTGCTTGGCGTGACGAGGACGGCTTCTTCTGGTACGTTGGACGTACCGACGACGTTATCAAGTCATCGGGCTACCGCATCGGTCCTTTCGAGATAGAAAGCGTTATTATGGAGCTTCCCTACGTTCTTGAATGCGGAGTTTCCGCCGCTCCCGACGAGGTGAGAGGTCAGGTAGTCAAGGCGAGCATCGTGCTTGTCAAGGGAACTGAGCCCACCGACACCCTCAAAAAGGAAATTCAGGACTACGTAAAGTCGAGAACCGCTCCCTATAAATATCCGAGAATAGTAGTATTCAAGGACTCCCTTCCCAAAACGGTAAGCGGTAAGATACAAAGAAACAAGCTTTGATAGCCCAAGGCTATCAAAATGATGAATGATGAATGATGAGTGATGAATTATGGTTGATTTGCGTTCCGCAAATCTTCATATGATTAATTGTGAATTTCGGCATCGCCGAAATTGTCCTTAATTCTGCATTCTGCACTCTGCATTCTGCATTAAAGAAGGAAACTATGGAATTCAAACGAATGACTCTTCTGGCAGGTCATTACGGAAGCGGTAAGACAAATATCGCCGTAAACCTTGCATTTTCGCTAAAAAAGCGTTATGATAATGTAGTGGTTGCGGATATGGATATAGTTAATCCTTACTTCCGCACCAAGGACAGCACAGAAGATTTTGAAAAAGCAGGTATCAAGCTCATTGCATCCCGCTTTGCAGGCTCAAACGTTGACCTGCCCTCTCTTCCTCAAGAAATGTACTCGCTGACAGACGATAAGACTTGTCATGCCATTCTTGACATAGGAGGAGACGAAAGAGGCGCGCTGGTGCTGGGACGATACGCACCTATGATACAAGAAGAGGGCGACTACGAAATGCTTTTCGTTTTCAACTCTGCCCGCCCCCTCACTCCCGATGCCGACTCGGCAATCGAGGTAATGCGTGAAATTGAATGGGCGGGAAAGATACCCTTTACCGGTATCGTAAACAACACCAACATCGGAGAGGAAACTACACCCGAAACCGTTATTTCGTCAATGAAGAAGGCAGAAGAGCTGTGTGAAAAGACGGGGCTTCCCATTCTTATGACAACGGTTCACGAGAGGATTTTCTCCTCCCTTGAAGATAAAATACCAAACCTATATCCCCTGAAATTACAAGCAAAAATTCTCTAAAAGGAGTGTAAAAAATGGCGAAGCTTACTTTTAAAACCGACAACTGTAAGGGCTGCGGACTTTGCGTTGACGCTTGTCCTAAGAAGGTTCTTGCACTTGCGAAAGAAAAAATCAACAAAAAAGGTCATCACCCCGTTGAAGCGGTGAATGAGGACGCTTGTATCGGCTGTGCTTTCTGCGCAACTATGTGTCCCGACTGTATTATCAAGATTGAGAAATAGAAAGGTTGTGAAAAAATGGCAGATAAAGTATTGATGAAAGGAAATGAGGCAATAGCTGAGGCGGCAATTGTTGCAGGCTGCAGACACTACTTCGGCTACCCCATCACTCCTCAGACGGAAATTGCCGCTTATATGGCAAAGAGAATGCCCAAAATCGGCGGTTGCTTTTTGCAGGCAGAAAGTGAAATTGCCGCTATAAATATGGTTTACGGAGTTGCTTCCACGGGACTTCGTGTTATGACCTCTTCATCATCCCCCGGAATTTCCCTTAAGGGTGAAGGACTCTCCTACCTTGCAGGTGCAGACCTTCCCTCCCTTGTAGTTAACGTACAGAGAGGCGGTCCGGGTCTGGGCGGTATCCAGCCCTCACAGTCCGACTATTTTCAGGCAACAAAGGGCGGTGCTCACGGCGACTTCCACATGATTGTTCTCGCTCCCGCATCCGTTCAGGAAATGGCAGACCTGACAGTTCACGGCTTCGACCTTGCAGACAAATACCGCATGACCTCTATGATTCTTGCCGACGGTACTATGGGTCAGATGATGGAGCCCGTCTCCCTTGACCTTGAGGTAAAACCTATGCCTGAAAAGCCTTGGGCAACCACAGGTACAAAGCTTCAAAGAAAGCACAACATTACAAACTCTCTTTCTCTTGACCCCGAAGAGCTTGAAATGCTCAACTTCAAGAGATATGAAAGATATAAAGTAATCGAAGAAAACGAGGTTATGTACGAGGAGTATATGATGGAGGATGCCGAAATTTGTATTGCGGCATTCGGAATTGCTTCCCGTGTAGCAAAGAACGCTATCACCGAGGCAAGAAAGATGGGTATCAAGGTTGGTCTCATCCGTCCCATCACACTCTGGCCCTTCCCCACAGCCCCCTTCAAGGCAGCGGCTGACAAGGTACATACCTTTATTTCGGTAGAGCTTTCTATGGGTCAGATGATTGAAGACGTGCGCCTTGCAACAGAGTGCCGCCGTCCCGTGAAACTCGTTAACCGTGCAGGCGGTATGATTCCCTCTCCCGAACAGATTCTTGAAGCAATAAAGGAAGCAAATAAAAACGGAGGTGCTAACTGATGGTAGTATTCGATAAACCCCATGCACTCAATGATATTCCCATGCACTACTGCCCCGGCTGTACTCACGGTATTATCCACCGTCTTGTTGCCGAGTGCCTCGATGAGCTTGGAATTGAAGGACAGACAATAGGTATTGCACCCGTTGGATGTTCAGTACTTGCATACAACTATTTTAACTGTGATATGATTGAAGCGGCTCACGGAAGAGCGCCTGCCATTGCAACGGGTGTTACGCGTGCAGACCCCGAAAACCACATTGTATTCACCTATCAGGGTGACGGTGACCTTGCATCCATCGGTATGGCTGAGACAGTTCACGCCGCAGCAAGAAACGAAAACATCACCGTTATTTTCGTAAACAACGCTATTTATGGTATGACGGGCGGTCAGATGGCTCCCACCTCTCTCCCCGGACAGGTAACACAGACCTCTCCCTACGGAAGAGACACCAATCACTGCGGTTTCCCCATCAAGGTTTGCGAAATGCTCTCCGAGCTTGACGGACCCGAATACCTTGAAAGAGTTGCAGTAAACAACGTAAAGAACGTTAAGAACGCTAAGAAGGCTATAAAGAAGGCTTTTGAAAATCAGATAAACAAGAAGGGCTTCTCTCTTGTTGAGGTTATTTCAAGCTGTCCCACCAACTGGGGTATGACACCTCAGAAGGCTCTTGAATGGGTAGCGGACAAGATGATTCCTTACTATCCTCTCGGAGTATACAAGGACAGAAGCGCAGGAATTGTAAAGGGGGAAGTTAAAAATGACTAATGAATTTCTTTTTGCAGGATTTGGCGGTCAGGGTATCCTCTTTGCAGGAAAGCTGCTCGCTTACAAGGGTCTGACCGACGGCAAGGAGGTTTCTTGGCTCCCTTCCTACGGCCCTGAAATGAGAGGCGGTACGGCAAGCTGTTCTATCATCCTCAGCGACACCCCCGTGGGTTCTCCCATCGTTTCAAATCCCGATATTCTCATTGCTATGAATCTCCCCTCTCTTGACAAGTACGAAAAGACTGTCAAGAAAGGCGGTATGATATTCTACGATTCTTCACTTATCAGCCGTGAGGTTATCAGAGATGACGTAAAGGCGTTCCCCATCCCTGCTACAAAGATGGCAGAGGAAAACGGCACTCCCACCCTTGCAAATATGATTATTATGGGCAAGGTGCTCAAAGAAACAGACGACTTCACAGAGGAGTCTGTAAGAGCGGCGCTTACTAAGGTAATCTCAGCTAAGCGTGCCGATATGCTTGACGTTAATTTCGGCGCAATTAAACTCGGTTATGATTTTTAATTCTGAAAGAAGGTATTAAAATGGAAATCAAAATTACAAAGGCTCCTGAGCTGAAAACAAAGCCCGATCCTTCAACTTTGGGGTTCGGTAAAATATTCACCGACCATATGTTCATTATGGACTACTCCAAGGAGGAGGGCTGGCACGATGCAAGAATCGTTCCCTTTGGTCCCTTCCCCATCCACCCTGCTTCCACAGTTCTTCACTACGGCTCAGAAATATTCGAGGGACTTAAGGCTTACCGCACCGCCGACGGCTCGGTTCAGCTTTTCAGACCTCTTGAAAACATCCGTCGTATGAATAACTCCGCAGAGCGTCTTTGTCTCCCCGAAATTCCCGAAGAGCTGGCGCTTGAAGTACTTACAAAGTTTGTTAACTTTGAAAAGGATTGGACACCTTCAGCTGATGGTACTTCCCTTTACATCAGACCTTTTATGTTTGGTAACGACGAGACCCTCGGCGTTCACGCAGTTCACAACGCAACCTTCATGATTATCACCTCTCCCGTTGGAAGCTACTACAAGGAAGGCATCAATCCCGTTAAGATTATGATTGAAGCCGACGACGTTCGTGCTGTCCGCGGCGGTACGGGCTACGCTAAGTGCGGCGGTAACTACGCAGCAAGTAACCGTGCCGGTCAGAAGGCAGAAGAAAAGGGATATTCTCAGGTTCTTTGGCTTGACGGCGTTGAAAGAAAGTACATTGAAGAAGTAGGCGCTATGAACGTTATGTTCAAGATTAACGGCGAGATAGTTACTCCTATGCTTTCAGGCTCTATCCTCCCCGGTATTACACGTAAGTCTTGTATTGAGGTTCTCAAATCCGAGGGCTACAAGGTAAGTGAGAGACTTCTCTCTATCGACGAGCTTGAAGAGGCTATGGACAACGGCACTCTTGAAGAGGCTTGGGGCTGCGGTACTGCGGCAGTTGTATCTCCTATCGGCGAGCTTGCGTACAAGGATAAGAAGTTCACCGTTAACGGCGGTAAGATTGGTGAGGTTACTCAGCACCTTTATGATACTCTCACAGGTATTCAGTGGGGCAAAATCGAAGATAAATTCGGCTGGACATTGA
The DNA here is from genome assembly GCA_017467865.1 of Clostridia bacterium. Classification (GTDB taxonomy): domain Bacteria; phylum Bacillota; class Clostridia; order Oscillospirales; family SIG627; genus RGIG6353. The sequence goes on from JAFUKG010000032.1 coordinate 210,924, forward strand.
AGCTTGACTAATAATTAAGGAAGCTTTCGGGGAAACCCGAAAGCTTTTTGTTTTTATTTATTGTGAGGAAAAATTATAATAAGTTTAGAACTTAGAGTTATGAGAAAGCCTTTGGCTTTCGTTATGATATGATTGCACTCCGGTTTCAGCATTGCCGACGGCAACTCATAACGATGCAAAGCATCTCTAAACTCACAACTTGCCGTAAGGCAATCATAACTTAAAAGCACTCTCCCGAAAACTATGTTGTACTATTTCATATCTAAAATGAGTCTCATTGCAAGAGAAAAGCCGTTTATAAAGCCTTCTTCTCGAAAAAAGCAATTAAGCTTACCATACGAAGAATTAATCTCCTCCAAGGTCTCTGCACCGATATTATATTCATTAACAAGCTTCTCTTTCAGGCGGGTAAGCTCAAAATATATTTCCCTTTCGGTTTCAACGTCAATAATCCTTTCTTCAAAGGGACGGATATTCCCCGACCACAATTCACGCAAAGTATCCTTCATTTTTTCTCTCCTTTTATGATTTTGGATATTTTTTTACATACGCTCGTATGTGACTTCAACACATTCGATTATATGTGTGCTACAATTAACAAAAAATAACTGCGAGGTAAAAATGTATATTTATCAAAGACTCAGAGACCTGAGAGAAGACCGAGACCTCTCTCAGCTTGACGTAGCTAACATTTTAAAAATTTCTCAACAGCATTATTCCATGTATGAAAGCGGGAAAATAGAACTACCAGTTCACCACTTCATTACCCTTGCAAAATATTACGGTGTAACCCTTGACTATATGGCAGGGCTGACAAATGATATAAAGAAATAACTTCGATACCATTGACAATATCACGATATCGTGATATTATATTAGTAAAAGGAGCGATATCCTGCCTGTTATATCAAGATTTTATGGAATAATAATAAGGATGTATTTTCAGCAAAGTGAGCACAATCCCCCTCATTTTCACGCTATATACGGAGAAAATATGGCAGCAATAAACATTAATGACGGTAGCATTTTGGAAGGGGAATTACCGAAAAAAGCTCTTGAAATGGTGCTTGAATGGAATGAAACACATCGAGAAAAACTATTAAAAATGTGGGAAACTCAAGAATTTGAAAGCATCAGTCCCCTTGAATAATTTAAGGAGGTGTTATAATGTTCCACAAGATAAAAAGTGTAAGCGCTTTGCCCGATTATAAGCTGAGCGTGCAGTTTTCAGAAGGTATAACTAAAATATACGACGTTTTACCTCTCATTGAAAAGCATAAAATGTTCGAGCCTTTGAAAGACTCAGAGCTTTTCAGTGCGGTGAGTGTGGATATGGGCGGTTACGGAGTTATATGGAACGATGACATTGACATTTCTTGCGATGAACTGTTCTTTGAAGGTACAAGCATTAAAACCCCCTTTGATAACCTTATATCCTTCGGAGATGCGACTCTGCTTTGGGATTTAAACGAAAGTACTTTAAGAAAAGCAATTTCCTACGGAAAGCTGATAAACGGTGTTGACGTTTGCAAATTTGGAAAGCAATGGGTCATTTCAGCTGAAGCAATGAAAAGAGAATATGGAGAACCATGTAATTCCCTTTGATTATAAATCAAGTATTCAATAAAATTGCCTATGAAAGATTTCGGACAAATGTCCGAAATCTTTTTATATCCATTTGAATATATTATAATATCTATTTGGATATATGTCAATATCTATTTGGATATTTATGCTACAATGATAAAAAAATTCAAGAGGGAAAATATGTACTATTACAGAAGGCTCAGAGACCTGAGAGAGGACAACGACAAAACACAAAAGGATATTGCCGAGCTTTTAAAGACAACTCAGCCTCAATACGCCAGATATGAGACGGGTGAAAGAGAGCTCCCCATGCACCACTTCATTACCCTTGCAAAATACTACGGTGTAACCCTTGACTATATGGCAGGGCTGACGAACAAGATGAGATAGAAATTGCACCTTCGCAAAAACGTGAAGGTGCAATTTTTGCACTTTTCATATTGACACAAAAGTGCAAATGTGATATATTATAAGCAAAGGAGCTGATAATGTGTCTGATTTGAAAGAATTGCGTTTATCAAAAAATCTGACTCAAAAAGAAGCGAGTGCTATATTAGGAGTGTCGCTCAGATCTTACAAGGAATATGAAAACAGTGAAAAAAAGGTTGGCACACTTAAATATAAATCGATGATAAACGAGCTTGAAAAATATATTACTATTGACGAAGAGCACGGAATTCTCACCCTTGATGAAATCAAAGAGGGATGCAAAAATGTATTTGAAGAATATGACGTTAAGCGTTGCTTTTTGTTTGGCTCTTACGCCAAAGGAAAAGCAACTCCTAAAAGCGACGTAGACCTTTTAATATCAACAGATATAACAGGCTTAAAATTTTACGGATTAGTTGAACGTCTCAGAGAGCAGCTGTGCAAGAAAATTGATTTGCTTGACACAAGACAGCTTGTAGAAAACAAAGACCTTATTGAAGAAATCTTAAAGGACGGAATAAAAATTTATGAACAACATTAAAGGTGACTCTTATTACGTAGAAAAAATACTGAACGATTTAAGCTTCATTATAAAGCATATGAAAAATACTTCAAAAGAAGAATTGAATTCCAATGACTTGCTTTGGGATTCGATGATGTTCAGGCTAATTCAAATATCGGAAAATTCAAAAAGTTTAACCGAAGAGTACAAAAACACACGCAAGGAAATTCCTTGGCGTGATATTTCAGGACTTAGAAACCGAATTGTTCACGATTACGGAAACGTAGATATTGAAATTGTCTATAACACGTTAACAGAAGATATCCCCGCTTTACTGACGCTATTTGAAAAAGACAATTAATTTTGAAAAAATTTTAAAAAGTGCTTGACACAAAGCCTGATTTATGATAAAATTTCATATCATAGAAAAATGCATTGAAGGAATTATCACTTATTCCCCTTTTGTCAAAGAGAGCCGAGTTTGGTGAGAGTCGGTACAAAAAGCTTAGGTGAGTCTCGTTCCGGAGCAGAATTGCAGAAGGTCCTCGGACTGCGTAAGCAATTACGGCTTGCCCCGTTACCATGGCAGAAGGCTTGATTGAGTCTTGACGAGTGACTGCACTTGCAGTAATTCGGGGTGGTACCGCGAAAATGTATTTTCGTCCCCTTGACAGGAAAACTGTCAAGGGGCTTTTTGTATTTCAGAAAGGAAAAAAGAAATGAAACAAATCAGAATTTCAGACGTTACTCTTAAGAAGCTGGCGGAGGAAAAGCTTTTATTCCGCGATAAAACCGCTATTTCAATTTGCGCTTCCTCTCTTGGAGCAGATACGGTTGAGCTTGCGCCCGTCAAAAGCATCCGCGAGGACACTATAATCTATAAAACAATCTGCCAGAACGTGAAGGACTCAGCGGTTGCAATTCCCGTAGGATTTACTGCCGATGACGTTAAGAACGCCTTTGAATGCATCAAGGAGGCGAAAAGCCCCCGTCTGCAGATTGAGCTTCCCGTTTCCACCGTTCAGATGGAATATATCTATCATCTTAAGGCGGAAAAAATGCTCTCGAAAATCAGCGAGCTTGTAAAGGAAGCGAAAAATTACACTAACGACGTTGAGTTTGTTGCCCTTGACGCTACAAGAGCTGACGAAAAATTCCTTATTGACGCCATAAAGGAAGCTGAGGCTCAGGGAGCAACAAGCGTTACTATTTCCGATGATGCAGGTATCGCTCTCCCCGAAGAAATTGAAGCTCTCGTCAAGAAAATCAAGGCTGAAAGCGCAATTCACCTCAACGTTCAGCCCTCTGATAAGATAAGCATGGCTGTATCCGTTGCACTCTCGGCAGTGAGAGCAGGAGCCGACGGTATCAAGTGTGCTATGGCAGGCAAGGACGCTCTTCTTATGGGCAAGATTTCCGACGCCATTTCTACAAGAGGTGAGACAATCGGGGCTGAAACCAAGCTTCAGAACACCAAAATTCACGCAAACGTTGACGAAATGCTTTCTTCATTAAATCACGCAACCTACGAGGAAGCCGTTGTCAGCGACAAGAAGAAGATACTTCTCGACAAGGACACAACGCTGACAGAGGTTTCCAAGGCGGCAATGCTCCTTGGCTACGACCTTTCCGACGAGGATGCGGGAAAGGTACACCGCGGACTTATGCAGGTTTGCGAAAAGAAGGACAGCATCGGCTCGAAGGAGCTTGAGGCACTTATTGCAAGCTTTGCTATGCAGGCGCCCTCAACATATCACCTTGAAAGCTACACCACAAGCTCTTCCAATATAACGGGCTCTATGTCTCAGGTAACTCTCACCTCAGGGGATGAGACCTTACTTGGCGTGAGCACGGGTGACGGTCCCATCGACTCGGCTTTCCGCGCTATTGAGCAGTGTATCGGATACCACTACGAGCTTGACGATTTTCAGGTGCAGGCAGTAACCGAGGGAAAAGAAGCCCTTGGCTCGGCAATTGTCAGACTTCGCAATAAGGGTAAGCTTTATTCGGGCAACGGTATTTCCACAGACATTGTTGCCGCAAGCATCAGAGCGTATATCAACGCTTTGAACAAGATAGTATACGAGGGGGAATAATATGAAGCTTGTATTTTCAAGTGAAAACGTAGGCAGAAGCACCTTTCTCGACCTGTGCCGCTATGCGCACGACTACGGGTACAAGGGCTTTGAAATATATGATGCTATAAGCGAAAGAAAGCATCACTATGACAGTATTCTCAGAAGCGGATACTCAGCAGATGCCAAGAGAAAGCTTTTGAACCGCGGACTTTCGGTTTCTGCTCTCACTCTTCCTCTTCCTCTCAATGACGACGAGATAACCTCTGAGCTTGTTATGAAGTACGTTACTATGGCAAACAGCGCAGGCATTGAAAACGTCATTGTAAGAATAGACGAAAAGATGTCGGATTACGAGATATCAAAAAAACTCTCACACGCTATAAAAGAGGCTGAAAAGGATAACGTACAAATTCTCTTCGAGACCTCGGGTTATCTTGCACACACCGAAAACGTAATAGAGATAATAAACTATCTTTCCTCTACGGTGGCAGGTGCGGCTTGGAACGTAAGGGAGACCTATTTCAAAGCGGGAGAAAGTGCCGAAACCACAATAAAGAGCCTTGGTGCATACATAAGATATGCAAAAATAGGTGACATGAAGGATGGCAAGACCGTTCTTATCGGGGAGGGTGAGCTTCCCGTCGAGAGCTTTATAAACGCTCTTTCCTCTCTTAACTTTGACGGCTACGTTTCTGCTCTTTGGAATGAAGAGATAAACGATGCCGACATTGTACTCACCCACTTCGAGAGCTTTATGAGCAGGATAGAAACCAAAAAGGCAAAGCCCGTAAAGGTACACTACAACAGGTCAAAGACGGGCACCTTCCCTTGGCAGAAATACGAAATCGTGGATGCCACCTTCTCTGACGTTCTTGACACAATGGTAAAGAACTACCCCGACCAATACGCTTTTAAATACACTACTCTCGACTATACCAGAACCTACACCGAATTCCGCCGTGACGTTGACGACTGCGCCGCCGCTCTCATTTCCCTTGGCGTTAAGGCAGGCGACCACGTTGCAGTTTGGGCTACAAACGTTCCTGCTTGGTATATAACCTTCTGGGCTACCACTAAAATCGGTGCAGTACTTGTAACGGTAAACACCGCTTACAAAATTCACGAAATAGAATACCTTTTGAAGCAATCCGACACTCATACTCTCGTTATGATTGAGGACTGTAAGGACATTAACTACAAGGAGATTATAGAGGAGCTTTGCCCCGAGCTTGAAGGTCTTGAGCCCGGTCAGCCCATTTACTCCAAGAGCCTTCCCTTCCTTCGCAACGTTGTAACCGTAGGATTTTCAATGAAGGGATGTCTTACCTGGGATGAAATGATGAGACGAAGCGAGCTCGTACCCCGTGAAGAGGTTCGCCGCCGTGCTTCTCTTGTAAAGCCCGACGACGTATGTAATATGCAGTACACTTCGGGTACAACAGGCTTCCCCAAGGGCGTTATGCTCACTCACCGCAATATTGTAAACAACGGTAAGACCATCGGTGACAGAATGGACCTTTCCACTGCTGACCGTATGATGATACAGGTTCCCATGTTCCATTGCTTCGGCATGGTGCTTTCCATGACCTCCATGATGACTCACGGCGGAACACTCTGCCCCATGCCCTACTTCTCCCCCAAGTCATCTCTTGCTTGTATCAACGATGAGCACATCACCTGCTTCAACGGCGTTCCCACCATGTTTATAGCACTCTTCAATCACGCCGACTTTGCAAAAACCGACTTCTCTTATATGAGAACAGGTATCATGGCAGGTGCTAACTGTCCCGCCGACCTTATGCGCCGTGCGGCAGACGAAATGAATATGCGTGAGATTATCTCGGTTTACGGACAGACCGAGGCTTCCCCGGGCTGTACAATGGGTGAAGTAAACGAAGATATCGACCACAGAGTTGAAACTGTCGGAAGTGCATTCCCCGGCGTTGAGTGTAAAATCATCGACCCCGAAACGGGAGCGGAGCTCCCCGACGGAGAATCGGGTGAGTTCGTGGCACGCGGCTTCAACATTATGAAGGGCTATTATAAAATGCCCGAGGCAACTGCACAGACAATAGATGCTGACGGCTGGCTTCACTCGGGAGATATCTGCTGCCGTACACCCGACGGATACTACAAGGTAACGGGCAGACTTAAGGATATGATTATCCGTGGCGGTGAAAACCTATATCCCCGTGAAATTGAGGAATTTTACCTCACCAACTCCAAGGTTCGTGACGTTCAGGTAGTAGGTGTTCCCGACGAGCGTTACGGCGAGGAATGCTGTGCATGGGTAATTCTCCACAAGGGAGAAACCGCCGACGAAAACGAAATGAAGGAATATGGCAACGCATCCATCGCAAGGCACAAGGTGCCCCGCTACTTCCTTTTCGTTGAGGAATTCCCAATGAATGCCGCGGGTAAAATCCTCAAATACAAAATGAGAGAAGAGTCGGTTGAAATACTTGGACTTAAATAAACTATAATTATTTCAGAAGAAATAATTATATCAAAACATTCGGCGAAGCTGAATTCATAACTCTAAACTCTAAACTTAACAATTCTTCTGAAATAAGTTATGAGTTTAGATTGCCTTGTGGCAAGTTATGATTGGCTTCGCCAAGTTTATAACAGATTTCTGCAGTTTTGGCAAAAGAAAAGACCGCTTCAAAGCGGTCTTTCTTGTTATTTCTCTATTCTTATGTAGTTAAAATCTGTTATGGCGTTTGAGAAGTATCTTGACTGATATACAAGGTTTTCGATAATCTCGTCTGCCGTTTCGTCAAAGACGGGGGTAGGCAGATAAAGGTTATCCTCAGAGGTATTGACAATGGGGATGATGCGGTAGGAATGAGACTTAACCGAGCTTCCGTCTTTAACGAAGGTCTGACGGAAGATGAAGGAATAATTCGTGTTCTTCTGCTCCGCGTCAAGAGCTCCGCTATAAGTCAAATCACCCGTTTCATAAACGATAAACTTGTTGTTATAGGACTCAATTCCCTGAGCCACTCTTGAGCCGTATCCAACTACAAGGTCGGCGCCGCTGACACCGTTGCCGATAGCGGCACGTGCGATTTCTTTATTGTAAGCGTCGAAGTGGGGCTCGTATACGCTGACTGCAGTTCCAAGGTAATCTGATGAAAGAGAGTCTGCCTTTCTCTGTCTTGTGTTCCAATGGAGAAGAACTATAACAAGGTCGGCACCGTTTGTACGCTCTGCTTCTACGGCGTTCTTTATAACCTCTTTGTTTCTCTCCTTCTGCTCGTCGGTAACGGGAGTATCGGTCAGATCAAAGGTGATATACACAACCTTTCCGAAGTCGGAGTTTACAGTCTGTGAGCCCTCCTGCACAGAGTAGGAAATTCCGTTCTCACGCAGTGCCTTGACGGTTTCGTCAAAGCCCGCTTCACCGTAATCCATAATTGACGATGAAGCAAGGCTTACTGCGTCGATACCGAGAAGTCTCTTGGCATAATCGGGAGAGCCCTTGGAGGGGTTGAAGGATTCGGAGTCGGTTGCGGTGGTGAGAGGCGCTTCAAGGCTTGAAAGGGTCAGGTCATCCCTCAACGTAATAGCAGAAATCTTATAGAAGGGGTAGAGATACTTATGCCCGCTCAGTTGGTCGGAAAACTTAAGTCCTGCGGTAGTACCAAGCCGGTCTCCCATAAGAGCACCGCCTGTAACTGTTACGGTAAAGGTGTCGGCATCGGTTGAAAGACTATCCTCATAAATTGACAATAATGCGAGAGTCAAAGCTCCGTTTGCATCGGTGTCTATTTCGGGATAGAAGCTCGCGTGCTCTTCGGTGAGGGCGTTTTTCTTATTGTCCAGCTCAACAAGAGCTGTGCTGACACGCTGAGAGAAGTCCTTGTCGTTTACAAAGCCCTCTTTAGCAGTCTTTAACGCAGAAGAAAGAGAGGCAAGGTATTCGCTTCCCTTTTCGTCTCCTACCTTATCCGAAGCGAGATAAGAGGAAATGCTGTCAAGGTTTTCTACTATATAAGAAAGCTCTTCTTTATACTCCTTCTTTTCGCCGTAGGCAAGGTCGCTTATAAAGGCTTCGGTCTTATCTGCAAAAGAGGATATGGCATTGTTTGTCAGAGCTACAAGTCCGTTCTTATCCTTATTTGATTCATCAGAGTCGGGGTTCTTACCCTTGTCCGCGCTTATTACAGGCGGGTCTTTCTCCTCGGAATTTATAAGCTTAACTGTCATGAGCATTGAAACACCCAACGCTACAACACAAAGGCAAAGACAAATAATTCTGCTTTTCATTTTTATATCCTCTCATTTTTACTTTAATATAATAATAACATACTTTTATATTTTTGAAAAGGCTTTTTTGAAATTTACTCTGCTTTGAAGTCAACAATATCTCCAATAAGCTCATCGCTCGCCTTATTTATAGCGGTATATCCGTCTGGCACCTTGCCCACAATAACTGTATCCGCAACTACTATACTGTCCTCTGTTTCAACGCTGTAAATTCCTGTGAGTACGGCTATTTGCATTATGATTTTTACCTTAATATTCAAGGTGTGTCGGGTCTGGTTAATTCCGCATTGAGTAAAGGTGCTCTCAAGAGTGCTTTCGGCAAAGCTCACCTCAATAATCCGAGCCTTGATACGAGGACCTCTTCCCGTAAAAAAGAGTGTTCCCGTAAGGTTGCCCAAGGGAATGGAAATATCTCTTGCGCCTTCCTCTGAAAGCCTTTCAAGAATTTCAGAGGAAACCTCGCTTTTAAAGACGTTGACGTTTTCCACCCTTGTGGAAATACTTGTGACGTTCTTATCTTCATCCGTCTCAACGGCAACAAGGTCACTATACCTGATGCCCCTTTTTTCTATAACCTCTTCAACCGAGCGTGACAAAACATCAAGGGCCATATTCCTTGCACGGCTTTCGGCAAAAGCGGTGGCAAGGGGGCGGAGTCTTGAAACGCTCCAAAAGAACAAAAGAAGAAGTAAAATCAAGGTTATAAGAAAAATTATGACCTTTTTCACATTTTTCACCTCATTTTAAGTCTATTCGGTCTTTTGTGAATGGGTGAAAGTGTGAAATATCAGTTTTTTCCTTTTATTATCGGTTTTTAAAATAATCTAATCATTAATCGCTTTCTTTTTCAAAAAGCTCTGCCATTCCTCTTTTATGGGCGGAACGTGCATGGTAGCGCTCTATTATTTCGCGTGAGGCAGGTGCAACCTCTTCTCCTCTGATATAGCTTTCCACCTCGGCGTAGGTTACTCCCATTTCCTTTTCGTCTGTCTGCCCCTCGAAAAGTCCTGCCGAGGGCGCCTTATTTATAATACTTTCGGGGCATCCAAGATACCTTAAAAAGTCGTAAACCTCACTGACGTAAAGGTCGGCAATAGGGTTAAAGTCAAAGGCTCCGTCTCCCCATTTGGTAAAATATCCCATAAATCGCTCGCATCTGTTTCCCGTTCCTGCAATGAGAAGGCTTTCAGCAGCCCCAACGGTATAAAGAGTTGTCATACGAAGTCGAGGGGCGATATTGTTAATGGCAACCGAGTTAAGTGTTGAAGCTTCACTTACTCTGCCCACTATCTCTTTCTTGGCATCTGTTAAGTCGATGACCCTCTTTTCGATGCCGAATTTCTCGGCAAGGGCATCGGCATCGTCCTTATCGGTGGTAAAGTTAATTTTGGACTCGCAAGGGAGTATAAGCCCAAGCACACGATAGTCTTTGGGGAGAGCGTGTCTTGCAAGTATTCCCACAAGGGCGCTGTCCTTTCCTCCGCTGTTGCCGAATACCACCCCTTTTGCGTGGGCGTTTTCAACAAGTCTTCTTATATATTCACATCTTTTTTCAAGTTCAATTTTCCAATTACGCATATATTTTACTCCGTTAAATTTTTCTATTAGAAATTATACAACATAGTATATTTATTTGCAATAATTTTTTGTAGACATTTCGATAGGTTTATGGTACAATGATTTCAGAAAATAATTTTACGGAGGTATAGTTATGATTTGTAAAAACTGTGGAAAAGAGCTTCGCGACGGTGTAAAGTTCTGTGCCTTCTGCGGTACAAAGGTTGAAGAACCTGCAGTTGTTGAAGAGCCTGCGGTTACTGAAGAGCCTGCGGTTACTGAAGAGCCTGCGGTTACTGGAGAGCCTGCAATTGTTGAAGAGCCTGCGGTTGTTGAAGAACCTGCGGTTGTGGAAGAGCCTGCGGTTACTGAAGAGCCCGCTAAGGTTGAAGAGCCTGTTCTTCAAAGCGAAGCACCCGTGATAAATGAAATACCCGTTGCCCCGAAGAAGAAAAAGGGATTTTTGAAGGGACTTATAATTGCTCTTGTTGCGGTAGCAGCCGTTCTTGGCATTACCGTTGCGGCGGCCTTCCCTTACGTGAAGAATTTCGTTGAAAAGACGATTTTGCCCGCCGAAAAGTATTACGAGAGCATTGAAACCAAGAATATTGACAAGCTTCAGGACGGTGTGGTAACAGTCTTTGATTCTATTAAGGAAAGCTCAAAAGCACTTAAGAAAAGCTACGACGGGCTCCGTCAGGGCAAGCTTACCGTCGAAAATGATGAGCTTGACGGCAAGAACGTTTCCACCGAGCTCTCCGTTACTCTCGGTGACCCCGTAATGTCATACCTTAACAGTATGGGTATGAATCTTGACGTTTTTAAGAAGATTGCCATCGGCGTTGATACGTCCTCCAAGGACGGACTTTTCTCCTCCGACGTTGCTATCAAATTATCAGACAAGGACCTTCTTTCCATAAATACTGCAGTAGACGGCGACGGTGTGGCATACGTAAGCTATCCGGGTCTTTCCGATACTGCTATGAAGATGGACGTGGCAGAGCTTCTGGGCTTTGAAGACCTTTCAGAGCTTTATTCCTCGGCGGAGTTTGAAGAGGTTTACGGCGTTCTCTTCGACGTGCTGGACGCTCTTCCCGACGGAGAAACCGCATCTGAAATCATTTCAAAATATGCCGACGTAGCCCTTGCAGAAGCAGACGACGTGAAGAAGTCGAAGGAAACTCTCTCGGCAGGCGAGATAGAAGTAAAGACTACCGCAATAGAAGTGACCCTTGATGAAAAGGCACTTAAGAACATTGCTCTTGCCCTTATCGAAGAATTTGAAGACGATGAAGAGCTGATGTCCATTGTTGACGAAATTATATCCGCAACCGGTTATGCAGAGAAGGGCGAAATCAAAGCCTACCTTGAAGAAGCTGAATTCTTTGACTATGCCGACGAAATGCTTGAAGAGGTTCTTGACGGCTTCGGCGAAATCGTTTTGACGGTTTTTGTTGATGCAAAGGGCAACACTCTCGGACGTAAGATAGAATATCAGGACTTTACTCTCAACCTTGTAAGCCTTGAAAAAGGCAAGAATACCGCCTTTGAATTAAGCCTTGACTCAGCAGATATGAGCTTCTCAGTTGCAGGCGAGGGTACTCTTAAGAAGAATATCTTCAACGGACAAGCAAACGTAAAGGCTATGGGACAGTCCATTGTAACAATAGATATTGCAAACTTCGACACAGAAAACCCCTGTAACGGCACCTTTACCATCAAGCCCTCCAAAACGGTTTCCACTCTAATTTCAAGCTTTGAAACCGAAGATATTGAGAACACTTTAGGTATAAGCCTTGATGATATGGGAATCGACCTTTCGGACCTCTCGCTTGTACTTGATATGAAGGGCGACGATAAAAACGCTTCCTTCTCACTTGACCTGATGACGGGGAAAACCTCTGTTATAAAGCTTGGTGTATCCTCTCTCATTGAAGATGCAAAAGCAATCGAAATTCCCGAAAAGGCAATGGAAATCACAAACGAAGAGGACATCACGGCATGGGCATCAACTCTTGATATTGAAGGCTTTACAAAAACACTTCCCGAGGAAGTGCAGAGCATTTTCACTCTTCTTACCGAGTCGGGATTATTTGGCGGAAGTACAGACGTGGATGTGCCCGCTGAGGATAACCACGAGGATGAATGGGACTACGAGGACTACGTGTCGGACTCAGGACTTTCAGAGACTCTTGACGTTGCAACCTCGGCTGACTTCCCTCCCTTTGAATACTATGACGGAGAATATATCACGGGTATTGATATAGACATTGGTATGCTCATTGCCGAATACCTTGGCATGGACCATGCAGTATACAATATGGAGTTCAGCGAAATAGTTCCCTCTGTTGCCGAGGGTGCTTATGACGTGGGAATTGCGGCTATTACCGCCACAGAAGAAAGACTTATTGACGTTAATTTCTCTGTTCCCTACATTGCAAACACTCAGGTGATAATTATGAGAGAGGACTCCCCTCTTAAGTACCGCACCGACCTTTATGAAGACGGCGCAAGCCATATTGTAGGAGTAAAGTCAGGCACCACCGCGGATATCTACGCTACAAGCGACTTCGGAAGCGAAAGAGTTGTTTACTACACCGAGTACGAGGATACACTTCAGGGACTTTATGACGGTCAGGTAGATTATATCATCGTAGACTATCCCGTAGCGAAAACGTTCCTTGAGAACAACACGGGAATAAAGCGTCTTGAAGAGGATTTCTCCTTTGAAGAGTACTGCGTTGCAGTATCAAAGGACAATGACGAGCTTCTCTTCGCCATAAACGAAGCCATTGAATCACTCCGTCAGAGCGGTACTATCGAATACGTATACAACGCTTATATCTTCGGATATGTAGAAGAGGGAGAAGAAATTCCCGAGGGCTATGAGGTAATGGAAGAGCCCATGGAATACGATTACAGTGAAGAGTTTATGCAGGGCGTTTTGGAAGGTATGCTTTCCTATAACGACAGCTCTTACGATAGCGGAAGCTACAACAGTGCCACAATGTTCGACAGCAGCATTGACCTCGACGGCGTGTATGACAATTTCGGATATGACACAAGCGCAGGCTACGCTGCCTCCGAGGAAAAGGTAATGGACGATTACTATTACAACGATTATTACTACGGCAGACAATCAACCGAGGACTATTTCGAGGACTACGGATATTAATAAAAGGAGGGCACCGACAAATATCGGTGCCCCTTATTGAAATTATGAAAACAGAAATTATCAACGTTACAAAAAGCTATGGCAAAAAAAGAGTACTCACAGGTGTGAATATCACCGCCGAAAGCGGTAGCTGTGTAGGCATAATAGGAAAAAACGGAAGCGGAAAATCCACTCTTTTTTCTGTCCTTTCGGGGATAGCGAGAAAAGAAGAGGGGGACTTCCTATACGGCGGGGAAAGTCTCTTTTCTTCTAAAAAAAAGAGACGGGAGCTTCTGGGCTTTGTTCCTCAGACACCCCCTTTGATGGAAGAGCTTTCGGCAAAGGATAATTTGAGTCTGTGGTACACGAAAGACGCCCTTGAGCTCTCCCTCGACGAAGGCGTTTTGAGGATGCTTGGCGTGGGAGATTTTCTCAAAACCGAGGTGCGTAAAATGTCGGGCGGTATGAAGAAAAGGCTTTCTATCTGCTGTGCCGTAGCCCACGACCCAAGGCTTCTCATTCTCGATGAGCCCTCTGCATCCCTCGATATTGAGGGCAAGGAGAAAATCGCCGAATACCTGACTCTTTTCAAGGAAAAAGGAGGAACCGTGCTTTTGGCAACTCACGATAGCCTTGAATTTGAAATATGCGACAAGACCTATCTTTTAAAAGATGGAAAAGCCGAGGAGTTTTCCTATGACAGAAGCAGTTTTAAGGAGATGTTCAGATGAGCTATCTTAAGCTTTGCCTTAAAAGAGCGTCAAAAGCCTCTGTGCCGCTTATAGTTATAACTCTTATCCTTCTGTCAGCCGCGTCCCTTCTTCTTTTCACCTACCTCTCACGAGACAAAGAGGTGAAGAGAATAGGCGTTGTGGGAAATACCGAGGATACCTACATAGATATCGCCCTGACTCTCCTTTCGGAAAATGAATCCTTTGAGATAACACCCTTGTCACGGGATGAAGCGGAAAGCCTTCTCAAGTCGGGGGATATTCAAGGATATGCCGAAATTCCCGAGGGCTTCGTTTCCTCTGCCATGAAGGGTAAAAATATTCCTTTTACCTACATTGCGCTGAAAAAGCCATCATCCCTCTACCACGTTATTACAAAGGAGACGGTTTCGTCGGTGGCGGTTCTGCTCAACGAAAGCCAGAACGCAGTATATGGAATGAGACAGTATCTCAAGGATAACGCCATGAAGTCACAGCTCGGTGAAAAGAGTGAGGAAATGTCCTTCAAATACGTTTCCGCCATTCTTCAAAGGAAAAATCTTTTTGACGTAAAGACTGTGGGGATAGCTGACAGCGTATCCACCGTAGAATACTATTTCGTCAGTATAATTATAGTTTTCGCCCTTCTTCTTGGAGCCTCTGCCTCCCCTTTCATGATAAAAAGCCACGCAGGGCTCCCCGTCCTTCTGAAGTCACGGGGTATCTCACCGCTAAAGCAGGTTTTATGTGAGCTTTTTGCCTTCTTTTCGGTTATATACGCTATTGTTTTCTCTCTTCTTTTCGTTGTGTCCTTTGTCCTTGACGCATCGCTCTTCATTTACGCTTTAAAGCTTATACCCGTCATATTCACTCTCACAGCGTTACAGTTTATGATATACGAGACGTCAGACGCCCTTGTGAGCGGAACACTTTTTCAGTTCTTCGCGTCCCTCACCTTCGCATTTATTTCGGGATGCTTCTACCCTTCCTTCCTTTTCCCCCGCCTTTTAAGGGATATGGCGGGAGTCCTTCCCGTAGGCTCTGCCTTTTCACTGGGTCGCTCTCTTCTGTCGGGAGGTGCGGGCTTTTATGACGTGACGCTTCTTCTTTTATGGTGTGTCATCCTTACGGCTCTTTCGGTCATTATCAGAAAAATAAGAATTGTGAGGTGGGGAATATGAAGCTCCTCTTCCTTTTCTTTAAGAGAAATTTCAAGCACCTCTCCTTTATCTTCATTCTCTTGCTTATGCCTCTTTTTACTTTCTTTATGAAAGAGGTCATAAATGCTGATGACAGTGCGTTAAAAATAGGCTATACTGCGTCGGGTACACCCGATGGGACGCTTTGTCAGGTTTTTTCAAAGATTGAAGAGGACGATGGTGTAATTCACTTCACAAGGTACGAAAGCAAGGGCTTAGGTGAAAAAGCCCTTGAAGATGCTGCAATCGACTCCCTTTGGATATTTGACGGGGAATTTGAAGAAGCACTTGACGAATACTACAATAAAAAACGTGACTGTGTCATAACCGTTTTAAACCGAGAGGAAAACGAAATGCAGGATATGGCTCTCGAAAAGCTCTTCTGCTTCATCTATCCTCACCTGTCATTTACTCTCTTTGAGGATTATATGAAAAGTGAGATTGAAGGCGGAGACAAGCTTTCACACAAGGAGCTTAAAGAATACTACGGCTATAAGGGTATGAGCTCGGAAATCGTTGAAATAAGAATGGTTGACAATAGCGGAAATGAAAGAAGCGAAGAACCAAGTTTTATCTTAACCGCTCTGAGAGGAATTTTATCCCTTATGGTTCTGCTCTCGGCTCTTTCCTCGGCACTCTTCTTAAAGGAAGATGGGGAAAGGGGGCTCTTTCTTCAATTCAAGCCCTTAAAGCGCGTCGCCATTTACTTTGAGGCAACTATGTCGGCTCTTATTCCGACGGGTGCTGTTTTCTTCCTGTCGGTGTTGCTGTCGGGAACCTTTACGGGATTTTTAAAAGAGCTTTTCTCCCTTCTCGTTCTCCTTCTCACCTCAGCCTCCCTTTCGGTTGCCCTTCTTACCCTCTGCCCTTCCAAAAAAGCGCTGTGCGTAACCTTACCCATAACCTTGACGGCATCGGCGGTGCTCTCCCCCATATTCCTGAACGTGAGGGCATTCCCTGTCATACAATCCCTTTTCCCAACATATCATTATTTATATTCCTTGACCGATTACCGAGAATTCCTTTATTCCCTTATTTATTTTGCCTTGACAACGGCAGTTGCTTTTTCGGCGGAATATTTTTACTGTCGCAAAAGATAAAAATATGTTGACAAGAGAATGATAAAATGGTACAATTAAGTCACAGAAAATTAATATTTTTTAGGAGGTAATCCATATGGCATTTTGTCCTAAGTGCGGTAAGCCCTTTGAAGAAAACGCATCTAACTGTGCGTACTGTGGGGCTAAAAATCCTGCTGCTCCCGCTGCAGCTAATCCTAAGGTAAACGAAATTGTAAACAAAGCTAAGTCCCTCAACAAGAAGAACGTTGTTATTCTTGCAGGTGCTGTTGTTGCAGTAATCGTTGTTATTGCTCTTCTCTCCAGCATTTTCGGCGGCGGATACAAGAAGGCTATTGACAACTTCTTTGACTTCTCTGTTAAGGGCGAAGTAGACAAGCTTGAAGACATCGCTCCCGAAGATTTCTGGGAAGAGCTTGAAGAAGAATACGACGTTAAGATGAAGGACCTCAAGGACTCCATCGAAGAAGAATTTGAAGCACAGCTTGAAATGCTTGAAGATGAGTATGGCAAGAACATAAAGGTTAAGTATAAGGTTATCGAAAAGGAAAAGATGGACGAGGATGACCTTGACGACCTTAAGGATGAGCTGAAGGAAACCTACGGCATCGCTAAGAAGAGCGTAAAGAAGGCTTTTGAAGTAGAAATTGAAGCTACTATCAAGGGCAAGGATGACGAGGACACAGACGAGCAGGAAATGGTTATCGTTAAAATCGGTAACAAGTGGTACATCCCCACTATCTTCTCAATGCTTAAATACTACGCATACTAAGATAAAAAAGAGCCTTTTAAAAGGCTCTTTTTTAGGTAATCAGTAATAGTGAATATGTAACAAGTATTGTAAATTTCGGCGTTGCCGAAATTATCCACAATCATTCAATATTCATTTTTCATTAGAAAAAAATAATCTGTAAAACTAAGTTTTACAGATTATTTTTTGTTACTTAACTATAAATCCTAAGTCCTCGATAGCATCCTTTACTGTCTTGTCGTCGATGCTCTCTCCCGTCACCTTCGCTTCACCCTTTGCAAGGTCAATCTCACATTTAAGTCCAAGGGCTTCAAGAGCCTTTGTAACACGGGCAGAGCAATGCTGACAGCTCATTCCTTCGATTTTAATAATTTTTTCCATAATTCTTCTCCTTTTATTTTAATATAATAAAATCGTAAATTTCGGTAAAACCGAAATTGTCCTTAATTCATCATTCATCATTCATCATTCTGCATAAAAAAATAATTTTCCTAAAATTATTTTTTATAAAGTCTTAGTGCATTAGTTACAACAAAAACGGATGAAAAGCTCATTGCCGCCGCCCCTATCATAGGGTTCAGCACTATTCCAAGCGGATAGAACAAAACGCCTGCCGCAAGGGGAATACCGAGGGCATTATAGAAAAATGCCCAGAACAGATTTTGTTTTATATTTCTGACGGTAGCCTTAGCATAGGTCACACAGCGAAGTACTCCGTGAAGTCCCCCTGACATGAGAATTATATCCGAAGCGTCAATGGCGATATCAGTACCCGTGCCGATAGCCATACCTACGTCGGCTGTGGCAAGGGCGGGAGAGTCGTTTATTCCGTCTCCTACCATAAGAGTTCTGCCCCGCTCCCGATACTCTTTCACCACTCTCTGTTTATCCTGAGGCAATACGTCGGAGATAACCTCATCAAAGCCTGCGATACTCCCTACCGCCTTAGCAGTATAAGAATTGTCTCCTGTGAGAAGAACGGTCTTTATGCCAAGCCTTTTAAGCTCTTCAATTGTGCTTTTCGCATCAGCCTTCACTGTGTCGCTGATAGCCACAACGCCAAGCGCCTTACCGTCAAGGGCGAAGTAGGTTGCAGTCTTGCCCTCCTCGGCATAGCCTTCGGCAATTTTTTCAAGAGAGGATATATCTATATTCTTTTCCTTCATAAAGCGTAAATTTCCGCCCAAAGCCTCTTTGCCATCTATTTTACCCTCAACGCCTTTACCTGCAACTGCCTTGAAATCGGTGATTTCAAGGGACGTGCTCTCTGAGGTATACTCGGTCATAGCAAGGGCAAGGGGATGGTCGCTCTTTTCTTCAAGAGTCTTTACAAGAGAGAGGAAAAATTCCTTTTCCGACTCCTTTACGCTCACATCAGACACCGACATTTTACCCTCAGTTACAGTTCCCGTCTTATCGAAAATTGCTATTTTCACCTCAGCGAGACTTTCTGCAAAGGAAGCGGATTTTACAAGAATTCCCTCACGGGCAAGCCTTCCTACCGATACCGTTATGGCAACGGGGGTAGCAAGTCCGAGCGCGCAGGGGCAGGAAATAACAAGAACCGACAGCGCTCTTGACAATGAAAATTCAAAGCCCTCGCCAAGCAGCATCCACACTCCAAAGGTTACAAGAGCTATCGTCATAACGGTGGGAACAAACACACGGCTTATCTTATCGGCAAGTCTTGCGATAGGGGCTTTACTTGCTCCTGCACCTTCCACAAGCTCGATGATTTTCGACAGCGTTGTATCCTTGCCAACACCCGTAGCTTTTATTTTAATTTCACCGTCAAGGCTGAGAGATGCCGACGCTATTTCGTCTCCAACGCTCTTAAAGACGGGTACACTCTCACCTGTTAATGCCGACGTATCAAAGGAAGCACCGCCGTCGGTGATAACGCCGTCGATGGGTACACGTGAGCCGGGGCGAACGATAACTGTATCCCCTACTTGTATTTCGGAGGTTAAAATTTCAACTACTGTTCCGCCGCGCTCCACCAAAGCCTTTTCGGGAGAAAGGGACTCAAGCCCTCTAAGAGCATCCCCCGTTCTGTCCTTGGAGCGTGACTCGAAGAATTTTCCCAAGGTTACAAGGGTGAGTATCATAGCTGATGACTCAAAATAGAGATTGTGACGGTAGGTATCCACTATCTCCCATTGACCGTGACCTTGTCCGTAGCCTATCATATATATGGCGAAAACGCCGTAAACCGCACCTGCCAGCGACCCTATTGCCACAAGGGTATCCATATTGGGAGCGCCGTTTTTCAATGCTTTAATGCCCGTAAAGAAAAACTTTCTGTTCACGTAGATAACAGGGAGAGTGAGAAGAAGCTGAGTGAAAGCAAATGTCAGGGCATTCTCACGTCCCTTGAAAAATGGGGGCTCGGGTAGTGATAGCATATGTCCCATAGAAACGTACATGAGAATAAAAAGGAAAATAAAGGATACTATAAGTCTTGTCTTGACAGGTGTATAATCCTCTTTTGTTTCTTCTTTTTTTGTCTCTGCTTTTTTCTCTTCTTTAAGAGTTGCAGAAAATCCTGCCTTTGAAACTGCATTTATAACCGTGTCTGCTGTGACCTTCTTTTCATCAAAGTCACAGATAAGTGTTTTTGAAAGTAAATCGACAGATGCACTGTTCACACCCTCGATTTTCCCGACGGCTCTCTCAACGCTTGCCGAGCAAGCGGAGCAGCTCATACCCTCAACGTTAAATTTTTTTTGCATTATTCCCTTCCTTTCAAAAATAATTTCATACCCTATAATAGCACGAAACGGGCTATTTTTCAAGTAATAAAAAACTTATATTGCCAAAACCGCAGATATATGGTAAAATAAGCTTTAGTAAATTTCAATTTTGAAATATTTTTTTGCAGTCACGTGCGGGGGATTTTCTCGTGCGGAGCGGATTAGCGTAGCCTGAGAAAATTCAAGCCATACAGTGAACGAAGGTGGAGCAATGTGCGACACCGTAGTGAGTCGTAACAAAGTATGGTGAAAAAATACGAAAAAATTTGTGACCTTTTCACTCCCTAATACGTGTTAAGGTTAGGAGGTACAAATGAGCCGTTCTTCTCACGATGAGATAAATGCGGTGTATGATAAATATTCTGACACGATGTACAGAATTGCGCTCTCCCACCTTTTGAATAAAGAGGATGCCGAGGATGCAGTCCACGACGTTTTTATAAAGTACATGAACGGAAGCTTTGCTTTCTTCTCTGAAGAGCACGAAAAGGCATGGTTCATCAGAGTGACCGTCAATCACTGTCACGACCTGATGAGACGGCGGAAGCTCAGAAGCCACGCTCCTCTCGAAGAAGCTATGGAGGTTTTCGCCGAGGCAGGTACGTCTGACACTATGAGAGAAATACTCACTCTCGAGGATATTTACAAAACGCCCATCATACTCCATTACTTTGAAGGATATTCTGTTGAAGAAACAGCCAGAATGCTGAGGATTTCAGTATCTGCTGTAAAAATGAGACTTTCCCGAGGACGGGATAAGCTCAAAGATAAGCTTTCGGGCGAGATTTAGAAAAGAGGTGTTGCCCGATGAACGAAAACGATATCAGCGCTTACAAAAAAATAACCGCACCAAGCTCCATAAAAGAAAGACTTATAAGTGAAAGTGCCAAGGAAAGAAAAAATCATCACGTAAAGGCAGCTTTTTGTTATGCTGCGGCGGGAATTGCCGCAATGATAATATTCGCCTTTACCTTCTTCTGGAACGAGGGGGCAAGCCTATACCTCAACGGCGATGAGATTGGCGGTAAAAACGTATTTGTTTATGAAAACTCGTCGGTGGCTGTGGCACGCACCTTTACAGCCTCCCGTGTTACCATTCCCTTAAAGACCGACAAGGATGCCGAAATTACGGTTTCGTCAGGGATGATAGTAATTGACGGAGAGGATATGGGGCAAAAGATAAAAACCAAAAAAAACGCAGAATTCATCTGGATGTTTGAAGGCGAAGCCGACGGATATCAGCTCGAAGTAAAAACGGATAAGAAAAGCTCCCTTTACAGTATCTCACACAAAGAAGGAACTGAAAAGTTCTACATTAAAAAAGTAAATTAAAAAGCCGAAAGGAAAAAAGAAAAATGAAAAAGCTCGCACTTGTACTCGCACTCATTCTCGCACTTGCAGTAATGCTCGTATCCTGCGCAAAGGACGATGCAGAAGCACCCGAAAACAACAATGAGGTTGTTGACAACGTCAACAACAACGAAACACCCGACGTTCCCGAAACACCCGACGTTCCCGAAGCAAGCACTTCTGTTCTCAGCGCGGAAGAACTTCAGGCGGCAGTTGACAAAATCTATGAAAAGTATCCCGTTCCCTTTATGGCAGGCACTATTCCTGCAGAAATGATTACCGCTGATTATTATGCATATTACACAGGTCTTGCAGATGACTCTAAGGTAAATGCAGTAATCGTTTCAGAGTCTATGATAGGCTCTCAGGCTTACTCTCTCGTTCTTCTCAGCGTTAAGGACGGCGAGGACGCAGAGGCAGTTGCAACAGAAATGATCAACGGCATCAACCAAAGAAAGTGGATGTGCGTTGAAGCAGACCTTATCAGAACTGTTGTATCAGGCAACACAGTTATGCTCGTTATGATTGACTCCGAAATGCAGATCGGTATCGACGGCTTTGTTGATGCATTCGTTGAAGCAGTTGGAGAGGTAACCTTCGAGGCTACAAAGAACTAAGGCTCAGCCTTAGTTCTTTGAATGCAGATGTGCGGGTTACTTTTGCGGTGTAGCGAATTAGCGGAACCTGCAAAAGTAAAAGCCATGCAGTGAACGTAGGTGGAGCAATGTGCGACACCGAAGTGAATCGCAATGCAGAATGTAGAATGTAGAATGCAGAATGCAGAATTAAGGAAAATTTTGCTGAAAGCAAAATTTTAATTAAAAGTAAATTTGCCTAAAGGCAAATTGTCCAAAATTCATCATTCTACATTCATCATTCTGCATTTTATTTTTAAAGGTGGTGTTTAAATGCTTTTTTCGGGAATGCCCTTTCTTTTTTATTTCCTTCCCGTAGTGCTTATAATATATTTTATCGTTCCCAAATGCTTGAAAAATACCGTTCTCATGCTTTCCAGCCTTATCTTTTACGGCTGGGGTGAGCCCAAGTATTTGTTTTTGATGATAGGATCCATACTTTTAGGATATTTCCTTGGAATGGCTATTGATAAATCGAAAACTGCAGGGCTTAAAAAGCTCTTTCTTTCCCTTTCGGTTATATCAAGTGTTATTCTCCTTGGATTTTTCAAGTACGCCGACTTCTTTATATATAACTTCAATGCAGTAACGGGGCTGAGTATCCCTCTTTTGAAGATTGCTCTTCCTATCGGTATCAGCTTTTATACCTTCCAGATACTCAGCTATACCATTGACGTTTACAGAGGCGACGTGCCCTATCAGAAAAATATCATAAATTTCGCAACCTACGTTGCCCTTTTCCCTCAGCTTATTGCAGGCCCAATTGTAAGATACGTTGACGTATGCCGTGAGCTTGAAGAGCGCACACACTCCTTTGAGAAATTTTATCTCGGTATAAGACGCTTTGCAGTCGGTCTTTCCAAAAAGGTACTCATCGCTAATCAGATGGGTGAGGTTTGCGACGTTTTCAGAGAGAGTGCTGACAAATCCGTCCTCTTCTTCTGGGTTTATGCCCTTGCCTTCGCCATACACGTTTACTTCGACTTTTCGGGTTATAGCGATATGGCAATAGGTCTTGGTAAGGTATTCGGCTTCAACTTTATCGAAAACTTCAACTATCCCTATATTTCAAAGAGCATCAGCGAATTCTGGAGACGCTGGCATATGTCCCTTGGCTCTTGGTTCAGAGACTACGTGTATATCCCCCTTGGCGGAAACAGAGTTAAGACAATGCGCTGGCTTTTCAATACCTTTGTCGTATGGATGCTGACGGGTCTGTGGCACGGTGCTGCGTGGAACTTCGTCGTATGGGGTCTCATATACGCGATACTGCTTATCGGGGAAAAATTCTTTGTAAGAAAGCTTATCGGCAAAAATGCCATTATTGCCCATATCTATACGATGCTCTTCGTCATAATCGGCTTCGTTGTATTCAACGCACCCAATATGGCGACGGCGGGTCAGGACCTTATCGGTATGTTCGGTCTTGGAGGATATGCCCTTTCAAGCAAGGCGACCATATATCATCTCTCAAGCAACGCCGTGATTTTCATTCTCGGTATCATAGGTTCAACTCCCCTGCCCAAAAAGCTTCATTCCAAGCTTTCCGAGTCGAAGCTTCAAGGGCTTATTTCGGTTATAGAGCCCGTGGCAGTTGTATGTCTTTTGCTTGTGTGTACCGCTTACCTTGTTGACGGCTCTTACAATCCGTTCTTGTATTTCAGATTTTAAGGAGGATGTAATATGAAAATTAAATATATACTGTCATCACTTCTTATAATAGCAGTAATGCTCACTTTATCGGTGCTGGCTTGGATGAAAGCCCCCGGCGCCACGTCTGAAAGTGAAAGACGTCCTCTTGCACAGTTCCCCGAAATAAGCGTTGACACCGTTCTTTCGGGCAAATTCACAAAGGAATTTGAAAGCTACGCTACCGACCAATTTCCCTTCCGCGACAGTTTCAGAACGCTGAAGGCCATATCAAAGTTCTATATTTTCCGTCAGAATGACAACAACGATATATATATTCACGACGGATATGCCGCAAAGCTTGAAAGCACCATATCGGATGCATCAATAACAAATGCGGTAAACAAGCTGAACTATCTATATAAAACCTATATTGAGGGAAAAACAAGTAACGTTTATCTTTCCATTATCCCCGATAAAAATACTACTCTTGCAGGGGCGGGAAATTACCCGAGCCTTGACTATAATAAGCTGACGGAAAGCGTTGTGTCGGGTGTTCCCTTTGCAAAGTATATCGACGTCTTCCCTCTTCTCCACTACACCGATTATTATAAGACCGACACTCATTGGAGTCAGGAGAAAATTGTTGACGTTGCCCACGCTATTCTTGACGCTATGGGAGCCGAAAAGACAAGTGACTACAAGGAAGTTACTCTTGACACCGACTTCTACGGAGTATATTACGGTCAGTCCTCTCTTCCTCTTCCTCCCGACAAGATAACTTATCTTACCAACGAGACGATTGAGAACTGCAAGGTTTATAACTACGAGGGAACAGACGGAGTCCTTGAAAACATCAAGCCCTCAAAGGTTTACAATATGGATAAGCTTAACTCCAAGGACCCTTACGAAATGTTCTTATCGGGCGCAGTTAACCTTATGAGAATAGTAAACGAAAAGAACACGTCGGGCAAAAAGCTTATTATCTTCCGCGACTCTTATACAAGCAGTCTTGCTCCTCTTATGACAGAGGGCTATTCCGAGATAATACTCATTGATATAAGATACCTTGCCTCCCACTTTATCGGGGCATTCGTATCACCCGAGGAGTTTGAAAATGCCGACGTACTCTTCCTTTACAGCGCACTTATATTAAATCAAAGTATGTCGTTTAAATAATAATATGGGAGCTTTGGCTCCCATATTGTTATTTAAATTCAGAATTCAGAATGCAGAATTATTGTTGAAAACACTTTGTGTTTTCTTCTTCAATTTTTATTCTCATAAAAGCACACAACAGAAAATTAAGGAGAGCGAAAAGCTCTCCTTAGTTTTTGTAAAATGACGGCGGTTGACCGAAATATTTTTTGAAGAAGTATGAGAAGTATCCCACCGACGAAAAATTGAGCATATCCGAGGTTTCTTCAACGCTCTTTCCTTCCCCCAGCAGTCTCATAGCCTCCGTTGCTCTCATATTGGTGTAATAAGTCTTGGGCCCGATACCTGCATAGGTTCTGAAAAGTGCCTTTATAGAGCTTGTACTCATGGCGCAGATTGACGATATGTCCTCGAGAGAAAGGTTTTCATAAAGGTTGTTCTGCATAACTTGTATAACCTTTCTGTAATTCTCGGCACTCTTTGAAGAAGCGAAGGTTCTATGGGGATGGTGGCGCGTAACAAGCTTCACCGCAAAGGCGCTGAGAAGAAGGGACGCCTCGGCGCCCAGAGTCTCGCTTTTATCGTGGTTCTTGTAGAGGCATTCAAGAATGTCCTTCATTATGAGAGAATACTCTTCTATCTCTTCGTGAGAGAGGAAGAATACACCCTCTGAAAGGCTTTTGGGCATAACTCCCTCGTGGACAAAGGAAACCACAAACAGATGGGGGCTTGTATTGTTAGAGCTTTTAATTCTATGAAACTCCAAGGGGGCGTGAGCGATGAAATTTCCTGCACAAAGCTTATATACGTTGTGCTCCTCTACTATCTCAACCTCGCCCTCAAGAACGCAGACAAATTCCCAGCTGTCGTGAGTCTCACCTGTAAAATCAAAGGTGCTGTCCCATTTGTAGTCATAGCCGGTATTTACTCTTTTTATAACAAAAGGATAATTAACGTTAAAACTTTTCATACATTCACCAAAATCTAAAATTTTTATCCAAATTTGTAAAAAATATATCTTAAAACATCTTGATTTATATTTTAAAGCGTATATAATTATAGTTGGTATTTAAATTATTGTCAATAGAATTCAGGAGAAACTTATGAAAGAAAAGATTAAAGTTGGTTACATAGGACTTGGCAGACGCGGATATGCGGTTTTAAATCAGTGTGTATCCGAAATGAACGACGTTGAGGTTGTGGCTATCTGTGACCTCAATCCATTAAAGATGGAAAATGCAAAGAAAACTCTTGTAAAAAAGGGACGCACTGAGCCCATTATGACCACAAACTACAAGGACATTCTTGCAATGGAAGAGATAGATGCAGTGTTTATCATGACAAGCTGGAATTCCAGAATTAAGCTTGCCATTGAAGCTATGTACGCAGGTAAATACACCGGCATCGAGGTTGGATGCGCATTTGACATATCAGAGTGCTATGAGCTTGTTGACGCTTACGAAAAGACAGGCGTGCCTTGTATGATGCTTGAAAACTGCTGCTACGGAAGAAACGAAATGATGGCTCTCAGAATGGTTAAAGAGGGTCTCTTCGGCGAAATTGTACACGCCAACGGTGCTTACCACCATTATCTCAATGAAGTTGAGTTTTTCTTAGATAGCACTGAATTTTACCTTGAAAACGGTGAAAAGAAGATTATTACGGACCATTACAGACTTGCTGAGTACAAGAACAGATGTCTTGAAAACTATCCTACTCACGAGCTTGGCCCTATCTCCAAGTGCCTTAATATCAATAAGGGTAACCGCATGCTTTCTCTTGTTTCAGTTGCATCAAAGGCAAGAGGTATTGAAACCTATATGAAGGACCACGTTCCCGCAGACCATCCCTTTGCAGGTGAGACGTTCAAGCAGGGCGATATAATCAATACTATCATCACCTGTGCTAACGGTGAGACCATTCACCTCACCCTTGACACTACTCTCCCCCGCGCATTTTACAGCCGTGAGTTCACAATAAGAGGAACTAAGGGTATGTGCGAAGAAAGCGGAGCAAAAAGATACACCTTCTTCCTTGAAGGAATGAAGGAAGGAGATGAGACCTTCGACAACAAGGCTGAAATGTATGAAAAATACGACCATCCTCTCCACCGTGAATTTGCAAATGCCGGAGAAAAGGGCGGTCACGGCGGTATGGACTGGCTTGTTGTAAGAGCGTTTGTTGAAAGCGTTAAGACAGAGACCGAGCCCCCCATCGACGTATACGATACCGCTACTTGGCTTGCTATCGGTCCTCTTTCCGAGGCTTCTATTAATCAGGGCGGTCATCCCGTTGAATTCCCCGACTTCACAAGAGGAAGATGGTTCAGAAGAGAAAACGAAATGTGTCAGAGTAAGTATTCTCTCGACCTTGTTGTTGACGACCCCGAAACGTCTATATTTTAAGTAATAGTGAAAAAAGAGGCTTGTAAAAGCCTCTTTTTGAATGATGAATGCAGAATGATGAATGATGAATTGTGGATAATTTCGGCTTTGCCGAAATTTACAATTATTATAATTTGCTGAAAGCAAATTTACCTTAATTCTGCATTCTGCACTCTGAATTCATCATTGAAAAAGCGGACTCTTTCGAGTCCGCTTTTTCTTATCCCCAAACAGTGGGAGGAAGCTGGTCTTCTTCGTCGTTCCAAGCGAAGCTTACGGTGACAATATCCGCGCTGTCGAAAAGGACTGCTTCGATTTCGGGGGACTCATAAATTGTTTTTTCCATTCATTTATCCTCCTATTTGATATATTTTTCTGCCTCAACCGAGTAGTTATAGATAGCTCTTGCAAGGTTTTTAAGCTTTGCATCTGTTGAGTTATAAGTGAGCTTTACGTAATTGAGAACGCTGTAAGTTACAGAAATTTCGTTTCCGTCAGAATCTGTAAGGGTTACCGTGTAGCGTGTATCGAGATTTCCTGCGTCTATATCAGGTATATCCACAAAGAGATACTTATTTGAGCTCTCTGCCGTTATTATATTCTCCACGCTGAAGCCTGAAGCGTCTGAGGTAAGTCCCTCAAGGACAGTCTCGTCGTTTACCTTGAAGTAGTGTCGGATTGACACTGTGTCCTCAAGGATAAGAGAGGTGGAGTGATGCTCGATGGGAGCGTTTTCGGTGTAGGTAGTGGTCTTTGCGGGGTTGGTGATATTCTGAATAGCACTTGTATCGGCAGCCACCTCATCAAGAGCATCAGCGGTGTCAAAGAAGTTGTCCGCGTTCTTGCAGTATGCTTCAAGTGCCTTTACAAGACCGTTTGCTGCAATGCACTCCTCGTTGCCCGCTTCAACCTGCTTGTTAAATGAGTCAATGTAAGAGGAAACGGAGAACTCTGTACTTGGTGCCAGACTAACGAAGGTAGAGGAATCTGTGTAAGCATAAATCCAATCAAACTTTACGTAAACGTTTTCGTAGTCCTTAGGAGAAACGTAAACTGTGAAATAAGCCGTTCTTCCGTCTGCCTCATAGGAAGCGTAATTCCATCCGTTCCACTTGTTTATAAAGGTATATCCTACTTTGGAGCTTATTACCGTACTGCCGTCATATACACTAAACTTAGTCTGCGTGTTTTTATGAGCTACAGACTTATCAATGTCGAAGTAGAATTTAAGTCCTATCTGTCCGTCGAGAATAAGACTTGCTCCCTTGAAGAGCATAACTGCAGAAGGTGTTGTTGCCGTTGCCACTTCACTTTCAAAGTGAGAGTCATCTGCCAGAGCCTTAACCTGATAGTAGGTGTTTGCTCTTGTAAGGGTCAAAGTTTTACTTGTATGCTCTGTCCAGGTCTCGCCGTTGTCTGCCGAATAAGCGTAGGTCACATCCTCGTCGTAATTGGAAATCGTAAGAGTATTCTTCTTAGAATTGATAGTAACTACAGGTGTTGTATGCTGAGTTTTAAGCACGTAGTCAGCAGGGTCAAACATCAATTCAAAGCTTGCAAGACCCGAGCCCATCTCTGCTTCATCGAACTCGTAGTAGGGATAGCACTGAATACCTATGATATAGCCTTCTTCGGGAAGATTAAATGCGGAAGCAAGAACTGTATCAGTCTTGCTGTTACTGCTTGAACAGCTTGACATAGCAGTGTATTCAGATACCGTTGTGTCAAGATTCAGCACGTAAATAATAAACTTTGATTTAGGACTTGCAGTTGACATCATTTTGTCATTACCGCTTCTTATAAAGGCACGGTATCCAAAGGATGCAAGCATATCGGCGGGAATAATTTCATTTCCGTCATATGCATATTTAAACACTGCCGCCTTAGCTTGACCTGCTCTGTCAGAAGAATCCGCTGTAACGTGCTGTCCGCTGCTTGTTACACAGTAGTTGCTGGGCCAACCGTCAAGATTACCTTCTGCATCAACCGCTGAACGAAAAGGAAGAACGTATCCTGAATCTCCTGTCCAATAGCCCGCCATCCAATCGTCTGTGGCTTTTGTCTGAATTGTAGCTGCTGTTTCTGTTATAACAAGGTTTCCTATTTCCTTTTGTTCCTCAGCCGTTCCGCTTACAAAGAGAACGTAAGGCTCGGAATCTGTGCACTCACCCTCAATGCCGAGAACCTTTACAGAGTAAAGTCCTGCAGGGAAGGTTGTGTCAGCATTCACTGAAGTGTAAGTGAGGCTTTCGCCGTTGAGCATATCGGCTGAGCTGATAGGTGCGTACATATAGACAGTACCCTCTGCAGTTCCCGCAAGCTTTCCGTTTTCGTCTACCGAAAGGTAGTCGGGCTTGGGAACCTGAGGAACGTCTATAGAATACGTGCCGTTAAAGCGAACTCTTATAGAGTAACTCGCCGGATCACTGGTACAGTTCTTAGGAGTACGACCTACAGTTGTAAGCTTTTCCGGATCAGTCATCCCTGCAAACGGATAAAGCTGGAATCCCACAAGATATCCTTCTGTAGGAAGAGCAGGTGTCCATGAAGCGGTCTCAAAATTGATACTTCTACTTCTCCATGTACCCGATAAATCATGAGCACTGGTATAGGCTGAACACTTTGTTACAGTTCCGTCTTTGAGAAGAACATAGGCTACTATTTTTGCTGAAAATTTCTCTTTATAGCTTAAACATCCCTGCCTGTTAACTTGATTATATGAAAGGCTGTTCACTTCGGAAATAGGAACAATCTGGTCGCTGGCATAAGCATACTTCATATTCAGGCTCTGAACAGTTGTAATTACGTTGCCAAGATAGGTAGCCCTCGCCGATTCATAAGCAGTTTTGGTTGTGGCATCTATAAATTCAGAGTGACTATCTGCCTTGAAATATTGACCGTAGAAGCTTTCAAGGTTAGCAAGGTAAGTAGCAAGGTTTGTTTCATTACCTGCTGCAAGGGCTTCAGCTTCTGCAATCGCTTCATCCCAACTGCGACTGTAAAAATATACATTTTTTGTTTTTGCAACAGAAAGGTGTGAACCCGTAGTTGACAATTCATTGGTATAAAAACTACCTGTCATTGTTGTAAAGGGTCCTTTTCCGCCAAATATACCTGGGTAGAATTTATCGGAGTCAATACCCTTTATTCTTCCCACCCAGCTTGAGTCTACTGCACTGCTTGTAGCGGGATTAAGTTCACCTTCCGCCCACTTTCTAAGGAAAGTGCTTCTGGTATTATATTCGCCGTAGACGTAAACGATATCATAATTGCCGCCAAAGGCTTGGTCAGTTGACACTGCATAGAGACCTGCAAGCTTATGGTTATTCTCTGAAGTAATCTGAAAGGCACTATCGGTATCAATATTGAGCCCGTTGCCTGCATTATTAAGAGTTGCGGGTGCGGCGTAGTAGGTATCGTCATAGCCTACGATAGTGCCAAATCCACCGGGGAGTCCGCCTGTTTTAAAGTCTACGGTTATTGGTGTGCCCTCAACGTACCACATATTAACAGGATAGACCGAAAGAGTATACTCTGTGTCATAAATAAGACCTGAAAGACTGCAAGAATAGGTAGTTCTTCTATTCTTCGGCATAAAGTAGTCGCTTATGATTTTCTTTGTAACTGTTTCCCCTGTTTCCTTGTTGTATGCCTCTATCTTATAATAGCCAACGTAGTTGTCCTCGCCGTCAAGAGCGGGCGTACCTGCGGGGAAGGTGAAGCTTATATCCTTTGTGGAAAGAGAGGTTACTGTTATTTCGTCACCTTCGTTGAAAATAGGTGCTGTGCTGCTCGCTTCTCTTTCGTCATAGGTGTATTTATAAACGGATAAATCTATTTCTTCCTTTGCGCTTTCTGCAATCATTGCAGGAATATCGAGAACCCAGTCACCGCCCTCAATCCAGGTGGGAGTGTTGTCTGATGTAACGTAGAAGCGCTTCATGGTAACAACGTTTGTAGCACTGTCTATCTGCATAATATATGCCTGTGAGGGGTATGACGTTGCATGGCGCTCTGTTGCATAGGGGTCGGAAAGCTTGTTTCCGCTGTTTACCGAGCTTGTATACATAAAGGTTGCACCGCCCGCCACCTGATAAATGGAACGGGGGTTAGAGATGGGATAGTGGTTGTGTCCGCTGATTACAACAAGACGGGGATTAGCCTTAAGGAAAGCCGTAAACTCATCGGTGTTTCTTCCTCTGTCTGCAGTATTATAAAGAGTATCGTCAATGGGGTGGTGAATAAGAACGAATATGGGCTTATCCGTGCCATCCTCAAGAGCCTTCGCTACCTCGTCCATTACGTACTGCTCCTGCTCGGCAGACATCTCACCCATATAAGTATCGGGTCCAGCGGTGATGAAATGATAACCGCCGATAATCTTATGGCTCTCAGGTGCCTGACCTATCTCTTGTGTAAACACCTCTTTTGAAAGGTCACACACAGTCTCATCCGTTGCACTGATAGGAAACTCATGATTACCCATAGCAAAGGAAACTACGTCCTTTTGAACGAAATACTGATAGTTTTCGTTCTCGTCGAGCATATCGTAGAAAGATGCTTCAGGGGTCTCGTCTTGCTGAAAATAAACGATGTCTCCCACAAGTGCAAGACCGTCAATATTTTCCTTTCCGTCCGCCATAGTAATAAGGTCATTCATTACTCTTTCAAGGAAAAGAGGTTGTTTATGAATGTCCGAAAATACACCGAAGGTTACGGTAGTGTCCTCGCTGACTGTAGTATCGTCAGCAAATGCGGTAAAAGCTACAGCCGATATAATAAGAATAAAAGCCATAACTATACTGAAAATTCTGTTTTTAAACATAATTGCCTCCCTAAAAATATAAATTTATAATTATTAATTTATAACATTTAAATTATACTATAAGTCACTGACCCGTATCAATTGACAAAAATACCAAAAGAACGCCGCATTTTCCTGCTCGAAAAAGTATATTATTAGTAATATTGCAGTAAAATTTTAGATTTCAGGCATTTTTCTTTGGATAACAGTCAAATCTTAACACCCCTTTTATAAGTCTAAAATATTATAGCATATTGTCAAAATCTTTTCAAGATGTTTCCATAAACTTTTAAATATTTGATAGTTTCACAAATCATTTTATAATATCATAGATAGAAAAAAAGAAACCGCATACGATACGTCGGTTTCTTTTCAACCTTTTATAAATTTTCGGGGTTAAGCATTTCAACGCCCTTGAGTCTAAGTGCCTTCTCGGCAGCCTCTTCATCGTCTGCCTTCACTACCATGAGTGCCTTTGAAGTATCTCTTGATAGGAATGCATACATATATTCAACGCTTATCTTCTCCTCGGTGAGGTATCCCAGCACCTTGGCAAGTCCGCCCGTTTCGTCGTCGATATAAACGGCAATTACGTCGGTAGCCTTTGCCACAACACCCGCGTCGCTCAGGCACTTCTTTGCCTTCTCTGTGTCGTCAACAATGACTCTGAGTATTCCGAAATCAGTTGTATCCGCAATAGAAAGGGCTCTGATATTAACGCCGTTCTTACCGATAGTGTCAATTATGGCTTCAAGTCTGCCGAATTTATTTTCAACAAATATAGAAAGCTGTTTTATAAACATACTCTTTCCTCCTTAGCTGAGTTTTCTCATATCAATTATTCTCTTCGCCTTGCCCTCGCTGCGAACGATTGACTTGGGGTTAACGAGAGTCACCTTGGGACCTATGCCGAGAGTTGAACGCAGGTTTTCGGAAATCGTCTTTTCCACTCTCTCAATTCCCTTAACGCCATCCGAGAAGAGCTCTTCGCTCATTTCCACCTTTACTTCAAAGGTGTCGTTGTTGTTTACTCTGTCAACAACGATCTGATAGTTAGGAGTAACGTCACCGCCCACCTTAAGAAGCACCTCTTCAATCTGTGAGGGAAATACGTTTACACCGCGGATGATGAGCATATCGTCTGTTCTTCCGTGGGGCTTATTCATTCTCACGTGAGTTCTTCCGCACTTGCAGGGCTCGTAGTTAAGAGAGCATATATCTCTCGTTCTATAACGGATAAGGGGGAAGCCTTCCTTAGTAATAGTAGTAAATACAAGCTCTCCGTCCTCGCCGGGACCCTTTACCTCCCCTGTGTCGGGGTCAATGATTTCGGGTATAAAGTGATCCTCGCAAACGTGCATACCACACTGATATTCACATTCGTAAGAAACACCGGGACCCATAATCTCGGAAAGCCCGTAGATATCGTATGCCTTAATATTAAGCTTTTCTTCAATCTGCGCTCTCATTTCCTCTGTCCAAGGCTCTGCGCCAAATATTCCTGCTTTAAGGCTGAGCTTGTCCTTGAGTCCCATCTCTTCGATGGTTTCGCCAAGGTACATAGCGTATGAGGGGGTACAGCACAACACCGTTGAGCCGAAGTCAATCATAGTCTGTATCTGTCTTTGAGTATTACCTGCCGAAATGGGAATAGCGGTAGCGCCTATTCTTATCGCACCGTCGTGAGCGCCGAAGCCTCCCGTAAAGAGACCCAGACCGTAGCCAACGTGTACGAAGGAGTTTTCATCGGCACCAACGGCAATAAGCATTCTTGCAAAGCAGTCCGCCCACATTTCAAGGTCGTTGTCGGTGTAGCCTACAACTATCTGCTTACCCGTTGTACCCGAGGAAGCATGAACACGTCTTATCTCGGACATAGGAGTAGCGAAAAGTCCGTAAGGATAGTAGTCTCGCAGGTCCTGCTTATATGAGAAAGGAAGCTTATGTAAATCTTCAATTCCGTGAATATCCGAAGGCTTAAGCCCTTTTTCGTCCATTCTCTTTCTGAAAAGCTCTACCTTTTCGTACATTCTTTTTACTTGTGCCACAAGGCGCTCGCTCTGGAGCTTTTCAAGCTCATGACGAGGTAGTGCTTCATATTCGGGTTGCCACATAGCCATAATTATTTCTCCTTTATGCGTTATATCCAAGTTCAAATGCCTTAAGGTTTACGTCGAGGAATTTCGGTGGAACTGTGGTTTTTATGGTTTCCACCCAATTTTCATAAGGAATATCGGTGCTCTTCGCCATAACGCCGATAAGCACAACGTTAACCGCCTTTATATTTCCTGCCTCTTTTGCAAGACTGAGGGCGTCAACAACTGTGGCGTCGGGAAGCTTTTCTGCTATATTTTCGGGATATTTCGCAAGTCCCGATATAACGGGCATAGGGTCAATCTTCTGATTATTGACGATAATCTTACCGCCTTTTTTGAGATAAGGAAGTGCTCTGTAAGCTTCAAGAAGCTCGAACGCAAGTATTATATCCGCTTCTCCCTTGTCAACAATGGGAGAATAAACCTTATCGCCGTATTTCACGTAGGTTACAACACTGCCTCCGCGCTGACTCATTCCATGAACCTCAGATACCTTAACGTCGTAGCCCTCATTGATAACTGTATTACCGAGTATTCGGCTGGCAAGGAGTGTTCCCTGTCCGCCGACACCCACTATCATAATGTTCTTTGTCATGGTTATCTCTCCTTCTTTTCAATGGCGCCGAAAGGACACACGTTTACACAAAGTCCGCAGCCGTTACACTGAGTGGGGTCTATTACAACCTTGTCATCTCTTATGGTTATGGCGGGACAGCCAAGCTTCATACACATCTTACAGTTGCGGCACTTATCACTTATTTCACATACGCCCTCGTATTTCACGCTCTTGAGAAGTGCGCAGGGACGCTGTGCAATGATAACAGAGGGCTCTTCGCACTCTACCTCTGTCTTTACTACCTTTTCAAAGTTCTTAACGTCAAAGGGGTCTGCAACTACAACTCTTTCAATGCCAACCGCCTTGCAAAGAGTTATAAGGTTAACCTGCTTTGTCTCTTCACCTCTTATGGTGTATCCTGTTGTGGGGTTATTCTGATGACCCGTCATACCAGTAATGGAGTTATCAAGGATGATGACGGTATTGTTACCCTTATTATACACGATGTCCACAAGTCCCGTGATACCAGAATGCATAAAGGTGGAGTCTCCTATAACTGAAACAAGCTTCTTGTTGAACTCGGCACCTCTTGCCTTAGCCATACCGTGAGCCGCTGAAACGGAAGCGCCCATACAAATAGTGGTATCAACCGACTGGAGAGGAAGCGTTGCGCCGAGAGTATAGCATCCAATATCACCCGAAACAACAAGTCCAAGCTTCTTGAGTACGTAGAAGGTTCCTCTGTGAGGACAGCCTGCACACATAACGGGAGGACGGACGGGGATAGTCTCGCTGAGTGCCATACTTTCGGGAGCATCCTCCCCAAGCACCGCCTTCTTGATCATAGCGGGAGTGTACTCGCCAAGGAGAGTGAAGGCATCCTTGCCTATAACGTTGACACCGAGGGCCTTTACGTGCTCTTCGATTACGGGGTCGAGCTCTTCGACAACAAAAACCTTATCGTGGCTCTTTACAAAGTCTGCAATCTTCTTTTCAGGAAGAGGATAAACCATACCAAGCTTCAGGTAGTCAACCTTATCGCCCAAGGCTTCCTTGGAGTACATATATGTAATACCTGCCGAAATGACACCAATCCTTGAGCCGTTATTTTCCACACGGTTAAGCTCTGTTTCTTCGGCAAAGGCAATCTGAGACTTAATTCTGTCTTCAACTACAACGTGGCGCTTTATAGCCATGGCAGGCATCATAACATATTTCTGAATATTCTTCTCATAGGGCTTAAGCTCTACGTTTTCTCTGTCGTGAAGCTCTACAAGGCTCTGTGAATGGGAAACTCTTGTAGAAAGGCGGATGAAAACGGGAGTGTCGAATTTTTCTGACAAGTCAAACGCCATCTTCGTCATGTCACGGCAATCTGCCGAGTCAGAGGGCTCAAGCATCATTATTTTCGATGCCTTGGCATAGTGGCGGGAATCCTGCTCATTCTGCGAGGAGTGCATTCCGGGGTCGTCAGCAACGCAAAGAACGAGACCTCCGTTGACACCCGTATAGCTTACCGTAAAGACGGGGTCAGCCATAACGTTAAGTCCCACGTGCTTCATACAGCTCATGGCTCTCGCACCGCCAATGGATGCGCCGATAGCCACCTCGGCGGCAACCTTTTCGTTAGGCGCCCACTCTGCATAAATTTCTTCAAATTTTACTATTTCTTCGGTTATTTCGGTACTTGGAGTTCCGGGATAGGAAGATACGACGTTGACGCCTGCTTCATAAGCACCTCTGGCAACCGCCGCATTTCCAAGCAGTAATTTTTTCATTTTATTCTCCTGATTATTTTAATTTGCGAGAGAATGCTTTTGAAGTCAAAAGCACTCTCTCGCGCTCTTACGAAAAACATATAAAATAATATTCACAGTTTCTCGTATATATTATTACACATCTTACTGAAAAGGTCAAGTTATTTTATTTCATTCTGCTGAGCAACAACGCCCTCTGCGCCATAAATACGGCGAAGCTTGGGCTTCTCTATCTTTCCTGTGGGGTTACGGGGTACCTCGGCAAAGATAAGCTTGTGAGGTCTCTTGTAACGGGGAAGGTCGAGACAGAATTCTTCGATTTCCTCTTCCGTTAATTCCATGCCCTCTTTTGCCTGAATAATAGCCGCCGCAATTTCTCCGAGTCTTGGGTCGGGAAGACCGATAACCGCAACGTCGTTGATTTTATCGTGCTTTCTGAGGAAGTCCTCAATCTGAACGGGATAAAGGTTTTCACCGCCCGAAATAATAACGTCCTTCTTGCGGTCAACAAGCCAGATGAAGCCGTCCTCGTCCTGCTCTGCCATATCTCCCGTAAAGAGCCATCCGTCGGCAAGCACCTCTGCGGTAGCCTTTTCGTCCTTGTAATAAGCGGTCATAACGCCGGGGCCCTTAACTGCAAGCTCTCCTACCTTACCCTTCTCCACCTCAACTCTGTTTTCGTCAACTATCTTTGTCTGCCAGCCGTAGCCTGCTTTTCCGATAGCGCCAACCTTATGCTCATTTTCAACTCCGAGGTGAACACAGCCCGGTCCGATGGACTCTGAAAGTCCGTAGTTTGTATCATACTGATGTGTGGGAAAATAGCTCTTCCAACGCTTTACAAGGCTGGGGGGTACGGGCTGAGCACCGATGTGCATCAGCCGCCACTGAGACAAGTCATAATCCTCAAGCTTTATATCACCGCGCTCAATTGCATCGAGAATATCCTGAGCCCAAGGCACAAGAAGCCATACGATAGAGCATCTTTCCTCTGAGGCAACCTGCATTATCCATTCGGGCTTAACGCCGTTGAGAAGAACAGACCTGCCTCCCACTAAGAACGAGCCGAACCAATGCATTTTAGCACCCGTGTGATAAAGGGGAGGAATACAAAGGAATACGTCGTCCTTGGTCTGAGAGTGGTGATTTTGCTCGGTCATTGCCGCATGCATAAGGCTTCTGTGCTTATGTATGATAGCCTTAGGGAAGCCTGTTGTTCCCGAAGAGAAGTATATTGCCGCATTATCGTCGTCGGTGAGCTTTATCTTAGGAGACTTTGAAGAGCAGTATTCCACAAGCTCCTCATAGCTTTCTGCAAAGGTGGGGCAGTCCTCACCTACGTAGATCCAGGTCTTAACCTTCTTTGCCTTATGGCATATTTCCTCTACTCGACCTATGAATTCAGGTCCGAAAACAAGAACGTCGGCATCGGCTAAATCAAGACAGTACTTAATCTCGTCTGCCGTATAGCGGTAGTTGAGGGGTACCGCCATAGCACCCGACTTCAGCGTTCCAAAGTAAACGGGAAGCCACTCAAGACAGTTCATAAGAAGAATTGCCACCTTATCTTCCTTCTTGACACCTCTTGAAAGAAGAAGGTTTGCAAAGCGGTTAGCCTTGCAGTTGAAGTCCTGCCATGTTATCTCCTTGCGGTAAACCTCACGGGAGTTTGTCTCGATAAGAGAGTACTCACGCCATGAAGCGCGCTGTCTTTCAAACTTAGGATTTATCTCAACGAGGGCTACGTCGTTGGGATAAATATCGGCGTTTTTTTGTAAAATTTCTGTGATTGGCATTTTTGTATCCTTTCTGGGAAAATGACACAAGGGTATACGGAATTTCCGTACGCCCTGTGTATATAAATATTAACTTTTTATTATTCAGCCTCGTTGTAGCACTCGAATATCTCGTCTACCTTCTTGGCATCAGGCTTCTTTGTGACAAGACTTACAAGAGGAACCACTACAAAGGAAACAGCCATGGCCGCAACGCCCATTTCGGGAGATTTTGCAGCAGCAGAACTGAAACCAGAATTAAGTGTTATAACAAGTGTTGTAATTCCTACTGTGAGAAGTCCGGAAAGTATGCCTGCGTATGCACCTATCTTGGTTATTTTCTTTGAGAACAGACCCCAAATGTAAGGACCGATAAAGCAACCCGAAACAACGCCCCACGAGAATGACATAAGGCTTACGATAATGGGAATGTTCTGTGTTGCAAAGATAAACGAACAAGCAACGAAGGCAAGGCAAAGAAGTCTTGTGAGAAGCATCTGTGTCTCGGGCTTGGTTTCTTTCTTTCTGACTGCAGGAATAAGGTCAACTGCAACTGCTGAAGCAGATGTAAGAACAACTGCCTCAAGGGTTGACATCGAAGCGGAAAGAAGCAGAATCATAATAATTGCCAAAAGGATAATTCCAAGTGTTCCTCCGCTGAGAACCTCCATAAGAACTGCGGGGATAACAGCGTCAATTCCGCCCTCGGGAAGAACACCGCCGAGAATAAGTCTCGATGTGCTTCCGATAAGGTATGCTCCGCAACCGATAATCACACAGAAGAGAGTAGAAATGATTGTGCCTCTCTTGATAGCGGCAGTGTCCTTGATTGCATAGAATTTTCCTATCATTTGAGGAAGTCCCCATGTACCGAAGCTTGTAAGCATAATGTTAAAGCAAAGGAATTTGAAGGACGAACCGCCGAAAATGTTTGTCAGCTGTGCGCCTGTTGTGGGATTGGGGTCGTCGGGAAGAGACTGGAAGTTTCTGAGGTTTTCAATAAGACCTGAAATACCGCCTACCGAGTCGTGTCCGAGAACCGTAACGACAAGGCATATAACTCCCACAATCATAATAATTCCCTGAACAAGGTCGGTGTAAGCTGTTGCAACATATCCGCCTGCGACAAGGTAAACTGCTGTAAGACAGGCAATTATAAGCATCCATACCCATGTTTCAACACCGGGGAATACCGCACTGAAAAGTGAGCCAAGTCCCTTATAAACCGCTGCGGAGTAAGGAACAAGGAATATAAAGATAATCGCCGCCGAAAAAATCTTCATGCCCTTTGAGTCATATCTTTTCTCGAAGTAGTCGGGCATTGTTCTGGCGTTGAGCTTCTTTGTCATCTTTCTTGTGCGGTTAGCAAAGAGAAGCCACGAAAGAAGACAGCCTAAAACGGCGTTTCCTATACCTATCCATATACTTCCGATACCGATATTCCAACCGTGCTGACCGGCATATCCAACGAATACAACCGCCGAAAAGTATGTAGTTCCGTAAGCAAATGCAGTTACCCATGCACCGATGTTTCTTCCTCCTATAAGGAAGCCGTCAAGTGTTTTTGATTTGCCGTAGCTGATACATCCGATAAGTGCCATTGCTATTGCGTAAATACAAAGAGCAATGATAGTGTAAAGTTGTGCGTCTTGCATGTTTTTTCCTCCTTGTTTCAGGTACGGAGGTAAAAAACAAAATCCTCCGTATTCTGTTTTGAATACAGAGGACGACTTTTTCAATCGTGGTACCACCTCTATTCACTCTCTCCTCACGAAAAGAGCCTCACGGGTACTTGCTATACCCTCGTTCTGTCACGGGAACTCCCGTTGCAGCCTACTTGCTCACGCTTTCGGTGCACTGCTAACAAAATGTATTCAAAGCATAACCGCCACCGTCTCACACCAACCGACGGCTCTCTTGAAGCTGAAGTCTACGCTCCTACTTGTTTTTGCTCAACGCATTTAGATGATGTAAACATTTTAGCACAATAAAGCGTCAAAATCAAGTATTTTTTCAACAAAATTAAAAAGCGGTTTTTGTTGTTTTGTAACAAAAACCGCTATTTGTTTACTTCGGGGTTATCGGTACGGCAAAGTATATAATCAATGCTTACTCCGTAAAACTCTGCGAGAGTCAAAAGTGTTTCCGTGGGAGGAACACGCTCTCCGTTTTCAAACTTTGATAAAAGCGACTGCTCTATCCCTGTTTGCATCTGCAGCCCTACCTGAGTATATCCCCTGCTCTTACGCAAATACTTTAAGTTATTTTTCATTACATCACCCAATGACATTATGTCATATTTTATCATTGACAAATATGACATCTTGTCATATAATGTAGGTAACCAAAAATAAAGGAGAGAAAATATGCTTAATCAGGATAATTCCAAAGAATATTTGATATTGCATTCTTCTGAAGAGAATGAACAAAATTTAATAAATACCATTTTGAAACTTGGGTATACTCTGGTAACAAACAACACCATAGTTAGTCCCGAAGTATCCGTAAATATTAATGGAAAGAACGTAAGTGCTTCATCATATTCGTTCAAGGATGTAAAACTGACCTTTGTTCGAGACCGTAACATACCAAATTATGAAATTTTATCCAGTTATACTCAGCAAATTTTATCGTTATTCAGCACAAAAAAAGAGCTTATGCATAAAGTAAGACGCTCTATATTCGGCTATTTTTTTATTAGTTTTGCTGTGCTTGCTATAGCTATAACAACATATTTTGGACTTGAAGCGTGCAATGTTATAGAAACGGATATATTTTTCACTATTTTCAATTTCGGCAGTGCAATTGGTTTTGTGATTCTTTTGTTGGGTTGTATCTTTATTTCAAGCATTATAAGTCTCTTGTGGTACAATCAAAAAGTTAAACTTTTCCGCCCTGCATTTATGGAACTGTCAAAAGAAATAGAGCGTTTGTCAAATGAAGCATTTGAATACACTAAATAAAAAGCTTTCGAAAAAAACCGAAAGCTTTTTGTTTAATGAATTGACAACCTTGTTGTCATGAATTGGGTATCCCATGAATTCTCGCTGACGCTCCATGAATTGAATTGTCCTCATGCACCGCAGTGCAATTCATAAAGCCGAAGGCTTTAATTCATGAAGTTTAAACTTCAATTCATGCCATAGGCAATTCATTGATTTTGCAAAGGCAAAATCACTTATTCGCCCATTTTACAAATCCGTAGGAGTCAAGTATCATAAAATACTTGGCAAGGCGTTCATAAAGGGGGTGTGATTTTTCGCCGAAGTGCTCTTCTACAAGGGCACCTAAATCCATAATCGACTTCTCTCCGTCAAGAAGAGGCCATATAAAGCTTCCCGTCTCGTCAAGGTGGATATAGCTTATTTTAGGCTTACGGAAGAGCTTTTGTGCTACTCTATTCATAAAGCCTCGGTTCTCTATTTCGAGAGTTACTATCCCCTTTTCGTCGGAAGTCCAGCGGATATGCTGGGGACGGTAAGGGATACCCTCAAGATAATTTTTCGTAACTACTGTTTTCTTCTTCATTTCTTAATCTTTTTACCGAGAGAGAATTTAACGAGTATTAATACAATGAGAGCAAAGAGTACAAGTGCTCCGATGCTTGAAACAGCGGAAGAAAGGTTGAGCTTTCCTGACAGGTCAATCATCTCGCCTACGCCGAATACTGCAAGAACTGCAAGGAGAATACCCACAAGTCCTTCGCCTGCTATCATACCCGAGCAGAAGAGAACACCGTTGTTCGTAGCGTTCTTTCTCTTATCCTCGTCCTTGAGTCTATCCATTGCAAGTCTTACAAGACCGCCCACCATAATACAAGCGTTAAGCTGTACAGGGAGATATACACCGATAGCAAAGGGAAGCACGGGGATACCGAGAATTTCCACAACTACTGCAATAGCCACGCCTATAAAGATAAGAGACCAGGGAAGCTCTCCGCCCATAATGCCCTCGATTACCATTTTCATAAGGGTTGCCTGAGGAGCTGCAAGCTCGTCTGTACCAAAGCCCCAAGCGGTATCAAGAAGGTTGAGAGTTGCGCCGATGGCAAATGCCGCGGCAACTACACCGATAATCTCACCAATCTGCTGTTTTTTGGGAGTAGCACCTAAAAGGTAGCCTGTTTTAAGGTCTTGAGAGGTATCGCCTGCGATTGCGGCAACGATACATATGATAGAGCCGATAGCGATAGCCGCACGCATACCCGAGGCACCCGTCTCGCCTGTAAGCTTCAATATTAGGGTTGCGATAAGGAGAGTTGCGATAGCCATACCCGAAACGGGGTTGTTACTGCTTCCGACAAGTCCAACCATACGTGAAGAAACGGTGGCAAAGAAGAAGCCGAAGATAACTACGATAAATGCTCCT
The DNA here is from genome assembly GCA_017467865.1 of Clostridia bacterium. Classification (GTDB taxonomy): domain Bacteria; phylum Bacillota; class Clostridia; order Oscillospirales; family SIG627; genus RGIG6353. Next base: position 253,507 of record JAFUKG010000032.1, read on the forward strand.
ACAAGTGACACAGGAATAGCGGGAACAAGCCATACAAGGAGAGTGAGAACAAGGATAGCGAGAAGAACTATTTTCATGCTGATATCCTGCGTTGTACGGTTGCTTACACCTGCACCGCCCTGAGAAAGTCCCTTGATAGCGTCACGGAAAGTACGTATAATGAGGGGAAGAGACTTGACAAGGCTGATTATACCGCCCGCCGCCAAGGCTCCTGCACCGATATATCTTACGTAACTGCCCCAGATAGCACCTGCACCGCCGGTGGCGAAAAGCTCACCGATAGTCGCCTCTGTCTGAGGGTACATAATAATTGAAGAGCCGAAAATAACTATAAGGGGTATGAGTATAAGCCAACTGAGTATACCGCCTGCAAGCATATAAGACGAAATCTTGGGCCCGCAGATATAACCTACCGACATAACGGCGGGATAAATCTGAGTGCCTATTGCACCGGGGTAGGTCTTTGTGCTTCCCTCGACTGAAACCTCGCCGGGAACAATTTTCAATCCGTCGATAATAAACTTGAAAAGCGCCGCAAAGCCCATACCTGCAAATACTGTCTTGGCACTTGAGCCCCCTTCTTCGCCCGCCAGGAGCACCTCGGCGCAAGCCTGTCCTTCGGGATAAGGAAGAACGCCGTGCTCTCGTACGATAAGAGCGTTACGAAGAGGTATCATAAAGAATACGCCAAGGAGTCCTCCAAGAAGGGCAATTACCGTAATCTCCATAAGACCGGGCTTTTCAAAGCCCTCGATTTCTTTTGCCCAAAGATAAAGAGCGGGGAGGGTGAATATTGCGCCTGCCGCAAGCGATTCACCTGCGGAGCCGACAGTCTGAACGATGTTACTTTCGAGAATAGAATTTTTTCTCATAATAACGCGGATAACGCCCATTGCTATAACCGCCGCAGGAATAGACGCCGAAACGGTCATACCTACTCTCAGTCCAAGATACGCGTTTGCCGCACCGAATATTACTGCAAGAAGAATACCCATAATAACCGAGGTTGCTGTTAACTCGGGAGTTATTTTCTCAGCAGGAATATAGGGCTTGAATTCATTTTTTGAGTCCATAATTTTTCCTCTTTCTTAAACATAATTATAAGAATTCTACCATATAATTATATTTTAGTCAATAGATAAATGTTTTATTTGTGCCAAACACAAATAAAACGAAATCGACTTAGTCAGTTAAGCTTCACTTCAGAGTAAATTTACAATCAATTGTAATTTACCTTAATTCTGCATTTTGCATTCTTAATTCTGCATTTAAAAAGTGGACTCTAAAAAGAGTCCACTTTTTTACTTATTATCCCCAAATTGTGGGAGGAAGCTCGTCGTCACCCGTGCCAAAGCTTGCCGTTACGATATCGTCGCTATCGAAAAGTACCGCTTCTGTTTCGGGGGTCTCGTACATTTCTTTTATATCCATTCTACCCTGCCCTTTCTTTACTTAAGCCTGAGGATTAAGGTACGCATCTGCCTCTACCGAGTACTTGTAAAGAGCACGGGCGAGATTCATAAGATTTGCGTTTGTCTCATTGTTGTAGGTGAGCTTTACGTAATCAAGTGCAGAGAAAGTAATCGTACAAGTGTAGGTTCCGTCACTGACTGTAACCACTGCACCTGTTCCCAGCTTGTCTGCCGAAATATTTTCAACGTCTACGTAAAGGTAACTGCTTACGCTATCTCCTGTTGTTTCAGCGAAACCAAAGACTGCCTCTTCTCCGTTTACGGTAAATACAAGTTGACCTTCACCTGTTCCAACAATCTTGAAGTAATGACGGATGGTAGTTGTCTCTTCAAGGATCAGAGAGCTGGAATAAAATTCAAGACCTGTGGGCATTGTACCTGTTCTTGTGGGATTTGTCATTTCCGCAATAGCAGTTGACTCATCGCTTGTAAGCGCTACTTCTACTGAGTCTTTATTGTTAAAGTAGATGTCTGCCTGTGTATAGTATACTTCAAGAGCATCTATAAGAGCCTCGGCAGAGAGAGCCTCTGCGTCTCCTGCCTCTGCCTTGGCCTTAAGGGCAGCTACGTAGGCAGGAACGCTGAGGGTAAATGCATCTGTTACGGTCTTGTCTGCACCGCTCACAGTGTAAACCAAGTCGCCTGTTACCTCGAAGGTCAAAGCATCCTTGGGGTTTACGTAGAAGGTTGCAGTTGCAACGCCGTCTGCCATTGTAACAGTAGGCGCTGTCTTTGTATACTCGTCAATGTTTGCAAGTGAGATTGCAGTTACGTCTTCGGAATAGCTCATATAAAGCTTAATACCAATAGCGCCGTCAAGAAGGAGACTTGCGCCTGTAACCTTAGCCTTGTGGTCCTCCTTGATTACGTAGTAACCGTCGTAACTTGAGCCCATCTCTATTGTAAATTCATATACTCTGTCCGAAGTGCTGGCAGCAGCGCTTGCGTCATACGTAATGTCCTCTGCATTTACTGTGCCTACGGGATAGTACTTAAAGCCTACCACCCAGCCCTCATCGGGAAGTAATGTCTGCATATCAATTTCATCATATGCCATATCACCGTCAGCAGATATAGCCTTACTTGTGCCCGTCCAGGTATAAGGTATAACGGTGCCTGTATTATCCATTACGTAGAATACTGCCTTGCCTGTTATTTCAGGAAGTACGAACAGTGTCAAAGCACCTATCTTACCTCTGCCGAATTTAACTGTAAGAAGCTCGTCTACGGGGATGATTTCATCTGACG